>NZ_JBIMEU010000001.1:0-888273 GCF_051262555.1 Aeromicrobium sp. CF4.19 | reverse complement strand
TCCTCGATCTGCACGGGTTCTTTCCCGTGCAGATGAAGGAAAGCCGTGCAGCTGTGCTGGTTCCCATGTCGACCTGGGAATCTTGGGACCAGGGGGGCGGGTCAGCGGGCAGCGTCGAGGGCGCTGCGCCGCAGGGCGGTGAGCTCCTCGGGACCGAGGCGCTGGACGTCCAGCAGCCGCACGGCCCCGAGACGCAGCTCGCCGTCGTCCAGCGGCTCGCAGCGGATGCCGGCGTGGCCGCGCATCGCCCGGTGCGCGCCGTCGGCGTAGGCCCCGTTCATCCACGCGCACGGGTTGGCGCGGGTCAGCGAGCGGAAGCGGATCGGCCCGGCTCCGCCGTCCAGGGTGAACTCGGTGTGCACGAGGTCCTCCACGTCCAGGCCGCTCGTGACGACGTTGCGCCGCGCCAGCACCGGATCGAAGGGCGCAGCACCGCGAGGGAGGGGGCCGAGCTCGTCCTGCAGCCGCTCGACCGACTCCCGCGCGATGAACGACACCGACGCGAAGCGGTGCCGCGTCCCGAAGTAGCGGTCCCCGACGAGGCCGCGGTGTGCGCGCACGATCACGCGGTCCGTGGTCTCGGGCCCCACGACGGGCTTGGGCCCGTCCGCCGGCCGCCCGTCGTAGCGATGGCGCGGCGAGACCAGCAGCGTCACGATCCGTCCGTCCACACCCCGACGCTACCGGGCCTCGGACCGGATTTGGACTGCACCGCCGGGCACGGATAGACTCTCCAGGTTGCCCGCCCCCAGACGGCGGGCCGACTCTCCTGCTGCGGATCGTCCGCAGCCGTCCAGACCGAAGGAGGGCGCACGTGTCGTTGCGTCAGTACGAAGTCATGGTCATCCTCGATGCCAGCCTCGATGAGCGCACGGTCGCTCCGAGCCTGGAGACCTACCTCAACGTCGTCACGAACGATGGCGGCACCGTCGAGAACATCGACGTGTGGGGCAAGCGTCGCTTCGCCTATGAGATCAACAAGCAGAACGAGGGCATCTACGCCGTCCTCGAGCTCACTGCCACGCCGGACACCGTCAAGGAGCTGGATCGCCAGCTCGGGCTCAACGAGTCCATCGTCCGCACCAAGGTCATTCGCCCCGACGTGAAGTGATCCGCCGCCGCAGGTTGTGGACAGCGCCGACGCACTGTCAGCGGCCTGCGGTTCCATGGAGTCAGACATCATCCACCTGAAAGGCTGAGCCTCATGGCTGGCGAGACCCCCATCACCGTCATCGGCAACCTCACCGACGACCCGGAGCTCAAGTTCACGCCCTCCGGCGCCGCGGTCGCCAACTTCACGGTCGCCTCGACGCCACGCACGTTCGACAAGCAGACGAACGAGTGGAAGGACGGCGACGCGATGTTCTTCCGTTGCGCCGCCTGGCGTCAGATGGCCGAGAACGTCGCGGAGTCCCTGCAGAAGGGCCACCGCGTGATCGTCCAGGGCAACCTGCGCATCCGCAACTTCGAGCGTCAGGACGGCTCCCGTGGCACGAGCGTGGAGATCAACGTGGACGAGGTGGGCCCCTCGCTGAAGTGGGCGACCTCCAAGACCACGAAGGCCTCGCGCTCCGGCGGCAGAGACTTCGGTGGTGGCGGATCCGGTGGCGGGGCCCCGCAGGGCGGCGGCAACGCCAACCCGTGGTCCAGCCAGCCGCAGCAGTCCGGCAACGCCGGTGGACAGTCCGACGCCTGGGGCGGCGGTGGCGCAGCCTCCGACGAGCCCCCCTTCTAAGACACCCCTTAACACCTGGAGCACCAACATCATGGCCAAGCCAGTCATCCGCAAGCCGAAGAAGAAGAGCAACCCGCTCGCTCGCGACACCACGATCGACTACAAGGACACCGCGCTGCTGCGCAAGTTCATCTCCGATCGCGGCAAGATCCGCGCGCGCCGCGTCACCGGCGTCAGCGTCCAGGAGCAGCGTCTGATCGCCAAGGCGATCAAGAACGCCCGCGAGATGGCGCTGCTGCCCTACACGTCCACCAACCGCTGAGGGAGGAACTCACCATGAAGCTCATCCTCACCCACGAGGTCTCCAACCTCGGCGAGCCCGGCGACGTCGTCGACGTCAAGGACGGCTACGGCCGCAACTTCCTGCTGCCGCGCCACTATGCCATCCGCTGGACCAAGGGCGGCGGACGCCAGATCGAGTCCATCCGGGCCGCCCGTGACGCGCGCGCCGTGCACGACCTCGAGGAGGCCCAGCAGATCAAGGGCCGCCTGGAGGCCGAGCCGGTCAGCGTCAGTGCCCAGGCGGGCGAGGGCGGACGGCTCTTCGGTGCCATCACGCTCACCGACATCGCCGCGGCCCTGGAGGCCGTCGGCGGCGCGGTGGACAAGCGTCGCATCGAGGTCGGCAACCCGATCAAGTCGCTCGGCACCCACGACGTCACCGTGCGGGTCCACTCCGAGGTCGTCGCCCAGGTGCGCCTCAACGTGGTCGCCGCCAAGTAGGACTCCTGACGCACGGGGCCCGGGGCACCCCGGGTTCCGTGCGTCTGTCGTCTCATGACTCCCCGCCGCCTGCTCGTCCTGCTGAGCGCCCTGCTGCTGCTCGGTGGCTGTGGCCTGTTCGGGGGCGGGGAAGGCTCCGCCGACCAGACGCCGGGTGCCGGTCCGGACCCCGACGAGCTTCCACTGACGGGCTGGAGCGACGTCCCCGCCGACGAGGTCGGTGACGGGGGGACCCTGCGCCTGGCCGTCGGCACCGTCCCGGCCACGTTCAACCCGGCACACGCCGACGCCGGGACCAGCTTCGGGACCTCCGAGCTCGAGCGGCTCCTGGGCCCGACGAGCGGCAGCGCCGTCCGGATCACCGAGGACGGCGGGTGGGAGGTCGATGAGAACTACGCGGAGTCCGTCGAGGTCGTGCAGGAGGACCCGCTGACCGTCCGGGTTCGGCTCAACCCCGACGCCGTGTGGGAGAAGGGCAGCCCGATCACGGCGGCGGACATGCGCGCCTACTGGCAGGCCATGAACGGCTCGGGCGACGCCTACCGGGTCTCCTCGACCGAAGGCTTCGACGACATCTCCTCCGTGGAGGAGGGCGACGACGAGCTCGAGTATGACGTCACGTTCGAGCGGGCGCGCTCGGACTGGCCACGGTTCGTCTATCCTCGGCTGCCGAGCAGCATCAGTGCCGACGCCGAACGCTTCAACGAGGCCTACACCGAGCAGGCGGTCCCCTCCAACGGCCCGTTCGTCATCACCGGCATTGATCTGGAGACCGGCACCGTCACCCAGGAGCGCAACCCCCGCTGGTGGGGGCCGGCTCCGCGGCTGGAGGCCATCCAGTGGCGCGTCGCCGCGCTCGACGTCCAGGCCGAGGCCTACGACGCCGAGGAGCTCGACGTCATCGATGTCGACTCCGAGACCGCGGGCGGGGTCGATGCCGAACGGCTGCGACGCGCCGCCGGCTCGCGATGGTCGCACCTGACGCTCAACGCCGGTGGCGGACCGCTGGAGGACCCTGACGTGCGCCGAGCCGTCGCCCTCGCGCTGGACCGTGAGGAGATCGCCACCGACGGGGTCGAGGGGCTCTCCACCCCGGCGCGGGTAGCCGGCAGCCTGTTCACGGTCCCGGGCCAGCAGGGGTACAGCGACGCTGCGGGGGAGGTGCTCGGGCGCGACGTCGAGCAGGCCCGGGGGCTGCTGGAGGGTGCCGGCTACGAGGTGGGGGAGGAGACGACCCGCGACGGGGAGCAGCTCACCCTGACCCTGCCCGTGCCCGAGGACAGTCCCGGCGTCGAGCGTCGCGCCGAGGTCATCGCCGGAGACTTGGCGGAGATCGGCATCGCGGTGGAGAGTCCGCGCGTCCCGCTGGAGGACTTCTCCGAGGCCGTCCTCGTGCCGCTCGACTTCGACCTGGTGACCTTCTCGTGGGACGCCTCGGTGCTGGGCGTGGAGTCCGCACAGTCACGGTTCCGCCCGGTCGACTCACCGGCGAACCTCACGGGCGTGGAGTCGGGCCGGGCCGGCACCTGGTCGGAGGTGGCGGGAGCTCTCGACGACGAGAACCGCCACGAGGCCGCGACCGAGCTCGACACGGCACTGCTGGAGCGCTTCGTCATGGTGCCGCTGGCGGTGCAGCCGAGCGTGATGGCGGTCCGCGAGAACGTCGTCAACCTCGGGCCGTCGTCGTTCGAGAAGCCCGACTACACCGTCGTCGGCTTCTCCGCGCAGGACTGAGCCATCGGTGGCCCGGTCCCGCAGGGAGAGCGCGACGATCGGCGCCGTCGTGCGTGAGCTCGAGGTCGCGCGCGTCCACGACGTCACGGTCGGCATGCGGCGGGTGACCCTCACCGGGGAACGGCTCGGCGCCGGCGAGGTCGACGGCGTGGCCGTGCCGGCGTTCAGCACGCCGGGCTTCGACGACCACGTCAAGGTCCTGCTGCCCTCGCCCGGCCATGATCGCCCCGTCCTGCCGGTGCAGGAGCCCGACCGGCTCGACTGGACGGCCGGTGGCGTGCGGGCGATCCATCGTGACTACACCCCGCGCCGCTGGGACCCGATCGCGGGCGAGCTGGACCTGGACTTCGTGCACCACCCCGGTGGCCATGCCGCCTCGTGGGTGGGCGCCGTGCGACCCGGGGACCCGGCCTGGATCGTCGGCCCGACGATCACGGCGTCCTTGCCGCACGGGGTCGACTGGCTGCTCGTGGCGGGGGACGAGACGGCCCTGCCCGCCATCGGACGGTTGCTGGAGGAGCTCGGGCCCGAGCACCGTGCCCAGGTGTTCGTGGAGGTCGCCGACGCCGATCACGAGCAGGACCTGCAGACCCGCGCGGACGTCGACCTCACCTGGTTGCACCGCGACGGCGCCGCTCCCGGCTCCACCGACCTCCTGCCCCGCGCGGTCATGGCCGCGGAGTGGTGGGGCGGTGAGGTCTTCGCCTGGGTCTCGGGGGAGTCCTCGATGCTGCGCCCCATCCGCCAGTACCTCAAGACCGAGCACGCCGTCCCCCGCGACTGCCTCGACCTCACCGGCTACTGGCGCCACCGCTGACCGACCCCCCGGATGTCGGTTTACCACGGTCCCTCGGTGAGCTGACACTTCCCCACGGATACTTCCCGCGGGATGTGAGGGTTTGCCGAGGGGTCATCGCTGACCGTCAGGCGCCGAGGACGAGCCAGGTGTCACCGCGCTGGCGCCACCAGAGCGTGGCCAGGCGGGCCAGCTGGAAGCCGGCGTAGGCGGCCCAGAGGCCGACGAGCCCGGTGCCCAGGGCCTCGGCACCGATCGCGAGCGGCACGTAGGCGAGCAGCACCAGGACTCCGGCCCACGCCAGGAAGACCCCGTCACCGGCACCGATGAGCACGCCGTCGAGGACGAAGACGACCCCGGAGACCGGTTGCACCAGGGCGACGACGAGCAGTGCGGGCACCAGTGCCTCGTGCACGGCGACATCGGGCGTGAACCAGGGCCCGAGGAAGGGCGCCAGGGCAGCGAGGAGCGCCCCCGCGACGACCCCGGACCCGATGCCCCAGCCGATCATCCGGCGGGTGAGGGCTCGGGTGCCGGCAGCGTCCCCGGCTCCCAGGGTCCGGCCGGTCAGGGTCTGCCCGGCGATCGCGATGGCGTCCATGGCGAAGGCGAGGAAGGACACCAGGGTCGTGGCCACCTGGTGCGCGGCCAGGGGAGCGTCGCCCAGCTGGGCGGCCAAGGTGGTCGCGAGCAGCAGGGCCGTGCGCAGGGTGGCCGTCCGGGCCAGCAACGGCAGCCCGGCACGCGCGGCTCGCAGGACCCTCAGCACCCGGGGCGTCGACCCGGCTCCGGCACGTCGCGCGCCGCGCACGAGGACGAGGACCAGCCACACGGCCGCCACCCACTGGGCCACGACGGTGCCGAGCGCGGCCCCGGCGATGCCCTGGTCGAGACCGTGCACGAGCCAGGTGCTCAGGGCTGCGTTGAGGACGTTGGCGACGATCGAGACCACGAGGGGTGTGCGCAGGTCGAGCACTCCGCGCAGGGCACCGGTGGCCGCGAGCATGATGAGCATGGCGGGCACGGCGGCCGCACTGAGACGCAGGTACGTGGTGGCCTGGTCGGCGACGTCGGGCGAGTCGGCAATGACCTCGACGATCGGCCTCGCCCCGACCGCCAGGCCGACGGCGAGCACCGCCCCGAGCGCCGCCGCGAGCCAGACACCCCCCATCGCATCGAGGTAGGCCTCGTCCTCGCGACCGGCGCCGTGCAGACGACCCACGCCGGCCGTCGTGCCGTACGCCAGGAAAACGCACAGGCCGACGACGGTCAGCAGGATCGTCGAGGCCACCGCCAGGCCGGCGAGTGGGGTGGTGCCCAGCCGGCCGACGATGGCGGTGTCGGCCAGGAGCATGGCGGGCTCGGCCACCAGGGCCACGAAGGCCGGCAGCGCGACGGCCGCGATCTGGCGATCCACGGGGGAGAACAGGCTCATCGAAAACCCTCATCCTGTGGATGACGGTGTGCTAAGAGGCCGGAGTCGACATGTCGATCAGTCCGCGGTGTGGGTCGAACAGCCAGAAGATTCACTGTGGCTCCACACCGGTGCACGGACGTCTTCGCAGGTCAGAGGGCATGAGGGGGGACAACTTTCTTGGTCGTCCACAGTGCTGTCCACGGACTGTGCACAGTCCCGTCGGCGTTTTCCACACCCTGGATGATGTTGTCCCCAGGGGGTGTGGGGACAGGACTTCCCTCAGCGCTCGCACGGCTCTAGTGTGACGCGTCGGCGCGGCGCCGAATGGCGTGCCCGACGTTGTCGGTCCGCGCCCGTAGCGTGAAGTCCATGGAGAGGAGAGCAGGCCCAGTGAGTGTGGCGGACCTGTACGAGCCAGCACCGGAGCCGAGCGACGATCAGGCCTCGGCAGCACGGGTCCCACCGCAGTCCATCGACGCCGAGCAGAGCGTCCTCGGGGCCATGCTCGTGAGCAAGCAGGCCATCGACGTCGCCGGCGACGTCCTCGATGGCCGCGACTTCTACCGCCCGGCGCACGAGCTGGTCTTCGAGACCATCACCTCGCTCGCGGGACGCGGGGAGCCGGCCGACGCCATCACGGTCGCCGCGGAGCTGCAGCGTCGCGGTGAGCTGACCCGCGTCGGTGGGGCCCCCTACCTGCACACCCTCGTGGCCGGCGTGCCGATCGCCTCCAACGCCGACTTCTACGCCGAGATCGTCCGGGAGAAGGCCGTGCTGCGCCGGCTCATCGAAGTCGGGCAGAAGATCGCCGGGCTCGGCTGGGCGGAGACGGGCGAGATCGCCGAGCTGGTCGACCGGGCCCAGGCCGAGGTCCTGGAGGTGGACGGCTCTGCCGCCGTGGACGACTTCCGGGCCGTCTCCGCGCTCATCCCCGACGCCATCCAGGAGATCGACGACATCCAGAACCGCGACGGCGAGATGGCCGGCGTGGGGTCCGGTTTCCCGGACCTGGATCGTCTGACCACCGGCTTCCGGGGCGGTCAGATGATCGTCGTCGCCGCCCGACCCGGCGTCGGCAAGTCCACGCTCGGCCTGGACTTCGTCCGCGCCGCCTCGATCGCCCAGGGCAAGCCGTCGGCCATCTTCAGCCTGGAGATGACGGGCGCCGAGATCGCCATGCGTCTGCTCTCGGCCGAGGCCCGTGTCGCCATCCACCACATGCGCGGCGGCGGCATGACCAACGCCGACTGGGACGCCATCACGCGGGCGATGCCCCGCGTCAACGCCGCCCCGATCACGATCGACGACTCGCCCAACATGACGATGCCCGAGATCCGCTCCAAGGCGCGACGGATCAAGAAGCAGCACGGCCTGGAGCTCGTGGTGCTGGACTACCTGCAGCTGATGACCTCGGGCAAGAAGGTCGAGAACCGCCAGGTGGAGGTCTCGGAGTTCAGCCGCGCCATCAAGCTCCTGGCCAAGGAGCTCGACGTCCCCGTGATCGCCATCAGCCAGCTGAACCGAGGCTCCGAGCAGCGCACGGACAAGACGCCCCAGCTCTCGGACCTGCGCGAGTCGGGATCGATCGAGCAGGACGCCGACATGGTCATGCTGCTCAACCGCCCCGACGCGCACAGCGCCGGTGAGTCCGAGCGCCCCGGCGAGGCCGACATCATCCTGGCCAAGAACCGCTCCGGCCCCGTCAACCGCGTCGCCGTCAGCTTCCAGGGCCACTACTCCCGCTTCACCCCTATGGCCCGCGACGCCGAGGCCCCCGGCGCCGCCGCCGGCGAGTTCTACTGAGCTGTCGTGTTGTCGTTCGCTGCGCTTTGACGCAGATCCACCAGGCGATCTATCTCGCTGGTCCCCAGGCGTTGCTGCGCGGGGCGGTGTCGTGCTGGTTGATCGCTGTCTCGACCTCGGTGATCGCGGTGCGGATGAGATCGCCGTACTCGTCAGCTGCGAGTGCTCCTGCGTGTCCCTTGGCGGCGGTGATGTGCTCGCTGGCGAGGTCGAACGCGCCGAGTCTGCGGTAGCCGTCGGCGAGGTTGAGATGGAGCGACGGGTAGAAGCCGGCGATGTGCAGGCTGGCGTGGTGTTCCTGGACGCGGTGGTCGGTGACGGCTTCGGCGGCGTCGTAGGCGCGGATGTCCCATGCAAGGGCGGCGGCGGGATCGTCGTGGAGGTCGGCCAGAAAGTGAGCAAGGGTGCATCGGTGTAGCGGATCCCCGGTGACTCCGACATCGCCCCACAGTGAGAGGAGCCGCTGTCGTGCTGAGTCGATCTGGCCCTCGCGCCCTGCCGCGACTGCTTCGGTGATGGCTTTCATGGTGGGGTCGGGAGTGGTCATGGCGTTCCTCTGCTGGAGTGGTCCGGATCGACGGGCATGGCGAGGGTGGTCAGGTCCCCGGCGTCCGCTGACCTGATGGTTGCGGGGAGCTCGGCGCTGCGGAGGTCGAGCATGATGTCTGGGCCGAGGGCGCTGCTGATGGCCGGGTAGAGCGTGGTCAGCGCGAACACCACCGTGAGTGCGGGTCCGTCGACAGCGCTCGTGAGGGTGATGTCAGAGCCGTCATCACTGGAGACCAGGATGCCGGTGTGGTCGACCTGCAACCGGACGACCGTGTGGTTGGACTGCTGCTCGAGGACCTCCAGGAGGGCGTCGCGTCGGATGGTCGCCCTGGTGGTGACCGGATCGAGGGCCGAGAGCAGCAGGCGGTGGTCGGGGTAGTCGCCAGGGAGGAGCCGGCAGTGCCGGGAGGTGTGGTCCGGCAGCGTGAGCCAGGCATCGTGTGTAGTGGTCTCGAGGTGCACTGCGGTGCTGCGCCGTGCTTCCTGCAGGACGCCGCGCAGGTCGTCGCTGTGCAGGGTCCCTCGCCACGTCTGGCCGTAGAGCGCCACCGGGACGAGGGTCCGGGTGGAGAGGCGGTAGCGGTCGGTCGCGGTGAGCGTCACCGTCTCCTCCTCGGCCTCGAGGCGCAGCCCTCTCAAGATCGGTGGATCCCCGGGTGAAGCGGTTGCCGTCAGCACCTGCTCGATCGCGGCGGCCATGGAGGGTCCGTGCACGGTCGCGATCCGTGCGCGCGGTGAGGATGTCAGCGATTCCTTGACGGCGGCGGCAGTCAGCCGAGCCTCGTCGACGCTTCTGATGGCGGCGTCGATGTGGGCGTCGATCAGCGTGGCAGCCTGTGACGGGTCACGGCTCAGGAGCTCGCTGATGGCAGCCAGGGGCATGTCGATCTCGCGCAGCCGGCGAATGGTGACGCCTTGGCCCACCTGGTCGTCGCAGTAGTAGCGGTAGCCCGACGTGGGATCGACCTCCACGGGTGGCAGGAGTCCGGCGTCGGCGTAGAAGCGAACCGCGCTGACCGTCAGCCCACAGCTGTGGGCGAACGCTCCGATCGACATCCGGTGAGAACGTGGCACCTCGTCATCATGAAGCCTCAAGCAGCCTGAGACTCAAGCCAAGGCCCCGCGCGGGAGTCCCGCTGCCGATCCACCGTGAAGATCAGACACCCCTACGCAGCGACGGCGATCGGTGCAATCTCGCCCGGTGATTCTGTGCAATCGTCACCGCGCACCGACAGAGCGTCTTGTCTGTCGCTGTGCAAGGCAGATGGCAAGCGGCACTTGACGGTCGAAAGACCCGGGCAGGTCTCACTCGACCTAGCGATGCGGCAGTTTCGGTGACCCACGCAGCCGATGGATCCCCGCCGTAGCAAGAGATGGAGGGATCGCCCCAACGGCCTCCTGGAGTCTTCATCGACGTTCCAGGCTGCCCGAGATCGCCAGCGACGTTGCCGGGGGCGAATGCCTTGGGCCGGAGTCGAATGGGGCCCTGCCTATTGACATCTGCCGAAGACGCACGATCATTGCAGGATCGGAAATAGATCCAGCGTTGCGCATAGAGAGATGTCTGCTTTGAGCTCACATGGTCACCACATCGGAATAACATCGCGCCGGCGGTTTGCGGTACAGCAGCTTGACGCCGACATCGTCTGGGTCAACGCGGTGCATCGGCTTCATCCAGGAGTTCCCTACGGCGGGCGCCGTCAGTCCGGCCTCGACACCGAGATTGGCACCGGGGCGCGGCACGAAGGCAGGCAGCCCAAGACCGTGTGGCAGGGCTGGAGTTCCCCGTGGGCGTGACTTCCAAGAAGGAACCAGACGTCCAACCCCCGCTGGGCGACGGCGCCCCCTTGCGGACCGTGGACCGCGCCTTGCAGCTGTTGACGACTTTCGACAGTGCGCATCCACAGTGGCGGGCCAGGGATCTGTCCCGGCAGCTTGGTTGGGACAAGTCGGTCACGCACCGGATCTTGACGACCCTGACGCGGCGCGGCTTCCTGCTGGTCGACTCCCGCACCCACGCCTACCGTCTCGGACCTGCGGTGTACCACCTCGGGCAGCTCGCAGCGAGGGACAACCCGATGGTTCCGATGGTGCGTCCGACCCTGCACGAACTGGCGATGCGGTGCGGGGAGACGGTGCTGTTCACCGTGCCCGACGGAGACGAGGCACACTGCGTGGCCGCCGTGGAAGGACCCTCACCGATTCGATACTCCACCCGCGCCGGGTCGAGGGTGCCCGGACATACTGGCGCAGGCGCCAAGGTGCTGTTCGCCTGGCGAAGTGAACGCGAGCAGCGCAGGCTGTTCGGTGGCCGGACCTTGGCTCGCTACACCGATCACACCATCACCGATCTGGACCTGCTTGTCGCCGAGTTCGCGAGAGTCCGGGACGCCGGCGTTGCAGTCAGCGTCGGCGAGATGGACCCCGATGTGGGTGCTGTGTCGGTGCCGGTGTGGGCCGGGCACACCACCGTGGTGGCCGCGCTGAGCGCAGTCGGGCCGCTGGCGCGGGTGCAGCGCGAGACCACGCAACTGAAGGAGGCGTTGGCAAGCGCCGCCACGGAGGTGTCGGACCGGCTGACCGAGCACGACGCCGTGACGGCTTAGCCCCGAGACCGCCCAAGACGGCTCCTCCTTGTCCGGGAGTCGTCTCGCTTCTCCCCTCCCAACCACGCGCAGAAGGAATTCATCATGGAGAACTCTGTCATCATCGTGGTGGCATTCGTCGCCTACTTCGTCCTCGTACTCGCACTCGGGCTCTACCACAAGCGAGACATCTCCACACAGGAGGATTTCTCGGTAGCCGGACGCAACGTGTCATTTTGGCCGCTGGTCGGCACCGTCGTCGGCACCAACATCGGCGGCGGCACACTGATCGCTGTCACCGCGGGCGCCTACGAAACCGGGCTGTCAGCCGCGGTGCCGTTTCTGTCTGCGTACTTCTTCATCATGATCTGGGCACTGCTGTTCGTCCGCTACATCAACCGGATCCGGCAGTTCACACTGCCCGACTTCTTCGCACTTCGGTTCGGTGAACGGGTCCGCGTGCCATCCGCGATCTTCACGATGAGCCGCTCGATCATTCTGACTGGCATGCAAATCCTCGCCATGGGCGGGGTGATGTCGGTCGTGATCGGCTGGCCGCTGGAATTGTCGATGGTCGTATCCACGGTGGTCACCGTCGTCTACTGCCTGATGGGTGGGATGCGCTCGGTGATCGTCACCGACGGGCTGCAGACCGTGCTGCAGACCCTCGGCCCGGTCGTGCTGCTGGTGCTGCTGTTCGCGCAAGTCGGCACCGCCCCGATCACCGCTCCGTCCGTGCCAGACACATGGTCGATATCGGCGACCGGCTGGGGGGTGTTCTTCGGACTGGTGGCCGCATCGGGCCCCTACTACTTCATCTACCAGCCGATGTGGCAACGCACCTATGCCGCCAAGGACGAAGACACCGCCTACCGGGGCATGACCATCGGCACCATCCTGTCCTTTTTCAGTCTGGTGCTGCCGATCCTGATCGGCGTGCTGGCCCGCGATGTGGTGCCTGGCAACGTGGACCCCGCCCAGGCGCTGCCACACCTGTACCTGCAGGAGATGCCAACGTGGGCAGGCGCTCTGTTCGCGGTGTCGCTGGTCGGCTCGATCATGTCGGTGCTGGACTCGATGGTCCTCGACGCCACTGCCAACTTCGTCCGCGACATCTACCAGAAGCGAATGGGAGTCGTCGACGAGGTCAAGCTCGTCCGCGCCGGTCGGGTGTGCACCGTGGTGGTCTGCGCCGTCGGACTGGCGATGGCGTTCACCATCACCGACCTCGGCCAACTGTTCGTGCTCGGCAACGCCCTTGCCACCGGAGGCCTGTTCGTCGTCGCCGTCGCTGCATGGGCCTCGCGACGCGCGACCGCCACCGGCGCATGGTCGGCGATCGTCCTGGGCGGCGGCGCCACCGTTGCCGTCGCGGCAGCCTCGTGGCTGCTGCGAGGCGATCCCGCAGTCGGGTTCTTCGGCATCACCCCGGTCTACGCGGCGTTCATCGTCGGTGCCCTCGCGCTCATCGTCGGATCCCTCATCTCGTCGCCGGCACCCGAGGAAGACCCAGACTCCACCCTGTGGTCGCAACAGCTGGCGCGGCGGCGGGCCAAGTGAAGGCGGGTGCGCCGTATCCACGCCGAGAGGCCACGCCACCCACAGGCCCTCCCGCCGTTCGAGACGCATCCTCGACCGCGCATCCTGGCCCGGACGACAACAGGAAGAGACTCACATGACCACGTCCCCCGCGACCGGGTCGCGCCCCGGCGGTGACATCACCCCCGAGAGCGTGTCCGGACTACCGCCCGGCGCCCAACGAGTCTGGGTCGAGATCCCTCGGGAGGACGGCCATCCCGCAGCGTGGTGCTATTCGGACAAGCGATCGTACCTGCACGGTGAGACGGTGGATCTGTTCATCTCCTCCACCGTTTCGGAGCTGGACCTACGGATCTACCGAGATGGGTTCCAGGAAACGACGGTTCACCAGAGTCGCCACACTCCGGTCAGTTTCCAGCCTGTCGCTGCGAATGCATACGAGGCTGGCTGCGGCTGGACCGTCACGGACTCGTGGACCGTCCCGGAGGATCTGGAGCCGGGGCCGTACCTGGTCGAGATGCGCGACTCTCGCGCGCCGAAGGGCGCACGGCCGCTGGGCCACCACTTCTTCATCGTTCGCAGTCCAGCCGCCGGCACCAAGGCGATCGTGCAGGTACTGGCCACATGCACCTGGTCTGCGTACAACGACTGGGGCGGAGCAAGTCACTATTTCGGCTTGACCCCCGACACTGCCCGCGGGCGATCCCCCATCCTGTCCACCCAGCGTCCATGGGCCCGCGGACAGGTCTGGTTGCCCGATGGTGCTCCTCGCATGGTCAGCCCTGCCCGACCCAGCAGACCCCAGCCGCCTCGCTACGAGTTCGTGGAGTGGGCCTACCTCAACGGTTACGCCAAGTACTACGCCGCTTCGGGGTGGGCGACCTACGAACGCCATTTCTTCCGCTGGGCGGAGGCACAAGGCCACGAAGTCGACCTCCTTGTCCAGGAAGATCTCCATGCAGAGGCCGAGGCTCTTTCGCCCTATCGATGCGCAGTGTTCTCAGGTCACGACGAATACTGGACGACGCAGATGCGGAGCCACGTCGACGACTATGTCGCCGCAGGCGGGCACGTGGCCCGTTTCGCCGGCAACTTCATGTGGCAGATCCGACTCGACCTGGAACAGGGGCAGCAGGTTGCCTACAAGTACGACGCCACCACCCAGGATCCGGTGGCAGGTACCGAGGCGCAACACTTGCTGACCGGTGCCTGGGAGGAGCCTGCTGTCGGAAACCCCGGCGCCACAACCTTCGGGGTCAACGCATTGCGCGGTATGTACGCGGGCTTCGGCGCCTTCGCGCCACGCTCATCGCGGGGCTACACGATCTTCCGGCCTGAACATTGGTCGCTCGATAGCACCGGCCTCGGCTATGCCGACACCGTCGGCGACGAAGCCGCCGTCTTCTCCTACGAAGTCGACGGCCTCGATTATGTGTTCCGAGACGGTCTCCCTTACCCAAGCGGAACCGACGGAGCACCTGAGAACCTGCAGATCATTGCGATGAACTGGTCGACGGCCGCCGAAGACGGCCGGGACGTCGACGAGAGCTACTTCATGCTCGGCGACGGGGATGCTCGATACCGCGCCAGCATCGCAGGAGAGGACTACACCGAACAGAACCGCCGCCGCTTCGCCCGCGGGGCGGGAATGATCGTCTCCTTCCAGCGCGGCGCAGGCGAGGTGTTCACTGCAGGAACCTGCGAGTGGGTGAACGGACTTCGTGTCCGCGACCACTACGTCACCGCGATCACCGACAACGTCCTGCGCAAGTTCGGCGGGGCCGCACGACGCGGAGGCCCGTCGACGTAGGAGGACGCCGGCAGATCGTCGCCGAACTTCTCGGACCACTCCGGGACCTGCGGGATCTCGGCCTTCCACTCCTCCGGGCCAACCGCGAGCGCCTCCTTGGTCATGGTGAGACCGTGCGCATCGAGCGAATCCGGTGCCGTGACATGGCCGATCCGGGTCTCGACCGCGGCGGCCTAACCGTCGATCCGCTCGACGATCTACGTGAGCACTCGACTGTTCTCGCCGAAACGGTCGCGTTTGGCAAGCGCTGCGACCTCTTCGACCGATCGGCGATTCCTCGACAGGTGGGTGGCTACCCGATGCCTGTGTGCTCTCACCGCCCGATCACTCCGCGATCCGCTCGAGTCGCATGGTGGCAGTGGCGCTGTGTGCGGCCATTCCCTCGGAGTCGGAGATGATCTGCACCGCGTGAGCCAACTCGGGCGTCGCCTCGCGGGTGACCTTCTGGTAGGTCAGCGGTTTGACGAAGCGCGACACGCTGAGGCCCGCGCTGTGCTTTGCACCGCCCGCGGTCGGAAGCACGTGGTTCGTGCCGGCCATGCCCTTGTCTGAGTAGGCAACCGTGCTCCACGGGCCGATGAACAGAGAGCCGTAGTTCGTCAGGTTCGCGTGGTACCAGCCGTCCTCGGAGGTGATGATCTCCAGGTGCTCGGGGGCCAAGTCGTCCATGAGCTTGGCAGCGCTCTCCTTGTCGCGAGCGACCGTCACACTGCCGTAGTCGCGCCAGGCCGGCCCGCAGATGTTCGACGTCGAGAGTTCGGCCAGCTGGCGCTCCACCGCATCGAGCACTTGCTGACCCAAGGCCTCCGAAGTGGTGATGAGTGCCGCAGGAGAGTCTTTGCCGTGCTCTGCCTGGCCGAGCAGATCGGCAGCGACGATCTCGGGGTCGGCGGTCTCGTCGGCGATGACAGCCACCTCGGAGGGGCCTGCGAGAAGGTCGATGGCCGCGCGACCGAAGAGCTGTCGCTTCGCCTCGGCCACGTACGCGTTGCCCGCGCCTACCAGCATGTCCACCGGGGCATCCTCGAGGAGCCCAAAGGCCATGGCGGCCAGAGCCTGCACACCACCGAGCACGAATACTCGGTCCACACCCGAGACATGAGCGGCGTAGACGACTGCATCGTTGGCCCCTCCGCCGGGTTGCGGGGGAGTGCAGCTGATGACCGTCGGCACGCCTGCAGCCTTCGCGACGTTCACAGTCATGAACGCGCTTGCCGTGAGCGGGAATTGACCAGCGGGCAGATAGGCACCCACCCGCGACACGGGCACGTACTTCACCCCTGTGACCATGCCCGGCAGGATCTCAGTCTCGAAGTCCGTCAGGTGGGAACGTGTCTCGGAGGCGAAGATCGCGGTCCGCTCGGCGCCGAGCTCGATGGCCTGGCGTAGGTCGTCGGGAAGGCGCGAGCCGCTCTCAGCAATCTCCTTCGGCGTCAACTCGATCTCGCTTCCCTCCCAGCCGTCGAGCTGCTTGGCGTAGTCGAGGACCGCGTCCATGCCTCGCTTCTGAATATCGCTGAGCATGGTGGTCACAGTCTCGATGACCTGCGGATCGCGCTGCGCGGACGGAGTGTCGGAGCCGGGCTTGAGGTGGTGGAAGGAGCCCTCGAGCTCGGCGAGGATGTCCGGTGAAAAGCGCATTCTTGGTTCCAATCGTTGTTGTACTCGTTGTTGTATGAAGGGCAGCAGACGAAGCCCACCCGGAAGGGTTGGGGGCGGGTCGTCCCGCCACTCGGTCGAGATGACGCTGCTCAAAAGAGGGGCGGGTGCTTGGGGTGGCCAAGCACCAGAGCGGTCGAACCTTTCTCCACGACCAGCTCTGCCCCTGGCATGACGACGATGCGACCGGCGGTCTCGCGGGCCAACTGCATCTCGTGGGTGACGGTCATCATCGCTGTCCCTCGACGCTTCCCACGCGATCAACGCCGGCCGCGCGCGTTTCTCTCCTCGAGCGCGCGGTGCAGGTCATCCTCGGCATCCTGTCCCGGCGCGATCCCCCGCGGGATCCGAAGCAGGAACACGGCGCCCAGCACCCACCATGCGACGAACAGGATGTACGACGCCGGACTGATCGATGCGGGCATGCCCGGGATGTACAGGCTCAGCAGCCCCGCGCACAGGACGACGCCTGCGACGCCGAGGGCAGTGCCGCGCGCGCCCGAACCGCCGGCGACGAAGGGCCGGTGCATGCCTGGCTCTCGCCGCCGCAGGATGACGAACACGACGCACACGAGCAGGTAGGTCACGACAATGCTCGGCGACCCAGCGTCCACGAGCCAGCCGAGCATGTCCGCACCGAAGAACGGCGATCACCGACAGCGCTCCGACGACCAGCACGCGTTCACGGGCGTGCGGAACCGCGGGCGCGGTTGGGCGTGCCATGGATGCTCCGGGGTCTCGGCGGGTTCGGTGGTTGGTCAATGACGGTATGAGACCCCGTCTCATAACACAATCGGGGTTTTCAGGGCTTTTAGCATAGGGTTTACCTGTGACATTGGCGCAGCTTCGAGCCTTCGTGACCGCGATGGAGCTCGGGACCTTCACCGCGGCGGCGGACAAGTTGGGCATCTCGCAAGCGTCGATCTCGGAGCTCGTCGTTCGGCTCGAAACCGAGATCGCGGCGCAATTGTTCGTGCGAGGAGGCCCCCGTCGGCTTGTCCCGACCGCCGCGGCCTCCGAGCTGCTCTCGCATGCCAGGAAAACTCTGGGTGCCGCCGACGACGCAGCGTCGGCGATGCGCTCGCTCAACTCGCTCGAGGGGGGCGTCGCGACGTTCGGCGTGCTGCGGAACGCCGAGTACTACGGCCTGTCGAACCTGGTCCATGACTTCCGCCAAGCTCATCCCGGCGTGCGCGTCCGGATGGTCGGGCTGAACTCGCACGCGGTCGCCAAGGCCGTTTCTGCCGGCGAGCTCGAGGCGGGGTTGGTCGTGCTGCCGGTCACCGACGCAGGCCTCGACATCGAACCCCTCATGGTCGACAACGTGCTGTTGGCGACGCGCGGCACGCCCCCTCCCGGTGGGCGGGCATCCCTGCAGCACCTCATCGAGCGAGGCACGATCCTCTACGACGCCACGAGCGGGTGGGACGATCCGACGCGGAGACAACTCATGGACAGGGCGCACGCAGCCGGCCTCAGGGTTGAGCCGGAGATCGAGGTCGAGCACGCGAGAGCCGCGCTCTCGCTGGTCGCCGCCGGTGCGGGCGCGACGATCGTGAGCGCGTCGATCGTCCGCAGCGCAGCCGTGCCGGACGGGGTCGACACCTATCCGTTCGAGGAGCCGTTCCAGGAGACGATCGCGCTGGTGACGAGACGCGGCGCTCCCGTCTCACGCGCCACGCAGGTGATCGTCGGCACCGTGAGGCGCACGATCGTGCAGTGGACTCCGTCCGCGGACACGTGACCCAGGGTCAGCGCTCGAGCCGGTACGGCGCCATCCTGCCGTGCGCGCCTGCATCGCCCGCTGCTGGCCGGCGGCGCCACCCCGCCGGAGCCAGCCAACCGGGTGATCGAGCTTCTCACCCCGGCGCCGCTCACTTCACTGGTCGTGGCGAGCACGTTCGGGGACGGTCAGAGCCTGGTCATCGATGCACGCTTCGCCGGCGTGCTCCTCGTCCTGGCTCTCCTCTGGCTCCGAGTGCCCTTGTTCCTATGCCTGGTGGCCGCGGCTACCACGGCAGCACTGGTCGGCACCATCTCGTAGTGCTGTTCCTTCGCTCAGTCGTTGGTGAACGTGGCCAGGTCGATGCCGCGTTCGGTGGCGAGGGCTTGGAGCTTCTCGGCGTCGTCGGTCTGGATGCAGACGCAGGCCTGGAGGCCGTCGTCGTCGCGTCGGACGATGTAGTAGGCGTTGCTGTCGGTGAGCTCTTCGCCGTCGGTGTCGTGGAAGAGCCAACGGACCTCGATGAGCTTGATCGCGTCGGTGAGCTGCTGGATGTCGAGGCATTCGTGGCTGACCGACGCGAGGCCGAGCTCGCGGTACAGGGGATAGGACTGCTCGAGGCCTTGGGCCATGGACTCGCGGTCGTCGAGAACGCCGGCGAAGCTGTCGTCGATGATCATGCCGGGTGTGGCCCACAGGTCGGCGGCGGCCTCGGCATCGAAGGCCGTGAGGGTGGCGGCGTAGCGAGTGAGGTAGTCGTCGACCTCGGGGTCGGTGTGGTTCATTCCTCGACCCTAGGTGCGACCGCCCTCAGGGCCGTGGTGGCGCTTGGGATGCCCCAGCGATCCGGGTGCGATGTTCACCGCGCACCGACAGCAGTGCAGATTCAGAGAATGAGCCTCGGGCACTGGAAGATCTGGAATCTCCGTCGTGCAGGCGAACGGGCGCTCGATGGTCATGCGTCCACTAGGCTCACTGACGACCCGAGGTCAGGAGCTGAAGTGCCCACGTGAACCATCCACCGCAACATCGCCCGCCGATCGACCAGGCCGTGAGCCACGTTCGCCGGCTGCGGGCACAGGGCACCCCCGACCTGGAGATCGAGCATCAGCTCCTCCGGTCCGGGTGGCCACGTCCGTTGGTGCGTAAGGCGCTTCGAGGTGTGCAGCCGTCCGGGTTGCGGCGCTACACCGTGCCCGCCGTGGTGCTCTTCGCGATCTCGGCCCTGCTCTTCGTCGTCGGGCTCGTGCTGCCGGCCTACGAGACCCTCGCGCCGGACGGCCCGTCGACCAACCTCGGTGCACAGGCCTTCTTCCTGGGAGCCCTCTACTTCTGGTGGCCCGTCGGCTGGTGGGCGGCGTGGTGGGCTAATCCCCTCATCTGGTTCGGCGTCATCCTGCGTACGTGGCTGCCCAGAGCCGGCATCGCCGGCGCGATCGTGGCCACAGCGGCGGTCCCGCTCGGACTGGTCGCGCTGACGGCACGCACGACCTATCTCAACGAGAACCTCGACGAGGCCCCGGTCGAGGTCGGTCCCGCTGCCTACGTCTGGGTGGCCTCACTGCTGTTCGCCGTCATCGCGCTTTGGCTGCCGCACCGGAGGGAAGCCGCGGCCCGGTGATCTCGGCCCATCCCAGCCGTGAGGACACGGTGCCGTCTCGCAGCGCTGAGTCCATCATAGAGCCATGACCTCGTCCCCGCTCCCGCCGTGGCCGAGGACGCCACCGGCGCACGGCAGGGTCGAGCTCCGGGCGGTCGCAGAGCGCGACGCGGGGATGGCCCGGGAGCTGTCGAGCGACCCCTACGTGCCACACGTCAGCTCGCTCCCGGCCGATGCCAGCGAGGTCGACGCCCTGGCCTGGGTGGAACGACAGCAGGGCCGTCACGCCGAGCGAGCCGGGTTCTCCTTCACGATCGTGGAGGCAGCGACCGAGGAGGCCGTGGGGCACTGCGGGCTCTGGCTCGAGGAGCTCGACGAGGGGCGGGGCACTGCGGGCTGCTCGATCATCCCTTCGGCCCGTGGACGGTGGCTGGCTGCCGACGCCCTCTCGGCGCTCACCGTGTTCGGGTGGACGCTGCCGGGCTTGTTCAGGATCGCGCTGTACATCGAGCCCTGGAACGTCAGGTCGATCCGGACCGCCGAACGGGCCGGTTACGCCCACGAAGGCCTGCTGCGCAGTCACCGGGTGATCGCGGGTCAGCGTCGAGACATGCACCTCTATACGGCCATCAGGCCGGTCGAGTGAACACCAGCCATGGCTGAGCACGGTCACGCCCTGTCCGTGGGGCGGGGCTGACAGCGATGTACGAGCAGCGCGAGGGGACCGATCCCGGTCAGCTCGTGCAGATGCGGGAGCTGGCGAGCCGTGCGTGGAGCTGGTCGAGCCGATGGCATCCGGGCGAGCTGGCCTGGTTCTGGTGGGAGCACGGTGGTCCCTTGGCCGCCTGGCAAGTCTCCACGTGGCGAACGAACGGAAGGGCGGTCGCCTGGCCAGTACCTCTCGATGGCGTTACGGTCGACGGAAGGTCACTCCAGTCGATCCCCGGGGGGATTCCCATGAAGATGCTCCGTTCCGTGCTCGCCGTCGTGATGATGGCGAGCATGCTCATTCTCGGTCAGGGACTCACGTCCTCGGCGTCCGCGGCCCCGCAGTGTGAGGGTGAGTACAAGCCGGGCGTGGTGTGCGAGACCGGAACGTTCCGGCAGGGCTTCTACCAGACTCCGCTGGCCTGTGACCGACAAGGCCGCTACTACGTCGACACCGTGCGCCAGGAGACCAGTGACGGCCCGGTCGGCTGGTACACGTGGGAGTGCGACTCCTACCAGACGGTGGACGGCCAGGTGTGGCTGCTGCTCCTGCGTGGTCTGGTCAAGAAGTAGGACACGTCAGCGGGCCTCGCGTCGCGGGGGCCCGGCGAGCATGATGGCTCGCGCGACGACGTCGACTTGGGCCCGGTTGTACAGGTGCTCGGTCGCCAGGTCGAGGGCCCGGGTCGCCGCGCTCCTGCCCACCGGCGAGCCCGTCGTCGGGTCCTGCAGCAGCGGATCCTGCTCCCGCGTCAGACGCATGGAGGGGGTGAGCCGCTCGGCAAGGGCGGCCCGGGCTGCCTCGTCGGCATCGACGGGCAGCGCGTCGAGCTCGGCCAGGACGGGGTCGTCCTGCATGGCCAGCACCCGCTCGGCATAGGTCTGCAGGACCTCGGGACTGACCACTCGCGCCAGGATCGTCTGGAAGTGGCGGTCGGCGTCGGTGAGGTCGTGGTCCGCGAGAGGGAACAGGCGCTCGTCGTGGTCGATGCCTCGCGAGGGCTCGTCCAGCACCTCGGCGAGTCGCGCCCGGGTCCGCTCCAGCCGCTCGATGGAGGCGGCCAGCTCGGCATCAAGGCGCCGCAGCTCCTCGGTCGAGTGCTCGGGGTCCTCCGGTAGATCGGCGATCTCCGAGAGGCTGAACCCGAGATCCACCAGGGAGCGGATCCACAGCAACCGCAGCAGGTGCGGGACGCCATAGGTCTTGTAGCCGTTGACGCGACGCTCGGGCACCTCGAGCAGCCCGACCTCGTGGTAGTGCCGCACCGCCCGCAGCGTCGTTCCGGCCAGCTCGGCCAGCTCACGCGTGCTCCACGCCATGTTCGCCCCCGGTCCTCGCGGGCCGCCCGGACCGGGTCCCGCGTCTGCGACTTGACTATGCCGCAACGGCACGGTGTGGGCTAGCCGGGTCGACGTCGCCACTCGGGGGACGTCCAGCGAGGAGGATCATGTCTGCCCACCGCCCGTATCGCCACCCGCGCCGTCGGTCCGTCACCGTCGCGGCGGCTCTGACCGCCCTGCTGGCCGCGACCGCCTGCACCGCTGGCGGCTCGTCCGAGGACGATGCCCTGGAGCGTTTCCACGACCAGGAGCTCTCCTGGGGGTCCTGCGAGGGAAAGGAGCCCTCCGACGTCGAGAAGGAGCTGTTCGTCGACCCGTTCGAGTGCGCTGCCCTGGAGGTGCCGCTCGACTACGACGACCCCGACGGCGAGACGATCGACATCGGACTCATGCGCCTTCCCGCCAAGGGCGACGCGGACGAGCGGGTCGGGTCCCTCGTCCTCAACCCCGGTGGGCCCGGCGGCCCCGGCACGGCCCAGGCGGCCGTGGCGTCCGTGGCCTTCAAGGACACCCGGGTGGCGGAGCAGCTCGACGTCGTCGGGTTCGACCCCCGCGGCGTCGGGACGTCCGAGCCGGCCGTCAAGTGCTTCACCGACGAGGAGCAGGACGCCGGCGACAACCAGGTGACCCTCCTCGGATCCGCCGGTGAGTGGGACGAGGAGGACGTCCGGGCCCTGCGCGACCGCTGCGCGGAGCACTCCGGCGGGGAGGAGATGCTCGGTGCCGTCGGCACGCGCAACGTCGCGCAGGACATGGACGTGCTGCGCGAGGCCCTGGGGGACGAGAAGCTGACCTTCGCCGGACAGAGCTACGGCACTCGCCTCGGCGCCGTGTACGCCGAGATGTTCCCCGACAACGTCCGGGCGATGGTGCTCGACGGTGCGGTCGACCCCACCCAGGGCACCGCGGAGCGACGCCGGGACCTGCACGAGGGGTTCCAGAGGTCCTTCGACCTGATGGCTGCCGACTGCGCAGAGCAGGAGGACTGCCCCCTCGGTGACGACCCCGAGCAGGCGACCGAGGTCTTCCAGGACCTCGTCCGCCCGCTCGTGGACGACCCGGTGCCGGCCGGCGACGGTCGGACCCTCGGGTTCAACCTGGCGACCGGCGGCGTCACCTCCGGCCTGTATTACGCCGAGCAGTGGCCCGCGATCATCGACGGCATCAGGCAGCTGAAGGACGAGGGGCGCGGTGACGTGCTCATCGCGCTCGGCGACACCTTCGGCGCCCGCGCGGAGTCCGGGAGCTGGAACAACCAGACGGAGGTGAACCTCGCCATCAACTGCAACGACGAGCAGCGCCGAACCCCCGAGGAGGAGGAGCAGCTGCGTCAGGACACCTTCGATGCCAGCCCGTTCATGGATCCCGGACGTCCGGTGGAGGGCGTGACCCGCGACGCCTGCGAGGACTGGCCGAGCGAGCCCACCCTCGGGTTCCCCTACGCGCAGGACGTGGAGGAGCTCCCCGAGTCGCTCGTCATCTCCGTCACCGGCGACCCGGTCACGCCTTTCGAGGCCGGCCAGAGCCTGGCCGACTCGCTCGGCGGCACCGTCCTGGAGGTCGAGGGGGAGCGGCACACCGTCTTCCAGGCGGGTCTCAGCCCGTGCGTCACCGAGGCCGCCGTCGACTATCTCGTCGACCTGGAGATGCCGGACCCGGAGCTGCGCTGCGAGCTGTGACGCCTGGCCTTCCTGGCCGAGTCCGCCGTGCCTTCCACGGCACGGCGGATTCGGTGCGGGGCGGCGGCGCAGATAGGCTCGGACGGTCCCCGCCCTCGATGAGTGAAGAGCCATGACGACGACGCCCGCCCCCTCGGTCCCCACGATGCAGCAGGTGATCCTGCGGCTCCAGAAGTTCTGGTCCGAGCGCGGCGCCCTCATCGGTCAGCCCTTCAACACCGAGGTCGGCGCCGGTACCGGCAACCCGTCCACCGCCCTGCGGGTCCTGGGCCCCGAGCCGTGGAACGTCGCCTACGTCGAGCCCAGCGTCCGGCCCGACGACGCCCGCTACGGCGAGAACCCCAACCGGCTGCAGACGCACACGCAGTTCCAGGTCATCCTCAAGCCCCCGCCGGGCAACCCGCAGGAGATCTACCTGGAGAGCCTGGAAGCACTGGGCATCAACACCCGCGCGCACGACATCCGCTTCGTGGAGGACAACTGGGCCTCCCCGGCGCTCGGTGCGTGGGGCCTGGGCTGGGAGGTCTGGCTCGACGGGATGGAGATCACCCAGTTCACCTACTTCCAGCAGGCCGGCGGCCTGCCGCTGGACCCGGTCGCCGTGGAGCTCACCTATGGCCTCGAGCGCATCGTGATGTCGCTGCAGGGCGTCTCCCACTTCACCGAGATCCAGTACAACGACACCGTCACCTACGGCGACGTCTACCTGCAGTCCGAGTACGAGATGAGCCGGTACTACCTCGACGATGCCGACGTCGAGCTGAACCGCCAGCTGTTCGACTCCTACGCCGCCGAGGCGCAGCGGATGATCGAGGAGAAGCTGCCCGTCCCGGCGTACTCCTACGTGCTCAAGTGCAGCCATGCCTTCAACGTGCTCGACGCCCGCGGCGCCATCAGCACCACCGAGCGGGCCCGCTCCTTCGGGCTGATGCGCAGGCTGACGCGCGCCGTCTCAGAGCTGTGGGTGGCCCGCCGCGAGGAGCTGAATTTCCCGCTCGGCCGGCCTGAGCCGTTCGTGGCGCCGGAGGTCGAGGCCCTGCCCACCGTCGAGGACACACGATCGCTGCTGGTGGAGATCGGCGTCGAGGAGCTGCCGCACACCGACGTCCTGCGCGCCGAGCAGCAGGTGGCCGACGCCGTCCGTGAGCACCTCTCCGCGACGTCCCTGGAGCACGGCGACATCGCCGTGCACGCCACGCCGCGCCGCATCGTGCTGACGATCGCCGACGTCGCCCCGGGGGAGGCCGACTCCGCCAAGACCGTCCGCGGCCCCAAGGTGGCCGCCGCCTACGACGACGCCGGTGAGCCCACCAAGGCGCTCGCCGGGTTCCTGCGCGGCAACGGCGCCGAGCCCGACGACGTCGTGAAGGCCGAGATCGACGGCAACGAGTACGTCACCGTGGAGAAGCAGGTCACCGGCCGCCCCTCGCCGCAGATCGTCGCCGACCTCGTGGGCGTGGCCGTCCGCTCGCTGCGCTCCGAGCGCAACATGCGCTGGGGCGATCCCGAGCTCAGCTACTCCCGACCGATCCGCTGGCTCGTCGTCCTGCTGGGCGAGGACGTCGTGCCGGTGGCCGTCTCGTCCCTCGTCTCGGGCCGCACCACGCGCGTCCTGCGCAAGGCCGCCACGGAGCTGGTGGAGATCACCAGCGCCGAGGCCTACGCCGGGGTGCTCTCGAACCACAACATCATCGTCGATCGCGACGAGCGGCGTGAGGTCGTGGCCAACGCGGCCGTCGGCGTCGCCCGCGAGATCGACGGTCGGGTCGACGTGGAGGCCGAGTCCGCCCTGGTGGATGAGATCACCGATCTCGTGGAGGACCCCCATCCCATCCTCGGCTCCTTCGAGGAGCGCTTCCTGGAGCTGCCGACGCCCATCCTGACCACCGTGATGCGCAAGCACCAGCGCTACCTCCCGGTGGTGGACGAGTCCGGTGAGATGCTCCCCAGCTTTGTCACGGTCGCCAACGGCCCGTGCGACCGCGAGGCCGTGCGCGCGGGCAACGAGTCGGTCATCCGGGCCCGCTACGAGGACGCCGCCTTCTTCTGGCGAGCCGACCTCGAGGTCACCCCGCAGGAGCTCCGCTCGCGCCTGGACGCACTGACCTTCGAGACCCGGCTGGGATCCTTCGACGACCGCGTGAATCGGATCGCCGCGCTCGCCGACGTCCTGCTGGAGTCCTACGACCTCCCCGAGGAGGACGTCGCCACGGTGCGCCGCGCAGCAGAGCTCGGCAAGTTCGACCTCGCCTCCCAGATGGTCGTCGAGCTCTCCTCCTTGGCCGGCACGATGGCGCGCGAGTACGCCGTGCGCGGCGGTGAGACCGAGGCCGTCGCCCAGGCGATCGCCGAGATGGAGATGCCCCGCACCGCCGCTGCGGCCGGACCCCAGAGCGTGCCCGGCGCGGTGCTCTCGCTGGCCGACCGGTTCGACCTGCTCACCAGCATGTACGCGATCGGCTCCATCCCCACCGGCACGTCCGACCCCTACGGCGTGCGTCGTACCGCCCTGGGCATCGTGCGTGTGCTGCGCGAGTTCGGTCAGCTGAACGCCGTCTCGGTGCCCGAGGGCATCGCTGCCGCCGCCCGGCGGTTGTCGGCCGACGGCATCGAGGTCGACCCGGCGGCGCTGGAGCAGGCGGCCGCCTTCGTCCGCCAGCGCTACGAGCTGCAGCTGCTGGACGCCGGCGCCCGGCACGAGCTCGTCCGCGCGGTGCTGCCTGCCGCCGATCGGCCGGCCGCCGCGGATGCTCTGCTCGCCTCCCTGACCGAGGCCGTGGAGGCGGACACCGACGGGGCCGTCCTCGGGGCCGTCCAGCGCGTCCTGAGGATCCTGCCGCCGGACACGCCCACGAGCGACGTCCCGGCCGAGACTCCGGCCGAGCGCGCCCTCGAGCGCGAGGTCGTCCGCCTGGAGGAGGCGATGTCCGGCCGCGACCACGACGTCGCGCACCTGTTCGCCTCGGCGGGAGACCTGCCGGCCTTCGTGGAGCAGTACTTCGAGGACGTCCGGGTGATGGACCCCGACCCCGACGTCAAGGCGGCACGTCTCGGCCTGCTCGCCCGCCTGGCCGCCGTGGCCGTTCCCGTCGTCGCGTGGAACGAGCTCTGAACCACGGCCGTCACTGGTAGGTGACGAGGTCCGGCGTGGGGTCGATCCTCCACGTGGCCCGGGGGTCGAGCATCGGCTCGTCCTCGTCGATGAAGTTCTTCCAGCCCCAGGCGATCCCCTCGGGGGCGCCGCGGCGGATCGTGCCCCACGTGTCTCGCTTGGCACCGGGAGTGCCCTGACCGTCGACGTGGATGACGGTGGTCAGCTCGGGGTGGGTGGTCACGAGGTCCCCGCGGTCGCGGATCATCGGTCGGGAGAACTGGTGCAGCACGAAGAGCTTCTGGGGCAGACCCGCGTCGCGGGTGAGCTCGGCCAGCCATGCCGAGACACGGTTGACCTCACCGGCGGAGACGGAGCCGATCTGGCGCAGGTGACGCTGCCCGCGGCCCAGCCTCCACTCGGGATCCAGCGCCAGGCCGACGTGCGGTCGCTCCAGCAGGCTGCGGTACCGCTTGGCCTGGGTGAGGAAGTCCGTTCGGCCGGGCTGGAGGTCGAGCACGACGTACATCCCGGCCTCCTCGGCGGCACGGACGAGCGGCTCGACGTCCGCCACGTCGGTCTCGGCAGAGAAGTCCTTGTCCCGGCCCGGCTCCGAGGAGGCCACGGTCACGATGAGCTCGAAGGCAGGGACCACCGGGTCGTCGGCGATCCGGTCGTAGCGGGCGGCGAGCCGCTCGGCCCGCTGCACCGACGCTCGGGGGCCCTGCTCCCCGAGCAGACCGAGCGAGGGGCTGCGGTGATGCCCGTAGAGCGCCACGAGGTGACGGCCCGGAAAGACCAGGAGCCCGCCGCCGAGCTGTTGGCGATCCTCGCGGATGCTGTCGACCTGGTAGCGCAGACCGTGACGGAACGATCGTCCGAGCCCGACGACGGGCGCCTGCGGTCGGGCCGCGAGCACGTCGACGGCCTCGGGCGTGGCGCGCGGGTCGGACGAGGGCACCTCCACGACGTCGGCCCCGGCGTTGCGCGCGGTCGTGACGGCGGCGCGGGACCCTGCGGCATCGCGCACCAGCACCACCGCGTCGTTCTCCTGCTCCTCGGGCACGTCGTGCGTGCGTCCGACGTCCTCGACCGCGGCGTCGACAGCCTCCTCGGTGGGCTCGACCTGCCGGCTCCGCGCGACGTCGGACGTCGCGCCGACGCTCAGGACGACCTCGGCACCCAGGCGGTCCAGCTCCTCATCGACCGCTCGCGACTCCAGCAGGACCGGGGCGCGCAGCGCGGCGCCCGCGCGGGTAGCCAGCTGTTGCGCCTCGCCCGCCTCGGCCGGCGCGAGCACGGCCACCTCGGAGGAGGCGTAGAAGCGTCGCGCGGCCTCCAGGGCGAGCCCGGCCGGCGTCCGCGCCTCGGCCACGTCGACGTCTCGTTCCAGGGGCGTGAACGTCGCCGCACCCGAGCGGATCGCCCCGTCGTCGGTGCAGGCGGTGAGGGCCGCGGCTGACAGGGTCACGCACAGCAGGAGACGCGTCGCGCGCACGGACAGGGCCACGGCCCAGACGGTAGGCGTTGGCACGCGGGACCGTGAAGTCGGGTTGTCCGTCCGGCTATCCTCCTCAGGTGACGTCGATGGTCGGGCCAGCAGCGCTGTCCCAAGCCGCTGCCGATGGCCCCGACGGCGGGCTCGCCGGGTTCTTCGTCGAGCTGATGGACCGGCTGGGTCTGCTGGGTGCAGCCATCGCCGTCGGCGCCGACAACCTCTTCCCGCCGATCCCGAGCGAGATCATCCTGCCGCTGGCCGGGTTCGCCGCCGCCCAGGGCACCTTCTCGCTCACCGGCGCTCTCCTGGCCACCACCGCGGGGTCGGTCATCGGCGCGATGGTGCTGTACTGGCTCGGCCGTGGCTACGGTCGCGAGCGCACGGTGTGGGTCTTTGAGAAGACGCCGCTGCTGAAGGTGAGCGACCTCGAGCGCACCGAGGCGTGGTTCACCAAGCACGGCTACAAGGCGGTGTTCTTCGGCCGGATGGTGCCGATCTTCCGCAGCCTCATATCGCTGCCTGCCGGGGTCGAGAAGATGAGCTTCGGCATGTTCATCGCGCTCACCACCGCCGGCAGCGCGCTGTGGAACTCGATCTGGGTCATCGCCGGATACCGGCTCGGCGCCGAGTGGGATCGCGTCGAGCCCTACGCCGACACCTTCCAGAAGCTCGTGATCCTCGCGGTCCTGCTGGTCATCGCCGTGTTCGTCGTCGTGCGCGTCCGCCAGCTGCCGCGCTTCCCGCGCCGTCGGCCACGCAAGCCCTGAGCGGGAGAGCCGGACGCTCGTCGCCGCGCTAGGGTCGGCCGCATGAGCATCTCGTCGTTGTCAGGGGCCGAGCAGCAGGCCATCGAGTCCGTCCACCCGCGTCTCCTCATCGGCGGTGAGTGGCGTGACGCCTCAGACGGGGCGACGCTCCTCGTGGAGGACCCCTCCACCGGTGGCCCGCTCACGAGCGTCGCCGACGCGACGGTGGCCGACGGCGCGGCCGCGCTCGACGCCGCCGTCGCAGCCCAGCCCGACTGGGCCGCCACTCCTCCGCGCGAGCGCGGCGAGATCCTGCGCCGCGCCTTCGACATGGTCATCGAGCGGACCGAGGAGCTGGCCCTGCTGATGACGCTGGAGATGGGCAAGCCGCTCGCGGAGAGTCGCGCCGAGATCGCCTACGGCGCGGAGTTCCTGCGCTGGTTCTCCGAGGAGGCCGTGCGGGTCTCCGGCCGCTACTCGGTGGCCCCCAACGGGGCCACCCGCCTGCTCACCCTGAAGCAGCCGGTCGGGCCGTGCCTGATGATCACGCCGTGGAACTTCCCCCTCGCGATGGGCACCCGCAAGATCGCACCGGCCGTCGCGGCCGGCTGCACGATGGTCGTCAAGCCCGCCTCGCTCACCCCGCTCACCATGTTGTGGCTGGCCGGCGTGATGCGAGAGGCCGGGCTGCCCGACGGCGTCCTGAACATCGTCACGACGTCGCGCACGGGCGAGGTGATGGAGCCGCTCATCCGCGACCCGCGGCTGCGCAAGCTCACCTTCACCGGGTCCACGGCCGTGGGTCGCTCGCTCGTCGAGCAGAGCGCCGAGGGCCTGCTCCGCGTCTCGATGGAGCTGGGTGGCAACGCCCCCTTCGTGGTCTTCGACGACGCCGACCTCGACGCCGCCGTCGACGGAGCGATGCTCGCCAAGATGCGCAACATCGGCGAGGCCTGCACCGCGGCCAACCGTTTCATCGTGCACGAGTCGGTGGCGCAGGAGTTCGGTCGACGCCTGGCGGAGCGGATGGGTGCGCTCAGGGTGGGCCGCGGGACCGGTGACGACGTCGAGGTCGGCCCGCTGGTCGAGCAGAAGCAGCGCGACTCCGTCGCCGAGCTCGTCACGGAGGCCGTCGACGCCGGGGCCACGGTGCTCACCGGTGGTGAGGTGCCGGACGGGGCGGGATGGTTCTATCCGCCCACGGTGCTGACCGACGTCCCGCTCACCGCACGAGTGGCCACCGAGGAGATCTTCGGCCCCGTGGCACCGATCTTCACCTTCTCCACCGAGGAGGAGGCGCTGCGCATGGCCAACGACACCGAGTACGGGCTGGTCGGGTACGCCTTCACGCGTGATCACGCCCGCGTCGTCCGGGTCTACGAGGGCCTGGAGACCGGCATGGTCGGCATCAACCAGGGCATCGTCTCCAACCCGGCCGCCCCCTTCGGCGGCGTCAAGGCCTCCGGCTTCGGTCGTGAGGGCGGCTCGGAGGGCATCGAGGAGTACCTCGAGACCAAGTACGTCGGTCTCGGCGGCCTCTGAGGCTCAGAGGAAGTCGGCCGGGTCGAACTCGTCGATCGGGATGATCCGCAGGCGCGGCAGCGTCACGGTGAACGCCTCGACGTCGTGCTCGAGGTCCAGCAGCTCCAGGCCCCGGGCCTCGAGGGCGTCGAACCCGCCGTTGCGGAACTCGTCGAAGCCCATGACGGCGACGCGCCGTTCGCCCTGCACGAGCGCCTCGACCTGGGGGAGGAAGTCGCCGTCGTTGCTGGCCAGCACGACGTCGTCCTCCCGACCGGCCAGCTCGGCGAGCGTGCGCTGGATGGCGATGTCGACGACCTTCTGGTCCGGCTGTCCGGACAGCGCAACCGGTCGGTAGCCGATGGCCGTCAGCGCCTGCACGAACGTCATCGGCAGCTCGTGATGAGTGACCGCGAGGAAGAAGAGCCCCTTGACCGGCTGGTCCCAGTGCGCCTCGGTGAAGCGCAGCAGCCGGTCCCATCGCGGACGCTCCTGCGACTGCGGTCGACGGCCGAGGATGGAGACCCCGAGCGTGGCGTCGATGTTCTCGCCGTCGACGAGCAGGTAGGTGGTGCGGGCTGCGTCCATGCGCGCAGCCTACGACGCCGCGGTCACAGGGACGGCCGTGCGCGCCTCGACTCCAGCATCAGGCCGCCCCGACGGCGTCGTATGCTGCCGTGACGACGAGGCCTCGGGGCCGAAGGGGGTGGCGACGATCCGAATGGTCGACAGGCGGTGGGTCGCGATGCTGCTGGCGCTGCTCGTGGTGGCAGGATGCAGCGCCGACGAGGTCACGACGGATGAGTCCGAGGGTGCTGCCGAGCAGGTGGGTGAGGAGCTGCCGAGGATCATCGGCATCCTGAACTACGACCTCGACGCCGATCTGCGCCGGCAGACGCTCGATGCGACGGCGACGGCGGCGGGCCGCGAGGTCCTGCGCAGCGAGATCGAGCGGCTCCGGGGGGCCGACCTGCGCGAGGCCCTCGCCGAGGACGTCGACGTCGAGACGCAGCGGTACGCGCGCATCGGGTCGGCCATCACCCCCTGGGTGCGGGTGCAGGGATTCCTCGATGCTGCTGCCGCACAGGACGCCGAGGTCGATGAGATCGATGAGGCACGCATGGGCCGTGAGTCCTTCGGACCGCTCAGCATCGACACGGTGGTGGCGATGGTGGGCTCCGGTGTCGTGGCGGGGGACGAGCTCCCGGACGCGTTGCGCGGGGCCCGGTCCGGTGACGCCGAGGACCTCGAGGCCGAGGAGCGGGCGGAGCTGACGAGCGAGGCCCTGGTGGTCGTCGGCGACTACGTCGCGCCGGCGGACCTGATCAGCATCTACCGACTCGGGATCGACGACTGGAGGGCGACGCAGTGAGGCTTCGCAGGATGTCGCTCGCCGGCATCGCCGCACTCGCGCTGGCGCTCGCTGCGTGCGGCGGCGAGGAGGTCACGACGGCCGAGTCCGAGCGCGCTGCCCGGGGCGTGGCTGAGCAGGTCCCCGCGATCGGTGAGCGGCTCTATGCCGACCCGGATGCGCTGGTGGCCCGTCGCGACGACGTGGCCGTCGCCGCCGCCTCTCCGTCCGGCCGGGAGCTCCTGCACGCCGCCGTCGACGAGCAGCGGATCTCCGAGCTGCAGGCCGTCCTCGACGACGACCTGCGTGACCCCGTGCGCCACCAGCGGATCAGGATCGTCCTGCAGCGCTGGGTGGAGGTCCAGGGCTTCGTCGACGGGGCGGCCGTGGTCGCTGACGACCGTGCCGGGGACGATGACGAGGAGCTCGAGGAGGATCGCCGTCTCGGCTCCAGCACGGCCAGGATCGCCACGGCGCTCGCCCTCGTGGAGCTCGACATCGTGCCTCGAGACGAGGTCCCCGACCAGCTCCTGCGTGACGGCGAGCCCGTCGTGCTGGAAGACCTCGACGAGGACGAGCTGGGCAACGCGCACCAAGCGGCAGAAAACGTGGCGAACGGGAACCTGACCTACCAGGACGTGGTGATGGCCCACGAGCGGGGCTTCGACCAGGCCCTCGAGTGAGGCGCCGCGGTCACAGGGGGACGTCGGCTCGACGTGAGTCGGGCCGTCCGCCGCGCCGCTCCTGGGTGAACTGCTCGGTGTAGAGCCGGGCGTACAGGCCGCCGGCCTCCAGCAGCTCGTCGTGCGTGCCCTGCTCGACCAGCCGCCCGTCGGAGATGCCGAAGATCACGTCGGCGTTGTGGATCGTGGAGAGCCGGTGCGCGATGGCGATGGTCGTGCGGTTGTCGGTGGCCCGCTCGAGGGCCTCCTGCACCAGCCGCTCGGTCTCGGTGTCCAGGGCCGACGTCGCCTCGTCGAGGATGAGGATGCGGGGGTCCTTCAGCAGGACCCGGGCGATCGCCAGGCGCTGCTTCTCGCCACCGGAGAGCCGGTACCCGCGCTCCCCGGTGACGGTGCTGTAGCCGCCGGCGAAGCCCATGATCCGGTCGTGGATGTTGGCGTCGCGGGCCGCCTGCTCGATCTCGTCGTCGCTCGCGTCGGGCCGGGCGTAGGCGAGGTTGTCGCGGATCGTGCCGTGGAAGAGGTACGGCTCCTGGGTGACCATGCCGACGGCGTCGGCGAGCGAGCCCATCGTCAGGTCACGCACGTCGTGACCGTCCACGAGCACGGCCCCTCGGGTGGCGTCGTAGAAGCGCGGCACGAGGTAGGTGGCCGTGGTCTTGCCCGAGCCGGAGGGACCGACGATGGCCGCCAGCTGCCCGGGCTGCACCCGCAAGGAGACGCCCCGCAGGGCCCACCCGTCGGACCGCTCCGGCTGGTCGGCGTCGACGGGCCGGTCACCGTCGCCGTAGCGCGAGCGTGCCGGGCTCCCGGTGAGGGTCCGCGGCTCGGGGTAGCGGAACCAGACGTCCCGCAGCTCCACGCCACCGGCGGCACGAGGATCCAGCGCCACCGCCGCCTCGCGCTCGGTGATGGCCGGCGTCAGGTCGAGGTACTCGAAGATCCGGCGGAACAGGGCGAGCGACGTCTGCACGTCCAACGTCACGCGCATCAGCTGCAGCAGGGGCATCTGCAGCCGCGCCTGCAGCGTCGTGAACGCCACGAGCGTGCCGGCCGTCAGGGCGGCGTCACCCCCGGGCATCGCGCCGGTCAGCATGAGCCCGGCCACGAGGTAGATGAGCGCCGGGGTGATGGCGAAGAACGTCTGCACGGTGGCGAAGAACGTTCGGCCCGTCATGGCCTGGTCCACCTGGAGCCGCACCTGCTCGCGGTTGGACTCGCGGTAGCGCTCGGTCTCGGCGTCGGCCCGGTTGAACACCTTGGACAGCAGGATGCCCGACACGCTCAGTGCTTCCTCGGTGATCGCCGTCATCTCCGACAGCGACTCCTGGGACTTGCGGGCGAGCTTCTGGCGTCGCTTGCCCACCTGCAGCTGGACGGCGATGAAGACGGGCATCAGGATGAGCGTCAGGATGGTCAGCTGCCACGACAGCAGCAGCATCGCGATGAACGCCGCGGCGACGGTGACCGTGTTCTGCAGGATGGTGGTCGCCGTGTCGGTGAGGACGGTGCGCACGCCGGCGACGTCGTTGGCCAGCCTGGACTGGATGGCACCGGTCTTGGTGGCGGTGAAGAAGGCCAGCTCCATCTTCTGCAGGTGCTCGAACAGGGCACCGCGCAGGTCCGCCATCGCGGAGTTGCCGACCGTGGCGGTCAGCCAGTTCTGCCCGACCGAGATCAGAGCCGTGACGACGGGGATCGCGCACATCGCCGCAACGAGCCAGCCGAGCAGCCTGAGGTCACGGCTGCCGCCGTCGGTGGGGAAGAGCGCGTCGTCGAAGACCGCCTTGGTCAGGAACGGGACGACGGAGGTCAGTCCTGCGGCGATGACGACGGCGATGCCGACGAGCACCAGCTTGCTGCGGTAGGGCCGCAGGAGGGTGGCGATGCGTCCGAGGACGGGGCCGTTGTCGGCGCGGATCTCCTCCTCGTCGAGGTGCGTGACGTTGACCCCGCGGGGCATCAGCCGTCGACCCGCGAGAGCACCAGCTCCTCGCGCAGCGTGACCAGCTCGGGGGTGCCCCAGACGCCCGCGTCGGTGCGGAGCATGGCCCACAGGCGCAGACCGCCGGGCGTGGGGGCGAGCGTGGCGTCGACGGTGAGCTCGAAGGGCGTGTCGGCCTCGGTGGCGGCGACGGCCACGGCGGCGAGGACCTCACCGTCCTTCGTGACCAGCTTGACGGTGAGCACGCCGGCGGCCGGTGGCTCGGCGTGGTCGCGGATCGTGGCCGAACCGGTGACGGACAGGACGGCGTCGGTGCTCGTGGTCATGCCTCCAGCCTAGGTGCATCGAGTGCGGTTCACGGGGTGCCGTCGAACTCCCGGTGGAGGTCGGGAAGGAAGGAGGCGAGGTGGTTCATCTCGGCGGCACAGTGGACGACCATGTCGTACCCGACGTCGGGCCCCATCACCGTGGCGATGACACGGGGGAGCACGGCGTCGCCGAGCGTGCGGGCGGCCGGGCGGGTCAGGAGAGCAGCGCCCCGCCCGTGCACGGAGTGAGCCGGTAGGTCGAGCACCTGGGAGTCGCTGAGGAAGAAGCGGCTGCGCATCTCGCAGCCATGGTCGGTGGGACGGATCTGGTGGATGAGCCAGCCCATGGCCACGGGGTACTGGCTGAGCCCGACGCGGGCGCAGATCACGGTGTTCCCGGGGGCGGGTTCGTCGAAGCCGAGCCGCGTGGGGTCGAGGAAGCGGATGGCGAGGCGCTGCAGGGTGCCACCCACGTACTCGTCGGCGTAGGAGACGTTGTCGATGTAGCGCTGGCGGTCGGTGAGGGTGCGGTCGGCGCTGCGGTTCTCACCGACGGCCGTGAACTGGTGGGCGTCGGGGTGCCACAGCTTGTAGCGGGCGCTCTCGCAGGAGTGCCAGCCGAACCACCAGTCCCACATCTCTGCGGTGACGTTCGGCATGTCGGTCAGGACGTTGATCATCCATCCGCCGGGGACGCGGGTCCATCCGGTCTCCATCTTCTGGTAGCCCGGTCGCGACATGATGCGGGCGGCGTCCTCAAGACCGTAGGCGTGCTCGGTCGGGGCCATGCCTGAGAGCAGCACCTCACGGACGTGGTCCTGGACGGGCAGGCAGTCGGTGCGGAAGTACGGGGCGTACGGCTTGGCCATGTCGTCGTCCCGGTAGCCGAGGTAGCGGGGCTCGGCCCGGTAGGTCGCGGGGAGGGGAGCGCGGTCGGTGGCGGTGGGGACGTACTGACTCATGCCGGTTCCTTTGCGGGTCGGGGCGCAGGCGGCGGGGGCAGATCCCGGGGCATGCGGTGGGCGTGCACGATGCTGACGACCATGACGATCAGGAACCCGGCGAGATGGCTCAGCAGTCCCGCGCTGACCCCGACGTCGATGGCGGGAAGGACGAGTCGTCCGACGAGGTAGAGCGCCAGGGCGGCGGTCAGCGGGCAGAGGACTCCGTGCGTGATCTTCATGCGCAGCGCGAAGGCAAGCCTGCGGAAGTGGCTGTTCATCGAGTCATCCCTTCGCCTGACGTTGACGAACCCTCTCCATCGTGCCCACGACGGAGGGGTCTGCGCCAGTCCCTGCTCGCTCAGCGCGCCCCGGGTGAACCGGCGACGGCCTTCTCGAAGGTGGTGGCGGGTCGCCCGAGCAACGCCTCGACGTCGCCGCTGACCGCGGCGAGCTCGCCGTCGCGGATCGCGGTGTAGGTGCTGACCCAGGCGTCCATCTGCCACGCCGGTGCTCCGTAGGAGGCGCGGCTCGCGCGGGCCTCGTCCTCGCTCTCGTCGACGAAGGTGTGGTCGCGGCCGGTGACGCTGGTGAGCCGCTCGGCGATCTCGGTCAGGGTGAGCGCCTCGGGGCCGGTGAGGTCGTAGGCCCGGCCGGTGTGGGATCCAGGGTCGGCGAGGACGGTCGCGGCGACGGCCGCCACGTCGTGCTGGGACACGGCAGCCACCCGACCGGACCCGGCGGGGCCACGGATGACGCTGGACTCGTCGGCGAACAGGGCGAAGACCTCGGCGTAGAAGCTGTCCCGCAGGAAGGTGTGGTCCAGACCGGAGTCCACGACGATCTGCTCGGTGGCGCCGTGGTCGCGCCCGAGTGTGAAGGTCGACGTGGGGGACGCCCCGACGAAGGAGGTGTAGACGAGGTGCTGCACCCCGGCCTCGCGGGCGGCCCGGACGAGGGTCGTGTGCTGGTCGAGCCGGTCGGCATCCTCCCGACCGGACACGAACAGCGCCACGTCGACGCCTTCGAGAGCGTCGCGGGCCCCGGTGAGGTCGGCGTAGTCGCAGTGCGCCGTCGGCAGGTCGACGGCACCGAGCCTCTCCGGACGCGGGGCGAGCAGGCGGGGGCGGTGGCCTGCGGCCGCGAGCAGGCCCGCGGTCAGCCCGCCGATCACGCCGGTCGCGCCCGTGACGGCGATGGTGGTCATGGTCGGCTCAACCACGGGTGGCCCCGGCCGATTCCCGCGGCTACCGTCGTCGAGGTGGGGGCACCGGCGAACGACGCGGTCAGGACGTACCGATTCCTGCGCCTGGCGATCGTCGCGCTCGTGGTGCTGCTGGCGGCGTCGGTGGCGATCGACTGGCTCGCCGTCGGACGGGACTGCTGGGAGCGCTCGATCAGCGACTACCACCACACGCCGGCTCGCTCGGTCTTCGTCGCCTCGGTGGTCGCGGCAGGCGTGTGCATGATCGTGCTCAAGGGCGTCACCGAGGTCGAGGACGTCCTGCTCAACCTCGCCGGGATGCTGGCCGGCGTCGTCGCCTTCGTCCCGACCTCCGAGCCGAGCACGTGTCGACCGGGTGTGGCCGGCACCGGCGACGGCACGCCGGCCGTGGAGAACAACGTCTGGGCGTTGCTCGCCGCAGGTGTGGCCGGTCTGCTGATCGCGTTCCTGACGCGGCGACGCTCCGGACTGGCCCCGCACGCCGCCGCTGCCCATCGTGTCGGTCTGCTGTCCGCCCTGGGCGTGCTGGTCGCGCTCGCCGCCTGGTTCCTCCTCGGCCGGGAGAGCTTCGTGGCGCACGCGCACTACGTCTCGGCGGTCGTCATGTTCGCGTGCATCGTCGCCGTGGTCGTGGTGAATGCCCGCGGCGTGGATCTCGCCCGTGGCATCGACGGGCCGACCTGCGGTGCCCGCAACCGCTACACGGTCATCGCCGCCGCGATGGTGGTCAGCGTGGTCGGGGTGGGCGGCGCGGGACTGCTGACCGGGTGGGAGCACACCGTCCTGTGGGTGGAGGCGCTGGTGCTGGGTCTCTTCGCGACCTTCTGGGCCCTGCAGACCCACGAGCTGTGGGACCACGGCGTGCGGCCGCGCCTTGACCGTGCGCCCTAGTCTCGAGCCATGCAGCTGACCCAGGGCGCGCCGCGCAGGGCCGCCGTGCTGATCGCCTGGTTCGTGGGGGCCCTGTGGGTCCTGGAGATCACCGACGCCGTCCTGCCGATGAGTCTGGACCAGTACGGAATCCGGCCCCGCGACACCGGCTCGCTGGAGGGCATCGCCCTCGCGCCGCTGCTGCACGCCGGGTTCGGCCATCTGATCAGCAACACCGTCCCGTTGCTCGTCATGGGCTTCTTCCTCGCGCTCTCCGGGCTGCGGACGTTCGTCGGCGTGACCGCTGTCATCTGGGTCGTCAGCGGGGTCGGGACGTGGCTCGTCGGCCAGACCGGCAGCATCCACATCGGGGCGTCCGGCGTGGTCTTCGGCTGGCTGGTCCACCTCGCGGTGCGGGGGCTGATCAACCGCGACGGTGCGCAGATCGTGCTCGGCGGGATCATGATCATCGCCTACGGCGGGATCCTCGTCGGTGTGCTGCCCGGTGTGCCCGGCGTCTCCTGGGAGGCCCACCTGTTCGGTGCCCTCGGCGGTCTCGTCGCGGCCCTCGTCGTCCGAGGGCGCAGACGACCCCGAGAGGACCGGACGTGGGCGGCCTGACGCCCGGCCCGGTCCGGCCGGCGCGCGCCGACGACGCGGCAGCGCTGCGATCCGTGGACGCCGCCACCTGGGGGTCGCTCACCTCGCCCGCCCCGGCGCCGGACCCGGCCGCGCCGCACCCGTTCTTCTCCGGGGAGCGGAGCCCGGACGGCTTCCTCGTCGCCGAGCTGGAGGGCGCCGTCGTCGGATACGTCGGACTGCACCGGACGATCCCTCTCGCCTCCCATGCGCACGTGCTGACGATCGACGGGCTCGGGGTGCTGCCGTCGGCGTGCGGTCGCGGCGTGGGCCGCGCGCTCGTCGAGGCGGCCGTTGCGGCCGTTGCCCTTGCCGCCGAGCGCGGCGCCCGGCGGGTGACCCTGCGGGTCCTGGCCCCCAACGAGTCCGCGCGACGGCTCTACGAGCGCTGCGGCTTCGAGGTCGAGGGCGTCCTGCGCGGTGAGTTCCACCTCGAGGGTCGCGACGTCGACGACGTCCTCATGGCACGGACGCTCCAGGGGGAATGAACCTCAGGGGGTGCTGACGAGGCTGCGCAGGTCGAAGCACTGGGACGCCACCGAGGTGGCGCAGGTGCTGCCGAGCCAGACCCCGACGCTGCGGTGCGGATCGGGCTCCTCGGGCAGCCACTCGGCGAGCCAGGCAGACACGGCGCGCGAGAGTGCCGTCCCCGTGGGCTCGGTCGGCACAGGACGGATCCGCTGGACGGTGACGCGGGCGGGAGCGTCGAGATCCGCGAGCACGACGTCGTCGTGGACCTCGAGGAGGACCTGGCCGTAGGCGTCCGACGGCAGCATGCTCAGCAGCGCCCGCATGCAGGCGATCTCCTCGGTGCTGCCGGCGATCAGGACGTGCGGCACGGGGGTACGTCGACGATGGGTCCTCACGCAGTCAGTATAGGCTTACCTATCCTGACATGAGTAAGGGTGTCGCACGGATCACATCCCGCGCCGTCGTCCGAGGGCTCAGGAGGCGACGTGGGCCTGCAGGAGCCAGCGATCCTTGGTGAGACCGCGCTCGATCTCGATGGCGACGTCCTGGCTGCTCAGGTCGATGTCGTCCAGACCGGTCACGGCAGCGCGAACCGTCACGAGCGCGGCGTCGATCTGCGCGACGACCTCGGCGATCGTCTGCTCGTACTGCTGGAACCCGTCGCTGAGCGGCGGGAGCGTGGCCTTGGCCGCCACGGTCTCCAGGCGGGCGTCGAGCGGCAGGCCGAGAGCCACGACCCGCTCGGCGGCGGTGTCGGCGAAGTCCTGCGCGTGGGCGACGAGGTCGTCCAGCAGAGCGTGGACGCCGGCGAAGCTGCCGCCGCGCACGTGCCAGTGGGCCTGCTTGCCGTTGACGACGAGAGCCTCGAGGTCGTGCACGGCGGGGGTCAGGAACTGTGCGGCGCCGGCCGCGACCTCATGGGTGGAGGCGAGGGCCGACGGGGCCTGGGGGGTGGGGGCGCTGGTGGTGGTCGACATGGCTCCACTTCCTGGTGACTCGATGTGTTGTCTTGACCAACAGTCCCCCGAAAGGGCCGTGATTTCAACGAAGAACAGCCTGCCCTAACGGTAGCGGAGGCTGTCCTCATCCCTCAGCGAGCGGTCTGGGTCGTCGTCAGTCGGCGACGGCGGCGAGGTGCCGCAGCGACGAGGCGAGCAGCGCCTCGAGACGGCTGTCGTGCGCGTAGGAGGCGACGGCGGCGAGCGAGAAGACCGCCATGGTGCGGCCGCGCAACATCGTGTCCTCGTCGATCTCGCCGTAGGCCGCCCAGAACGTCGGCCGGTGCTGGGGCAGCAGGGCGCTCCAGACGAACGCGAGGTCGACGCTGCGCGGGGCGGCGCACAGGTCGCCCCAGTCGATGACGCCGCTGGCCCGCCCATGTGTGTCCACGAGGACGTGCCGCGCGTACAGGTCGCCGTGGCTGGTGACAGTCTCGCTGTCGGGGGGTGCCGCGGAGCCGGCCCGTGCCAGCAGCTCCTCCACGGCGGGGTCGGAGTCCCACAGGCCCGACTCGGCCAGGTTCGAGAGCATCTCCCGGGCCCGCGCGGCGCGATCGGGGGCGTGGCTGCGGCGCATCGGGTCGACCGGCAGGGCCGGGTCCACGGGCACGGAGTGCAGGGTGCGCAGGAAGTGGCCCATGGCGTCGGCGACCTGCTCGGCGTCGGCGTGCTCGCTGACGGCGAGCTCGGTGCCGGGCAGCACGCGTGCTCCCCAGAACGTCCACGGTGGCTCGCCGCACGAGCCACGGTGCTCCGGAACGGGGATGGGCAGCGGCAGCGATGGCGCGAGCCGGGGGAGGTGCTCGAGCTCGCGCTCGACTCCCGGCAGGGCGATGCGTCGGCGCGGGAAGCGGAAGAGCCAGACGTGGTCGACCGCGATCACGGTGTTGTCCCAGCCGGAGGCGACGTGCTGGACCTCGTCGCCGGCCAGCCCGAGCTCTCGCACCTGCACCCGGGCCTCCTCCACGGAGATCTGCCGCTCGGGTCGCCATGGACTGCTCATCACCCCAGCATGCCCCATGGCGGGGGTCGCGGCTACGCCCCGAAGCGGCGCAGGCGCAGGCTGTTGGTGACCACGAAGACCGAGCTGAGGGCCATCGCGAGCCCGGCGATCATCGGGTTGAGCAGCCCGGACATTGCCAGCGGGATGGCTGCCACGTTGTAGGCGAAGGCCCAGAACAGGTTCATCCGGATGGTGCGCAACGTGGCCCGGGCGAGGCGGACCGCGTCGACGGCGGTGGCGAGGTCGCCCTTGACCAGCGTGAGGTCCGACGCCGCGATCGCGACGTCGGTGCCGGTGCCCATCGCGATGCCGAGGTCTGCGGCGGCCAAGGCTGCGGCGTCGTTGACACCATCACCCACCATCGCCACCGCTCGACCCTCGGACTGCAGGGCCTGGACCGTCCGGAGCTTGTCATCCGGAGTCACCTCGGCCTGCACCCTCTCGATGACGACCTCGGCCGCCACGGACTCCGCCACGGCCCGCGCGTCGCCGGTGAGCAGCACGGGCTCCAGGCCGAGTGCACGCAGGTCGGCGACGGCCTGGCGCGAGGACCCCTTGACGGTGTCGGCCACGGTGATGGTGCCGAGCAGCTGCCCGTCGGCCTCGACGGCGATCGTCGTGCCGTCGACCTCCGGACGCGGGACGTCGTCGGCGATCCAGTCCGGGCGGCCGGCGCGCACGTGACGGCCGTCCACGACGCCGCTGACGCCGAGGCCGGGGTGATTGGCGAAGTCCGTGACCTCGCCGGTGTCGGTCAGACCGGCGATCGCCCGCGCCACCGGGTGCTCCGACGCGTGCTCCAGCGTCGCCGCGAGGTGCTCGAGGTCCGTGCGGCGGACACCGTCGGCGGGGCTGACGTCGACGACGCTCATGACGCCGGTCGTGATGGTGCCGGTCTTGTCGAGCACGACGGTGTCGATGCGGCGGGTGGACTCCAGCACCTGGGGCCCCTTGATGAGGATGCCGAGCTGGGCGCCCCGCCCGGTGCCCACCATCAGCGCCGTGGGCGTGGCCAGGCCGAGTGCGCAGGGGCAGGCGATGATGAGGACCGCCACGGCGGCGACGAACGCTGCGGTGACGTCGTCGCCGAGGACCAGCCAGGCGAGGAAGGTCAGCAGGGCGAGGGCGATGACGGCCGGCACGAACCACGCCGAGACGCGATCGGCCAGGCGTTGGACGTCGGCCTTGCCCTCCTGGGCCTCCTCCACCAGCCGTGCCATCTGGGCCAGCTGGGTGTCGGAGCCGATGGCTGTGGCCCGCACCAGGAGGCGTCCGCCCTGGTTGACGGTGGCACCGGTGACGGTGTCGCCGATCGTGACCTCGACCGGGACGGACTCGCCGGTGAGCATCGACTCGTCGACAGCCGACGCCCCCTCGACGACCTCGCCGTCGGTGGCGATCTTCTCGCCCGGGCGGACGATGAACTCATCGCCCGCGTGCAGGTCGTCCACCGGCACGGTCACCTCTGTGTACCGATGGGCCGCCCCAGGCCCGGCACCCCCGCCGGGGCCGTCGCGACGCACGGTGACCTCCTTCGCGCCCAGGTCCATGAGGGCGCGCAGGGCGGCACTGGAGCGTTGCTTCGCGTTCGCCTCCAGGTAGTGACCGGCGAGGATGAACGTGGTGACGACGGCGGCCACCTCGAAGTACACCTCGTGCATGCCCGTCCCGAGCAGGGACCACTCCATCCGCATCCCCGGGTCGCCGGCGCCACCGAGGAACATCGCCCACAGGGACCACAGGTAGGCCGCGCCGACGCCGACGCTGACCAGGGTGTCCATCGTCGCAGCACCGTGGCGGGCGTTGGTGATGGTCGCGCGGTGGAAGGGCCAGGCCCCCCACGTCACGACGGGGGTCGCGAGGGCGAGCACCACCCAGGTCCAGTAGTCGAACTGCAGCGGCGGGACCATCGAGAGCAGCAGCACCGGCAGGCTCAGCGCGGCCGCGACGAGCAGGCGTCGTCGCATCGACGCCGCGCCGTGCAGGCCCTCGTGGTCGGCGCCGTGGTCGTCTCCGCTCCCACCGGACCCGCCCTCGGACCGCACCGTCGCGGAGTACCCGGTCTGCTCCACCGTCTCGAGCAGGGTCCGGTGGTCCAGGCCCTCGGGGACCTGGACGGTGGCCTTCTCAGTGGCGTAGTTGACCGATGCGTCGACGCCGTCGAGCCGGTTCAGCTTCTTCTCGATGCGCATGGCGCACGACGTGCAGGACATGCCCTGCACGTCCAGACGCACGGTGTGGCGGGTGTCGTCGGTGTGGGTCGGGTGGGACACGGGGATCGCCTCCTGGCGACGTGGGGTGGGGTTCAGGCGGGCGGGGAGTCGGCCAGGGCGTACCCGGCCTCGTCGATCGCCGCCGCGACCCGCTCGGGGTCGGGGGTGGACTGGCTCGTGACGGTGACGGTGGACGCCCCGCCGGCGACGAGGGCGACGGTCACGTCGGTGACCTCGGCCAGATCCTGCAGCTCCTCGGTGACGGCCCGGGCGCAGTGCTCGCAGGTCATGCCGGTCACGCGGTACTCGGTCTCCATGTCAGCCTCACCCTTCACTCGATTCCCATGTCGACATGGGAATCCTCGATTCGCACGGGTTGCTTCCCGTGCAGATGAAAGAAAACCGTGACTCTGCGAGCCCTCGGGTGGTCGACAGGCGACCTCATGAGCGCACCAGTCGTGCGATGGCGTCGGACGCCTCCTTGACCTTGATCTGCGCCTCGGGTCCGCCGGCGCGGGCGGCGTCGACGACGCAATGGGCGAGGTGCTCGTCGAGCAGCTTCAGCGCGACGGCCTCCAGGGCCTTGGTCGTGGCGCTCACCTGGGTGAGCACGTCGATGCAGTACGTGTCGTCCTCGACCATGCGCGTGAGGCCGCGGACCTGGCCCTCGACGCGACGCAGGCGCTTGAGGACGGCCGTCTTGTCGTCGCTGTAGCCAGGGGTGGTGGGATCAGTCATCGAGCAGCTCCTGCATCTCGGTGATCTCCGCCTCTTGGGCGGCGGTGACCTCGCGGGCCAGTGTGGCGACCTCGGCGTCCTCGCCCTCGGACAGGACGTCCTCGGACATCGCCACTGCCCCACGGTGGTGGTCGATCATCATCGTCAGCCAGAGCCGGTCGAACGTCGCTCCGGTGGCGTCCTGCAGCGCCCCCATCTGCTTGCCGCTCATCATCCCGGCCATGTCGTGGTCCCCCGTGCCAGGAGCCTCGGCGTCCCACTCCTGCAGCCAGCCCTGCATCTGCTCGATCTCGGGCGCCTGGGCGGCCTCGATGCGGGTGGCGAGGTCCCGGACCTCGGGGGAGGCGTCGGCCCCGTCGTCGACCAGGGCCGTCATCTCGACGGCCTGCTCGTGGTGGGGGATCATCGCCCGGGCGAACTCGACGTCGGCCTCGGCAGGGTCGTCGCCGGACCCGTTGGCGCATCCCACCACCAGGAGCGCGGTGGCGACCACGGCGGCGGCGCGAAGGATTGGGTTCATGTCTCGACTATACCCCTAGGGGGTAAAGGTATCAAGTCAGGACCTCGTGCGGGTCGGCGCGCGTGCGGGGCTAGGGTCGCCGCATGAGCGAAGTTCCCGGTCTGGACGGTGTCCTCGGCGTCGAGCACGTGGAGGTCGGACGCGACAAGGTCGTCGTCCGCTTCACCATCGGCGAGCACCACCTGCAGCCCTTCGGCATCCCGCACGGCGGCATCTACTGCGCCGTCCACGAGTCCACGGCCAGCACCGCCGGCCAGGTCTGGCTCGGCACCGAGGGCGTCGTCGTGGGCACCAACAACATCTGCGACTTCGTCCGTCAGGCCGCGGTGGGCGACACCATCACCACGACCGCGACGCCCGTGCACCGCGGCCGCACCCAGCAGCTGTGGCACCTGGATTCCCTGGACCAGGAAGGCAGGCTCATCGCCCAGGGCCAGGTACGCCTGGCGAACCTGGACCGGCCGATCCCACCGGAGGCCCTGGCGAAGTTCGGCATCACGCCCGAGGGCTGAGCCGACGTCAGTCGATGAGGTCGCGCCAGTTCTGCGGCACCATGCCCGCCGGGCCGGGCGCCGGCTGGTCCGGCGGGTGGCTCGACGGCCCCTGCAGCTCGTAGCCGTCCGCGGGCTCCCCGGTGGCGAAGTCGTAGAACCAGCTCTCGCCGGGCTCGAAGCTGGTCATGACGCGGTGGCCCGTCGAGCGGAAGTGGGCGGTGGCGTGCTTGCCCGGTGACGAGTCGCAGCACCCGACGTGGCCACAGGCCGCGCAGCGCCGCAGGTGCACCCACCAGCCGTCAGCCTCCAGGCACTCCTGGCACCCCGTGCCGCTCGGTGGGACCTCGGGATCGATGGTCATGGCAGTACCTCCTCCTCCCAGTGTCCGCTCTTGTGAAGCTCCCGTCGAGCACGTGACGCGCCGGGTAGACTGACGGGGTCGGCGCGACTGGCGTTGAGGTGGATACCACCGGGGAGCCCGACCAGATCGACACGACGACATCGACTTCGGGACCGTTCGCCTGGGCCCCGCGTCAGCCAGATCCACCGCTGACCAAAGGCCCCGCCATGATGATGACCATGAATCCTGACGCCCGCGCCCTCGCGGCGCCCACCACCATCGACGACGGTGACGTCCGCGTCCTGCTGCTGGAGAACATCCACGCCGACGGGCGCGACTTCCTGCGTGGCAAGGGCTACCAGGTCGAGACGCGTGACGGCGCGCTCGGCGAGGACGAGCTCATCGAGGCGGTGCAGGGCGTCCACCTGCTGGGCATCCGCTCCACGACCTACCTGACCGAGAAGGTCCTGGACGCCGCGCCGGACCTGCTGGCCGTCGGTGCGTTCTGCATCGGCACCAACCAGATCGACCTCCCGGCCACCGCGGCGCGCGGCGTCGCGGTCTTCAACGCGCCCTACTCCAACACGCGCTCGGTCGTGGAGCTCGCGATCGCCGAGATCATCTCGCTCGCTCGTCGCCTGCACGAGAAGTCCACGGCGATGCACGACGGCGTCTGGAACAAGTCGGCCGCCGGCAGCCACGAGGTCCGCGGCCGCACGCTCGGCATCGTCGGCTACGGCAACATCGGCAGCCAGCTGTCCGTCGTCGCCGAGGCGCTCGGGTTCAAGGTCGTCTTCTACGACATCGACGACAAGCTCGCCCTCGGCAACGCGCAGCGCTGCTCGACGGTGGAGGAGCTGCTGGAGATCGCCGACGTCGTGACGCTGCACGTCGATGGACGCCCCGGCAATGCGGGTCTGTTCGGCGACGAGCAGATGCGCCGGATGAAGCCGCGTGCGCTGTTCCTCAACCTCTCGCGCGGCATCGCCGTCGACACCGCGGCGCTGAGGGGACACCTGGAGTCCGGTCACATCGCGGGTGCGGCGGTCGACGTCTTCCCGGTGGAGCCCAAGCGCCAAGGCGACCCGTTCGAGTCCGAGCTGCGCGGCGTACCCAACGTCATCCTCACGCCGCACGTGGGTGGGTCCACCGAGGAGGCGCAGCAGGACATCGGTCGCTTCGTCGCCTCCAAGCTGCGCTCCTACGCCTCGTTCGGCAGCACGTCCCTGAGCGTGAACTTTCCGGAGATGAACTTGCCGGCCGACAGCTCGCGCACGCGTCTGGCGCTGGTGCACCGCAACGCCCCCGGCGTCCTGGCCACCATCAACGGGCTGCTCGGTGAGCACGAGGTCAACATCGAGGCGCAGTCGCTCGCGACGCGTGGCGAGATCGGCTACGTCGTCACCGACATGGCCCAGTCGGTCACGCCGGACGTGCTGACCGCGCTCGCCCAGCTCCCCGAGACGGTTCGCCTGCGCCAGCTCAGCTGACCCTCTGGCCCGTCGCGGCGAGGGTCTCAGAGCACCCGGCGTCGATGCGCAGGGTGGCAAGGGTGTCTCCCCGGGTCGCGCCACGGTTGACGATGACCACCGGGATGCCGCGGGCGTGCGCGCGACGGACGAAGCGCAGGCCGGACATCACGTGCAGCGAGGACCCGACCACGAGCAGCGCGTCGGCAGCGTCGGTGAGATCGAAGCAGTGGGCCACCAGCGGCTTGGCCACGCTCTCACCGAAGAACACCACGTCGGGCTTGAGCCGTCCGCCGCAGCGTTCGCAGTCCGCGACGACGAATCGGTCGGTGTGCTCGAGCACGACGTCGCCGTCGGGGGCGATGACGGCCTCCTGCTCCGACCACCCGGGGTTGAGCTCGTCGAGCCGTCGCTGCAGTGATGCGCGGTCGGACAGGTCGCCGCAGTCCAGGCAGAGCACACGGTCGATGCGGCCGTGCAGGTCGACGACGTCGGCGTGTCCGGCCCTGGCGTGCAGGCCGTCGACGTTCTGGGTGATGAGGCCGCTGAGCCGGCCCTCGTGCTGCAGCGCGGTGAGCGCCAGGTGCCCGGGGTTGGGCTCTGCCGAGCCCATCCGGGCCCAGCCCACGTGGGAGCGGGCCCAGTACCGCCGGCGGGCCTCGGGGGTGGCGATGAACTCCTGGTACGTCATCGGGGTGCGTGGTGGCGAGCCCGGCCCCCGGTAGTCGGGGATGCCGGAGTCGGTGGACAGTCCTGCACCGCTGATGACCAGGCAGCGGTGCTCGCGCAGGAGGGCGTCGAGCCGCTCGATGTCCTGCGCTGCCGGGGTTCGCCAGCTCTCGCCCGTCACCCGATCAGCCTAGGCTCCCCCGGCCCGATCGGCGCGGGACGTCACGCCGATCATCACCCGGCGGCCCTCGCGGTCACCCACCGCTGCACAGCCATCTGACCGACGACGGGGAGAGAACTGACCATTCGAGGTGCGCCGATCGGTGGAGTGCGTAGGTTGTTCAAGGTCTCGATGCCGAACGGCATGGAGACAGAGAGGGAGGAACAAACATGATCATTCTTGGAATCATCCTGCTCATCCTGGGCGCGGTGCTCGATGTCTCGATCCTGTACACGATCGGTGGCATCTTGGTGCTCATCGGCGTCGTGCTGTTCGTGCTGGGAGCGCTCAACAAGGGCGTCGGAGGAAGAAAGCACTACTTCTAGGCCACAAGCCCCGCAGGACACAGGCCGGCCGGTCAGCACCACGCTGACCGGCCGGTCTTCTCGTGCTCATCGCGACAGCTCGATGAGCTTGCGCACGGTGTTGAGGTTGCGAGCGGTGCCGGGGACGCCGAGCGCCCGACCGATCGAGGCGGCCTTCATCTGCGGTCGACCGGCCCCGTCGGCGTAGCGGACGTGCATCTCCCGTCCGAGGACCTCCCAGCGGTCGTCGCCCGTGGAGAACGTCTGCGCCTTCTCGATGGCGGTCGGCTCGGGCTCGGCGAGCAGGAACGTGACGTAGGAGTACTTGGGCTCCACCACCTCGAAGGGATGCACGTCGAGGGCGCGCTGCAGCTCGTCGGGGCTGCGGGAGATCACCTCCCGGAAGAAGCCGAAACGCTCCTGCACGGCCTGCTCCAGGGCGCGCTCGAAGCCGACCGCGTCAGCCGGAGGGGTGCACAGCAGGTTGCCCGAGGCGATGTGGGTGCTGACGTCCGTCGCACCGAGACCTGCCGCGAGCTCCCGGAGGTCGGCCATGGGCAACGTGGCCCCACCGACGTTGACCGCGCGCAGCAGGTGGATCCGCATGGCAGCAGTATCGCGCGCCGCAGCGCGCATGACGAGGGCCCGCCGACGGTGTGGTCGGCGGGCCCTCGTCGGGTCAGGATCAGGCGCGGGTGCGGCGACCCGCCACGGCGCGGTAGATCAACAGCGCGACGATGGCGCCGATGATCGACAGGATCAGGCCGCTGGTGTTGAAGTCGAGGACGCTGCCGCCGGAGAACAGCGAACCGATGACGCCGCCGACGAACGAGCCGATGACACCCAGCACGAGAGTGCCGATGATGCCCATCGGGTCCTTGCCGGGGACGAGGAGACGAGCGAGCGCGCCGGCGATCAGCCCGACGATCAGCAAGGTGATGATGCCCATGATGTGTCCTTTCGCGGGGTGGGGCCGGTCTGACCCCAGCGGACCACGTTACGGGCACTGGCCGATCTCGCACGTCGAACGATCAGGCCGTCGGGTCGTCCCCCACCCGCACGAGCAGCTTGCCGAGGTTGCGCCCCGTGAGCAGCCCGCGGAAGGCCTCCAGCGCGTTCTCCAGCCCGTCGACCACGTCCTCGCGGTGGCGGACGGACCCGTCACCGACCCACCGGGCCATCTCGGCGAGGAAGGCCTCGTGGTGCGTGCGCGTGAACTCGTCCTGGATGAAGCCGCGGACCGTCAGGCTCTTCACCAGGACGTTGGAGAAGAACCCGGGGAACGTGAAGTCGCTGTGCGGCGCCTCGGTGGCGTTGTAGTTGGCCACCAGCCCGCACACCGGCACGCGTCCGTAGGTGTTCATGCGCCGCAGCGCCGCCTCCCCGACCGGCCCGGCGACGTTCTCGAAGTAGACGTCGATGCCGTCGGGCGTCGCGGCGGCCAGATCGTCGGCGAAGGACTCCGAGCGGTGGTCGATCGCCGCGTCGAAGCCGTACTCCTCGACCAGCAGGCGGCACTTCTCGGGCCCTCCCGCGATGCCGACGGCCCGGGCCCCCTTGAGCCGGGCGATCTGCCCGACGGCCGAGCCGACGGGGCCCGTGGCCGCCGCGACGACGACGGTCTCGCCCTCGGCGGGCCGGCCGATCTCGAGCAGGCCGGCGTAGGCGGTGAAGCCGGGCATCCCGAGCACGCCGAGTGCGGTGGAGACCGGTGCCTCGGCGGGGTCGAGGCGGCGGGTGTGCCTGGCCTGCGCGACGCCGTGGGTCTGCCAACCGGTGTAGGCCAGGACGATGTCACCGACGGCACGGCGGTCCGAGCGGGACTCCAGGACCTCGCACACGGTGCCGCCCTCCATGACGTCACCGAGCTCGACCGGCTTGGCATAGGACTTGGCTGCGCTCATCCGTCCGCGCATGTACGGGTCGAGCGAGAGGTAGATCGTGCGCAGCAGCACCTCACCCTCGGCGAGCTCGGGGAGGTCGACGGTAGCGGTCTCGACGTCGCTGTCCTTGGGCTCGCCGACGGGTCGGGCGGTGAGGCGGATCTGTGTGGTCTGCATGGGTGCTCCCTCGGTTCGGTGGACGATCATCTGCACGGTTCTCCCACGTTTGCACGGTTCGCAACCCGTGCATCTGCGGGAAAACCGTGCAGCCGTGCTGATTCCCATGTCGACATGGGAATCGGTGGTCAGAGGCGGGCGGCCAGCTCGGTGGCCTGCTTGATGGCCCGCTTGGCGTCGAGCTCGGCGGCGACGTCGGCGCCACCGATGACATGGGTCGTGACGCCGGCCGCCTCCAGCGGCTCGACGAGGTCGCGCACGGACTTCTGACCCGTGCACAGCACGATGGTCTCGACGTCGAGGCAGCGCTCCTGCGCATCGTCCTGCCCCTTGCGCAGGGTGATGTGCAGGCCGTCGTCGTCGATGCGCTCGTAGGTGACGCTCTTGACCATGTCGACGCCGGAGTCCTTGAGCGTGGTGCGGTGCACCCAGCCGCTCGTCTTGGCCAGACCCTTGCCCAGGCTCGTGGACTTGCGCTGCAGCAGGTGCACGGTGCGCCGTGCGGGTGCCTTGACCTTGGTGCCCAGCCCGCCCCGCGCGCCGCCCTCCACGCGCTCGTCCGGATCGACGACGCCCCAGCGCTGCATCCAGTCCTCCACGGACTCGTGGGGCTCGTGCAGGAGGAACTCGCTCACGTCGAAACCGATGCCGCCGGCGCCCATGACGGCCACCGACGCACCGACGGGAACGCGCTCGCCCACGACCTGCTGGTAGGTCACGACCTTGGGGTGATCGATGCCCGGGAGGTCCGGCACTCGCGGCTCCACGCCCGTGGCGATGACGACCTCGTCGAACCCCTCGGCGACGAGCTCGTCCGCCGTCACGCGACGCTCCAGGTGCAGGGTGACGCCACGGACGTCGATCATCCGGCGGTAGTAGCGGACGGTCTCGGTGAACTCCTCCTTGCCGGGAATCTGCATCGCGAGCTTGAACTGTCCACCGATCTCGGGCGAGGCCTCGAACAGCTCGACGTGGTGCCCACGCCCGGCGGTCTCGACGGCTGCCGCCAGGCCCGCGGGGCCGGCGCCGACGACGGCGATCCGCTTGGCCCGCTGCGTCGGCAGGAGCACCAGCTCGGTCTCGTGCGCGGAGCGCGGGTTGAGCATGCAGGTGGCCCGCTGGTTCTTGAAGGTGTGGTCCAAGCAGGCCTGGTTGCAGGCGATGCAGGTGATGATCTCGTCGGCACGACCCTCCGCCGCCTTGACGACGAAGTCCGGGTCGGCCAGCAGCGGGCGGGCCATCGAGACGAGGTCGGCCTGGCCGGAGGCCAGGATCTCCTCGGCCACCTCGGGGGTGTTGATCCGGTTGGACGCGACGACCGGCACGTCCACGGCTTCTCGGAGCCTGGCCGTCGTCCAGGCGAACGCCGCCCGCGGCACCGAGGTGACGATGGTGGGGATGCGAGCCTCGTGCCAGCCGATGCCGGTGTTGATGATGGAGACGCCCGCCTCCTGCAGCAGGTGCGCCAGCTCGACGGTCTCCTCCCAGGTCTGGGCGTCGTCGACGAGGTCGAGCAGGCTCATCCGGTACATGACGATGAAGTCCTCGCCCACCAGCTCCCGGGTCCGCTTGACGATCTCGACCGGGAAGCGCATCCGCTTCTGCGCGGTCCCGCCCCACGCGTCGGTGCGGTCGTTGGTGCGGGCGGCGAGCATCTGGTTGATGAGGTAGCCCTCCGAGCCCATGATCTCCACGCCGTCGTACCCGCCTCGTCGGGCCAGGGCAGCAGCCTCGGCGAAGTCGGTGGCCGTCCGGTCGACCTCCTTCGTGCTCAGCGGCGAGGGCTTGAACGGCGTGATCGGCGACTTCTTGGCCGACGCCCCCTTGGAGAAGGGGTGGTAGCCGTACCGTCCGGCGTGCAGGACCTGCATCGCGATCTTGCCGTCGTGCTCGTGCACGGCGTCGGTGACCAGGCGGTGCTTGTCGGCGAGGCGACCGTTGTTCATCGTCCCGCCGAAGGGCAGCAGCCAGCCGCGGCGGTTGGGGGAGTAGCCGCCGGTCACCGAGAGCGCGACGCCACCCTTGGCCCGCTCCGCGAAGTAGGCCGCGAGCTTGGGCAGGTCCTTGGCGCGGTCCTCCAGCTTGGTGTGCATCGAACCCATGACGACGCGGTTGCGCAGCGTCGTGTGGCCGAGGTCGAGCGGGCTGAGCAGGGTGGGGTAGTCGGGGTGCGTGCTCATCGGGACTCCATGGCCTCGGTCTGGATCTGCGGGAACTGGGCACCCATGGCCTCGGCCAGGGCGTGGGCGGCCGACAGTGGGCGCACCATCACGGTGAGCTCGCTGATCAGCCCGTCGTCATCGACGGTGATGAAGTCGCAGCCGTGCAGGGACACGTCCCCGACGCGGGTCTGGAACACGAGCGCGTGCCGCTGTTCGGCGGCGAGCTCGTCGACGTAGTGGAAGTCCTCGAAGACCCGGCCGACACCGCGCAGGATGGCGGTCACGAGCGGACGACCCTCGTAGGGCCGGAAGGCGACGGGACTGCGGAAGACCACGTCCTGCGCGAGCAGGTCGCCGAGGGCGTCGAAGTCGCCGCGCTCCACGGCGTCACGGAAGGCGTGCATGGTCAGCTCCTGGTGGTGTGGTGCGATGGGGCGGTGATCTCGAGGTTCTCGGCCTGGCTGCTCGTCGCAGCCGGTGTGTTCAACGTCGTCATCTGGCCGCGCTTCGCCAAGGCGATCGTCGACGATGAGCGGGCCTGGTCCGGCGAGGCCTGGAGCAGCGCTCCGACGTCGTTCCTGTGGGTGCACGCGGTGCTGATCGTCACGGCGATCGCCTTCGGCCTGTGCGTGCTGGTGATCGGGGCGCGGGCGTTGCGTTCCCACCGGTCAGCGCAGCGAGGATCTCGTCGCACCACGTGATGCCGCCCTGCTCGGCCAGCAGCCCGCCGCGCAGCACGAGCCAGGCGCCGAGCTCGTCGTCGGCCACGGCGCTCGGATCCGGGTAGAAGCGGGCGGCGCTCTCCTCGTAGTACGAGAGCTTCTCGACGTGCTGCTGTCGTCGCCGTCGCACGTCGGCGACGGTGGTCTCCCGGTCGGCAAAGGGCAGGGCCCGCAGCTTGACCGCGAACTCGCTGCGCAGCACCTCCGGCGGGGTCGGCGAGACGGCGAATCGGCGCAGCTCGTCTCGGCCCGCCTCGGTGAGGGCGTAGACCTTCTTGTCCGGGCGATGGTCCTGGGCGACGAGGCGGGACTCCACGAGACCGTCGGCCTCCATGCGCCCCAGCACCTTGTAGATCTGCTGGTGGCTGGCCCTCCAGAAGTTGCCGATCGACGCGTCGAAGCGCCGGGCGAGCTCGTAGCCGCTCGCGGAGCGCTCCGCGAGGGAGACGAGGATCGCGTGCTCCAGGGCCATGGCGGGGACCCTACTATGCAACGAGTTGCACTGCAATGGGGTGCACCCGATCCATGGATGCAGCAAGGCCACCGGGTGCAACAGGCCCTCGGTCTAGGCTGGCGTGCATGTCGATCTACGTCGTGACCTACGCCTACTCCGCCCACGAGAGCGACCTCGCCATCCGACGCGTCGAGCACCGCGACTACCTCGCCGGACTCGACGAGCTGGTGGTGAGCGGTCCGGCCGAGCGGGGCCGTCGGGCCGTGCTGGTCTTCCGGGCGGAGAGCCGCGAGGACGTCGAGGAGCTCGTCGCGGCCGACCCGTTCGTGGCCGCCGGCTTCGTCGGCGAGCGCGTCGTGCTGGAGTGGGACCCCATCCTCGGCTCGCTGGCCGAGCACTTCTGATGGACGACGAGCTGATCGACCTCCTCGGCGAGGGGGCGCACGGGTACTTCGCCGGTGGTGCTGGTGATGAGATCACGCTGCGCGAGAACGACCACTCATGGTCGCGGCTGCGGCTCGCGCCGCGGGTGCTCGTCGACGTCTCCGAGCGCGACGCGTCCGTCGAGCTGCTGGGTCGGCGACGTCCGAGCCCGCTGCTCGTGGCCCCGATGGCCTACCAGAAGCACGTGCACCCCGACGGCGAGCTGGCCTCGGCCCGTGCCGCGGAGCAGACGGGGACGGGGTACGTGCTCTCCTCCCAGACGACGACGTCACCGGCCGAGGTGGCCGCGGTCGCCCCCGCCGACCGGTGGTTCCAGCTCTACGTCTTCCGCGATCGCCAGATCTCGCTCGACCTCGTGGCCCAGGCCAAGGAGGCCGGGTACGAGGCGCTCGTCCTCACGGTGGACTTCCCGGTGGCCGGCTGGCGCGAGCGGGACCGCCGCTCGGGCTTCAAGGTCGAGCACCCGATCGCGCTCAACCCCGAGGGGCCGGCGCTCACGACCGAGGAGCTCTTCGCGATGCACGACCCGAGCCTCACGTGGGACGACATCGGTGCGTTCGCCGAGGCTGCTGGCATGCCGCTGCTGCTCAAGGGCATCCTGCGACCGGACGACGCCGAGCGTGCAGTGGACGCGGGTGCCGCGGGCGTCATCGTCTCCAACCACGGGGGCCGCCAGCTCGACACCGTCCTCACCGGGGCCGAGGCGCTGCCGCCGGTCGTCGAGGCCCTGGCCGGGCGGGCTGACGTCCTCGTCGACGGTGGCGTGCGGCGCGGATGGGACGTCGCCAAGGCCCTGTGCCTGGGAGCCAGTGGTGTGCTCGTGGGTCGCCCGGTCCTGTGGGGCATGACGCGTGACGGGCAGGCCGGGGCCGCGGCGGTGCTGGAGCAGCTGCACGCGGAGCTGGACTCGACGCTCGCCCTGCTGGGGTGCCCGCGTGCCGCCGACCTGGACGAGAGCTTCCTCATCAGGCAGTGAGGCGGTCCCCGGTGCCGGAGTCGAAGACGTGGAGGGCCTCGGGGTCGACCGTGAGCTCCAGCTGTTGCCCGGGCTGCAGGCGACGACGCCCGTCCAGACGCACCACCACCGACGGGCCGGGGTCTGCTGTCTGGTCCGGAGCGGGTGTCCCCGCGGGTCGCCCGTAGACGAAGGCATCCGACCCCAGCTCCTCCACGACGTCGACCGTGACGACCAGGCCGCTCTCGTCGGAGGTGGCGATCCGCCAGTCCTCGGGGCGGATCCCGAGCATGAGGGCCCCGGAGCTCGCTGCCCCGGTGACCGACCGGGGTACCGCGACCTGGTGCCCGTGCAGGACTGCCGAACCGTCGCCCCGGGTGGCGGCCGGCAGCAGGTTCATGGCCGGCGAGCCGATGAAACCCGCGACGAAGAGGTTGGTGGGGCGCTCGTACAACGCCAAGGGGGTGTCGACCTGTTGCAGGACGCCGTCCTTGAGCACGGCGACGCGATCCCCCATGGTCATGGCCTCGACCTGGTCGTGGGTGACGTAGACGGTGGTGACCTCGAGGCGCCGCTGCAGCGCGGCGATCTGGGTGCGGGTCGAGACGCGTAGCTTGGCGTCGAGGTTGGACAGCGGCTCGTCCATGCAGAAGACCTGGGGCTGTCGCACGATCGCCCGGCCCATCGCGACGCGCTGCCGTTGCCCTCCGGAGAGCACACGGGGCTTGTGGTCGAGGACGGCCGTGAGGTCGAGGAGCTCGGCGGCCTCACGGACCCGCCGGCTGCGCTCGGACCGGGGCACCCGCGCGACCTTGAGGGCGAAGGCCATGTTCTCGCCCACGGTGAGCTGGGGGTACAGCGCGTACGTCTGGAAGACCATGGCGATGTCGCGGTCCTTGGGGGCGACGTCGGTGACGTCCTGGCCGCCGATCCGTATCGAGCCGGAGCTGATCTCCTCCAGGCCGGCGAGCATGCGCAGCGAGGTGGACTTGCCGCATCCGGAGGGCCCCACCAGGACCATGAGCTCGCCGTCATGGATGTCCAGCTCGAGGTCGTCGACCGCGGGACGCTCGGCGCCCCGGTAGGTGTGAGCGGCGTGGTCGAAGCGGACCTGGGCCATGGACGGGCTCCTCTGCACGGCCCGGGCGCTGTGGTCCGGGCTCACGGGAATGTGTCCCACAGGAAAGCACAGACGCCACGAAAGTGGAAGCGCTCCCACGCCAAGGGGCGCGCCTCGAGGGACCGTCTACCGGGCGGTCCAGGAGGAGGTTGACAAGCAGGACGACCGATGTCAGGGTGAGCCGCATCACATTTGTGGAAGCGCTCCCACGCTTCGCCAACCCGCAGGAGTCACCGTGCGTCCCACCACCCGCAACCGCCTGGCCGTCGGCGCCGCCGCCGCGACGCTGGCCCTGACCGCCGCCTGCAGCAGCGGCGGCGACCCCGCAGCGTCCTCCGAGCAGGAGGCCCTCGCCGAGGGTGAGGCGCTGACCATCACGACCTTCGGCGAGTTCGGCTACGACGAGCTGATCGCGGAGTGGAACGAGGCCAACCCCGACCTCCAGGTCGAGCAGACGAAGGTCTCGCAGTGGGACGACTGGAAGAACGAGATCAACACCAAGCTCCAGGCCGGGTCGGGGCTCCCGGACCTCGTGGCGGTCGAGGGGGACTTCATGCCCGCACTCGTCGCTGCGCCGGACCGCTGGGTCGACATGTCCTCGTCGGACGTCGAGGGTCGGTGGCTGGACTTCAAGGAGGAGGCAGCCACCACGCCGGACGGCGAGCTCCTCGGTTATGCGACGGACGCCGGTCCCGAGGCCATCTGCTACCGCGCCGACCTGTTCGAGGAGGCGGGCCTCCCGTCCGAGCGGGACGAGGTCGCCGAGCTCATGACCACCTGGGAGGACTACTACGCCCTGGGCGAGCGATTCACGCAGGCGTCCCCCGACGTCGCGTGGTACGACTCGTCCGGCTCGGTCGCGCAGGCGATGCTGAACCAGGTCGAGTTCCCCTTCCAGCAGGCCGACGACACCGTCGACGTGGAGAACGCCGAGCTCATGGAGGTCTTCGACACGGTGTCCGCGAACTCCGACGCACTCTCGACCCAGGCCGCGCAGTGGAGCGACGACTGGAGCGCGGGCTTCACCCGGGACGGCTTCGCGACCGTCCCGTGCCCGGGCTGGATGCGCAGCAACATCCGCGACAACACCGGCGACCCGGCTCCCGACGGTGTCGAGTGGGACATCGCCGACGTCTTCCCGGGCGGGGGCGGCAACTGGGGCGGCTCCTTCCTGACGGTCCCCACGACCTCGCCGCACCAGGAGGAGGCGATGGAGTTCGCCACCTGGCTCACGGCGCCCGAGCAGCAGATGAAGATCTTCACCACGCTCGGCAACTTCCCCTCCCAGGTCGACACCCTGCAGGACGAGGAGCTGCTGTCCGCGACCGATGAGTACTTCAACGATGCGCCCGTCGGTGAGATCTTCTCCGCCCGGGCCGAGGCGATCGACGTGCAGCCCTACCAGGGGCCGCTGTACTCCGACATCCTGACCAAGTTCCAGGACGCCATCGTCCGGGTCGACCAGGGAACCGCCCCGGACGACTCGTGGCAGACCTTCCTGTCGGAGGTCGAGGCACTGCAGTGAGCCATCTCCTCGAGCGTCCCGCGGCCGGGGCCACCGATCAGGTGCCCCCGCCGCGGGACCGGGCCAGGCTGCTGCGCCGCCAGCGACGTAGCCGCTGGGACATGCGGCTGGCCCCCTACCTGTACATCTCCCCGTTCTTCGTCCTCTTCGCGCTGGTCGGCCTCTACCCACTGCTCTACACCGGGTACCTGTCGCTGTTCGACTGGGACCGGGCAGCGTACGTCCGCGGTGAGTTCGTCGGCCTGGCCAACTACGCGTTCGTCCTGGGCGATCCCGTCTTTCGCAAGACCCTGGTGAACACGTTCAGCATCTTCGTGATGTCCTCGATCCCGCAGGTGGTGATCGCGGTCGTGGTCGCGGCACTGCTCGCCGGGAACCTGCGCGGGCGGACCGTGTGGCGGATGAGCGTGCTGCTGCCCTTCGTCGTCGCGCCGACGGCCGCGGTCCTGATCTTCGGCAGCCTGTTCGCCGACCGCTACGGCCTGGCCAACGCCGTCCTCGCCGAGGTCGGTCTCGAGCCCATCCGCTGGCACGTCGAACGATGGTGGAGCCACGCCGCCATCGCCGGCATGGTCAACTGGCGGTGGACCGGGTACAACGCCCTCATCTTCCTTGCGGCGATGCAGGCCGTTCCGCGCGAGCTCTATGAGTCCGCCGCGCTCGACGGCGCCGGTCGCGTGCGCCAGTTCCTCTTCATCACGCTCCCGCTCATCCGCCCGACGATGATCTTCATCATCGTCACCAGCACCATCGGTGGCCTGCAGATCTTCACCGAGCCGCGGCTCTTCGACGACAGCCCGGCACGCGAGGGCGGACCCAACCAGCAGTACATGACCACGACGCTCTACGTGTACGCCCGCGGCATCGAGGACCAGTTCTACGGACGCGCCTCGGCCGCGGCATGGGTGCTGTTCGTCATCATCATCCTCGTCGTGGCTCTCAACTTCGCCATCACGCGCGCCGTCACCCGAAGGAGCGTCCGATGACCCGACGACCGGGGTTCCTCGTCTACGGGCTGCTGGCCGCGTTCGTGCTCGGCTCGGCCCTGCCGCTGTACTGGTCGTTCGTCATCGGCTCGCACACCAGGGGCGAGGCCAACACCTTCCCGCCGCCGCTGCTGCCCGGCGGACACTTCCTGCAGAACGCCGCGCGGGTGCTCGACACGGTCGACTTCTGGCAGGCGCTGCTCAACAGCCTGCTGGTCTCCACGGCCTGTGCGGTCTCGGTCGTCTTCTTCGCCACGCTCGCCGGATTCGCCTTCGCCAAGCTCCGCTTTCGTGGCAGCAACGTCCTGATGGGCTTCGTCGTGCTGACCATGGCGGTCCCGACCCAGCTCGCGATGGTGCCGTTGTTCATCCTGATGCGCGACTACGGGCTGCTGGACACCCTCACCGCGGTGGCCCTGCCGACCCTCGTGACCGCGTTCGGCGTCTTCTTCATGCGCCAGTACCTGCTGGACGCGGTCCCGGACGAGCTCATCGAGGCTGCTCGCATGGACGGCTGCTCGATGCTGCGGACGTTCTGGACCGTCGCCGTGCCCGCCGCCCGACCGGCCATGGCCATCCTCTTCCTCTTCACCTTCATGCAGGTGTGGACCGACTACATGTGGCCGCTCGTCGCGCTGCAGAGCACCGAGACGCTCCAGATCGCCCTGGACCGTCTGGCGCTGACCGGGCAGGGACAGACGACCGACTACGGCCTGGTGCTCGCCGGTGCCGCCATGTCGACGATCCCCCTGCTGATCCTGTTCGTCGTCGCCGGTCGACAGCTCGTCGCCGGCATCATGCAAGGAGCCGTCAAGGGATGACCACGACCACCGCACCACTCACCGCGGGCAGCTCGCTCACCTTCCCGCCGGACTTCCTCTGGGGCACGGCCACCGCGGCGTACCAGGTCGAGGGCGCCGCCCACGAGGACGGGCGGACGCCGTCGATCTGGGATGCCTTCAGCCGTCTGCCCGGAGCCGTGCTGAACGGCGACACCGGTGACGTCGCCTGCGACCACTACCACCGCATGGAGGCCGACGTCGCCCTGATGGCCTCCCTCGGCCTCGGGGCCTACCGGTTCTCCACCGCCTGGCCGCGCATCCGCCCCGATGCCGGACAGCCCAACCAGCGCGGCATCGACTTCTACTCACGCCTCGTCGACACGCTGCTCGAGCACGAGATCACCCCGTGGCTGACCCTCTACCACTGGGACCTGCCCCAGTCCCTGGAGGACGCGGGCGGCTGGACCAGCCGTGAGACCGCCCATCGGTTCGCCGAGTACGCCCTGACGATGCACGACGCCCTGGGGGACCGGGTGCCGTTCTGGACCACGATGAACGAGCCGTGGTGCTCGGCGTTCCTCGGGTACACCGGCGGCCAGCACGCTCCCGGGCGACAGGAGGGAGCCGCCGGGCTCGTCGCCGCCCACCACCTGATGCTCGGCCACGGGCTCGTGGTCGATGAGCTGCGGCGTCGCGGCGTCGACGACGGGCTGGGCATCACGCTGAACCTCACGGTCGCCGAGCCGTTCGACCCGCAGCAGCCGGAGGACGTCGATGCGGCCCGTCGTGTCGACCACCTGTGGAACCGGGTCTTCCTCGACCCGATCCTGACCGGCGACTACGCCGAGGAGCTGCACGACATCACCGACGCGATGACCTGGCAGGGTCGTCCCTGGCAGGACGTGATCCTCGACGGCGACATGGGCGTCATCTCCACCCCGCTGGACGTCCTGGGCGTGAACTACTACCACGGTGACGGAGTCTCGGGCCGTGCCCACCCGCCCGAGCAGGTGCTCGGCTGGCGAGCGAGGCACCCCCCGCGCCCCACCCGTTCGCCCTTCCCGGGCGGGGACGACATCACCTTTCCCCGTCGTGGGTACCCGACGACCGGCCTGGACTGGGAGGTGCAGCCCGAGGCGCTGACCGGACTGCTGGTCAGGCTGCACGAGGAGTACGACGTCCCACCGATGTACATCACCGAGAACGGTGCGGCCTACCCCGACGTCGTCGGACCGGATGGAGAGGTCGACGATCCCGAGCGCATCGTGTTCGTCGACGGGCACCTGCGGGCGGTGCACGCTGCCAGGGAGCTCGACGTCGACGTGCGTGGGTACTTCCTGTGGTCGTTCCTGGACAACTTCGAGTGGGCCTACGGGTACGCCCAACGGTTCGGGATGGTCCACGTCGACTACGCGACCCAGCACCGCACCCCCAAGTCCAGCGCTCTCTGGTACGCGCGGCTGGCGGAGACCGGCCTCCTGGAGGACCGCTAACGTGCCTCGGGTGAACGATCAGGTACCGAGCGTGGGCGCCACCACCCCCACCCTCGACGAGGTCGCGCAGGTGGCCGGAGTCTCACGGGCCACGGCGTCCCGGGCGATCAACGGCGGCAACCGGGTCTCGCCGCGGGCGCTCGCGGCGGTCGAGGACGCGGTCCGGACGCTCGGCTACTCGCCCAACCCGGCCGCCCGCAGCCTGGTCACCCGTCGTACGGAGTCCATCGCGCTCGTGGTGCCCGAGCCCGACGAGCGCGTCTTCGCCGACCCGTTCTTCGGTCACACGCTGCGCAACGTCAACCGGACCCTGGACGACCGCGACCTCCAGCTGGTGCTGCTGCTCGCCCGGTCGGGGGAGGAGGGGCGGTTGCTGCGCTACCTGAGTCGGCGCAACGTCGACGGTGCGCTCGTGGTGTCCCACCACCGCAACGACCGCCTGGCCGAGCATCTCGTCGGGCTGGGGCTGCCGTGCGCCTTCGTGGGGCGTCCCTGGACCCATGCCGATCAGATCTCCTACGTCGACACCGACAACCAGGCCGGGGGGCGAATGGCCACGCGGCACCTCCTGGATCGCGGATGTCGGCGCATCGGCACCGTCGCGGGCTCGATCGACATGGCCGCCGGGGTGGACCGCCTGGCCGGGTGGCGCGAGACGCTCGCGGCGGCCGGGCAGGCGTCCGACGCGGTGGCGCACGGTGACTTCACCGAGGAGGGTGGCGTCGCTGCGGCCCGGAGCCTGCTGCAGCAGCATCCCGACCTCGACGGGCTCTTCGTCGCCTCGGACCTCATGGCCGTGGGGGTGATGCGCGTGCTCGCCGAGCGCGGGCTCGCGATCCCGCGGGACGTCGCCGTCGTCGGCTACGACGACCTCGACGCGGCCGAGCGGACGGTTCCGGCGCTCACCACGATCCGGAACCCGGTCGGCGAGATGGCCGAGAACGCCACCCGCCTGCTGTTGGAACAGCTGGGGCAGAAGGCGCCGCCACCCCCGGTCCGGGTGATCTATCCGCCGGCCTTGGTCCAGCGGGACAGCGCCTGAGCGCACTACCATCGGGCCGTGGACACCTCCGATGAGTCGGCGTTCGACCCCTCGCTGCTGATCGACGTCGCGCACGAGTTCCTCTTCGACGGTCAGCCGACGTTGACGCAGCGGGAGGTGGCCGAGCGCGCGGGCGTCGACCTCGACGTCGCGAACGACCTGTGGCGCTACCTCGGCTTCTCCGTCGTCGGCGACGACAACGTGGCCTTCTCCGAGACCGACGTCGAGGCCATCAAGGTGACGCAGCGGCTCACCGAGCTCGGCATCGTGAGCCCGGAGACCATCCCGCAGTTCGTGCGCGCGCTGGGGCGCAGCTTCTCGCGTCTGGCCGACTGGCAGACGCGGCTCCTGCTGAGCTCGATCTCGGAGTCGGCCGACGAGGAGGGTCCGCCGCTGGAGGTGATCAGCGAGGTCATCCCGATGGTCGAGGAGGTCCAGGCGTACGTCTGGCGGCGCCATCTGCTGGCGGCCGCGAGCCGGATCGCGATGCGGACGGCGGCCGATGAGTCCTCCGGCCCGACGGTGGTGGGGTTCGTCGACATCGTCGGCTACACCTCGCGCAGCCGGCAGATGAGTGCGCGCGACCTCGCCGAGCTGGTGGAGCACTTCGAGCGCGTCGTCACCGAGCTCGTCGTGGACGCCGCCGGTGTCGTGGTCAAGACCATCGGCGACGAGGTGCTGTTCACGGTGGACGACCCGGCGGACGCGGCGGAGGTCGCCCTCTCGATGGTCGAGCAGGGCGAGGACGAGGACGTGCTGTTCCCCCAGGTCCGGGTCGGCCTCGCGCACGGTCCGGTGCTGGCGCGGCTGGGCGACGTGTTCGGGCCCACGGTCAACCTGGCGTCACGGCTCACCTCGGTGTCCCGGCCCGGCCGGATGCTCATCGACCACGACCTCGCGATGGTGCTGCGCGAGCTCGACGAGGACGGCGAGAGGTGGCGGCTGCGACGCACCCGCCGCACCTCCGTCAAGGGGTATGAGCACCTGGAGCCGTGGTCCCTCAAGCGTCCGCGGGAACGCTCCTGAGCGATGCCAGCTGGTCTCGCACCGCGATCGCGGCGAAGCGCCCTGCTCGGTTGGCGCCGATGGTGGACGCCGACGGCCCGTAGCCCACGAGCTGGACCCGCGGGTCGGCCATGGCCGTCGTGCGCTCGAGCTGGATGCCTCCGTGCTCGGAGCGCAGCTGCAGGGGGCCGAGGTGTGCCACGGCCGGGCGGAAGCCGGTGGCCCACAGGATGGCGTCGACGGGCTCGAAGGAGCCGTCGTCCCACCGCACGCCCTCGGGCTCGATGCGATCGAACATGGGCAACCGGTGGTAGGCGCCGAGCCGGGCGGCTTCCGCCTCCTGGGGTCGGAGCATGAGTCCGGTGACGCTCACGACGCTGGTGGGCGGCAGACCGCGACGCACCCGGTCCGCGACCAGGGCGACGGCCTCGCTGCCGGCCTCCGGGTCGAAGGGCTCGGTGCGCCAGACCGGCTCGCGACGCGTCACCCACAGCGTGTCGGTCACGGGGCGCAGCGCACCGAGGAACTGCACGGCGGAGGCGCCACCGCCGACCACGAGGACCCGGCGCTCGCGGAAGTGGTCCGGTCCCGGGTAGTCCACGGTGTGCAGCTGCTCGCCGCGGAACGTCTCGGTTCCCGGGTAGTGCGGCACGAAGGGCTGCGTCCACGTGCCGGTGGCGTTGACGAGGGTCCGGGTCAACCACCGGCGGTCCCCGGCCTCCACGCTCAGCAGGCCCCCCTCGTCACGGCCCGGCGCGTCGCGGACTGCGGCCACGTGGACGGGCCGCAGCACGGGCAGCTCGTGCCGGCGCTCGTAGTCGGCGAAGTAGGCGGGCACGAAGGTGTTGGCACGCTCGCTCCCGGTGTCCGGGGGGACGGGGCTCTCGGGCAGGTCGGCCACGCGGTGGACGTCGTGCATCGTGAGCGCGTCCCACCGGTGCTGCCAGGCCCCGCCGGGGGTCTCGTCGGCATCCAGCACGACGTGCTCGACGCCCCGGCGGCGCAGGTGGTAGGACGTGGAGAGCCCGGCCTGGCCGGCGCCGATCACGAGGCTGTCGAGGACGTCCACGGCAGGGTCAACGTCCGGGACCGGCGCGGTATGCCCGCTCAGCCCCCCAAGGGGTGCAGGCCCCGCGTCGCCCGTCCGACCGTCTGCTCGATGACCCGGGTGACGAGGTCCGGGTCATCGCCCATCGGGACGTGGCCGCAGCCGGGCAGGTCGACGTGGTGGGCCCTGGGCAGCCGGGCCCGGGCGGTGGCCGCCTGCGAGTGGGGCAGGATCCGGTCACGTGTCCCCCAGGCGACCGTGGTCGGGACGGGGACCTGCTGGTCGAAGCGGTACACGACGCCCTCGCGAGCGGTCCGCTCGAAGGCGGTGGCGTGCCGCAGGGCCAAGGAATCGCCGTAGGTCGAGTCCGCGTCGTGGCGCTCCGGCCGGGAGTACAGCACCCAGCCGATCAGACGGCGCCCCCGCGGGTCCGCGGCCATCCGGCGCAGCACCGCCTTGGGGGACAGGACAGCGAGCAGCCGCATGAGGGTGAGGGGGACGAGGGCCTGGAACCGGCTGACCGGTCCGAAGAAGCCGGCGGGGCTCAGCGCGGTGACGGAGGAGACGAGGCCGCGAGCCCCGAGCTCGAGCGCGATCGCGCCACCGAGGGAGTTGCCGACGACGTGCGGCTTGGTCACGCCCCACTGCTCGAACTGGCCGAGCAGGTGGTCGCACGCGTTGTCCATGGAGTAGCGGACGCCACCGGCGAAGGCGGGAGACTCACCGAAGCCCGAGAGGTCGGGTGCGATGACGTCGTGGTGCTCGGCCAGACGCTCGATCACCGGGCCCCAGGCCTGGCGACGGTGCCCGATCCCGTGCAGCAGCACGAGCGGAGGCGCTCCGGGAGTGCCGTGTCGGGTGAAGGCGAGGTCGGGGTGCATGGCAGGGATCGTGACACATACCGTCGGTATCCGACAATGGTCTCCGGATGTGCCGTGGCTCCCACTCGACCCGGTCTCGACATTGTGACAGCGCTACTGTCACAATCGTGGTGTGAACGTTCAGAGGTCCGGCCCACTCGCCGGTGTACGTGTCGTGGAGATGGTCGGCATCGGCCCCGGCCCCTTCGCGGCGATGCTGCTCGCCGACCTCGGCGCCGACGTCGTACGCGTCGATCGTCCTGGAGGAGGCGGCCTCACGCTCGTCCCGCCCGAGAAGGACCTGCTCGGGCGCGGGCGGCCCTCCGTCGCCCTGGACCTGAAGGACCCACGCGGGGTCGAGACGGTGCTGCAGCTCGTCGAGCGTGCCGACATCCTCATCGAGGGCTTCCGGCCGGGGGTGACCGAGCGACTCGGCATCGGCCCGGAGGCCTGCAACGCCCGCAACCCCGCCCTCGTCTACGGCCGGATGACAGGCTGGGGCCAGGACGGGCCGCTGTCCTCCACCGCCGGTCACGACATGAACTACATCTCCGTCGCCGGGGCGCTCGACCCACTGGGCCGCCGTCCGGAGGACGCGCCCACCTTCCCCATGAACCTGCTGGGCGACTTCGGAGGCGGCTCCCTCTACCTCGTCACCGGCGTGCTGGCAGCACTGACCCACGCTCGTTCCACCGGTGAGGGCCAGGTGGTCGACGCCGCCATCACCGACGGCACCGCGCACCTGATGTCCATGGCCGTCACGATGCAGCAGGCGGGCATCTGGGACGGCCGCCGCGGCACCAACCTGCTGGGCGGGGCCGCCCCGTTCTACGACGTCTTCGCGACGTCGGACGGCCGGCACATGTCGGTGGGGCCCCTCGAGCCGCAGTTCTTCGCGGCCTTCGTCGAGCTCATGGGGGGCGACTTGCCTGCGCAGTACGACCTCGCCCAGTGGGGCGAGCTGCGGGCCGAGCTGACCCGCCGCTTCGCCACCCGCACCCAGGCCGAGTGGGCCGAGGTGTTCGAGGGCACCGACGCCTGCGTCGCGCCGGTCCTGCCGCTCGCCGAGGCCTACGAGCACCCGCACAACGTGGCCCGCGGGACGTACGTCGAGCACCACGGCACCACCCAGCCGGCCCCGGCCCCGCGGTTCTCCGCCACCCCCGCAGCCCTGTCCACCCCGCCGACACCACCCGGGGCCGACACCCGGGTGGCACTGACCGCCTGGGGCATCGACGACGTCGACGACCTCATCACCGACGGCGTGGCCGTCCAGTCCGATCCCGCCCCCACCGATGGAGACCCCTCATGAAGCGCACGATCTTCGACGCCGACCACGAGTCCTTCCGCGACACCGTCCGCACCTTCTGCGAGAAGGAGGTGGCGCCGCACCACGATCAGTGGGAGAAGGACGGGATCGTCCCGCGCGAGGTCTGGGAGAAGGCCGGGGCGATGGGACTGCTGGGCTTCATGATGCCCGAGGAGCACGGCGGCGGCGGGATCGAGGACTTCCGCTACAACGCGATCCTGTCCGAGGAGATCACCCGCGTCGGCGCCAGCGGGATCGGCTTCGTCATCCAGACCGACCTCGTCTCGGGCTACCTGCTCTCCTACGCCAGCGAGGAGCAGAAGGCGCGCTGGCTCCCCACCTTCTGCAGCGGCGAGATGATCACGGCGATCGCCATGACCGAGCCCGGCACCGGCTCGGACCTGCAGGGCATCAAGACCACCGCCAGGCGCGAGGGCGACGAGTGGGTCATCAACGGCTCCAAGACCTTCATCACCAACGGCATCAACGCCGACCTGGTGCTCGTGGTGTGCCAGACCGACCCCGAGGCCGGCGCCGGGGGCTTCTCGCTCATCGCCGTCGAGCGCGGCGCGGAGGGCTTCGAGCGCGGCCGCAACCTGGACAAGATCGGCCTGAAGGCCCAGGACACCGCCGAGCTGTTCTTCGACGACGTCCGGGTGCCGGTGACGAACCTCGTCGGCGAGGAGGGCAAGGGCTTCATCTACCTGATGGAGAAGCTGCCCCAGGAGCGGCTGTCCATCTCCGTCGTCGCCGCCGCCGCGTGCCGCGCCTCGATCGACATGACGCTGGACTACGTCAAGGAGCGCAAGGCGTTCGGCAAGCCGATCGGCTCCTTCCAGAACTCCCGCTTCGTGCTGGCCGAGCTGGAGACCGAGGCGCGCATCGCGCAGGTCTTTGTCGATGAGTCCATCACCCAGCACAACCGAGGTGACCTCACCGTCTCCGACGCCGCGATGGGCAAGTGGTGGACCACCGAGCTGCAGAAGAAGACGGTGGATGCGTGCCTGCAGCTGCACGGCGGCTACGGCTACATGAGCGAGTACCCGATCTCCAAGGCCTACCTCGACACCCGCATCCAGACGATCTACGGCGGGACGACGGAGATCATGAAGGAGATCATCGGTCGTACGATGGGGTTGTGACGGGCTGGAACCCTCTCGAGTGGCCGAGCGCCCTGCTGGTGCGGCACGTCTTCCGCGGTGGTGGCGAGCGGACAGCGGCCTCGATGGCGACGTACGAGCCGGACGGCATCGACTCCCGGCTCGACCTCGCCTACGGTGCGGACCCCGCTGAGCGGCTCGACGTGCATCGTCCGGCGGGCGCCGACGGGCCCCTCCCGGTCGTCGTGTGGGCCCACGGCGGGGGCTGGGTCGGGGGCGACAAGTCCGAGGTCCGGACGTACCTGCAGATCTTGGCGGCGCAGGGGCATGCCGTCGTGGGGATCAACTACACGCGGGCTCCCTCGGCGCGACACCCCACCCCCGCCCGTCAGACGAGCGCGGCGCTGCTGTGGCTGGCCGAGCACGCGGAGGAGCTCGGACTCGACCCCGGACGCGTCGTGCTCGCCGGGGACTCCGCGGGAGCCCAGGTCGCCGCCCAGCTGGCTGCCGCCATGACGAGCCCGGCGTATGCGCTGGCCCTCGGGCTCGAGGCCCCGCTGCCGTCTGCCGCGCTACGCGGCGTCGTGCTCGACTGTGGCGCCTACGACCCCGGCCGGCTCGCCGAGGGCGGCGCCGGCCTCGTCGGGTTCCTCACGCGCACCACCGTCCGTTCCTACCTCGGCCGCCCCTGGCAGGAGGCCGCCGCGCAGGCCAAGGTGCTCGACCACGTCGGCCCCGACTTCCCCCGCACGTGGATCTCCGCCGGCAACGACGACGGGCTGCAGGTGCAGGGCCACGCCCTCGCTGAGCGCCTGCGGGAGCTCGGCGTCGACGTCACCGCGCTGTTCTACCCCACCGACCACCGACCGTCGCTGGGCCATGAGTACCAGTTCGACCTGGCGGGCGCCGACGGGCCGGCCGCCCTGCGCAGCACGATCGACTTCCTGGCCGACGCCTTCGACCTCTCGTCCTAGGTGCGCTTGCGAATGGTGTCGCGCTTCTCGTCGTCCACGGCCTCCTCGTAGGCGCGCACGAGCGCCTGGACCGTGAGGGGCTTGAACCGCTCCACCATCGCGGTCATCAGCTCCGGGGGATGACCCGACGACTTCAGCTGCGGCCACACCTCAGTGCGGAACAGCTCGGTGAGCTCCTGCGCGAGGGCGCGGCCGTGCCCGGTGATGATCCGCCGAGCGGCGAGGGCGGCGTCGACCGGGAGTCCGGCGTCGAGGAAGCCGATGCCGACGGCCAGGTGGGCCGCGGCCACGTTGAAGCGGTCCTCGGTGGGGGTCGGCTCCACGATGCCGATGGCCACCAGCACCTCGAGGTCGTCGTCGCTGAGGGACCGACCAGCCCGCGTCTCCAGCTCCGCGCGCTCGAGGGTCTCGGGCATCGACGGGGCCCACGGGGCCAGCAGGGTGCGGTGCAGCGCGACCTCGCCCGGGGTCGCCGCTCCGGGGATGTGGGCGAGGTAGCCCTCGATGGCCGAGAGCGTGAACCCGTGGGCCTGCAGCTCCTTGACCAGCTCCAGCCGGGCCAGGTGGTCCGGGCCGTAGTACCCGTTGCGACCCTCGCGGCGCGGCGGCGGGATCAGGCCGCGTCCGGCGTAGAACCGCACCGTCCGGACGGTCATGCCGACCCGGGAGGCCAGCTGCTCCACGCTCAGGGTGTCTGTCTCGCTCACCAGCGGAGCCTATCCACAACAGCGCCGGTTCTGACATGATCCGTGCGTGGATCAGCTCCGGGGGAAGAACTCAGCCTTGTTCATCGTGGTCATCGTGGTGGCCGCCGGCATCTGGTACTTCGTGCTCGGGGGCCCATCGGGCTCGAGCTCCAGCGTCGAGGACACGCTCACGAAGAAGCCCAGCAACGCCTTCCAGGTGAGGGTGGGGTCGGTCCAGTCCGACGGCTCCTTCCGCGGTCAGGTCGAGCCGGCGGACCGGCAGGCGAAGCGTGGCCTCGAGGCGATCGGCACCGACGAGCGGGTGACCCTGCGCCTTGCCGACCTCGAGCCGCTGGACCCGGTGCGCGACGAGTGCTGGGCCGCCGAGGGGCAGGCCGCCATCAAGGAGCTCATCGGCGGTCGGATCTGGGTCGACCCGGACGACGTCGACCAGCAGGGCCGGGGCACGTTCCTGGTCTACGCCTGGAACGCCGACGACGTCTTCGTGCAGGAGAAGCTCCTGCGCGACGGTGACGCCAGGGTCTTCGTCGGCCAGGTCAGGCCGGCCCTGGAGGACGTCCTTGCCGAGGCCGAGGAGGAGGCCGCCACGGCCGAGCGCGGCCAGTGGGGCACCTGCGCGGCACAGTGACGCGGCGTCCGTCGGTTCCCGGGGCCGCTCTGGAACTCTGACAGTGATGGTGTCACAATCGGGGTAGTCGACGTCCGCCCTTGGGGCGTCACCCCGAGCTCGCGAGGAAACTCACCATGACCGACGCGTTCATCTACGACGCCATCCGCACGCCGCGTGGTCGCGGCAAGAAGACCGGCTCCCTGCACGAGATCAAGCCGATCTCGCTGGTGAACGGCTTGCTCGACGAGCTGCGGGGCCGCAACCCCGACCTCGCCCCCAACGAGGTGGACGACGTCATCCTCGGCGTCGTCTCGCCCGTGGGTGACCAGGGCGCGGACATCGCCCGCACCGCCGTGCTGGCCTCCGGCTTCGGCCAGCAGGTCGCGGGCGTCCAGCTGAACCGCTTCTGCGCGTCCGGCCTGGAGGCCGTCAACCAGGCCTCCGCCCGGGTCAAGTCCGGGTGGGAGGACCTCATCGTCGCCGGCGGCGTCGAGTCCATGAGCCGCGTCCCGATGGCGTCCGACGGCGGCGCGTGGGCGATGGATCCCGAGACCGCCCTCGCGACCGACTTCGTGCCCCAGGGCATCGGCGCCGACCTCATCGCGACCCTCGAGGGCTACAGTCGCGAGGACGTCGACACCTTCGCCGCGGAGTCCCAGGCTCGCGCCGCCAAGGCCATCGCCAACGGCTACTTCTCCCGCTCGGTCGTCCCGGTCAAGGACCAGACCGGCATGCTCGTGCTCGACCACGACGAGTTCGTCCGCGAGGGCACGACCGTGGAGTCCCTCTCCGGCCTGGGCCCGTCGTTCGCGCAGGTCGGCGACTTCGGCGGCTTCGACTCCGTCGCGCTGGAGAAGTACCACACGGTCGAGAAGATCAACCACGTCCACCACGCCGGCAACAGCTCCGGCATCGTCGACGGCGCCGGCCTGGTGCTCATCGGCAACGAGACGGCGGGCGAGCGTCACGGCCTCAAGCCCCGGGCGCGCGTCGTCTCCACCGCCGTCGTCGGCTCCGAGCCCACCATCATGCTGACGGGCCCCGGCCCGGCCTGCCACAAGGCGCTGGCCAAGGCCGGCCTGTCCATCGAGGACATCGACCTCATCGAGATCAACGAGGCGTTCGCCGCCGTCGCGATGCGGCTGATGAAGGACCTCGGCGACTACCCGCACGAGCAGACCAACGTCAACGGCGGCGCCATCGCGATGGGCCACCCGCTCGGCGCCACCGGCGCCATGATCCTCGGCACCCTCGTGGACGAGCTCGAGCGCCGCGAGAAGCGCTACGGCATGGCCACGCTGTGCATCGGCGGCGGCATGGGCATCGCCACCATCGTCGAGCGCGTCTGATCCCCCCGACCTCACTCCAGGAGAGAACCCCCTTATGACTGAAGCAGTGCGCTACGAGGTCGACGGCGGCATCGTCAACCTCGTGATCGACGACCCCAGCCAGAACGCCAACACCATGAACCAGGCCTACTCGGACTCGATGGCCAAGGCCGTCGACCGCCTGGTCGAGGAGATCGCCGCGGATGGCGACGCGATCAAGGGCGTCATCGTCTCCTCGGCGAAGAAGACCTTCTTCGCCGGCGGCGACCTCAAGCTCATGACCCAGGCGACCCCGGACGACGCCCAGCAGCTCTTCGACAACGTCGAGGGCATCAAGGCGACGCTGCGCCGGCTGGAGACGTGCGGCAAGCCCGTCGTCGCGGCGATCAACGGCGCCGCGCTCGGCGGTGGGCTCGAGATCGCCCTCGCGTGCCACCGGCGCATCGCCGCCGACGGTCGCTACGAGATCGGCCTGCCCGAGGTGACCCTGGGCCTGCTGCCCGGCGGTGGCGGCGTCACGCGCACCGTCCGCATGTTCGGCCTGCAGGACGCGCTCATGAACGTGCTGCTGCAGGGCCCGCGGATGAAGCCCGCGGTGGCCCAGTCCAAGGGGCTCGTCGACGAGGTCGTCGAGGGCCAGGACGCCCTGCTGCCCGCCGCCAAGGCATGGATCGAGTCGGTGCAGGGCGATGAGGAGGCTGCGACCCAGCCGTGGGACCGCAAGGGCTACAAGATCCCCGGCGGCACCCCGTCGTCCCCGAAGCTCGCGCAGTTCCTGCCGGCGTTCCCCTCCAACCTGCGCAAGCAGACCAAGGGCGCCCCGTTCAAGGCGCCGCGCAACATCATGAGCGCGGCCGTCGAGGGCGCGCAGGTCGACTTCGACACCGCGTCGCGGATCGAGTCGCGCTACCTCGTGGAGCTGCTGGTCGGTCAGCAGTTCAAGAACATGACGCAGGCGTTCTTCTTCGACCTCTCCTCGATCAACGCCGGTGGCTCACGCCCCGAGGGCATCGAGCCGCGCACGTTCACCAAGGTCGCCGTGCTCGGCGCCGGCATGATGGGTGCGGGCATCGCGTACGTCTCGGCCAAGGCCGGCATGGAGGTTGTGCTGAAGGACGTCAGCCTGGAGGCCGCGCAGAAGGGCAAGGCGTACAGCGAGAAGCTGCTCGCCAAGCAGCTCGAGAAGGGCCGCACGACGCAGGACAAGGTCGATGAGCTCCTGGCGCGCATCACCCCGTCGGACGACTACGCCGACCTTGAGGGCTGCGACCTCGTCGTGGAGGCGGTCTTTGAGTCCGTGGAGCTGAAGCACCAGGTCTTCGGCGACCTGCAGGACGTCGTCAAGCCGGACGCTCTGCTCGGCTCCAACACCTCGACGTTGCCCATCACGGACCTTGCTGCGGGCGTCACGCGTCCGGAGGACTTCATCGGCATCCACTTCTTCTCCCCGGTCGACAAGATGCCGCTCGTGGAGATCATCGCCGGAGCGAAGACCGACGACGCCGCGATCGCCGGTGCGCTGGACTACGTCCGGCAGATCAAGAAGACGCCGATCGTCGTCAACGACAGCCGTGGCTTCTTCACCAGCCGCGTGATCGGCACCTTCGTCAACGAGGGCCTGGCGATGCTCGCCGAGGGCGTCAACCCGAACTCGATCGAACGAGCGGGCACGCAGGCCGGCTTCCCGGTCGGCGTCCTGCAGCTGAGCGACGAGCTCAACCTGGAGCTGATGAAGAAGATCCGCATCGCCTCCCAGAAGGCCGTCGAGGAGGAGGGCGGCACCTGGGACAAGGCCACCGCCGAGGACGTCATCGACACGATGATCGACCTGGGTCGCTCCAGCCGCCTCGTGGGCCAGGGCTTCTACGACTACGAGGACGGCAAGCGCGCCGGTCTGTGGTCGGGCCTGGCCGAGCAGTTCTCGGCATCGGCGGACCAGCCGGCGTTCGACGACCTGAAGGAGCGGCTCACGTTCATCATGAGCCTGGAGACGATCAAGTGCCTGGAGGAGGACGTGCTGCGCACGGTCCCCGACGCGAACATCGGCTCGATCTTCGGCATCGGCTTCCCGGCCCTGCACGGTGGCGCCATTCAGTACGTCAACGGCTACGAGGCGGCGGACGGCTCCATCGGCGTCGAGGCGTTCACCGCCCGCACCCAGGAGCTGGCGCAGACCTACGGCGACCGCTTCGAGCCGCCGGCGCTGCTGCTGGAGAAGGCCAAGAACGGCGAGAAGTTCAGCTGATCGAACGCCGCTGAACGCCCCCGGGACCGCAAGGCCCCGGGGGCGTTCCTCGTCAGATGTCCTTGCTGATCTGTTCCCACACGATCCAGGCCGACGACGGCGCCGGCGAGGACGAAGACGACGAAGCGGACGGCGAGTGAGTCCATGATTCCCCGTGGATCGATGTCTTCCTGATGATGACATCACCGAGGCAGGGCGTCCCGCGGTCAGGGCACGTAGTCCACGACCGTGGTGGCGAGCAGGTGTTCCGCCTTCGACGGATCGGGTGGTCGGGGGAGATGCTCGGTGCTCCCGGCAGGGGCGGTCCGGCCGTCGGGCAGGACCCACTGCAGGACTTGGTGTCCCTTGAGTGTGTGGTGCCGTCGGCACAAGGCCCAGATGTTCGATGCGTTGGTGGCCCCGCTGGGCCAGGGTTCTCGATGATCCAGATCGCAGCGTTCAGCCGGCACACGACAGCCCGGGGCACGACATACGCCGTCCCTGAACTGGATCGCCTTGGCGAGCAGCTCTGGTGCGAAGCGTCCGACGTATTCGTGGGCCAAGACGTCTGAGGTGATCGGGTGGATCAGCAGTCGATGCCAGAACGCGGTTCCGTTAAGTGCTTCGTCGAGGATCCAGGAGGCGGGGACGGCCCAGGAGCCGTCGGTGGCGTCGGCGAATCCGTTCTTGAGTCCGGTGAGGACGTCGGCCTCGATGGTCACGGCGATGTCAGAGACGAGCGTGGTCTCGGTGGCTTCGCTGGTGGTGGTCCAGGAGGCGAGGAGGTCGGCCATCCTCTGGGGCTTGGTGCGTGGGTCGTCGGCACCCAACGCTTTGGCCTCGCGGACGAGGCGCTTGCCGATGGCCGCGGCGACGTGAGGGAAGGTAGGCGTTGAGCCAGGCCATGGAGTCCTCCACGTGCACGACCTCGACGTGGCGGTCCTCGCGGGCCTTCTCGGCGCGCTCGCGCTGCAGGTCCTCCTCCACGCGCAGAACGAATCGCTTGAGCCAGACCCGGAGCTCGGCGACGGTGTGGCCGGTGGCGTAGGCGATGACCGATCCGTCCAGCCGCAGCCAGGACTCCACACGCTCCAGACGGTCCAGCGTGGAGGAGATCTCCCGGACCCGGGCGGCATCGACCCTGCCCGCCTGGAAGGCCAGCCAGGTGCGTGGTGCCCGCTCGTGGACCCGGTCGGCGACCGCGAGCCGGGCGTGCACCTGGGCCTCGGACAGCCCGGCCGACTGGGCGATCTCCAGCACGACCCCGGCCCGCTCGGCCAGTCGCCGCAACGGCGACTCCAGCGCATCGATCCGGGCCAGCTCGGCATCGCGGAAGGCGACCATCGCCGTCCACTCACCGGCCTCGGCCTGCGCACGCTGGCCCGCGAGCTCGGTGATCCGAGCACTCGAGGGAGCCTGCGTAGTGTCCATAAATCAAACATACATGCGATCACTGACACCATTTTCGCACGCGATCGATGTCATCGTGCAGGACAACCAGCCACGGCGGCTCCGGGGGCCAGAAGAGCCCCGGCCCGACGATCGAGAAGGCGCAGACCGTCCTCAACCGCTGGTGCCCCGCGGTGAACAACCACGGTGGGTTCGGGCGGTGGGGCTATGTAGAGATTGACACGATGTTCAGGGTGCGGGAGACGCTCGCCGGGGCGATCGAGTCGGTCTACGCCGACGGGTTGGTCATCGGGGACGCGGAGGTCATGGACTTCGGGCGGACAAGGGCCAGCGAGGTGCTCGGTGGCCTTCGCTGATCAGCGCGCTCGCCCGAAGCGCTCGTGGGCCGCCTGCCGTGTCGTGTCCATGGCGGCGCCGATGATCGTCCAGGAGTCACCGGCCTCGCGCGCGGCCTGGACGGCCTCGCGCAGGCCATCCTCGGCGTCGGAGACCTGCTGGCGCGCCGCGACGATGCGTCGGAAGTGCACCGCGTCCCGCGCCGGCGCCGTGGCGGGGTCGAGGTCGTCGAGGCCCGTGGCCTCGTGCTGCGTCACCTTGGACATCTCATCACCTCAAGTAGTCGTGGAACCTCGGTCTCAACAGGTCGGCGTGGATGATGCGGGTCGGCTTCCTGCCGGGACCGCGACGAGCTCGAGGAGTCGGCCGGAACGACCCGGGCCGATGACGAGCAGCCGGTCCTCGCCGTCGTACTCATACTCCACGAGGCGGAGGGCGTTCTCGAAGGCGTGCTCGATCTCATCGGCGGACATGCCGTGCCGGTAGGCCGCCCCCGCGATCTCCACACTGTCAAGTGTGCCCTGACAGTTCACCAGCGTCAAGTCTGCCTTGACGGAGCCGATGTGAGGAGCGCTCTCCATGGCGCGTAGAGCCAGACCGACCGGACCCAAGCCCGTCGAGGTGCACACCCACACCGACAAGCGGCCGAACATCCCCACGGCCGATGCGCAGGAGCTTGTCGACCCCGATCTCGCGGAGTCGCGGTGGGTGGGAGTGGAGCGCCGGCTGCCCACCCCGGAGCTGCTGTGGCGGACCTCTCCCACCTGCGGGATCGCCTCGCCGTCGCGCGCGACCTGCTGACCGAGAGTGGTAGCTGCTTCGTGCAGATCGGCGACGAGAACGTGCACCTCGTGCGGAGTCTGATGGACGAGGTTTTCGGCCCGGACTTGCTTGAGAAGACCGGCACCGGCAACTTGTTCACGGTCCTCGGCGAGCCCGACATCGACGTACGGCAGGACGATGCCGGCGTGGTCGTCGAGCTCCGCGGTGTCGACGTGTACGACCCGACCACGGGCGAGGTTGGCAGCGACGGCACCGACCGGATCGCCCTCTGGATGATCGACACTGACTACGACGAGGAGTCGTTCTACGTCCGCCACTGATCGATGCCGACGCATGGGCGACCCTCTACTCCACCGTTTCGCGCCCCTTCGACCGCCCGACCACAGGCAAGATCGCGGTCAAGGCGATCAATGACTACGGCGACGAGGTGATGAAGGTCTTCACCGTCGAGTAGTCCGCTGTGATGGGGCGGCCCTCCTGGATGACATTTCGGTTTCCCGCTTGCCATGAGACCTCAGTCACGGTTGGCTGTCCCGATGGACGTCTCAGGCCTCGAGTCAGGCATCGACCGCTTCTTCGCTCCGGTGGCGGACTTCGTGTCCGGCATCATCTTCTACGAGCTGACGATCGGCGGTGTTGCGTTCCCGTTGATCGTCTTCTGGCTCGTGATCGGTGCGCTGATCTTCACGGTCGCCTTCAGGGCCCCCCAGACTTGGGGCGTCGGCCACGCCATCGAACTCGTTCGAGGCCGGTTCGACCGACCGGATGACCCCGGCGAGGTCACCCACTTCCAGGCATTGGCGTCGGCGCTGTCCGGCACGGTCGGGCTCGGCAACATCGCGGGTGTGGCCGTCGCCGTGACCCTGGGTGGCGCGGGTGCGACGTTCTGGATGATCGTTGCCGGCCTCCTGGGCATGTGCACCAAGTTCGTGGAGTGCACGCTCGGCGTGAAGTACCGCGAGCAGCACGAGGACGGCACGGTCAGCGGCGGCCCCTTCCGCTACCTGCCCGTCGCCTTCGCCCGCTTCGGCTCGGCGGCGTCCACCATCTTGACCGGCATCTTCGCCGTGGCGATCTTCTTCTTCGGCGCTGTCGGCGGCAACATGTTCCAGGCCAACCAGACCTTCGCGCAGGCGCGCAACGTCACCGGCGGCGACGACGGGCCGCTCGCCAGCGACGGTGCGTCGCTGGCCTTCGGCATCGTCCTGGCCATCCTTGTGGGCTTGGTCATCATCGGCGGCATCAAGTCCATCGGACGCGTCACCGAGAAGCTCGTGCCCTCCATGGCCATCGTCTACATCCTCGGATGCCTCACCGTCATCGTGGTCAACATCGACCATGTCTTCCCGGCTCTCGGCGAGATCATCACCCGCGCGTTCAACCCCGAGGGAATTACCGGTGGCATCGTCGGCGTGCTCATCATCGGGTTCCAGCGCGCCGCCTTCTCCAACGAGGCCGGCGTCGGCTCGGCTCCCATCGCCCACTCCGCCGTCAAGACCCGCCGTCCCGCCAGCGAAGGCTTCGTCGCCCTGCTGGAGCCGTTCATCGACACCGTCGTCATCTGCACGATGACCGCCTTGGTCATCGTCATCGCGGAGCCGCAGAGCTGGTTGGACGGCCAGGCCGCCGTCGCCGCCGGCGAAGCCCCTGACCCCGACGGCGTGGTGCTCACCTCCGACGCCTTCGAGTCGGTCATCTCCTGGTTCCCGATCGTGCTTGCCTTCGCGGTAGCCCTGTTCGCCTTCTCCACCCTCATCACCTGGGCCTACTACACCCAGAAGGCCTGGACCCACCTGTTCGGCCGGTCGGTGCTCAAGGAGCGGATCTTCCAGGTCATCTTCTGCCTGTTCACGGTCTTCGGCTCGGTCGTCACCCTGAGCGACGTCATCGACCTCGCCGACTCGATGCTCTTCCTGTGCGCATTGGTCAACATCTTCGGCCTCTACCTGCTGCTGCCGGTGGTCCGCAAGGAGATCAAGGAGTACTGGGCGGACAAGAAGGCCGACCGGTTGGTGCGCGCGGAGGACTGACGCCGGGGTGCGGACGACGTGACCCACTCCACCTGTGTGATGAGGCTTTCCTAAGTTAGGGTGGCCTGTGGCTCCGGGACGGTCCCGGGGTCAGCACAGGAGAGTCATGTCGCGCATGCGTCCTCTCGTCGGCCTGGTGGCCGGCGCCGCCCTGGCCCTCGCGGCCTGCGGCACCACCTCCCCGGAGTCCGGCGGCGACGCCTGGACCTACGAGTCCGGCGACGGCAAGACTCACACTGCCGACGAGGTTCCCTCCCGGATCATCGCCCAGGCGGATGCAGCAGCTGCCCTCATCAGCAACGGCATCAGGCCCGTCGGCATCTTCCTGAGCCAGCCGCTGGACGAGACCAAGTCGCTGAGCGGCCTCGACCTCGAGGGCATCGAGATCGTCGGCGAGACGTGGGGGAAGATCGACGGCGAGAAGGCTGCCTCCCTGGACCCCGACCTCATCGTCTCGGGCTACTGGGAGGTCGAGGAGGCCTATGGCGGCCTCGAGGAGAGCGTGGACGCGGAGACCAAGAAGGTCGCCGACCTGGCGCCGGTGGTGGGCCCGGCGGTCGAGGACTCCGTGGTCTCCATGCTGGAAGGCTTCGAGGAGCTGGCCGTCTCCTTGGGGGCCGACGTCGACGCCCCGGACGTCGCCGAGGGCAAGGCGGCCTTCGAGAAGGCCAAGCAACGCTTCCAGGAGACCGTGGCCGCCAACGAGGGACTGACGGCCCTGGGCGTCTCCCCGGCCGACGACCTGCTCTACGTGGCGGTGCCCGAGAACTCCGCCGAGCTGTCGGACTTCACCGACTGGGGCCTCGACGTGATCGTCCCCGACGCGCCGGACCCGAGCTTCCCCTACTGGGAGAACCTGAGCTGGGAGCAGGCCGACAAGTACCAGCCGGACCTTGTCCTGATGGACGACCGAACCTACGACTCCAGTCTCAGGACAGCCGAGAAGCAGCCCACGTGGGATCAGATCGACGCCGCCGAGTCCGGTGCGATCGTGCCGTGGCCGGCCTTCTGGATCAGCACGTACGCCGCCTACGCCGATCAGCTCGACCAGCTGAGCGACGCCATCGACGAGGCTGACCCGGGCCTCACGTGACGACGCTCGCCGAGCGGGGGACCCCGACGTCGACGCCCGAGCGGACTCGCTCGGGTGCGGGGCTGACCGCCGGGCTGCTCGCCGCGCTCGGCGTCCTCGCCGTGGTGGCCTTCGTCAGCATCACGTTCGGATCGCGCGGGATCACCCTGGCCACGATCTGGACGGCCTTCGCCGACTTCGACCCGGACTCCGCGGCGCAGACCGTGATCCGCGAGCTGCGCGTCCCGCGGACGCTGCTGGGCCTGCTGGTGGGATCGGCACTCGGCCTCGGTGGTGCGGTGCTGCAGGGCGCGACCCGCAACCCGCTGGCCGACCCGGGGATCATGGGCGTCAACGCAGGCGCAGCGGCGTTCATCGTCGTGGGGATCCTCGTCCTGGGTCCACTGCCGCTGAGCGTCACGGTGTGGTTCGCGTTCCTGGGGGCGGGCGCCGCCACCGCCGCGGTCTACGCCGTGGCCTCCTTCGGCAGGGAGGGAGCGACGCCGATCAAGCTCGCGCTCGCCGGTGCGGCCATCAGTGCGGGCCTGTACTCGGTCACGACGGGCGTCGTCATGACCAGCTCCGCCGCCCTCAACGAGCTGCGCTTCTGGCAGGTCGGCTCGCTCGCGGGGCGCTACTGGCCGGTCCTGACGCAGGTCGCCCCGTTCCTCGTGCTGGCCATCCTCGTGGCCCTGGCGTGCGGCCGGCTGCTCAACGGCCTGGCTCTCGGCGACGACATGGCCACCGCCCTGGGTCAGCGGGTACGTCTCACGCGGACGGTGCTGTTCGTGCTCGTCGCGGTGCTGTGCGGGGCGGCCACCGCGGCCTGTGGTCCGATCGTCTTCGTGGGGCTCGTGGTGCCGCACATCGCGCGAGCCATCTGTGGCCCCGACTATCGATGGATCATGGTCTACAGCGCGGTGCTGAGCCCGATCATCCTGCTGGCTGCCGACGTCGCCGGCCGCGTCGTGCTGAGCCCGAGCGAGCTGCAGGTTGGCGTCGTGCTCGGCGTGCTCGGCGCCCCGGCATTCATCGCTCTCGTCCGCTACCGCAACCTCGCGGAGCTCTGAGCCGATGAGCGTCGAGACCCTGACCCCGCCCAGAGACGAAGACAGCGACGCGCCCACTGCGGTCATCGACGACCGTCGCTCGCGCCGCCGTCGTGCCGTCGTCGTCACCTCGGCGCTCGGGCTGCTGGCGCTGACGCTCTTCGTGGTCACGATGATGGTCGGTGGCTCCCGGCTGTGGCCGTGGGAGGTCGTCGCGTCCGTGCTGGGGTTCTCAGGGGACCCCGCCACGGACTTCGTCGTCCGCGGGCTGCGGCTGCCGACGGCGACGACCTCGGTGTTCGTCGGTCTCGCCCTCGGCGTGGCGGGCCTGGCCTTCCAGCGACTGTTGAACAACCCCCTGGCGTCACCGGACTTCGTGGGGATCTCCACCGGTGCGAGCCTGTTCGCGGTCACGTCGATCATCCTGCTCAACTTGGCCGCGATCCAGGTCGCGGGGGCCGCGCTCCTCGGCGCCCTGCTGACCGCCTTGCTCATCTACCTGCTCGCCTGGCGTGACGGCATCACCGGCTACCGCTTCATCCTCATCGGGATCGGCATCAGCGAGCTGCTGCGGGCACTGGTGGGCTGGGTCATCGCCCGGGCGGAGCTGTTCGACGCACGTGAGGCGATGACCTGGTTGGTGGGCTCCTCCGGCCGGGCCGGCACGGTGGAGCTGCGGATCCTGGTGGCGTCGGTGGCGATCCTGCTGCCCATCATGCTGCTGCTCTCGCGGCCGCTCGGCGCCCTGGAGCTGGGCGACGAGACGGCCAAGGGGCTCGGCGTCGGGGTCGAGGCCGCGCGGATCGTGGTCCTGGCGATCGCCGTCGTGCTCGTCGCGGTCGCCACCGCGGCGGCCGGTCCCATGGCGTTCGTCGCCCTCATCGCCGGACCGATCGCCGTCCGGCTGCTCAAGGGCGCGGGGATGGGTCTGCTGGCGGCGGCGCTCGTCGGCGCGTGCATCGTCCTCGCCGCAGACCTCGTCGCGCAGAACGTGCTGCCGGTCGCGCTGCCCACGGGCGTCGTCACCGGCGCGGTCGGTGCCCCCTACCTCATCTGGCTCCTGATCCACGTCAACCGGGAAGGACGCGGCGGATGACCCCCTCCTCCGACCAGCAACGGCACGACCTGCGAGCCCAGGACCTCAGCCTCGGCTACACCGACACCGACATCGTGTCCCACTTGGACGTGCAGGTGCCGCCCGGGCAGATCACGGTGATCGTCGGGGCCAACGCCTGCGGCAAGTCCACCCTTCTGCGCGGCCTGGCCCGTCTGCTCAAGCCGCGCTCCGGCGCCGTGATGCTCGACGGCGAGGACGTCGGCGGCATGCGCAGCATCGACGTCGCCAAGGTCGTCGGTCTGCTGCCCCAGACACCGGTCGCCCCCGACGGGATCACGGTCGCCGACCTCGTCGGCCGGGGTCGCTACCCGCACCAGGGGTGGTTCCGGCAGTGGCGTCCCGAGGACGACGAGGCCGTCCAGGCCGCGCTGGAGGCCACGGGGACCGCGCCGCTGGCCGACCGCCGCATCGCGGAGCTGTCCGGTGGTCAGCGCCAGCGCGTGTGGGTCGCGATGACGCTCGCCCAGGACACCGACGTGCTGCTGCTCGACGAGCCCACCACCTACCTGGACATCAACCACCAGGTGGAGCTGCTGGACCTGCTCACCGACCTCAACCGCTCGCACGGCAAGACGATCGTGATCGTCCTGCACGACCTCAACCTGGCGTGCCGCTACGCCGACCACATCATCGCGATGAAGCAGGGCAGCATCGCCTGCGAGGGTGCCCCGCGCGACGTCATCGACGCGAGCGTCGTCACCGACGTGTTCGGCCTGTCGTGCGAGGTCGTCCCCGACCCCGTCTGCGGCTTGCCGATGATCGTGCCCCGCGGGCGCCACCACGTGCAAGCCCTGACGCCCGACCCCGAGCCGGACCCGGGGTCGGACCCGGAGCCGGCCACCGCCGACGCCTGAGGAGTCGTCACGGCAGGAGGTGCCAGCACAGGAGCGCGAGCCACGACCAGCCCACGACGATCGCGAGCTTCTGCAGCAGCCCGGTCCGGGGGCCGTCGGCCTCCCACGCGGCCCCGAAGGCGAGCAGCAGGATCGTGAACGCGACCGCCGTCACCCCGGAGGCGACGGCCCACGCGGCGTCGTCGATCACCAGGACGGCCACGGCCGCCGCCGCCGGCAGCGCGGTGAACACCACGGCCCCGGCCCAGTCGTGCACCCGGTGCTGCATGCTCACGACCTCGGGCGTGTCCTTCGTGGCGCCGGGTGGGTAGCCCCGCATCGGATCCATCCGGAACAGGCCGGAGACGACGAGAGCCACGCCGAAGACCGCGATCGCGAGGCCGAGCACGAGGCTGCCCGAGGCCGCTCGGACGCCGATGGATGCGACGGTGACGGCCAGCCCTGCGAGCAGGAAGCTCACGGTCTGCAGCCACCTCCGAGGCCCCAGGGCCAATGCGCTGACCGTGTGGTGCATCGGCTCGTAGCCGGCACGGGTGGTGCCGTCCAGGAGGAAGGTGATGACGAACAGCGGTGGCGCCAGGACGCCGCAGGACAGCGTCAGCGTCACGAGGGTGTCGTTCATCGAGGTCTCCTGGTGGTGCGGGCCGGCGCGTCGGCCACGGTCCCCGCCACGGTGGACCGGACCGAGTGCCCTGCGCCAGTGCCGATCGTCACGGAGCCAGCCGGATGAGAGGCTCCGGCGCGTCCTGCCCGCTTCGGGCGCCCGCGCGGTTGACACTGGTGGGCACCGGTCGCGACGGAAGGACCACCATGAGCGAGCGCCAGCTGGGGGTACCACCCTGCACGAAGCGAAGCGGAGTGCTCGGGGGAGAGAACGGGGAGCGCCTCATGCGAGCACGCTCCTACGGTGGGTTTGCAGAGGACGTGGTCGCATGAGCACGCACACGGTCGAGACGAGCTCGTACCCGGTCGATGAGTGGGACGAGCGCAGCGAGCGCGTCTACACCGGCGAGGAGCTTCGGGCGTCCGAGGCCCCAGTGCTCACGGCCGCGGAGCGTCAACGTCAGGCGTACGGCGGCGTCAGCGCAGGGGCCGCCTTCTTCGGCTGGCTGAGCGCCCTGGGGGTCGTGGCCCTGCTGGCCGCGGCCGCGGGCACGATCGCCGTGCTGCTCGGCCTGGTCCAGGGGCCGTCCGACACTGGCAACCTGGTCGTCGGCCCGACGACGGCCCTGACGGCCGCGATCGGCGGCACCGTCCTGCTCGTGATCGGCGCCTACTCCGGCGGGTACGTCGCGGGACGGCTGGTGCGCTTCGACGGGGGCCGCCAAGGCGTCGCCGTCTGGTTCCTCGTGGTCCTGGCCGGCCTCTTCGTCGCCGGCGCCGCCGTGATCGCCGATGCTCAGTACGCCGTGCGCGAACGAGCCGCGTTCCCCGTCGTCAACATCCCCACGGGCGACCTCGTGCTCGGCGGTGCGATCACTCTCGGCGTCGTCCTGCTGCTGACGGCGCTCGTCGCGGTCGGCGGGGGCAAGGTCGGCGTCCGCTACCACGCCAAGGTGGACCGCTCGGCCCTCGACCCCGCCACCCCGGTGGAGCCGGACGAGACCGCCTGACTCGGCGCTGCGGGCTCGCCCGGCCCCTCCTACCGTGGACTCATGACGAGCTACGGAAGCACCGAGATCGAGACCATCCAGGCAGTGGTCGACCGCGTGAGCAGCTACCAGGACGGGGCCCCCGAGGGCACCGTCGCGGCCGAGCTCCGCAGGGGCCTGTACGAGGCCGGGATGGAGATCGACGAGAGCGAGATCGACTCGCTGGCCGATGCGATCGAGTCCGCGAACGGAGACGTCTCCGCCGCCTCCGTCCTGGGCTGACCGGCCCCCTACGCCTCGAGGGCCTCGGCTGCCTTGGCGATGTTGCGCTGCATCGAGCCGAAGATGATGCCGTGGAACGGGTAGATCGCCCACCAGTAGGCGTGGCCGAAGAGCCCTCGTGGGTGGAACAGAGCACGATGGTGGAACGTCGTGGTGCCGCCCTCGGTGGAGCCCACCTGCAGCTCCAGCCATGCCAGTCCCGGCACGCGCATCTCCGCGCGGAGCCGCAAGAACGTCGCGTCGTCGGTCTCCTCGACCCGCCAGAAGTCGAGCGCGTCGCCGACCCGGAGGTCCTTGTCGTTGCGTCGGCCTCGCCGCAGCCCCGGCCCGCCGACGACGCGATCGAGGATGCCGCGTACCCACCAGGCGAGCGCCCAGGAGTACCAGCCGTTCTTGCCCCCGATGCCCTCGATGACCGACCACAGTGACGCGGGGGCGGCGTGGACCTCGCGAGTGCGCTCGTCGGTGTAGAGCGAGCCGCCGGCCCAGTCAGGGTCCGAGGGCAACGGTTCCGAGGGTGCTCCCGCGGGCGTGGAGGACGACCATCGCGTGGGGACCTCGAGGTTCTGGATCCGGGTCAGTGCCAGCTCCACGGCGCGGTCGAACCCGATGAGCCCCTCCGGCGGATCGGGCACGTACCCGCGGATGTCGTCGTCGGTGGCGACGACGGTGTTGCGCAGCGACTCCACCAGCGGGCGGGCGATGGACGCGGGGACGGGCGTGATGAGGCCGACCCAGTGGCTGGAGAGCCCGGGGGAGAGCACGGGGACCGGGAGCACCCGGCGACGCGGCAGACCGGCGACGGCCGCGTACCGCTGCATCATCTCGAAGTAGGTCAGGACGTCCGGGCCGCCGACGTCGAACGCCCGGTTGACGTCGGCGGGCAGGTCCGCACAACCGACGAGGTAGCGCAGCACGTCGCGGATGGCGATGGGCTGGATCCGGGTGTGCACCCAGCGCGGCGTCACCATGACCGGGAGCCGCTCCGTCAGGTAGCGCAGCATCTCGAACGACGCGGAACCCGAGCCGATGACGATGCCGGCCTGCAGCACGGCGGTCGGCACACCGGAGTCCAGCAGTGCTTGGCCGACGCGCTGGCGGGAGGCGAGGTGCTCGGAGAGCTCCTCGCCCTCGGGGTCCATGCCGCCGAGGTACACGATCCGCGAGACCCCGGCCTGCTGGGCCTCCTCGGCGAAGCCCTCGGCCATCTCGCGCTCGGTGTCGGCGAATCCCTCGCCGCTGCCGATGGAGTGCAGGAGGTAGTACAGGACGTCCACGCCCGCCATGGCACGCGTGACGTCCTCGCGGTTCGTCGCGTCGCCCTGGACGATGTCGACGTGCTCGGACCACTCGTGGGCGCGGGCCTTGCGCTCGTCGCGCACGAGGACCCGCACGTCGTGGCCGGCATCGAGGAGCTGGGGGACGAGGCGTCCACCGACGTAGCCGGTGGCACCGGTGACGAGTGAGAGGGGCATGCCCTCCAGTCTCCCGGCCTCCCGGTGGTGACGCAGCGCGAAGGATCTAGAAGAGTGCTCCCTGAGCACGATGCTGGGCGGGCAGCTCGCGCCTGGCCAGCACGTCGAGGAAGTCACGGTTGACGAAGAGACGGTCGCGTCCAAGCTTGATGTCGTCCAGGAGCCCCGCACCGGCCAGCGCGGACAACCAGCTCGTCGCGGTCGGCCGAGACACTCCGCAGCGCTCCATGACGATTCCGATGCGGCAGTACGGCTGCTCGAAGAGCAAAGAGAGCAGCTCGGCGTCTGATCCTCCGCGAGAGACAGTCCGGGCACGGGCCGCGAATCGGTCCTGCAGCTCACGAACGGCGCTGATCTTGCTCAAGGTCGACAGCGAGGTCTGCCGCACGCCGTCGAGCACGTAGAGGATCCATTCCTCCCACGTCCCGCGCTGTGTCACGTCGAGCAGCAGCCGGTAGTACTCGGACTTGGTCTCGATGATGTAGCGGGACAGGTACAGGGTCGGCTGATGAAGCATGCCCGCCGAGACGAGCATGAGGATGTTGAGGATGCGTCCTGTCCGTCCATTGCCGTCAGCGTATGGATGGATGGCCTCGAAGTGATAGTGCGCAGCGGCCATCCGGACGATGGGGTCGAGGTCGTCGTCAGCATGGATGTAACGCTCCCACTCGCTCAACTTCTCAGCGATGACCTGACGGCCTTCAGGAGGGCTGTAGGTGACCTCCCCGGTGGCACGATTCCCGATGCGCGTGCCGGGAAGCGCCCGGACGTCCATAGGCTTGCCCTTGATGGTGCTGCAGATGGCGGAGGCCGTGTTGACGGTGAGCCCGCGTGTCACGGTGGCCTCGAAGCCGGTGCGCAACGCCGTGCGGTACCTGAGAGTCTCTCGGGTCGCGGGGTCGTCGGGGGCCTCGTCGTCGCTCAGATGACGAAAGAGATCGTCCGAGGTCGTCACGATGTTCTCGATCTCCGAGCTCGCCTGGGCCTCCAGCAAGGGAATGGTGTTGATGAGCACCGAGGGATTGGGGATCGACCGCGCGGCTTGGTCGAGCTGCGCGAGGGCCCGATGGGCCGAGACCGCGGACTTCAGGACGGCGCGAGTCTCCAGCTCGCCTGGGCCGGGCGGGGGAGCGAGATCGTTGAAGGGGACGTCGGCGCGCCAGCTGGTCATGTCAAGAGAGTGACACCCGCAGGAGCGTCATGTAAAGAAAGTGCAAAAAAATTTTACATGTTTTGCTGGTACGTCAAGCTTCTTGCCATGACCTCTGAGGATCAGCCGACGCGGTGCAGCTCGACGTCCTGGTAGGCGTGCGCGTACGGGAAGTCCAGCGGCCTGCCGGGTGTCCCAGTGGGCACGACGAGGCCCGGGTCGGGGATCGCGACGTCGCACTCCGGCCGGTGTCCGTCGTTGCGGCGCACGAGCCGGTCGCCGATGACCGATCCGAGGTAGCGGCCCTCGACGTCCACCACGTCGCAACCCTTCCACGGCTGGACACCCAGACACTGGCCGTCCACGGCGAACACGTACCTGTCGTCCCAGGTGCGGCGGAAGGCGATGGGGTTGCCGTCGATGTCGAAGAGGTAGATGCTCATGCGTGCTCCGGTGCCGCTTCCAGTGGCTGGTGTGACAGGTGGGGTCAGGGAGAATCTAACCTCGCCGCCGCCGTGGCGCGGGCGAAACGCCGAGAAATGACCCTGAAGGATCAGCCGCCGTGGGCGGTGCGGGGGAGTGAGGTGCCCGCGAGAGGATGGGGTCATGAACGACGAGCACAGAAGCATCGAGATCGAGCGCGTGGGCCGGGGACGGTTCCGCGCCACCAACACGCGGGGCGGGACGCTGGAGCTGGGCCAGGGTGAGGATGACTCCTTCACGCCGGTCGAGCTGCTCCTGGTGGCCATCGCCGGGTGCAGCGCCGTGGACGTCGACCTGCTCACCACCAAGCGAACCGAGCCCGAGCGGTTCACCGTCGCGGCGTCGGGGGAGAAGATGCGTGACGATGCCGGCAACCGGCTGCGTGACCTCCTGGTGGAGTTCGACGTCGAGTTCGGCGACGACGATGCCGGCCGCGCGGCGACCGAGCGGCTGCCCGGAGCGGTGGCGACGTCCCACGACCGGCTGTGCACCGTGAGCCGCACCGTGGAGACGGGGACCCCCGTGCAGGCGAGGCTCAGGCCCCCATCGTGAGGTTCGGGTCGTGGGGGCCCTTGGGCTCGACCCAGAAGTCGAGCGCGAGGTCCTCCTCGGCGCCGCCGTTGAGGTAGACGGAGAAGTCGGTCACGCCGGCCGCCTCGAGCACGTCGTCGTCGATGAAGAACTGGCCGGTGACCTCGCGCGAGGGCTTGATGAGGATCTCGTGGGCGGCGTCGGCCATGATCTGCGGCGTTCGTGAGTGCTTCAGAAGCCCTGCGCCGACGACGTTGCGCACGGCCGCGGTGTCGATGGCGGTGCGCGGCCACAGCGAGTTGGCCGCCACGCCGTGCTCGGCGAGCTCACCGGCCATGCCGAGCGTCACGATGCTCATGGCGTACTTGGCCATCGTGTAGGCCGTGTGCCGGGTGAACCACTTGGGATCGGTGCTGATCGGCGGCGACAGCGTCAGGATGTGCGGGTTCGCCGCCTGCTTGAGCCAGGGGATCGCGGTCTTGGACAGCAGGAACGAGCCCCGGGCGTTGATGTCGTTCATGAGGTCGTACTTCTTCATCGAGACGTCCTCGGTGCTCGACAGGTCGATCGCGCTCGCGTTGTTGACCACGATGTCGATGCCACCGAACCGCTCAGCCGTCTGCCGCACCGCCTCCTCGACGAACGCGTCGTCACGGATGTCACCCACCAGCGGCAGGGCCTGTCCCCCGGCCCGCTCGATGGCCTCGGCCGCCGTGTGGATGGTGCCGGGGAGCTTGGGGTGCGGCTCGGTGGTCTTGGCCAGCAGGGCGACGTTGGCGCCGTCTGCCGCCGCCTTGACGGCGATCGCCTCGCCGATGCCCCGGCTGCCGCCGGACATGATGATGGTCTTGCCGGCCAGGCTCATGCGAGGCTCCTCGTCAGGGGGATGGTTCCTCGCTATCGTGCTGGGTGGAGCCTGAAACAGTCAAGGCTGACGGTTTGTTGTTCGGAGGAGTCATGGAACGTCCCGCGTGGTTCGACGCCGCGCTCGCCGAGGAGCCCGAGCACAGGACGGTCGACGTCGGGGGCGCGGCGATCGCCTACCGGTCGTGGGGGCCGGTCGGCGCACCCGTCACGGTGCTGGTGCACGGCGGTGCTGCGCACGCCGGGTGGTGGGACCACGTGGGCCCGCACCTGGCCGATCAGCACCGGGTGCTCGCGCTGGACCTCTCCGGCCATGGCCGCAGCGGGCACCGGGAGACCTACACGCTCGAGCAGTGGGCCGGTGAGGTCCTCGCCGTCGCCCGGTCCGAGGACTCCGACGCCCCTGTCGTCGTGGGCCACAGCATGGGTGGCTTCGTCGCCCTCACGGCAGCGCGCGAGCACGGAGCGTCGCTGGCCGGCGTGGTCGCCATCGACTCCCCGGTACGGCAGATGTCTCCCGAGGCGCGAGCCTGGCTGGACTCCCACCCCGACCCGCCGCCGCACAAGGTCCACCCGACGCGCGAGGCGGTCCTCGCGCGGTTCCGCACCCTGCCCGAGGACGACGCAACCCTGGAGTTCGTGCGCCGACACATCGCCGAGGAGTCCATCGCTGCGGTCGAGGGCGGCTGGTCGTGGCGCTTCGACCCCCGCATCTTCCTCAGCACGCGGATGGAGCCCTCGGCCCTGGCGGCGGCGCAGTGTCCCGTGGCCCTCCTGCGTGGCGAGCGCGGGATGGCGACCCGCGACATCACCGCGACGGTCGCGCGGGAGCTCGGCGGTGGCGTCCCGGTCACGACCGTCCCAGACGCCGGGCACCATGTCATGCTCGACCAGCCGGTCGCCCTCATCGCGGCCATCAACGTCCTGCTCGGCCAGTGGAGGCGCACATGAGCACGCATGAGCACGACCCCGGCGACGAGATCGTGGTCAGCACCAAGGACGACGTCCTCACCATCACGTTGAACCGGCCGGACGCGCTCAACGCCGTCGACGGGCCGATCCTGCAGGCCGCGGCCGACGCCGTGGAGCAGACGACGGCCCGAGTGGTGGTCATCACCGGTACCGGACGGGCGTTCTGTGCCGGGGCCGACCTCCACCGCATCCAGCAGGGCGGAACCCAGGCCGGCGGCAACCGACTCGTCCGCACGATGCTCTCAGCCCCTCGCCCGGTGGTCGCCGCCGTCAACGGCCCGGCGGCGGGCATCGGCAGCTCCGTGGCGCTCGCGGCGGACCTGACCGTGGCGCACGAGTCGGCCTACTTCCTGCAGGCGTTCGTGAACATCGGCCTGATGCCCGACGGGGGCGGCACGCAGCTCGTGGCGGCTTCCCTCGGCCGCGCCCGGGCCCACCGGATGGCCCTGCTCGGTGAGCGGCTGCCCGCCGAGGAGGCGGCCCGGCTCGGGCTCATCGAGCAGTGCTGGTCCGACGGCGAGTACGCCGACGGTCTCGCCGCCCTGGTCGAGCGCCTGGCCGCGGGCCCGACCCTCGCCTACGCCGAGACCAAGGCGGCCCTGAACGCCGCGACCCTCGCCGGCCTGGACGCCACCCTGGACCGGGAGATGGCCGGCCAGGACCGGCTCGGTGCGAGCAAGGACTTCGAGGAGGGCGTCGCCGCCTTCCTCGCCAAGCGACCCGCCACCTTCGAAGGACGGTAGACGACATGAGGGCTTCTGACGTGGGCGCCGACGTGCTCGAGCAGGTGCTCGGCGAGCGGTGGAGCTGTCGCGGCTACACCGATGAGCCCGTGGCACCGCAGACCTTGGATCGGCTGCTCACCATGGCCGGCCGCACGCCGTCGTGGTGCAACACGCAGCCGTGGAACGTCGAGGTGACCTCCGGCGAGGCGACGGTGCGCCTGAAGGAGGCGATGGCGGCCGACGAGCGGTTCGGGCCCGACATCGACTTCCCCGCGTCCTACGACGGCGTCTATGCCGAGCGGCGGCGGGAGTCCGGCTGGCAGCTCTACGAGGCGGTGGGCGTCGCCAAGGGCGACCGCGCCGGCTCCGCGGCTCAGACCATGCGCAACTTCGAGTTCTTCGGGGCACCGCACGTCGCGATCATCAGCACGACGGCGTCGCTGGGGCCGTACGGCCTGGTCGACTGCGGGCTGTACGTGCAGACCTTCCTGCTCTCCGCGCAGGCACTGGGGCTCGGTGCGTGCGCGCAGGCGGCGGTCGCGATGCGGTCAGAGTTCCTTCGTGACTGGTTCGCGATGGACGACGACCGCCAGATCGTCTGCGGCATCGCGTTCGGCCACCCCGATCCGAGTCATCCCACCGCGTCCTATCGCACGACCCGCGTGTCGCAGCCCGAGTCGGTCACCCTCCACGACTGACCGCGGCAACGGTGCGCCCGCGGTGCCGGGACAGACGACGGCCCCGAGAGCATCATGTGGCTCTCGGGGCCGCCGTCGGGATCAGCGGATGCTGTCGTTCAGGCTCCGGTGTCGACGCGCTCCGGGCGAGTCGGCGCGGCCGGGGAGTCCTCGTCGTCCTCGTCGCCCGCCTGCGGATCGCTCGGGGCGGGGTCGGTCGGGATGGTGCCGTCGTCCTCGGTGGCCGTGACGTAGTAGTTGACCGTCCCCTCGGTGGCGTCGATGGAGACCCGGAAGGCGTTGCCGGGGCTGGCGTTGATGATCGTCAACGTGCCCTCGCCGGAGCCGTCCGGTCCGAGCGTGGCGGCGAAGTCGCCGATGGTGTCGTACTCGCCGGTCTCGGGGTTGAAGAACTCGATGTCCCCATCGATCGACTCGTCGGGCTGGAAGCCCGCGAACTCGAGGTCGATGCCCTCGGCCAGCTCGCCGACGGTCGCGTTCTCCGGGCCGCTGACAGACAGGCCCTCCTCGATCGTCAGCTCGACGCTGTCGCTGACGAACTGGGCCTCGCCCTCAGCGTCCTCGTAGGAGTAGCTCGCGGTGGCCGTGTACTCGGGGAACCCGTCGGCATCCGGGGCCACGGGCGCAACCTCGCGCGGCGGGGTGATGTTGCCGGTGTAGGAACCGTCGGTCTGCTCGTCGGCCTGGATCGGGTCGGCAACGGGGCCGGCACCGTTGCGACCCGCAGACCCGATCGTGAGTGTGATCTCGTCGACCTCCTCGGGAACGTCGGTGACGACGAAGTCGACACCCTCGCCCCAGCTGCCGGCGGTGAACGTGTCGTTCTCGACGGCGAGGCTGATGGGATCACCGAGGTCGGCGGAGGCGGGAGCCGCGAGGACCCCCAGGCTGAGGGCGCCGGCGCCGACGAGGGCGAGCGCTCCGCGCGTGATGTTTCGCATGTGGTCCTTTCGATCGACCACGCGTCGTGGCGCGGTCGCAAGTGAGCAGAATGGCGCGATTTACTCCAGCGCTCTCACGAGACCCCGGCACGCGGTACCAGCCAACCACAGTGGAACGCGCGAGGACCACTTCCGTGACGTGCGTCACGCCGCCCTGGTGGCGATGATGATGTCGTTCTCGTCGTACTCACCGGTCTCGGGGTCCAGGATGCAGGTGATCACGACGATGCGGTCGGGATCGTGGTCCCAGATCTCCTGCTCGGCGATCTCGTCCTTGTCGATCTCGATCTTCTCCTGCACGACGAAGTCGTCACCGCGATAGCTGAGACGGTCCTCGGCCTCCAGGGTGCGAACCTGGTCGCCTGCACACTGCCCGTCCTCACACGCGTGAGCGAGGATGAAGTCCGTCCCGCCGTCCTCCGGATAGCCGTTGTCCGGGTCGACCACCTGCCAGAAGCTCTCGCCCTCGTCAGGTGGATTCCAGACCGCGGTGTACGGCATCGACTCGGTCTCGTCGATGGAGACCTTCGCGTCCGGCTCGGGCGTCGGGGTCGACAGCTCGGCGCTGGCCCGCGGTGTCGAGGGTCCATCCTCATCCGCCGACCCGAGAACGCCGGTGAGCACGAGGGCGAGCGCCGCCGCCCCGATCAGCAGCAGGACTCCGCCGGCGAACCATGGCCAGCGACGTCTCTGGGTGGCGGTGGGCTCCACGGTGGTCTTGGCCTCTCGGTCGTCGGGCGCAGCGTCGGGAGAGGGTCCCGGGCCGCCGTCACCCTACCGACCCCGCCCGGGCCGGTACTCGGCTCCTCGTGGACTCAGCCGCGCAGGGAGCCGACGCCCAGGACGGCGGCCAGGCCGAGGGCGCTGCGGGGGTGGTAGGCGGCCGTCCACAGGCCGCCGTGGGCCGCGGCGAACGCCTCGTCCTGCCAGGGCTCGGGCTGCGGTGCGACATCGGCCCGCAGGTCGTGCACGAGCAGCGCGGCCATGAGCGTGTTGGACGTCGCCGGGTCGAACACCTCGACGCCGAAGCGGTGTGCGCCGGCGTAGGCGGCCGCGAGGGCCCGGTTCTTGAGCACCGAGCGGGTGCGGGTCGACGGCGCGACGTTCATCGAGACCGTGGCGCCTGCCTGCCGGGCGGCGGTGGCGCGCCAGCGCTGCACCCGCTTGGCCAGCGCGTAGTTCGGGCCCTGCTGGGGGACGAGCGCGTCGCACAGCCCGGGGTCGGCGCCCGGCGGGTAGTTGCGCTGCAGGAGCCGCCCCCGGCTGGCCATGCGCACGGTGCTGCGGACGGTGCGACCAGCCCGGCCCTTGGAGTACGCGAGCTCGGAGCGGTCGACCTCGTCCTTCGGCACGGCGAACACGTCGGTGGGTGTCGCCAGGTAGGCCAGCGCGGTGTCCGGGCGCCGGTCGAGCAGGTGCGCGGCGAGGGCGTCCGCCGCTGCGGAGACTCGGACGTGCTGCCCACCGTCGGCGTAGCAGTAGTTTCCCAGCACGAGGCGCCCGCTGAAGGACTCCAGCCAGTGCGCGACGGCCGGGAGCTCGCGCACCAGGTCGGCACCGATGTCGGCGTCGGCGTCGGTGACGATCCGGGACGGCACGTGCACGGTCCCCGCGCCGGACTGTGCGACCTCGTGGATGCGTCCCTGCACGTCCGCGTGCGGGAGGTCGACGGCCACGACCTGCGCCCCCCAGCGCTGCAGTGCACGGTAGGGGCCCATCTCGGCGCCGGCTCCGAGCACGACGACGACGTCACCGTCCAGGCGCAGCCACTCCGGGTGCTCCAGCACCGTGGTGGCGGCGTCGACGCACGACTGGGTGATGACCCCGCGGTCGTGCCAGTCGTGCAGCTGCTGCTCGACCTGGCGGCCACGGAGCCTCTCGCCCCGGTAGGGGAGGGTCAGCTCGGTCTCCGGGTCCTGGGTCCCCGACGCGGTGGTGGTGTGGAAGACCTGCTGCAGCGACGAGACGCCGATGGCCTCACCGAGGGGGACGTCCTCGAATCGCAGCTGGCGGTGCAGGGACTCCAGTCCTGACTCGGCGATGGAGTGCGCGGCGGCGGCATCCCCGACCCCGGCCTCGACGGCGCGACGGAAGTGCGCGAGGTACTCACGACGCCACCCCGTCTCCTGGTCGACGGCTCGCGCACCCACCGGGTCCGCCTTGCGCAGGGCGTCGGCAAGGACGGCACGAGCCGTGGCGGACGTGCTGGAACCCGGGAACGAGACTCCCTCGATCGCGCTCATCTGCCCACCCTAGGAATGCCCGGCATCGCAGGGGAAGACCTTCGCGCCGGTAACTTCGCGACACGCCCGGGATGGCAGCCTGCCGAAGAAAACCGCGTCGTCGACCCATCCGGTCGGACCCGTGTGGCGAATGACGGGCATGACCACCACGGAGAGCACGGAGCGATCGGCTCGGAGCCGCGCCACCGCGCCGTGGTGGGCCGGCGTCCTCGCGGGCGTGCTCGCTGCCACCTGTGGCGTGGCGCTCGGCAGTGGCCTCGCCGCTCTCTTCACCGGTGTGCCGACGCCGATCGAGTCCGTCGGCAACCGCTTCATCGACCTCACCCCGCCGTGGCTGAAGGACTTCGCCATCGAGCAGTTCGGCGACAACGACAAGGCGGTGCTCATCGGCGGCACGGTCGTGACGCTGCTGCTGCTCGCCGCGGTGGCGGGCTTCATCGGCCTGCGCCGCCCTCCCGTGGCCTTCGCCCTCACCGCCGTCCTCGGGCTGGTCGCACTGGTCACCGCTGCCATGGACCGCACCGCGACCGCGCCGCGAGCCCTGGTGCTGCTGCCCGCGCTGGTGACCCTGGCCGTCAGCCTGATCGCGCTCGGGGTGATGCTCCGCGCCCTGGAGCTGACACCCAAGCCCGGCGACGACGTCCCCGGCACCTTCGACCGTCGCGCCTTCATGCGGGCGGTGCTGGCCACGAGCGCAGGCATCGTCGTCGGCGGAGCGGCGTGGCGATTCCTCGGCAGCCGTGCCGCCGCGGAGGCTCGCGAGAGCGTCAGCCTGCCGCGACCGGCCGACCCGGCACCCGCCGTCCCGGCCGGTGCCCAGGCCGACGTCGACGGCATCAGCCCCTACATCACGCCGAACAAGGACTTCTATCGCATCGACACGGCCCTGCGGGTCCCGCAGGTCCCGATCGAGGGCTACTCCCTGCGCATCCACGGCATGGTCGACAACGAGCTCAACCTGAGCTTCCGCGACCTGCTCGCCGAACGCCTCGTGGAGCGCCGGATCACCCTCACCTGCGTCTCCAACGAGGTCGGTGGGCCCTACGTCGGCAACGCCGCCTGGCTCGGCGTGCTGACCAGCGAGCTGCTGGAGCGAGCCGGCGTGCAGGACGGTGCCGATGCGGTGCTCAGCAGGAGTGCCGACGACATGACCATCGGGACCCCCCTGGACGCGCTCACCGACGACCGTGAGTCCCTCATCGCCATCGGCATGAACGGTGAGCCGCTCCCCCTGGAGCACGGCTTCCCCGTGCGGATGGTGGTGCCCGGCCTCTACGGCTACGTCTCGGCCACCAAGTGGCTCGTGGACATCGAGGTCAGCCGCTTCCAGGACTTCGAGGCCTACTGGACCCCGCGCGGCTACTCCGCGGAGGCGCCGATCAAGATGTCCTCGCGCATCGACGTCCCGCGGTCCTTCGCGGCCCTGCCTCGCGACAACGTCCGCATCGGTGGCGTGGCGTGGGCCCAGGACACCGGCATCGAGCGGGTGGAGGTCCAGATCGACGACGGTTCCTGGCAGGACGCCGAGCTCGCCGACGAGGACACCATCAACACCTGGCGACAGTGGTCCTGGACGTGGCAGGACGCCACCGAGGGCACCCACAGCGTCACCGTCCGGGCGACCGACGCCCAGGGCGAGACACAGACTTCCGAGCGGGCTCGCATCCTGCCCGACGGAACGACCGGCTGGCACAGCGTCCAGTTCCGCGTCGAGTAGCAAGAACCCAACCAGAGGAGAATGAAATGCGTACGACCAAGACCGGCAAGACTCTTGCCATCGCCGCCGTCTCGTCGCTGGCTCTGTTCACCGCCGCTTGCGGTTCGAGCGACGACGACACGAGCTCCGACACCGCCACCGAGGAAGCACCCGAGGAGGAGGGCGCCGACGACGTCGCCGCCGATCTCGCGGGACCGGGCTGCGAGGACTACGCGGCCGAGAACCCCGAGGGCGCCGGCTCCGTGGAGGGCATGGCCCAGGAGCCCGTCGCGACCGCGGCCGGCGGCAACCCGCTGCTGACCCAGCTCGTGTCCGCCGTCAGCGGCGAGCTGAACCCGGACGTCGACCTCGTCGACACCCTCAACGGTGGCGAGTTCACCGTCTTCGCGCCGGTCGACGACGCGTTCGCCGCCCTGCCCGAGGACACCGTGGCCACGCTGCAGACGCCCGAGGGTGCGGAGACGCTCTCCTCGGTCCTGACGTACCACGTCGTCGAGGGTCAGATGACCCCCGACGAGATCGCCGGCCAGACGTTCACGACGGTCAACGGTGCCGAGCTCAGCATCGAGGGCGAGGCCGACGCGCTCACCGTCGGCCCCGACGGCGCCAACGTCATCTGCGGTGGCGTCAAGACCGCCAACGCGACGGTCTACCTGATCGACGCCGTCATGATGCCGCCGGCCTGATCGGCTGACGGACTCCCTTCGCGGGGATCGCGCGACCGGACCGCCGGAGCCCTCGGGCTCCGGCGGTCCGCTGTGTTCACCGAGAGGTCACCGAACTGGCACTTGTTCCTAGTCGGAACATGGGGGTAGGGTGACCGGCATGAACGATTTCGCCATCCAGACCCGCGGTCTGGTCAAGGTCTTCGGTGACAACCGTGCCGTCGACGGCGTCGACCTCTCCGTCCCCAGCGGAGGCGTCTACGGCGTCCTCGGGCCCAACGGGGCCGGGAAGACCACCGTCATCCGCATGCTCGCCACGCTGCTGCGGCCCGACGGCGGCGAGGCCACCGTGCTCGGGCACGACGTGGTCGCCGAGGCCGCCATGGTCCGCTCCAAGGTGGCGATGACCGGGCAGTTCGCCTCGCTCGACGAGGACCTCACCGGCCTGGAGAACCTGCAGATGCTCGCCCGCCTGTACGGGTTCAAGGGCGCTGCCGTCCGGCAGCGCGCCGGTCAGCTGCTCGACGCCTTCGGGCTGGAGGAGGCCGCGGACCGTCAGGTCAAGAAGTACTCCGGCGGCATGCGTCGGCGTATCGACATCGCCGGGAGCATCGTCGTGCGGCCCGAGCTGATGTTCCTCGACGAGCCCACCACGGGCCTGGACCCGCGCAGTCGCAACCAGGTGTGGGCCATCGTCCGGGCGCTCGTCTCGGCGGGGACCACCATCCTGCTCACGACGCAGTACCTCGACGAGGCCGACCAGCTGGCCGACCGGATCGCCGTGATCGACCACGGCACGGTCATCGCCGAGGGCACGAGCGGCCAGCTCAAGGCGTCGGTGGGCTCAGGAGCGGTGCACGTCCGTCTCGCCGACCCGGCGGAGCGGGAGCGGGCCGCGGACCTGCTCGGCCGGGCGCTGCACACCGACGTCCTGCGCGAGTCCGACCCCTACGCACTCAGCCTGAGCGTCGACGACCCGGGTGCGGTACCCGAGGCGCTCGTCCGGCTCGGGGCCGAGGGCATCACGGTCGGCGAGTTCTCCCTCGGCCAGCCGAGCCTGGACGAGGTCTTCCTCGCTCTCACCGGCCAGCCCGCCCACGACGAGACCACCCCCGAGGCCGGCACCGAGGAGATCAGCGCATGACCATCGACACCCAGACCACGACGCTCTCCATGGATGCCAAGGTGCGCGAGGCGCTCGGCTCGGGCGAGCGTCCGGAGCCCGCGTCGGCGCTCTCGTCGTCGCTGACCTTCACCCACCGTGCGCTGCTGAAGATCAAGCACGTGCCCGAGCAGCTGCTCGACGTCACGATGTTCCCAATCCTGTTCACGCTGATGTTCACCTACATCTTCGGTGGCGCGATCTCCGGCTCCACGGCCGCCTACCGCGACTACCTCGCCCCCGGCATCCTCGTGCAGACGGTCGTGATGATCACGATGTACACGGCGATGACGATCAACAACGACATCGAGAAGGGCGTCTTCGACCGCATCCGGTCCCTGCCGGTGTGGCGCCCCTCGCTGATGGTCGGCTCGCTGCTCGGTGACACGCTGCGCTACACGATGGCCTCGGCCGTCATCCTCACGGTGACGATGCTGATGGGCTACCGGCCGCCCGGGGGCTTCGTCGGTGTGGTCTCGGCGGTCGCGCTGCTGCTGGTGTTCTGCTTCAGCGTCAGCTGGATCTGGACCCTCCTGGGCTTGAAGCTGCGCACCCCGAACGCCGTCATGGGCGTGAGCATGATGGTGATGTTCCCGCTGACGTTCCTGTCCAACGTCTTCGTGCCGATCGAGACGATGCCGGGCTGGCTGCAGCCCGCGGTCGAGAACAACCCGATCTCGATCCTCGTGGTCGCCGTCCGGGGCCTGATGACCGGCGACGTCGACGGGGGAGCGATCGTCACGGTGCTGGTCATCTCCGGCGTCATGGTCGCGATCTTCGGGCCGCTCACGATGCGGACCTACACCCGCAAGACCTGAGGGCTCATCAGGTCCGCAGGGCCAGCACGGAGTCGATCGTGTCGGCCTCGGACGCGGGCTTGTCGTCGCGGTGGCGCACGACGCGGGCGAACCGCAGGGCCACGCCGCCCGGGTAGCGGGTCGAGGCCTGCAGTCCGTCGATCGCGATCTCGACGACCTGCTCGGGCCGAACGTGAACAACGTGGCCCTCCCGGTGCGTCTCCAGGCCCAGGAAGCGCTCGGTCTGCCAGGCGAGCATCTCGTCGGTCATGCCCTTGAAGGTCTTGCCGAGCATGACGAAGCCACTGGGCGTCGAAGGGTCCCGGGCGCCGAGGTGCAAGTTGGACAGCCACCCGGTCCGCCGTCCGGAGCCCCACTCCACGGCCAGGACCACCAGGTCCAGGGTGTGCACGGGCTTGACCTTGACCCAGCCGGTGCCCCGGCGCCCTGCCGCGTACGGCGCCGCGAGGGACTTGACCACCACGCCCTCGTGTCCCGCCGCGACGGCCTCGTCGAAGAAGGCGGCGGCCACCTCGGGGTCGTCAGTCACCCGACGCGGGATCCGCAGGTGCTCGGGCGCCAGGGCGTCGAGGCGGGCGGTGCGGACGTGTCCGGGCTCGTCGAGCTGGTCCTGCTCGCCGATGAGGAGCGCGTCGAAGAACTGCGGGGTCAGTGGTACTGCGCGGCGGAGCTCCTCGGCGTCGCCGCGCTGCGCCGTCCGCGATCCGGTCTCCTGGAACGGGCGGGGCCGGCCGCCCTCGTCCAGGGCGATGGCCTCCCCGTCGAGCACCAGGGGGTCGGCCTCGAGCGACTCCACGGCTTCGACGACCTCCGGCACCCGGGACGTGATGTCGTCCAGGCTGCGGGTGAAGACGGTGACGGTGCCGTCGACCTTGTGCACCTGGATCCGGATGCCGTCGAGCTTGGTGTCGACGGCCACCAGCTCCCCGTCGGGCGCGGCCTTGGTGACGGCGGCGCGGACGTCGGGAGCACTGGAGGCGAGCATCGGCAGCACGGCCCGGCCCGGCTCGAGGCGGAAGGCCGCCAAGTCGGCCTCGTCGCCGGCGAGTGCCGCGGTGGCCACGCGGCTGAGCCCTCCGCCCAGCATCGCGGCACGTCGCACCGAGTCGACAGGACGTCCCGAGGCGTGCGCGATGGCGTCGAGCAGCACCCCCTCGAGGGCGCCCTGGCGCAGCTCGCCGGTCATGAGGGCGGCGAGGTGCCGTTGCTCCTCTGCGGTGGCGAGCGCGAACAGCTCCTCCACGAGGCGCGTGCGCCGCTGCTGCGAGCCGGCCCCGGCGACGGCCGAGACCTCCTCGAGGCGCCGGTCTACGTCGAGCACCTCGAGCGTCGGCGCTGTCGCGGGGTCGGGCAGCGTGCGCAGTGAACGATGGCCCACGCCTGTGCGTCGTTGGGTGAGCGAGCCGGCCAGGTAGGCGGTGACGACAGGGACCTCGTCGGGCTTGGCGCGGCGCAGGAGGGCCGAGAGAGCCTCGGTCTTCGTGCGCCGCGAACGGGTCGCCGCGACGGCGGCCGAGGTGGAGACGAGATCGACGAGCAGCACCGTCCCATCGTCCCGCAACCGGCCGAGGGTGCCACCCGGCACATGTCCTAGGTTGACTGCGTGGGCGCACTGCATCTGATCCGGCACGGCCAGGCCTCGTGGGGCGCGCAGGACTATGACCAGCTGTCCCCGCTCGGCGTGCAGCAGGGATCGCTGCTGGGCACGGCCTGGGAGGCAGGCGACTGGGCTCCGGCGCACTGCGTCGCGGGCTCGCTGAAGCGCCATGCCCAGACGGCGGTGGCCACCATCGACGCGTGCGGTCAGGGAGACGGGTACGACGTCGACGGCGGGTGGGACGAGTACGACGTCACCGGCCTGCTGGACGCCCTCGCCCGACGAGCCGACGGGCAGGAGGTCACGCCCCGGGAGTTCCAGCCCCTGCTCGACGCCGCCCTGGGGCGCTGGGTGGCGGGCGAGGACGAGCTCGGGACGAGCTTCGAGCAGTGGAGCGGTGCCGTGCGCGGTGCGCTCGACCGGGCGATCGAGCGGGCTGCGGGCAAGGGTGAGCAGGTGGCCGTGTTCACCTCCGGCGGTCCCATCGGCCTGGTCGTCTCCCACCTGCTGACCGGCGACGACTCCCTGTTCGTCCGGCTCAATGCCGTCGTCGTGAACTCCTCCGTCACCACGGTGATCGTGGGCTCCACGGGGCCGCGGCTGCTGACGTTCAACGAGCACGGCCACCTGCCGCGCGATCTCGTCACGTTCCGTTGAGACCAGTTCGGATACCGGTAGTATCTGAATTATGAAGATCACTCCCGGTTCCCGCACCCTCGTCACGGGTGCCGCCTCCGGCCTCGGCCTGGCCCTCGTCCAGCAGCTGGCTGAGCGCGGGTGCACCGTGCTCGCCACTGACGTGCACGCCGAGGTCCCCGCCTCGCTCGCCGCGCTGGAGGCCGTCACCTACCGCACGCTCGACGTCACCTCCGACGTCGACTGGCTCTCCACGCGTGACTGGGTGCTGGAGGAGTGGGACGGGCTGGACCTGCTGTTCAACAACGCCGGCGTCGCGGCAGGCGGCCGCATCGAGCTGACCGAGATGGACCAGTGGCAGTGGATCGTGGACATCAACCTGCTCGGTGTCGCCCGTGGCTGCCGCACCTTCGTGCCGATCATGAAGGAGGCCGGTGCGGGCCACGTCGTCAACACCGCATCGGCGGCCGGCCTCGTGCACCCGCCCCGGATGAGCGAGTACAACGCGGTGAAGGCGGCCGTCGTCGCCCTGAGCGAGACGCTGCTGCACGAGCTGCGGCCCTTCGGCATCGAGGTCAGCGTCATCTGCCCGACGTTCTTCAAGACCAATCTCACCGCCTCGCTGCGGGGCAAGGACGCGTCCGCCCGCGATGCCGCGGCCAAGCTCATCGACGGCTCCAGCCGAACCGCTGACGACATCGCCCGCATCGTGCTCCGCAAGGTCGAGAAGGACACCCACATCATCCTGACCGACCGTGAGGGCGTGGTGGCCTACGCCGCAAAGCGCTTCCTGCGACCGCTCTACTACCGTGAGATGGCCAAGGCAGCCGTCCGCATGGGGCGAAAGGACTGACGTGCGCAAGAACATCCTGATCACCGGTGCGAGCGCCGGGCTGGGAGCCGAGATGGCCCGCCAGCTCGCCGCCAAGGGCCATCACCTCGCGCTCACGGCGCGCCGAGTCGACCGGCTGGAGGAGCTGCGCGGCGAGATCCTCGCCGCGCACCCGGACGTCGAGGTCGTGGTGCACGCCCTCGACGTGAACGATCACGACCAGGTCTTCACGGTCTTCGAGCAGGCCGCCCGGGACCTCGGAGGGCTGGACCGCGTCATCGTCAACGCCGGCGTGGGCAAGGGCGCCCGCGTCGGGACCGGCGCGTTCCACGCCAACCGTGAGACGGCGGAGACCAACTTCGTCGCCGCGCTGGCCCAGTGCGAGGCTGCGATGCAGCACTTCTACGAGCGCAAGACCGGCCACCTGGTGGTCATCTCCTCGCTCTCGGCCATGCGCGGCCTGCCGTCGTCGATGACGACGTACGCCGCCACGAAGGCCGGCATCGCCCACCTCGCCGAGGGCATCCGGATGGACCTCATCGGCCGCAAGGGTCTCGACATCGAGGTCACGACGTTGTTCCCCGGCTACATCGCCTCGGAGATGAACGAGCAGGAGCAGCGACTCATGGTGGACACCGTCACGGGGGTGCGCGCCATGGTGAGGCTCATCGACAAGGAGGTCGCCGAGGCGAGCGTCCCGCCGTGGCCCTGGGCTCCGCTGGGCAAGGTGCTCAAGCACGCTCCGCTGGGAGTGGTCCGCAGGCTCGTCTAGCCCCTGCGCTCAGGGCGCGATCGCGTCGACGTAGCCGCCGTCGACCCGCAGTGCCCCGCCGGTCGTGGCCGAGGCGAGGGGCGAGGCCAGGTACGTCACCATGTTCGCGATCTCCTCGGGCTCGATCAGTCGCTCGATGAGGGACTGTGGTCGGTGCTCGCGCATGAAGACGCGCTGGGCCTCGTCCCACGGGAGGTCGTCGCCCACGAGCGAGCGCGCGAACTCCTCCACGCCCTCGGTGTGCGTGGGCCCGGCGATGACGGAGTTCACGGTCACCCCGGTCCCCGAGGCCACCTTCGCGAAGCCACGGGTGACGCCCAGGAGAGCGGTCTTGGAGGTGCCGTAGTGGATCATCTCGACCGGCGTCACGAAGGCGGAGTCGCTCGAGATGGCCAGGACGCGCCCCCAGCCCTGCGCGGTCATCCCCGGAAGGTAGGCGCGGATCAGGCGCACCGCGGAGAGCACGTTGACGTCCATGAAGCGGCGCCACTCGTCGTCGGTGATCTCCAGGGCCGGTCGGGCCCCGAAGATGCCGAGGTTGTTCACGAGGACGTCGACGTGCGGGAGCGTGTCGAGGAGCAGCGCCAGTCCCTCGTCCGTGGTCACGTCCGCCGCCGCCTCGACCACCTCCGCCCCGGTCTGCTCGCGCAGCGTGGCGGCGACGCTCGTCACCTTCTCGGCCGTGCGGCCGTTGACCGCCACCCGGGCGCCGGCTCGCGCGAGACCGGTGGCGATCGCCAGCCCGATGCCCTGGGTCGATCCGGTGACGAGAGCGGTGCGTCCGGTGAGGTCGATGTGCATGCCTCCACGCTAGCGGGGCCCCTCAGACCGGGATGGTCGCCGTCGCCACGACGTCGAGCGCCGTGGCGTCCACCCCGAGGTCGGCACGCGTGGCCGAGAAGTCCAGCTCGAGCGGCTCGGTGAAGAGGTAACCGGTCTGCGCGATGGTCCGGGTCTCGCGGTGGACCGCTCCGACGGCACGCAGGACCCACAGCGGGACGGGCCGGACGCTCGGGACCGCCACGCTGCCGGCCTGCGCGAACGCGGTCACGAGCTCCCGCTGGGTGGCGTGGACGGCCGGGGCGACGACGAGGGACTCGCTCGGCCGGGCCGCTGCCGCGACCATCGTCGCGGCGAGATCCGGTAGGTACGTCCATGCGTGCACGGTGTCGACGTCGCCCACCGGGCGGACGGCCCTGCCGGCGAGCGTCGGCCTCCACATGCGGGGCCCGGCGTGCGACTGGTCTGCGCCGGGGCCGATGAAGTCACCCGCGACGACGCTCACGGTACGTGCTGCGGACTCCGAACGCTGCTGCAGGAGCTCGCGACGCACCTCGCCGAGAGGACTGCGCGGTGCGCAGGGGGAGTCTGCCCGGACCGGGCTCGACGTGTCGAAGGCGTAGACGCTCTCGGGGAACACGACGGTCGTCCCCGTGGCCGCCGCGGCCTCGAGCACGACCCGCTCCAGCGTGGGGAGCTCACGCCGCCAGACGTCGTCGCGGTACGCAGAGGCGTGCAGGCACAGGTGGAGGACGTCGATCTCCGCGAGGCCGCGGCGCAGGGCCTCGCCGTCGGAGGCGTCGAGCGTCATGGTGGCGAGGCCGGAGGGCCCGCGTCCGGAGCGGGTGGCGATGGTGACGGACTCGCCGGAGTCGGCGAGGTGGCGTGCGACGTACGGACCGATCTGGCCGGCGCCGATGACGAGTGTGGACATGGCTGCATCCTCAATGTGTGAACGATGTTCTCTATCTCAAGAATGCGACGACGTGGAGTCGTTGTCAAGAACAGCGTTCTCGAATATCGAAAATAAGAGAACAGTGCTCTTGACATGGGCGAGAGAGTGCGCCAGTCTCATCGTTATGAGAACGCTGTTCTCGATTCGCGGCGACCGTCGGTCGCCTCCAGGAGAGGAAGTCACCATGTCGTCACTGTCCGCAGCAGGCACATCCACTGGGACCGGCCACGCCGGACGCTCACGCAGGGACCGCGCCGGTCGGCGACGGACGCTCGTCCCGGCGTTGCTCGTCCCCGTCATGATCGCGAGCGGATTCGCGATGGTCGCGATCCTCCCGGTGGCCCTGGTGGTCCGCGGGGTCCTGAAGGACGACCGGCTGCGCCGACTGCGGCCGTGGGCGGGAGTGCTGGCGGTGGCGTACCTCGTCCCCCTCGCTCTGTGGGCCGTGCACCCCGACCGTGCGCCCAGCCTGACCAAGGACATGCACCCGGCCTTCGCCGTGGGCATCATCGCCGCCGCCCTGGCCTACGTCGCTGCCTACGTCGCCGAGGCACGCCGCCGGTGACCGACCAGGTGCCGGCGACCGGGCGGTACGGTGACGCCATGCCCACCCCTCGGCAGCTCGCGCGCGAGCAGATGATGCGCGACATCGTCCGAGTGGGTGGCGAGCATCTCGCCACCGGCCCGCCGGGAGACCTCTCCCTGCGGGCCGTGGCGCGCGACCTGGGCGTCGTCCCCTCGGCCATCTACCGCTATGTCCGCGATCGCGACGCCCTGTTGACCCTGCTCATCGTCGATGCCTACGACGACCTCGGGGCCGAGGTCGAGGCCGCCGTGGCGGCGGCCTCCCGCCGTGGACCCCGGGCGCGCTCCTTGGTGGCCTGCCAAGCGTTCCGCACGTGGTCGCTGCGCGAGCCGTCACGCTTCGCGCTCCTGTTCGGCACCCCGGTGCCGGGGTACGCCGCGCCGGCCGACCGCACCGTCGAGCCCGGCACCCGCGTTCCCGGAGTACTGCTCGGGCTCCTTGAGGAGGCGTGGCTCGCCGGCGACCTGACCCCACCGGACGGCTCGTTGCCGCGGTCGGTCCGACGTGACATGGAGGGCGTGCGTCGCGAGTTCGGGCTGACCGTCCCCGCGCCGGCCCTGGCCAAGGGGGTTGGCCTGTGGTCGGCGCTCGTCGGCGCGGTCTCCTTCGAGGTGTTCCACCAGTACGGTCCGGACACGCTCACCGAGCCGGACACGTTCTTCGACCTGCACCTCACCGCCCTGATCGACGCCCTGGGCTACTGACGCCCGCTCGCCGACGCCGAGGTGCTCAGTCGAGCAGGCGGGCGGCGAGGGTGCCGACCTGCTCGGCCTCCACAAGGAAGCCGTCGTGCCCGTGCAGCGAGCTCACGACGTCGAGGCCCTCGCAGCCCGGGATGAGGCCGGCCAGCTCCTGCTGCTGGTGCACGGGGTACAACCGGTCGGAGTCGATGCCGGCCACCACCGTCCGCGCGGTGATCCGGGCGAGGGCCGCGGCCGAGCCGCCACGGCCCCGACCGACGTCGTGACCGTCCATGGCCCGGGTGAGCACGAGGTAGGACCCCGCGTCGAAGCGGCTGACGAGCTTGTCGCCATGGTGGTCCAGGTAGGACACGACGGCGAAGCGTCCATCGGGCTGGACCTCGCGGCCGAATCGCTCCTGCAACTCGGGCTCGCTGCGGTAGGCGATGTGCGCGATGCGTCGGGCGAGGTCGAGCCCGTCGGCCGGCCCGCGCTCGTTCTCGAGGTAGTCCCCGCCGGCGAAGTGGGGGTCCTGGGTGATGGCGGCCTGCTGCGTCGACGACAGCGCCACCTGCTCGGCCGAGGCCGCCGCGGACGTCGCGAGCAGGAAGAGGCGGTCGACCCGCTCGGGGTGCTCGATCGCCCACTCCAGTGCCCGCATCCCTCCGGCCGAGCCGCCGATGACGCCGTGCCAGCGGTCGATGCCGAGGGCATCGGTGAGGGCGAGCTCCGCGGCCACCTGGTCGCGCACCGTGATCTCGGGGAAGCGGCCCGCCCATGGCCGACCGTCCGGGTGCGTCGAGGCCGGCCCGGTCGTCCCCTGGCACCCGCCGAGGATGTTGGCGGCCACGACGAAGAACCGCTCGGTGTCGATGGCCCGACCGGGGCCCACGACGTCGTCCCACCACCCGGGGGAGAGGTGACCCGGGCCGACCGGGCCGAGCACGTGGGAGTCACCGGTCAGGGCGTGCAGCACCAGGACCGCGTTGTCGCCGGTGAAGCTGCCCCAGGTCTCGTACGCCATGCGGACGTCGGGGAGGGTCGCTCCACTCTCCAGGGCGATCGGCCCCACGTCGAGGAAGCGTCGGTCCCCGACAGGATCGCCCTCACGCCACGCTCCGGTGACGCGAGGGCGACCTGTGGGATCTGGCTGTGTCACTTCGCCGCGCGGAACCCGGCGTCGAGGTCGGCGAGGATGTCGTCGATGCCCTCGAGGCCGACGGCGAGCCGCACGAGGCCCGGGGTGACACCGGTCGCGGCGTGCTCCTCGGGCGTGCCCTGCGAGTGCGTCGTGCTGGCGGGGTGGATCGCGAGGCTGCGCACGTCACCGATGTTGGCGACGTGGCTGTGCAGCTCCAGCGAGTCGATGAACGCCTTGCCAGCCTCGACGCCGCCGGGCAGCTCGAAGGTCAGGACGGCGCCGGCACCCTTCGGGACGTACTTGTCGGCGAGCTCCTTGTAGGGGTTGCCGTCCAGGCTGGCCCACGTGACCTTCGAGACGTCCTCGCGGGCCTGCAGCCACTCCGCGACCTTGCGGGTGTTCTCGATGTGGCGCTCCATGCGCAGGCTCAGCGTCTCCAGGCCCTGGGCGAGCAGGAAGGCGTTGAACGGCGAGATCGCCGCGCCGATGTTGCGCAGGTACTGCACGCGCAGCTTGGCGATGAAGGCGGCCGGGCCGAGGGCGTCGGCGAACACGAGACCGTGGTAGCTCTCGTCCGGGGTCGTGAAGCCGGGGTACTTGTCGCCGTGGGCGGCGTAGTCGAACGTGCCGCCGTCGATGACGACGCCGGCGACCGTCGTGCCGTGGCCGCCGATGTACTTGGTGGCCGAGTGGATCACCGTGTCGACGCCGTGCTTGAGCGGGTTGAGCAGGAACGGCGTGGCCACGGTGTTGTCCACCATGAACGGGACGCCGACCTCCTTGGCGACCGCCGCGACGGCCTCGAGGTCGAGGACGTCGCCCTTGGGGTTGCCGATGGTCTCGCCGAAGAACACCTTCGTGTTGTCCTGCGTCGCGGCGCGCCACGCCTCGGGGTTGTTGTTGTCCTCGACGAACGTGACCTGGATGCCCAGCTTCGGGAACGTGTGGCGCAGCAGGGCGTCGGTGCCGCCGTAGAGGCTGGCGGAGGCGACGACGTGGTCGCCGGCCTCGGCCACGTTGGTCAGCGCACCGGTGGTGGCGGCCTGCCCGGAGGCGAACAGGAGCGCGCCCACGCCGCCCTCGAGCGCGGCGAGACGCTGCTCGACGGTGTCCTGCGTCGGGTTCATGATGCGCGTGTAGATGTTGCCCGGCTCGGCGAGGCTGAACAGGTCAGCGGCGTGCTGGGTGTCGCGGAACTGGTAGGACGTCGTCTGGTAGATCGGCAGCGCGCGGGCGCCGGTGGTGGGGTCCGGCACCTGGCCGGCGTGGATCTGCTTGGTCTCGAAGGACCAGTTCTCGCTCATCGTGGCTCCTGGGGTGCGGGGAACGGGGGGACTCCACGGTCGCACCGTTTCGCACCGGTGCACGGACGTCTCGCGATGCGGACCGTCCCGCCGGTGGCGCGGAGCTGGCGGTAAACCGGCAGGCCGCTCAGGCCATCGTGAACGGCTGCGCCGTGGACTCCAGGACGCTGAGCCACAGGTCGCCGTCGGGGGAGACGCTGTGCGAGCCGCGAGTCACCAGGGGGATCGGCACGTGCACGAAGCGGTGGCGCCGCCGGCCGACCACGAGGTCGGTCCGTCCAGCCATCGCGGCATGGACGGCCGTCTGGGCCAGACGGGCACAGTAGACGGAATCCGAGGCATCGGCCGGCACAGACCGGATCTGGTAGCCGGGGCTGAAGAAGCGCATCGTCAGCGGCAGGCCCACCCGTTGGAAGTGGGTCGAGATCTGCTCCCGCAGGTGTCCGGCGATGTCGCTCAGGACGGCGTTGCCCGAGGCGTCGGTGCGCTCGCTCGCCTCCAGCAGGCCCTGTCCCGCGCCCTCGGCGAGCACGACGACGGCATTGCCCCGCTCGCGCACGCGCTCCTCCAGCAGGGCGAGCAGCCCACGCTCGCCCCCGAGCCCGAACTCGACCTCAGGGATCAGCACGAAGTCAGCGTCGTGGTTGGCCAGGGCGGCGTAGCAGGCGATGAAGCCGGCGTGCCGGCCCATGACCTGCACGAGCCCGACACCACCCATCGCGGCCTCCACCTCGATGCGGGCGGACTCGATGGACTCGGCCGCCTTGCCGAACGCGGTCGCGAAGCCGAAGCTCTGGCCGATGTGGGGGATGTCGTTGTCGATGGTCTTGGGCACGCCGACGACGGCGATCGGCAGGTCGCGTCGCCGCAGCTCGTCGGTGAGCAGGTGGGCGCCGCGCATCGACCCGTCGCCGCCGACGACGAAGAGCATGTCGATCTCCAGCTCGACGAGCCGGTCGGCGACGCGAGACATGTCCTGGGCGCCTCGCGACGTGCCCAGGATGGTGCCGCCGCGCTGGTTGATGGTGGACACGATCTCGGGCGTCAGAGCGATCGGGTCGGGTGTCGCGCCGGGGATGAACCCGGCGTAGCCGTGGTGGAAGCCGGTCACGTCGTGCACGCCGTAGTGCTCGGCCAGCTCCAGCACGACGGCCCGGATGACGTCGTTCAGGCCCGGGCACAGACCACCGCACGTGACGATCCCGGCACGGGTGGTGGCGGGGTCGAAGTAGATCTTGCGCCGTGCGCCCCCCGTCTCGAACGTGGGGAGCTCCTCCAGCGGCACACCACGGCGCTTGATCAGCTCCACCGTGTCGTCGTAGAGGACGCGGTCGTCCTCACCGACGTAGTACTCGTTGGTGGCCCGTCCTCCCACGTAGTGCGCGAGCGGGGACTCGACGGTGCAGGGGCCGAGGGTGCGGACCTCGAGGTCAGCGCGGGTCACCATGGCTCAATCCTAGGTTCGTGCGGTGCTGCGCCATGCGCTCGGGCACGATGGAGGTCATGAGCGAGCGACAGCGAGTGAACAATGAGGACCGCCCCCAAGTACTGCGCTGCGCTCCGTACTGGGAGGGACCCCCAATGCGAGCACGCTCCTACCGTGGTTCTTCTGAGGACGTGGTCGCATGAGCTTGCAGATCACCGTGCGTGGATCGGCCGAGGAGCGCCATGCCGCCGAGCGGGCCACCGTCGAGCTGGCGGCCGCCGTCGAGGGCGAGGACAAGGACGACGTCCTCGCCGAGGCCGTCTCCGTGCAGGAGCCGCTGACCCACCAGCTGCGCTCCCTCGCCGAGCGAGGGGCCGTGACGGCGTGGTCCAGCGACCAGCTGCGGGTCTTCAGTCATCGGCCGTGGCGTGGCGACGAGCAGTCCTCCACGCCCGTCCACACCGTCAGGGTGCACGTCACGGCCGAGTTCGGCGACTTCGAGAGGCTCAGCGGCTTCATCGGGCACTGGGCCGGCCACGACGGCGTCGAGGTCAAGGGCGTGACGTGGGACGTGACCGCCAAGAACCGCCGTGTCTACGAGGCGGACGTCCGCAAGGCCGCGGTCGACGACGCAGTCACCAAGGCCCAGGCCTACGCCGACGCGGTCCGGCGAGGTCGCGTCACGGCGCTGGAGCTCTCCGACCCGGGGATGCTGGACGGTGCCGGGTCCGAGCCCCCGGTGACGATGGCCCGTCTGGCCAGTGCCGAGGCGCCCGCGGGATCGCTGGCCCTGGAGCCGGACGACATCGTCATCCACGTCGACGTGGACGCGCGGTTCAAGGCCGACTGACGGCTCAGCTCCCCGGCAGGACGTGACGCACGTCGTTGTCCTCTCCACATACCGGCGGTACGCTAGCGGAATGTGGTGGGACTCCCTGCGGCGCAGACTGACGTCGCTCGTGCGCCGTCCGGCCTCGGAGCCACGTCGCCGGGTGCGGGTGAACGTGCCGAGCAGGCGTCGGGAGTTCCGGGTCGCCCACCAGGACGTGGTCATCCACGAGGACAGCAGCCTGCAGGCCAAGATGCTCGGCCGGATGGCCAGGATCGTCTTCAAGCCGATCCTGCACCTCGCCCCCCTCAACGACCGGACGCTGCTGACGATGCGCTCGTTCGACAAGCTCTCCGCGCGCGGCCCGCGCTCGCGCTTCGTGGAGCCGGTCGCCTTCGAGCTCGGTGGTGTGCCCGTGGAGTCCATGGCGCACCGGTACGGGCCGACGAGCGCCATGACGGTGCTCTACCTGCACGGGGGCGGGTTCTTCTCCTGCGGCATCGAGACGCACCGACGCATCTGCGAACGGCTCGCGCTCTACACGGGTGCCGTCGTGGTCTCTGTCGAGTACGTGCAGCTGCCCGAGGGCTCGGTGGCCGACTCCGTGCAGGACGCGATCGCCGCCTACGAGGCGCTGCTGGACATCGCGGAGGACCCCGCCAAGGTCGTGGTCGCCGGGGACTCCGCCGGTGGCTACCTGACCATGAAGGTCGCCGAGCTCGCCGCACGCCGTGGGCTGCAGAAGCCGGCCGCGCTGCTGGGCTTCTCCCCGTTGCTCAGCCTCGACCCGGACCTGGAGAAGGAGACCGTCCAGCGGGTGGCCCGCGTGCGCGACGCCTACCTCCCGGTGCGTCGGGTGGCGCTGATCCGCGAGCGCTGGCTGCCGGTGGGATCTCGCATCGAGGGGTGCGTCTCGCCGCTGGAGGCCACGGACCACATCGACTCCCCGACCTTCCTCGTCGGGGTGGAGGACGAGATGCTCCGCCCCGAGATCGAGGCGATGGCCCTGCTGCTCAACGAGCAGGGCGTCGAGGTGGAGACCCACCTGTGGCGCGGTCAGGTGCACGCCTTCCCCGTCATGGCCGACGCCCTGCCCGAGAGCCGGCAGGCGCTCAAGCTGGCGGCCGACTTCGCCCGGCGGGCGGTGGGCGAGCCGGCCCTGCACGGTGAGGATCAGTCGCCGACCCACGAGGAGCCGCTGGAGGGCGAGCTCGTCGAGGAGCCGCGCGACGTCGGTGACGACGTCATCGACGTCGAGCTGGAGACCTCCGGTCGCGACTCTCGCCGCCGCTGGTTCTTCCAGGCGTCCTGACCCGGCAAGGGTCGTCAGGCGGGCTCGGCGTGCACGATGACGGTGGTCTCGAACTCCTCGCCGTTCCAGTCGCCGCACGTCATCAGCACCAGGCCGCTGTCGCCCTCGGTGCGGTAGATGTCGGCCGCGACGGTCCCGAAGTCCGCGACGGGCACGACCTCGCTGCGCACGACGTCGAAGGCGAGTGAGCCGTCCTCGCCGGTGACGATGACCTCGTCGCCCTCCTCGATGTCCACGAGCGGGTCGAAGACGCCGTCGTCGGAGGAAGCGGTGTGCCCGACGATCACCGCGTTGCCGGACGCGCCCGGCACGGCCCCGTCACGCCACCAGCCGGTCTCGTCGAGCGCGGCCGGCACCTCCTGGGCGTTGTCCGGCGTGCTGCCGACGGCCATCACGGGCGCGTCGACGTCCAGCGACGTGATCTCGAGCCGTTCGGGAGTGCCCACCGGGCCGTCGGCCATGTCCCGTGCCGGCTCGGGCGACGGGCTGGGAGCAGCGGCGACGGCTTCGGGCTCTCCGCGGCCGGGCTCGTCCTCGGGCAGGTTGACGAACACCGCCGCGGCCACGAGGGCCGCGGCGGTGATCGTCGCAAGGAGGTTCTTCTTCACTGCTGGGTCACGCGGCGGCACGCAGACGACGTGCGCCCAGCAGGCCCATGCCGATCAGCGCGGCGACGGCCAGGGCGCCGGTGGCACCGGCGCTGGAGGCGTCACCTGCACCGGCGGCCGGAGCGACCGTCGGGTGATCCGCACCGGCGCTGGCCGGCGTGCAGTCCTGCTCGACCTCGACGAAGCCCTGCTGGTCCGGGGCCGTCTGCTCATCCCCTTCGCGGTCAGAGAGGTAGTAGACCAAGTCGCGGTCGGTGCTGACCGTTCGATCGGCTCCGGCGGCGAGCTCGAACGTCTCATCGGCGTTCTCCTCGGTGACGTCGCCGTACTGCACGAAGAGCGTGTCGTCGGTGGTGTTGGTGAACGTCACGCCCTGGCAGATGGCCTCGGCCTCGACGAGCTGCGGGAAGCAGTCCTGTGACGGGGTGACCTCGTAAGCAGTCTGTGCGTCCTCGGGGAACGTGAAGCCCTCATCCGCGATGGCGTAGAAGGTGACGGGCTCGCCCAGGTTGTAGTAGTCAGCGAGGTTGACGTCGCCGGTGTCGTCGATTTCGCCACCGGACTGGCCGGTGCCGACGCCGTAGCTGACGTTCTCGGTCTCGGGCAGGACGACGGTGCACTCGTCGGGGAAGGTGATCTCGGGTGCGGGGATCTCCGTGGGCGGCACTTCGTCGGCCTCTTCGACAGTGACGGTGATCTCGTCGGAGAAGCCGTCCGCCTCGCCCTCCTCCTCGGCACGGACCTGGAAGGTGTAGGTGCCGGGCTCGTCGAACGTCACGGAACCGGTGAAGCCGAAGCCGTCACCGCCGCTGCCGCCACCGAAGTTGCCGCTCCAGCCGGAGACTCCCGGGTTGTCGGCAGCGTCGCCGTCGGCGAACAGGTCGAACTCACCGACGGACGAAGCCGTGATCGAGTACTCGACGGAATCGCCCACCTGGGCGGTGAAGTCGGCGGCGCCTCCGTCGAGCGTGAACTCATCGACGGTGGCGGCGTTGGCCGGCGCGGCGACGAAGAACACCGCCATCAGGGCCAGGATGGGAACGAACAGGATACGGCGCACGAGGGGGGTCCTCCCGATGGATGGTGACGGTCGAGAAGACCGACGAGAATGAAGGAAAGGTAGCAGCATGTGGAACCCCCGCGTACCCTTTTTCCGCCCTGCGTCTCACCAGGTGGAGTGAACAGTCCGCGACCGCAAAAACAAGCAGACTTGACGGTTTTTGGCCGACGGCTCCATCATGATCAGGTGACGACCGCCCGTACGCCCCAGGCCGAGCGCACCGCCGCGATGCGGCAGCGCCTGCTGGAGGCGACGATCGAGTGCCTCGTGGAGCTGGGATGGTCCGGGACGTCGACGACGGTCGTGAGCCAGCGCGCCGGCGTGAGCCGGGGAGCGCAGCTGCACCACTTCCCGACCAAGCAGGCTCTCGTTGTCGCGGCCGTGGAGCACCTCACGGAGCGGCGTCGCGACGAGCTCACCCGGGTCGCAGGTGAGCTGCCGGCGCAGGGCCGGACCCGCGCCGTCCTCGACATCCTCGCGGCGCAGTTCACCTCGCCGGTCTTCTTCGCCGCCCTGGAGCTGTGGGTGGCCGCGCGGACGGACGCCGAGCTGCAGCGTGCCGTGGCGCCGCTGGAGCGCCGCATGGGCCGAGAGACGCACTCGCACGCGCTGAAGCTGCTGGACGTCGACGAGTCCCGCGGCAGCAACCGTGCCCTCGTCCAGGCGACCCTCGACCTCCTGCGCGGCCTCGGCCTCGCGGCCTCGCTGAGTGACGACACCGCCCGTCGTGACGCGATCCTCGACGCCTGGGCGGCGACCCTCGAGAGCGAGCTGGAGCACTCATGACGACCCTGGACGACGTCCTGGCCGACCTGGCCGTCGAGAGCGAGCAGCTGGAGAGCTGGGTCGCCCCGCTCGATGATGCCCAGTGGGCCACGGTCACCACGCCCGAGGGCTGGACCGTCGCCCACCAGGTGGGACACCTGGCCTGGACAGACGAGGCGTCACTGGCCGCAGTGACGCATGACCCGTCCTTCGGCGAGGGCATGAAGGCCGCTGCCGCCAACCCCACCGGCTTCGTCGATGATGCGGCGGCGCAGTGGGCGGCCAAGCCGGCGGCTGAGCTGCTGGAGCAGTGGCGCGCCGGTCGCGCCCGGCTGGCCGAGGCGCTGCGTGCCGTGCCCGAGGGCGAGAAGGTTCCCTGGTTCGGGCCGCCGATGAGCCCGACGTCGATGGCCACGGCCCGTGTCATGGAGACGTGGGCGCACTCCCACGACGTGGCCGAGGCCCTGGACGTCGCCGTGCCGCAGACCGACCGCTGCCGGCACGTGTGCCACATCGGCGTCCGCACGCGCGGCTTCGCCTACCTCGTGCGCGGCCAGGAGGCGCCGGGCGTCGACGTCCATGTCGCCCTCACCGCGCCCTCGGGCGACGTCTGGACATGGGGACCGGCGGATGCCCCCGAGCGGGTCACCGGATCCGGCCACGACTTCGCCCTGCTGGCCACGAGGCGACGGCACCCCGACGACGTCGACGTGCACGCCGAGGGTGAGCACGCCGCGCACTGGCTGACCATCGTGCAGGCCTTTGCCGGCCTGCCGGGCAGCGACCCGAAGCGGCTCGCCGACCGCTGAACCCTGCTCAGTCGCGCAGCGGGGAGCCCGCGACGTCGAAGTGGAAGCCGCCCATCTCCCCGGACAGCAGGGGCATGGCGGTGGCGATGGACTCCTGCACCTCGGGCAGCTCGAGCGAGGCGCGGTGGGCCTGCTCGGACGTCCAGAGCTCCAGGACGAACACGGTGTCGGGGTGGTCGTGGTTGACTCCGACCTCGTAGGCGAGGCAGCCGATCGCAGCCAGGGCGTCGGACCGGCGGGTCAGGTGGGCGACGAGCTCGTCGCGTCGTCCGGGGGCGGTGCCGAGCGAGCCGGCGTTGGCGAAGGTCATGGGTAGGAACGTAGGTGGACGGTCCGACGTTTCGTGGTCTCGGCCCGGCTGGCTTGAACGGCGCCCGGTTCGAGGCCATGCTCAGGCCGTGGCGAGGCGCGTGGGCGGATGGTCGGTCCGACGATGATCGATCCCGCCTTCGTCTTCCTCGGTGCCGTCTTCTCGCTGGTCGGCAGCGGACGCCACGCGTGGCTCACCGTGCAGGGCAGGACGCGACCGAATCGCGTGTCCTGGTTCCTGTGGGGCGCCGTACCGGTGGTCGGGTTCCTGGCGCAGGTGGACGAGGGAGTGGGCCTGCCGGCGGTGCTGACCCTGTCGATCGGCGTCGGTCCTCTCATGGTGTTCGTCGCCTCCTTCGTCAACCCGCTCAGCGTCTGGCGACTCACGCCGTTCGACCTGTGGTGCGGCTCCCTCGCGGTGGTGGCGGTGGTCGTCTGGCAGGGCCTCGGTGACGCGTCGACGGCCATCCTGCTCGCCGTGGCAGCGGATGCCGCGGCCGCCGTGCCGACCATCCGCAAGGCCTGGCGGACACCGGCGTCGGAGAAGTCCGCGGTCTACGTCCTGTCAGGGGTGAACGGGACCATCGCGCTCCTGACCATCCAGGACTGGACCCCGGCGACGTACGCGTTCCCGGTGTACGTGGTGTGCCTGACCACCATCCTGACCGTGCTGATCCTCAGACCCATAAACAAGCAGGCTTGACTGTTTGTTGATCCGAGGTGCATGCTCGTGCCGTGACGATTCGTGTGGGCAACTGCTCCGGCTACTACGGCGACCGTCTCTCCGCGATGCGCGAGATGCTGGAGGCGCCCGAGCCGCTCGACGTGCTGACGGGTGACTACCTCGCCGAGCTGACGATGCTCATCCTCGGCAAGGATCGGATGAAGGACCCGTCGCTGGGCTACGCCAAGACCTTCGTGCGCCAGATGACGGACTGCATGACGCTGGCCAAGGAGCGTGGCGTGCGGATCGTCGCCAACGCCGGTGGCCTCAACCCTGCCGGGCTGGCGGAACGTCTGCGGGAGATCGCGACCGAGCAGGGCGTCGACCTCGCAGTCGCGCACGTCGAGGGGGACGACCTGCGCGAGCGGGCCGAGGAGCTCGCCCAGAGCAGTGGACACAGCGGGGGCGTGCTCACCGCGAACGCCTACCTCGGCGCGTTCGGCATCGCGTCGGCCCTGAAGGGAGGGGCCGACGTGGTGGTGACCGGCCGGGTCACCGACGCCTCGGTGGTGATGGGCCCGGCGATCTGGGCGCACGGCTGGGGTCGGGAGGACCACGACGCCCTCGCCGGCGCGCTCGTGGCCGGGCACGTCATCGAGTGCGGCACGCAGGCCACCGGTGGCAACTTCAGCGGGTTCACCGACCTCGACGTCACGCAGCCTCTCGGCTTTCCCGTGGCGCACATCGCGGCCGACGGCTCGTCGGTCATCACCAAGCCCGCCCGCACCGGGGGAGCGGTCACCGTCGACACGGTCACCGCCCAGCTCGTCTATGAGATCCAGGGCCCGACCTATCTCAACCCTGACGTCGTCGCCCACCTCGACACCATCGAGCTGTCGTCCGGACAGGGTCCTGACGGGCAGGACGGGGTGCGAATCGCAGGGGTCCGGGGCAGTGCGCCGCCGGCCACCACCAAGGTGTGCCTCAACGGCCTCGGCGGCTTCCGCAACAGCGTCGAGCTGCTGCTGACCGGCCTGGACATCGACGCCAAGGCGGCCTGGGTGCGCCGGCAGGTCGAGGCCGGGCTGGCGCAGTCACCGCCGGACGAGGTCGTGTGGTCGCTGGACCGTACCGACGTCGTCGACCCGCCGTCGCAGGCCGCCGCCACCTCGATCCTGCGCTGCCACGTCAAGAGCGCCGAACCGGACCCGGTCGGGCGTGCGTTCAGCGACGTCGCGGTGCAGCTGGCCCTGGCGTCGTATCCCGGCTACACGCTGACTCGCCCCCCGGCCGCGGCCACCCCGTTCGGCGTCTATCGCGCCGGGTACGTGCCGCAGGCCGACGTGCCGCACGTCGTCGTGCACGCCGACGGTCGTCGCGAGGACGTCCCCCCGCCCGCCGTCACCCCCCTCGGGTCCCCGGCTGGGGGCACCTCCCGCTTGCGGGGGAGTGGCGCAGATTCGCGACGACACGCCGTCCAGAATCGCGATCTTGCGCCACTCGGGGACGGGTCTGCGCCACTCGGCGACTCCGCGACCCTGCGGGTTCCCTTCGGCACCCTCGTGCACGCGCGCTCGGGCGACAAGGGCGGCGACGCCAACATCGGTGTCTGGGTGCCCGCCGCACACCCGCAGCGTGAACGCGCGGTCGCCTGGCTGCTGGCCGAGCTGACGCCGGATCGGGTGCGGATCCTCCTGCCGGAGGCGAGCGAGCTGGACGTCGACGTGCACCCGCTGCCGAACCTCGGCGGCGTCAACGTCGTGGTCCACGGGCTGCTCGGCGAGGGCGTCGCGTCGTCGACCCGGCTGGACCCGCAGGCCAAGGCCCTCGGTGAGTGGCTCCGGGCCCGCGACGTCGACATCCCCGCCGAGCTGCTGGAGGAGACCGCATGAGCACCCTGTGGTGCACGCCTGAGCGACAGGCGCTGCGCGCGGCGGTGGAGCAGTTCACGCAGCGGGAGGTCGTGCCGCACCTGGCGCAGTGGGAAGACGACGGACAGCTCCCGCGCGAGCTGCACGCCACGACGGCCAAGGCGGGTTTCCTCGCCGTGGGCTACCCCGAGGAGGTCGGAGGCGCGGGCGGCGACCTGCTCGACGCGTGCGTCGTCACCGAGGCGATGCTCGCGGCCGGCGGCTCGACCGGTCTGCAGGCCAGCCTCTACACGCACAGCATCGCGCTGCCGCACATCATCGACACCGGGAACGTCGACCTCGTCGACCGCTACGTCCGCCCGACGTTGGCCGGAGAGATGATCGGCGCCCTGGGCGTGACGGAGCCCGGCGGCGGGTCCGACGTCGCGAACCTCCGGACGCGAGCGGTGCGCGACGGCGACCACTACGTCGTCAACGGCGCCAAGACCTTCATCACCTCCGGCGTCCGTTCCGACTTCGTGACGACGGCCGTCCGGACCGGCGACGACGGGCACGGTGGCATCAGCCTGCTCGTCATTGACAAGGACTCGCCTGGGTTCACCGTCAGCAGGAGCCTGCGCAAGATGGGCTGGCACTGCTCCGACACCGCCGAGCTGTCCTTCGACGACGTGCGGGTGCCGGCGGAGAACCTCGTCGGCGAGGAGAACGGTGGCTTCTACCTCGTCATGCAGCAGTTCGTGGGCGAGCGGCTGGGGCTGGCGGTCCAGGCCTACGGCACGGCGCAGCGCGCGCTCGACCTCGCCACCGCCTACGCCCGCGAGCGCGACACGTTCGGCAAGCCGCTCGTCACCCGCCAGGTGATCCGGCACAAGCTCGTCGAGATGCACTCGCGCACCGCTGCCGCCCGGGCCCTGACCCGCGACGCCGTTGAGCGCGCGCTCCAGACGCCGCGCACCGACCCCTCGCTCATCCTCGACGCCGTGGTGGCCAAGAACGTCTCCGTCGCCGCCGTCGAGCACGTCGTCCACGAGGCCGTGCAGGTCTTCGGCGGGATGGGCTACATGCGCGAGTCCGAGATCGACCGCCACTACCGCGACGCCCGCATCCTCGGCATCGGCGGCGGTGCCACCGAGGTCATGAAGGACCTCGCCGCCAAGCTGCTGGGCTACTGAGAGAGGCACGATGAAGACCACCGTCGACCCGGAGACACCGGGCTACGCCGAGAACCGCACCGCGATGCTCGAGCGCGTCGCCGACCTCGCCGAGCAGCACGCCAAGGCGCTCGCCGGCGGCGGGCAGAAGTACGTCGACCGCCACCACGCGCGCGGCAAGCTCACGGCGCGCGAGCGGATCGAGCTGCTGCTCGACCCCGACGCGCCGTTCCTGGAGCTCTCCAGCCTCGCCGCCTGGGGCACCGACTTCGCCGTCGGCGGCTCCATCGTCACCGGCATCGGCGTCGTGGAGGGCGTCGAGTGCATGATCGTGGCCAACGACCCCACCGTGAAGGGCGGCTCGTCCAACCCGAGCACGCTGCGCAAGGGCCACCGGGCCGCGCAGATCGCGGCGGAGAACCACCTGCCGACGATCAACCTCGTGGAGTCCGGCGGCGCCGACCTGCCGACCCAGAAGGACATCTTCATCCCGGGCGGCAAGTCCTTCCGCGACATCACCCGCGCCTCGGCCGCCCGCACGCCCACCGTGGCCCTGGTGTTCGGCAACTCCACGGCGGGCGGCGCGTACATCCCGGGCATGAGCGATTACGTCGTCATGGTCAAGGAGGGCGCGAAGGTCTTCCTCGGTGGCCCGCCGCTGGTCAAGATGGCCACCGGCGAGGAGTCCGACGACGAGTCGCTCGGTGGTGCGGAGATGCATGCCCGCACCTCCGGCCTGGCCGACTACCTCGCCACCGACGAGCGCGACGCCATCCGCCTGGGTCGCCAGATCATCCGACGGATCAACTGGGAGAAGAAGGGCCACGCGCCTGCCGCCGACTTCGCCGAGCCCGTGCTCGACCCCGAGGACCTGCTGGGCATCGTGCCCACCGATCTCAAGGTGCCCTTCGACCCGCGCGAGGTCATCGCCCGGATCGTCGACGGCAGCGCTTTCGACGAGTTCAAGCCGCTGTACGGGCCGAGCCTGGTCACCGGCTTCGCGCAGCTGCACGGCTACCCCGTCGGGATCCTCGCCAACGCCCAGGGCGTGCTGTTCAGCGAGGAGGCGCAGAAGGCGACGCAGTTCATCCAGCTCGCCAACCAGACCGACACGCCGCTGCTGTTCCTGCACAACACGACCGGCTACATGGTGGGGGCGGAGTACGAGCAGGGCGGCATCATCAAGCACGGCGCGCAGATGATCAACGCCGTCTCCAACTCCACCGTCCCGCACCTCTCGGTGGTGATGGGCGCCTCCTACGGCGCCGGCCACTACGGCATGAGCGGACGCGCGTACGACCCTCGGTTCATGTTCAGCTGGGTCGGCGCCAAGTCCGCCGTGATGGGCCCGGCGCAGCTCGCCGGCGTCATCTCGATCGTCGCGCGGGGGGCGGCCGAGGCCAAGGGCCAGCCCTACGACGAGGAGGGCGACACGGCGATGCGCGCCTACGTCGAGCAGCAGATCGAGGAGCAGTCGCTCGCCTACTTCACCTCGGGGATGCTCTACGACGACGGCGTCATCGACCCGCGCGACACCCGCAGCATCCTGGGCATCTGCCTGTCCGCCATCCACACCGCCGAGGTCCGCGGCGCCGAGGGCTACGGAGTGTTCCGCCCGTGAGCCATCGCTGCAGTGCCGGTTTACCACGGTCCCTCGGTAAACCTTCACTCCCCAGGGGAAGTTCCCCACGGGAAGTGAGTGCTTGCCGAGGGACCGTGGTAAACCGACGTCAGGAGGAGACCCGATGATCCGTTCCGTTCTCGTCGCCAACCGGGGGGAGATCGCTCGTCGGGTGTTCCGGACGTGCCGGGACCTCGGGATCGAGACTGTCGCCGTGCACTCCGACGCCGACGCCGACGCGCCCTTCGTCCGCGACGCCGACCGGGCCGTGCGGCTCCACGATCCATCGGCCTCCGCCGGGGCCGGCAACGCACCCGGCGACACCTACCTGCGCGGGGACCTCGTCATCGCCGCAGCACGCGCGGCCGGTGCCGACGCCATCCATCCCGGGTACGGCTTCCTGTCCGAGAACGCCCAGTTCGCGCGCGACGTCGCCGACGCGGGCCTGGTCTGGATCGGCCCGACGCCGGAGTCCATCGAGGCGATGGGCAGCAAGATCCGCGCCAAGGAGCTCATGGCCGCCGCCGGGGTCCCGATCCTCAGCGTCGATCCCGCAGTGCTGTTGAAGGAGGGGGCGAAGCCAGGCGACTTCCCCCTGCTGGTGAAGGCATCAGCCGGCGGTGGGGGCCGCGGCATGCGCGTCGTGGACGACCCGGCCGACTTGGCCGGCGAGCTCACCGCGGCGGCCGCCGAGGCCGCCTCGGCGTTCGGCGACGACACCGTGTTCGTCGAGCCCTACCTGCCCACGGCCCGGCACGTCGAGGTGCAGGTGCTGGCCGACACCCATGGCACGACGTGGGTCGTCGGTGACCGGGACTGCTCCATCCAGCGCCGGCACCAGAAGGTGGTGGAGGAGGCTCCGGCCCCCGGGCTGTCGGAGGCCGTCCGCACCACGCTGCACGACGCGGCCCGCGCCGCTGCCGAGGCGGTCGGCTACGTCGGCGCCGGGACCGTGGAGTTCCTCGTCGACGCAGAGCGTGTCTGCTTCCTGGAGATGAACACGCGTCTGCAGGTCGAGCACCCGGTCACCGAGGCCGTCACCGGACTCGACCTCGTCGCGCTGCAGCTCGCCGTCGCCGAGGGGCGCACGCTCGAGGGCAAGCCACCCACGACGACGGGGCACGCCGTGGAGGTGCGGCTCTACGCCGAGGACCCCGCTGCGGACTGGGCGCCCCAGACCGGCACCGTGCGCACCTTCGACGTCGACGGCGCCGCCTTCGCCGGCCCGGTCGGAGCCGGCCTGCGCATCGACTCCGGAGTGGAGTCCGGCAGCGTCGTCGGCTTCCACTACGACGCGATGCTCGCCAAGGTGATCGCGCTCGGGCCGGACCGGCTCTCCGCCCTGCGGATGCTGGACGGCACCCTGCGTCGCGCCCGCGTCACCGGCGTCACCACCAATATCGCCCTGCTGCGGGCGATCCTCACCGACGAGGAGTTCGTCGCCGAACGGGTGCACACCGCGCTGCTCGACGAGCGCCGGGAGGCCTGGACGGCGCCGGCCCACGACGAGCCGGCGTTGCGGCGGTTCGCCCTGGCAGCCGCGCTGGCGTCCGCACGATCGGCGACGGCGAGTGCGCCCGTGCTCGGCCGCATCCCGTCGGCCTTCCGCAACGTGCCCTCCCAGCCACGGACCCGCACGTTCTCGCTTGGCGACACCGAGATCGAGATCTCCTACGCGGCTGCCGGTCGTGCTCTCGTCTCCGACGCGGTCGAGGGCACGAACGTCGTCGACGCCACGCCCACCCGGGTGCGGCTCTCCGTCGACGGGGTCGTCGAGACCTACGACGTGGCGGTCGCCGAGGACGCGGTGGACGTCGCGGGCCCCGCCGGCAGCCTCGCCCTCACCCCGGTCCCGACCTTCGTCGATCCGGCCGACGTCGTCGCCGAGGGCTCGCTGCTCGCGCCGATGCCGGCGACCGTCGCGACGGTCGGCGTGGAGCAGGGGCAGGCGGTCACGGCCGGCCAGACCGTGGTCGTGCTCGAGGCCATGAAGATGCAGCACACCATCACGGCGCCGATCGACGGCGTCGTCACCGATCTCGCGGTCGCCGCGGGCCAGCAGGTCGAGTCCGGCGCGGTGCTTGCCGTCATCGAGGACCCGGCCGAGGGAGAAGGAGAGTCATGACCATCGCATTCAGCGAGACCGCGGAGCGCCAGGCGCTGCGCAAGGCGGTCCGCGACCTCGGTCGCAAGTACGGCCGCGACTACTTCATCAAGGCCGACGCCGAGGGGCGCAAGACCACCGAGCTGTGGACCGAGGCGGGCAGGCTCGGCTACCTCGGCGTGGCCGTGCCGGAGGAGTTCGGTGGGGGCGGGGGTGACATCGGTGACCTCGCCGCGGTCTGCGAGGAGCTTGCCGCCGCGGGCTCGCCGCTACTGCTCATGGTCGTCTCGCCGGCCATCGTCGGCACGATCATCGCGCAGTACGGCACCCCCGAGCAGCAGCAGCGCTGGTTGCCCGGTCTCGCCGACGGCACGGCGACGTACGCCTTCTCGATCACCGAGCCCGACGCCGGCTCGAACAGCCACAAGATCACCACGACGGCCCACCGCGAGGACGTTGCCGATGAGAAGGGGGGAGCCTGGCGCCTGACCGGCGGCAAGACCTACATCTCCGGCGTCGACGAGGCCAGCCACGTGCTCGTCGTGGCGCGCACCGCCGACGCCCGCCCCGGCGGGGGTGCCGGGCCGGGGGCGGCGAACGGCGCTGCGAACCTCAAGCCGGCCCTGTTCATGGTGCCCACCGACGCACCGGGGCTGGAGTACACCGAGATCCCGATGGGCATCGTGAGCCCGGAGAAGCAGTTCACGCTGTTCTTCGACGACGTCCGGGTGCCGGCCGACGCGCTCGTCGGCAGCGAGGACGCCGGCATCGAGCAGCTGTTCGCCGGTCTCAACCCCGAGCGCATCATGGGCGCCTCGTTCGCCACCGGCACGGCCCGTCTCGCGCTGGAGATGGCCACCGAGTACGCCAAGGAGCGGGAGGTGTGGAAGGCGCCGATCGGTGCCCACCAGGCCATCGCGCACCCGCTCGCGCAGTCCTACATCGAGATCGAGTCCGCCCGCCTGCTGACCCAGCGTGCGGCTGCGCTCTACGCCGCCGGGGACCACATGGCGGCCGGGGAGGCGGCCAACATGGCCAAGTACGCCGCGGGCGAGGCGGTCTGCAACGCCGTGGACCGGGCCATCCAGACCCATGGTGGCAACGGCCTCGCCGAGGAGTACGGCCTGGTCCAGATGCTCGCCGGCTCCCGCCTGAGCCGCATCGCCCCCGTGAGCCGGGAGATGGTGCTCAACTTCATCGCCCAGTTCTCGCTCGGCCTGCCCAAGTCCTATTGACCAGGAGGATGATCCCATGACCGAGCTGGTGCACCTGGGCATCGACGATGCCGTCGCGACGATCACGCTGGACAGCGAGCACAACCGCAACGCCCTGAGCAGGCAGCTCGTCACCGAGCTGGCGGCCCACCTTGCGACGGCCGAGGACACCGAGGGCGTGCGAGCCGTCGTCGTGCGCTCGGCGCACCGCGTCTTCTGCTCCGGCGCGGACCTGTCCGAGGCGGCCGAGGGCGGCATGGCCGAGAGCGCCTCGGCGATCGTCGCCCTGCAGCGCCGGATCGCGACGATGGGCGTGCCGGTCGTCGTCGAGCTGGCCGGGCCCGTCCGGGCCGGCGGCCTGGGCATCGTCGGGGCGGCCGACGTGGTCCTGGCGGGCGAGTCCGTCACCTTCGCCCTGACCGAGGTCCGCCTCGCGCTCGCGCCCGCGATCATCTCGCTCTCCCTGCTCGAGCGATTCACCGACCGCGCCGCCGCCGACCTGTTCCTGACCGGCCGGACCTTCGACGCCGCCGCGGCGCAGCGCGCCGGTCTGGTGACACGGGCAGTGCCCGACGACGCCCTCGCCGATGAGGTCTCGGCCGTGGTCGACGACCTCGTCAAGGGCTACCCGCAGGGCCTGCGCGAGACGAAGAAGCTGCTCAACCACGACCTCGTCGCCCGGATCGACGCGCTGGGCGAGCAGGTCGCGGCGCAGTCGGCCGAGCTGTTCGGCAGCGACGAGGCCCGCGAGGCGATGATGGCCTTCCTGCAGCGCGCGAAGGGCTGAGCGCAATGGGCAGGACGTCGCTGGTCACTCCCGGGGGACCCGACGACGGGAACAGTCCCGCGGCATAGAATGTTCTGTTCCGTGCCGGAGCAGGATCGATGAAGCGAGTGCCGTGACCAACCCCGAAGTCGAGCAGCGAGAGATCGCCGCCGAGCAGGCGTACGTCGACGTCGTCCACGAGCGCCTGGGCGAGTCGACCAAGGTCGCGGCGGCCATGGTCAAGGAGGGCTACGAGCGCATCAACATCGGCAACGAGGGTGGTCTCGTGGAGCGCGACGCCATGGTCTTCCAGGCGCAGCGCCGGCTCTCGGCCCTGAACGCCGCGCACGACGGGCTGGTCTTCGGGCGGCTCGACCTCGTCAGTGGAGAGCCCCGCTACATCGGTCGGATCGGCGTGCGGGACGCCGATCGCGAGATCCTGCTCGTCGACTGGCGGGCACCCGCCGCCGCCCTGTTCTACCAAGCCACCGCGCAGGACCCGACCGGCGTGGTGCGGCGCCGTGTGCTGCGCTGCTCGGGCCAGCGGGTCGTCGGTGTCGAGGACGACCTGCTCGATGCCTCGGCGGCTCCCGACGACATGGCGATCATCGGCGAGGGCGCCCTCATGGCCACCCTGAGCCGCGCCCGCGACTCCACGATGCACTCGGTCGTCGCCACCATCCAGAAGGAGCAGGACGACGCCATCCGGGCTCCCGTCCGCGGGGCGACGATCATCGGTGGGGGACCCGGCACGGGCAAGACCGTCGTCGCACTGCACCGCGCGGCGTTCCTGCTCTACAACGATCGGCGTCGCTTCGAGCGTGGCGGGGTCCTCGTGGTGGGCCCCTCCTCGGTGTTCATGGCCTACATCGAGCGGGTGCTGCCCAGCCTGGGTGAGACCGCCGTGACGCTGCGCTCGCTCGGCGAGGTCGTCAACGGCGTCCCGGCCGCCGCGCACGACGACGCCGTGGCGGCAGCCGCCAAGGGGTCGGTGCGGATGTTGACCGTCCTGCGCCGGCTAGTGGCCGCCCCGCAGACCGGCGAGCCCACGGATCTGCGCTACTTCTACAAGGACGACGTCCTGCGTCTGGATGCCCGCCAGCTGGCCGCGATCCGCCGCCAGCTGCTCTCCGGCCTCAAGCGCAACCAGGCCTTCAGTCGCGCACCCGCGGCGGTGGCCACCGCGCTGTGGCGCCAGGTCAGCGGTGAGCGTGCGCTGGAGAAGGGCGAGGCGGAGTTCCTCGACGTCCTGACGTCGGACCACCGCTTCGTCGACTTCATCGAGGCGTGGTGGCCCCCGGTCGACGCCGTCCAGATGTGGCGGACGTTGTCGCACCGCGTCGCCGAGCTTGCCGACGGCGCCTTCGACGCCGCGGAGCTGGAGGCGCTCAAGGCCTCCTGGGTCGACGGCGTGCCCAGCATCGAGGACGTGCCGATCATCGATGAGCTGCGCTACCTCCTGGGGGAGGTCCCACTTCCCGAGGACGAGGCCGACGACGCGCCCAAGCAGCTGATGAGCTTCGAGCGACGTGAGCGCGAGCGCGAGGACGAGCTCCGGACCACCGGCAGCATCGAGGACGACGGGTACGCCCACGTGCTGGTCGACGAGGCGCAGGACCTCTCGCCGATGCAGTGGCGGATGCTCGGTCGTCGCGGCCGCCAGGCCAGCTGGACCATCGTCGGCGACCCGGCCCAGTCGTCGTGGCCGTCCCCCGAGGAGGCCCGGGCCGCGCGCACCGAGGCGCTCAAGGGCAAGGAGGAGCACGTCTTCCGGCTCTCCACCAACTACCGCAACTCCGCGGAGGTCTACGACCTGGCCGCACGGGTCGCCAACGTCGCGATCCCGGGGGCGGACCTCGCCGACGCCGTCCGGCGCACCGGCGAGGAGCCCGAGCACCGGTGGGTGGCCGAGGCCGCGCTCGCCGACTCCGTGGTGGAGGGGACTGCGGAGCTGCTGGAGCGCGTCGCGGGCACCGTGGCCGTCGTCGCGCCGCGTGCCCGACTGGCCCAGGCACGTGCTGATCTCGCCGGTCTGCTGCAGGCCGACCCGGCACGGTTGCGGGTGCTGGACGGCCTGGACACCAAGGGCCTGGAGTTCGATGCCGTGCTCGTGATGGAGCCGGACGAGATCATCGCGGAGTCAGAGGCCGGGTGGCGTACTTTCTACGTCGTGCTCACTCGCGCCACGCAGCTCCTCATCACCGTCGGGACGAGCGAGACCTGGTTGTCGCGCGTCTCATGAGAACACTCTTGGGCACGCTGGCCGCCCTGGCGCTCGGGCTGGTCGTGACGGCTCCGCTGTCCGCCGCATTGTTCACCGACAGCCAGCGCGAGCTCTCCATCGGCCCGCACCAGGCGTCGGTCCGCCCGGCCTTCGACGGCAACGCGACCTTGGACTTCGGCCCCCTGCTCCCGCGCGTCCGCATCCCCGTCGACGCGCCGGGCCCCCTCGGCGTGGACATCCGGCTCGGTCAGGCCGAGGTGACCAGCCTGGAGGAGCTCGTCCAGCAGGACGCGGTGATCGCGAGCCAACCGCAGGGCGAGATCGCCGCGGTCCGTGAGGTCGTCGTGGACATGGGGCGGGTGGCCGTGCTGCAGGGCGCCGGCGTCGGTGTGCTGGTCGCGGTCAGCGCCGCGGTGGCGTGGCGCTCGGTGGGTCCGGTGCGGCGGCGCCGGCTCCTGCACGACGCGATGCACCCGGCGCGACCGCAGCTCGTCCGCGGTGGGGTCGTGATCGTCGCCATCGCCACCGGTGTCGCACTGGTGGTGGTTCCCCAGCACGACGAGCAGCTGCCCGAGCCCCAGTGGACGGCGGCCCGTGACGTCTTCCCGGAGCTGCCGGCCAACGGCGTCCTGGACTCGCTGGAGATCAGCGACGGCTCGATCACCCGCGGGAGCCGGGCTCTGGTGGAGGGTGCGCTGTATCTGTACGAGGACTCGGTGAGCTTCTACGGTGAGCTCGCCGAGCAGGCACGGGAGACGCAGGTCCGGACGCCCGGGGAGGACGAGCGCACGGCCCTGGTGGTCACCGACCGGCACGACAACATCGGCATGGACCCGGTGGCGAGGATCATCGCCGACCAGGCGGAGGCCGAGGTGCTGATCAACCTCGGCGACGACACCTCCCAGGGAGACAGCTGGGAGCGGTTCAGCATCAACTCCCTGGCCGATGAGTTCGACGGCTTCGAGCGGGTCGCCGTCGCGGGCAACCACGACTCCAGGACCACCGTGGAGCAGCTCCGCTCGGCCGACTTCACGGTGCTGGAGGGCGAGCCTGTGGAGGTGGCCGGCATCCGCTTCCTGGGTGATCACGACCCGAGGGGCACCACGCTCACCGGGTACACCGGCAGCGCCGACCAGCGCGATGACGACCTCGCCGTCCAGGACGAGGCCCTCACCGGTGTCGCGTGCGAGGCAGACGAGGCGGACGAGCGGGTGGGGGTGCTGGCGGTGCACTCGTGGGCCTCCGGCAAGCAGGTCGCGGCCAGCGGCTGCGTCGACCTCGTCCTCACCGGCCACCTGCACTACCAGGTGGGGCCGACGGCGATCGACGGTCCCGAGGGCACCACGACCACGCGCCTCACCACGGCCAGCACCGGTGGAGCGGTCCTGCCGTTCGCCCTGGGCAGCAGCCTGCGGCGTGAGGCCCAGGTGACCCTCGTGACCTTCGACGAGGACGGCGGGCCCGTCGGGCTGCAACCGGTCTCCTTCATGCCCTCGGGCCAGATCGACGTGGCCGACTACGTCCCGCTGCCGCTGGCCGGGCAGGACGACGAGCCCGACGAGGACACCGACGGCACCGACGGCGGCGAGGACCTGGAGGAGGACCTCCCCTGACGCCTCAGGGCGTCACGGTGCGATGTAGCAGAGCCTGACGACGTGGCCCTTGCCGTCGGCCAGCGAGCCGGACCTGATGGTCTGACCGGTGAGGTTGCTGGTCGCCCGGTAGGTGATGGCCCCGTTGTAGGTGAGCGCGGGCGACGTCCGGCGGGACCCCACGACGATCGTGTCGCCCTCGTTGACGGACCCCGAGGAGACCGTGACGGCGAACGGGCAGTAGTTGGCGTAGACGACGCCGCTGGCGGCGCTGGCAGAGGACGCCGTGGCCGCCAGGACCCCAGCCGCCCCGATGATGGCGGACGTCGTCAGTGCGGTCAGTCGATGGCGCATGGGCGCACACCCCCCGGTGCTCGATGTTCCTCGACGGTAGCAGCAGCATCGGTCCGGCAGGGCGGCTCAGCCGCAGATCTCCAGCAGGAGACGGGCGTAGGTCTGGGCGCTGCGCTCGACCTCGTCGATCGGGACGTACTCGTCGACGGCGTGTGCCTGCTCGATGTGGCCCGGGCCGAACTGCAGCGTCGGGATGCCCTGTGCGGCGTACTGGCGCAGGTCCGAGCCGTACGGTGCGCCGATGAGCTCGGGCCGGGGCGCTCCGGTGGACGCGACGGCGTCGGCGACCTGCTCGCCGAAGGCGTGGCCCGGGGGCAACGTCCCGGCGGCGAAACGCCCTCCGGGCCAGCTCACCTGGATCGGGTGCTCGCGCAGCCACGGCTCGTCGAGGTCGGCCATGGCCTGCTCGAAGACGGCCATCGCGACCTCGAAGGACTCCCCGGGCATGACGCCGAAGCGCCCCTCCGCCACGACGAGGTCGGGAACGGTGCTGGCCCAGTCGCCGGCGTGCACGATGCCGATGGAGATCGGCCACGGTCGTTCGCCGAACGGGTGCGGCGGTGCCACGTTGCGTCGCGCGTCGAGAGCCTTCAGCTCGGCGTTCACGCGCTCGAGGAGGTCGAGTGCGCTGAGTCCGCGACCGGCCATGGAGCCGTGCGTGGCGCGACCTCGGATCTCCATCCGGAAGGTCAGGGACCCGGCGTTGGCCGAGACGATCCGCCCGTCGGTCGGCTCGGCGATGAGGCACAGGGCGCCGGTGTGGCCGCGGCGCAGGGTGGCGAACGTGCCGAGGCCGCCGTCCTCCTCCCCGATCACGGTGTGCACCGCGAACGGCCTGGTGAGCTGATCACCCACGGCGCGGACGGCGGCGAGGATGGCCACCACCCCGCCCTTCATGTCGCACACCCCACGGCCGTACCAACGGTCGTCGGCCTCGTGCAGGTACCAGGGGTCGTGCCCGGTCCACCACTCCGTGTCGCCCGGGGGGACGACGTCGAGGTGGCCGTTGAGGATCAGCTCGGGCACGGCGTCCGCGGCCGCACCCTCGGGGCGCCACGTGCCGACGCAGCCCCACGCCTCCTCGCGCTCGACCTCCTCGCCGGGATGGTCCGGGTCGGCGCGCAGGGCGTCGAGGTCGAGCGGCCACAGGTCGACGTCGAGGCCGAGACCCTGCAACGTCGCGGCGCTCCAGCGCTGCACGCTGGCCTCGGACTGGCTTCCGCCGATGCTGTCGTAGCTGACCAGCTGCGCGAGGTCGCGCCGGATCAGGTCGAGGTCAATGTCCACGAGTTTCACGCCCCTCTCAGTGCCGCAGCGATGTCCGACACGTCGGGCAGCTCGCCCGTCGCCACTGCGATGACGAGATCGTAGGCGGGGCCGTCGTCCCCGAGATCGAGCGGTGCTCCGTTGAGGGTGAGGAAGACCGAGACGCAGGCGAATCCGAGCCGCTTGTTGCCGTCGACCAGGCCGTGGTTGAGCACGAGCGACTGCAGCATCGCCGCAGCCTTCTCCTCGAGCGAGTCGTAGGCGTCCCGACCGAAGACCGACGTGCGGGGCCGAGCGAGGGCCGACTCGACGAGCCCGAGGTCGCGGATCTGCGGTGGCTCTCCGAGCACCGACTCGGCGATGCGCAACGCCTCCTCCAAGGTGAGGTGGCGTGTCATTCGCCCAGACGCCGGATGGTGTCGGGGTAGCGGGTGAGGGTGTCCGTGATCGCCAGGTCGAGCGCTCGCTCGTCCTCTGCACGACGTCGTGCCTCTCGGATGGCGCGAAGAGCGGCCTCGTTCTTGCTGATGCCGTGCGCCTGCGCCAGCGCGGCGAGTGCAGCGTCGTCGGCGTCGTCGAGCCTCAGGGTCATGGCCATGCTCCGATGGTATCCCGGTGGTATCAGGTGCTCAAGAGGCTAGGCTGCCTCCATGACAGTCCACGTCAGCACCTGGTGGCGCCTCCCGTAGAGGAGGACTGTCGACGCGACCACGCCCAGACCCCCTCGTCGGAGGTCTGGGCGTTTCGGTGTCCACGCGGCCGACGAGGACCGACGAAGGAAACGACATGACCCTGCTGGACGAGCTGCTCTCCCAGCCCGCGTTCGCGCTCGTGCGCAGCCGCGACGCCGACATCGTCACGCTCATCGGGGGACCCCGCGTGGACGTCGACATGCTGGCCGACGTCCCCCTGTCCGACGGTGGCGCCACCGGCAGGCCGGAGTGGGACTCCCTGGTGCTGGTGCCCTTCGCGCAGGCGCGGGAACGAGGCTTCGAGGCCCACCAGGACGGCACGCCGCTCACCGTCATCGAGGCCCGCGTCCGGCACGAGGTGCCCCTGGACGACCTCCTGGCCATGCTCCCCGACGTGCCGATCGAGCTGGCCGACGCCGGCGGCTTCGAGACGTCCGACGACGAGTACGCCGCCATGACGCGCCGCGTCATCGAGCAGGAGATCGGCCGCGGGGAGGGCGCCAACCTCGTCATCGGCCGGCACTACCGGGCGAAGGTCGCCGACTGGGGCCACGACCGGGCGCTCACCGTCCTGCGCCGTCTGCTCGAGCGCGAGCGTGGCTCGTTCTGGACGTTCTGCGTCTTCACGGGGGACCGGTACCTCGTCGGCGCGAGCCCGGAGCGGCACGTGAGCGTGGAGGCGGGCAACGTCCGCATGAACCCGATCAGCGGCACGTTCCGGCTGCGCGGCCTGGAGACCCATGCGGACCGCACGCGCGAGCTGCTGCGCTTCCTCTCCGACGAGAAGGAGATCTACGAGCTCTTCATGGTCGTGGACGAGGAGCTCAAGATGATGTGCGACATCTGCCACGAGGGCGGCCTCGTGCTCGGCCCCTACCTCAAGCCGATGAGCCACCTCGTGCACACCGAGTACCTCCTCGCCGGTCGCACCGACCGCGACGTCCGCGACGTCCTGCGCGACTCGATGTTCGCCGCCACGGTCACGGGCAGCCCCGTGGAGAACGCCTGCCGGCTGATCAAGCAGTACGAGGAGCACGGCCGTGGGTACTACGCCTCGGTCGCGGCGCTCGTGGGTCGTGACGCCGACGGCGCGCCGATGGTCGACGCGCCCATCCTCATCCGCACCGCCGACGTCGACCTGGAGGGCAACCTCACCGTCACCGCGGGCGCGACGCTCGTGCGTGACTCCGACCCCGTCCACGAGACCACCGAGACGTGGGCCAAGGCGTCGGGAGTGCTGTCGGCCTTCGGGCTGGTCGACGCCGCCCCCACACCGACCGAGGGCATCGACGCCTTCACGCGGGACGACGAGGTCCTCATCGCGCTCGGCTCTCGCAACCAGCGGCTCAGCCAGTTCTGGCTCTCCGACCAGTCAGGAGCCGCCCCCGAGGCGTCGCTGCAGGGCAAGCGGGTGGTCGTCCTGGACGCGGAGGACGACTTCGTCAACATGCTGGCCCACGTGTTCGGCGTGCTCGGCATGACGACCGACGTGGTGCGACACGACTCCGCCCTGCTGCGGGACGAGGGCCCGGCCGCGTTCCAGGACTACGACCTGGTGGTCGTGGGCCCCGGGCCGGGCGACCCGCGCGAGAGCGACGACGCCAAGATCGCCGTCCTCGACCGTGCCGTCACCGAGCTGCTCTCGCGCGAGCAGCCGTTCCTGGCGGTGTGCCTGGGTCACCAGGTGCTGAGCCGTGCTCTGGGCCTGGACCTGGCGTTCAAGGACATCGTGTTCCAGGGCACGCAGTCCCGGCTGTCGGTGCTCGAGCGTCCCGAGACCGTCGGCTTCTACAACACCTTCGTGGCACGTGTCGGCCCCGCCGGACTGCCACCCGGGGTGACGGTGGAGCGCGACGACGCGACGGGCGACGTCCACCACGTGGCCGGTCCGCACTTCCACGGCATCCAGTTCCACGCCGAGTCGATCCTCACGCAGGGCGGCTTCGGGGTGCTGCGGGACCTCGTCCTGGACCTGCTCGACTGACGCGGGGAGGTCAGCCCTTCAGCCTGCGCAGCGCGGCGGCCGCGTGGGCCGCGCGGGCGCCGGTCTTCTCGCTCTCCACGACGTACTTGGGCTCGTCCTCGCTCGCCCGCCACTGCTGCTCGGCGAGCTGGAAGTCCTTGGTCTTCCGCTCGACGACACGCCCCTGGGTGCGTCCCTGAGGCGTCTTCCAACTCACCCGGTCCCCGGTCTGCAGCTCCTTCGTCATGATCCCACGATGCGCCGAGGCGCCGGGCCCCGCACGTCGGCTCAGTGCGGAGCCGGGGCGCGCCGCGGGCGCCAACGGGTGACGGCGACGCCGATCAGGCACAGTGCGCCCCCTGCGAAGGCCAGCGGGGCAGGGACCTCGTCGAGGAGCACCCAGGAGATCGCCGTGGCCACGACGGGGACCAGGTAGGTCGTGGAGGCCACCTGGCCCGAGCTGAGCCGCTTGAGCGCGTAGGCCCACGCAGCGAAGCCGATGGCCGTCGGGAAGACCCCGAGGTAGACCACCCAGGCGATCTCGCCGACCGTGGCCTCGCCCAGCTGCGTCAGCAGTCGCGGCAGGAAGGGCAGGCAGGCGACCGCGCCGATCGTGCAGGCCAGCCAGACCGACATCGCCGGAGTGGTCACGGCGAGGGTCGGCTTCTGCGCGAGCGCACCGATGGCGTAGAGCACGGCGGCTGCGACTCCCAGCAGGACGCCGGTGGTGCTGGCCGTCTCGACGGCGGAGTCCTGGCGCGTGCTCAGGGCGATGAGCACGACGCCCGCGAACGCCACGAGCATGCCGATCATCAACGGGCGGGGAAACCCCTCCTTGAAGATCAGGCCGGCGCCGAGGACGATCAGGATCGGTCCGATGTTGACCACGAGGGCCGTGGTCCCGGCGTCCAAGGTGGTCTCTGCGGCGTTGAGCGCGATGTTGTACAGACCGAACCAGGCGACGCCGTAGAGCACGACGAGGCTGAGGGTGCTGCCCCCGGGGATGCGCTGCCGCCACGGACGCGCGATCACGGTGAGTGCGAGTGCCCCGACCACCAGCCGACCCAGGGAGAGGGGGCCGGGGTCGAAGGCGTCGGCGACGGCTCGGATCCCGACGAACGCCGAGGCCCAGAGCAGGACGACGGTGCCGAGGGCGAGCAACGTCAGGTCGACGCCGACGCTCCGGTCGGCCGTGGGGGCGGTCACGACTCCGAGGCTACGAGGAAGGACTGGTCAAGGCGACGGGGGTTCCGGACGTCCGAGCACGAGATCCCGCCACCGAGCGGTGACGGGACCTCGTGCCGGGAGCGCGGCGTCAGTCGGAGGTGTTGCCGCCGTCGGAGTCCAGCGTGACGTCGACCTGCTGGGACTCACCGTCGCGCTGGAAGGTCAACGTGACCTCGTCACCGGGCCGATAGGCGCGGATCGAGGCGACGAGTGCGTTGGAGCTGCCGACCGGGACGTCGTCGAGGGAGGTGATCACGTCGCCCTGCTGCAGACCTGCCTCCCCGCCGGCGCTCCCGTCGGCGACCTCGACGATCTCGGCACCGATGCCGGTGATCTCGTCGTTGTCGACGGCCGGTCGGACCGTGACGCCGATCTGGGCGTGCTCGACCGTTCGGCCCTCACGCAGCTGCTCAGCGACGCTCTCGGCGAGGTCGACCGGGATGGAGAACCCCAGGCCGATGGACCCGGCCTCGCCACCGGCCGAGGTGCCGGAGCGGATGGCGGAGTTGATGCCCACGACGCGGCCCTCGAGGTCCACGAGAGGGCCGCCGGAGTTGCCGGGGTTGATGGCAGCGTCGGTCTGGACGGCAGGGAAGACGGTGGAGTCGCCGCCGGCGCCGTCGGAAGAAGCCACCGGACGGTTCAGGGCGCTGACGATGCCGCTGGTGACGGTGCTCTCCAGGCCGAACGGCGAGCCGATCGCCACGACCTCCTGGCCGACGGTCAGGTCGTTGGAGGAGCCGAGGGTCGCGGGCTGCAACCCGCTCTTGCCCTCGGCCTTGATCACGGCGAGATCGGTCTTGGGGTCACGCCCGACGATCTCGGCCTCGGCGTTGGTCCCGTCGCTGAACCCGACGGTGATGGTGCCGTCGTCCGCGGCGGCCTCGACGACGTGGTTGTTGGTGAGGATCTCACCGTCGGAGCTGATGATGATCCCGGTGCCGGAGCCCCCGGCGCCTCCGCCGGCCACGTTGATCTGGGTGACGGACGGCAGGACGTTGGCGGCGACCCGCTCGACCTGGCCCTCGGGCGCGGAACCGCCGTCGCCGTCGTCGCCGCCCAGCGAGCTGATCACGCCGGTGCCCCCGTCCGTGCCCCACTGGTCGTAGGCCGCCGCGCCCCCGATGCCGGCGGCGCCGGCGAGCAGGACCAAGGCAAGGACGCCCGCCAGGGCGCGGCCACGGCGCTTCTTGGGCGCGGCCGGCGTCGACGCGGTGCCGGGCGGCTCCTGGCCCCATCCGCCACCGTCTCCGCTGCCACCGGCCGGGACCGCGGCGTAGGCCGTCGTGTGCTCGGACTGCTGGGCGGGGGCGGGTGCCTGCGGGTCGGGGCGGCCGCTGCCGTGCTGCTGCGCGGTCGCCGCCCCAGCGGCGGACCGGTCGGCGTATCGGTGAGAGTGCGACGGGGCCGAGTCGTGCGGCAGCTCCTGCGTCGGTTCGTGCCGGCCCACGTCGGAGCCGGACGGCACCTCCACCGTGGACTCGTGGTCGGGGCTCTGTGGCGTGGTGTCCCGGGGCGCGTCGCCGGTGGCGCCGGGGGAGGTGTCGCCAGAGTCGTGATCGCTCGCGTCCTGCGGCGTGTTCCCCTCCCGACGGTGGGGGGGCACGTACGGCTGGGAGTCGAACGGGTCGTTCTCATGGCTCATGGGACAACATTGTTCCGCATGACTGAGAACGCGCTGAGCGGCACGTGTGACAGGCCGAAGAACCCCGAGATGTCAGTCGTCGAGCGGCCCGTCTCGGCCGGGGATGCTCATCGTGAACATCGTTCCGCCGGACTCGGGGCAGGCGGCCTCCACTGAACCGCCGTGTCGCTCCGCGGCACGCCGCACGATCGAGAGGCCCAAGCCCGACCCGGGCAACGTCCTCGCCTCCGGGGAGCGGTAGAAGCGGTCGAAGACGTGGGGGAGGTCCTCCGCGGCGATGCCCGAGCCCTCGTCGCGCACGGTGAGCTCACCGGCGTGCAGGCGGATCGTCACGGTGCCACCGTCAGGGCTCCACTTCACGGCATTGTCGAGCAGGTTGGTCACGGCCCGCTCGAGCAGGGGTGCCTCCCCGTGCACGATCCACGGCTCGTTCTCGGTGATGATCCGAAGGCCCAGGGCACGGGGCCGGACCCGCTCGACGGCATGGGTCACGACGTCGGCGAGGTCGAGCTCTTCGGGTGCTTGGTTCATCGGCTCGTCGCGCGCGAGCTCCACGAGGTCACCGACGAGCGTCGTCAGCTCCTGCAGCTGCAGCCGGACGTCGGCCATGATCTCGCCACTCTGCTCTGCGGTCAGGGACCGGTCCGGGTTCTCCGACGCCTGGCCGAGCAGCTCGATGTTGGTGCGCAGGCTGGTGAGCGGGGTGCGCAGCTCGTGGCCGGCATCGGCGACGAGCTGGCGCTGTCGCTCCTGCGAGGCCTCCAGCGCCAGCAGCATCTGGTTGAACGACGTCGTGAGCCTGGCCAGCTCGTCGTGCCCGGAGACCTCGATGGGACGCAGCTCGCTGGTCCGTGCGACCCGCTCCGTGGCGGCGGTGAGCCGGCGGACGGGCCGCAGCCCGTTGGCGGCGACGACCCACCCGGCGAGACCGGCCACGAGGATGCCGGCGGCCGACGTCATGACGAGCACGAGCTGGAGCCGGTCCAGCGACCGCTGGGTCGACTCCATCGACTGCGCGAGCACGAGAGCCTGCCCGGGACCGGCCTGCACGGCGACGACGCGCCACGGCTCGTCGTCGATCGTCGTGGTGCGGCGCGAGCTCTGGGCCTCGCCGATGGAGACGGCGATCTCGCGGCGGTCGTACGGGAAGTCGGCGTCGGCGCGACGGGTGAAGACCTGTCCGCCCTCCACGGCGATGAAACGGATCCCGAACGCCGAGAGCAGGTCGGCGTCTTCCTCGTTCATCGCACCGGGGCTGTAGCCCGCGCTGACGGCGGCCTCGGCGCGCTTGAGGAGCGTGTCGTCCAAAGCGTCCTGCAGCTCGGCGCGCACTGTCACGTAGATGACGGCGCTGGCCACCGTGAGGACGGCGGCGACGGCGCCGGTCGTGAGGAGGGCGACACGCAGCGCGAGGGATGCCCGTGCGGTCCAGGGGTGGATGGTGCGACGCGCCGCCTCCAACGCTGCCCCCACGGGGGCCGAGCGGCCGCGGGCCTGCGTGCCTTCCGCATCGCTCACGGCGGGGTCTCGCGCAGCACGTAGCCCACGCCACGCACGGTGTGCAGCAGACGGTCCTCCCCCTCGGCCTCGAGCTTGCGGCGCACGTACCCGACGTAGACCTCCAGGGAGTTGGCGGTGGTGGGGAAGTCGAACCCCCACACCTCCTCGAGGATGAAGGACCGCTCGAGCACACGCTTGGGGCGCTGCATGAACAGCTCCAGCAGGGCGAACTCGGTACGGGTCAGGGAGATGGAGCGCTCGCCGCGGGTGACCTCCCGCGTCACGGGATCGAGGGTGAGGTCCGCGAACGACAGGGGTGCCTCGTCGGCCTCGATCTCGGCCCGCCGCGTGGACCGGCGCAGCAGGGCGCGGACGCGAGCCAGCAGCTCGTTGAGGGCGAACGGCTTGGTCAGGTAGTCGTCCGCTCCGGCATCGAGACCGTCGACCCGGTCCGAGACCGCGTCTCGGGCCGTGAGCACGAGGATCGGGACGTCGTTGCCCGCGCTGCGCAGAGCCCGTGTCGCCTCCAGGCCGTCCAGCCGCGGCATCATGACGTCCATGACGATGACGTCGGGGTCGATGCGGGGCACCTTGGCCAGCGCCTCGGCGCCGTCGGAGGCCAGCTCGACGGTGTAGCCGTTGAACTCCAGGGAGCGGCGCAGGGAGTCGCGCACGGCTCGATCATCGTCGACCACCAGGATCCGCATGACCCCAGTGTGCCCAACCCGCCTGAACTGGTGCTGAAGCCCGGCCGGGAACGACGGCGTCAGTCGTCCCGGGGCTGCAGCGCGGCCTGTGCCGCGGCGGTGGCACGCGAGCCATAGCTGCCCCCGAACATGACCGCGTGCACCAGCAGCGGGTGCAGCTGGTGCAGCGGGACGCGACGCCGCCAGCCGTCGGCGAGGGGCGCGGCCTCCTGGTACGCGTCCAGGATGCGCTGCAGGTGCGGTGCGCCGAACAGCGCGAGCATGGCGAGGTCGGTCTCCCGGTGCCCGCCGTGGGCCGCGGGGTCGATGATCCAGGCCCGACCCTCGGTGGACCAGACGACGTTCCCGGACCACAGGTCGCCGTGCAGGCGGGAGACGGGTTCCTGCGGTCCGGCGATGTCGTGGATGCGGCGCATCGTCGCCTCGATCGTGCCGGCCTGCTCGACGGTCAGGGCCTTGCGGTCCAGGGCGGCGCGGACGTAGGGCATCACGCGGCGGGAGGCGTAGAACTCCGGCCAAGTCTCCAGTGGCCGGTTCGGCAGTGGAGCCATGCCGATGTAGCCGTCGTCAGCGGCGCCGAAGGTCGGTGCTCCGGCCCCGTGCGTGGTGGCCAGGCCGCGGCCGAGCTGCTCGGCCGCCTCCGACGTCGGCTTGCCCGGCTCCACCCACGACAGCACGAGGCACTCGTCGTCGACCCCGAGCACCTCGGGGACCGGTGCGCCGCCGGCCTCTCGCAGCCAGGCCAGCCCCTCGGCCTCGCGGCGGAAGAAGCCCGCCGGGGCCTGCGGTCGGGTCTTGATGACGGCGTTGCGCCCATCGCTGAGGCGCAGTCGCGTGGCCGTGCAGATGTCGCCACCGGCCACGGGGGTCGTGGAGACGACGCCGTGGCCGATGAGCGCTTCGGCGCGTGCCGCCGTGCCTGCCATGCGAGCCATGTGGGCAGGTTACCGGGCGGGGGTCAGCGGTCGCGGTCGGTCCGCAGACCGTCGACCTGCTGGACGATCGCGTCGACCGTGCGCTCGATCATCGTGAGGACCTCCTCGAACCCGTCCTCCGAGCCGTACCAGGGGTCCGGCACCTCCTGGTCACCCTCGGTGGCCACGGGGTCGAAGGACCGGAACATCCGGAGCTGTCGCTGCTCGTCGACCGTCGGCGCGGCCTCCGCCATGTCGGCGTGGTTGGCGGCGTCCATCGCCAGCAGGAGGTCGTGGTCGGCGTACCAGTCGCGATCGAAGGTCCGGGCGCGGTGTCGGCTCGGGTCGTAGCCGGCGGCCGAGAGCGTCGTCGCGGCACGGGGGTCCATCGGCTCGCCACGGTGCCATCCGCCCGTGCCGGCCGAGGTGACCTCCACCTCGCCGTCCAGCCCGGCGGAGCGCAGCCGGTCCTCGAGCACGACGTGGGCCATCGGCGAGCGGCAGATGTTGCCCAGGCAGACGAGGCCGATGCGGTAGGGCTCGCTCACCGCTTGTCCCCGGCGAAGGCGCCGAGCACGGCGTTCACGATCGAGATGATGATCGCCGCGGCCACGGCCCACCAGAAGCCGTTCACCATGAACTCCCAGCCGATGGCGTCGGCGATCCGCTCCGTGAGCAGCAGCATGAGGGCGTTGATGACGAGCAGGGCGAGCCCGAGCGTCAGGATGATGAAGGGCAGCGAGAGGAACTTGACGATGGGCGCCACGACCTGGTTGATGACGGTGAAGACCGCCGCCACGGCTGCCAGGGTCAGGAGGCGCTCGTCGGTGGGGTCGGTGCCGTCGCCGATGCTCATCTGCTCGCCGAGCAGCCACGCGGCCGTGGCGAGCGCAGCGGCGTTCAGCACCCACGCGGTGAGGAGTCGGATCATGGCGTCATCCTCTCAGGCACCGCAGCGCGGCGGCGAAGGCCGCGGAACACGTTCCGGCCTCACGTGGTCGGGGGCAGGGCCGGGTCGATGACCCTGCGCCGAGCCGTCTGCGCGAGCACGATGCCCGCGAGCACCGCGAGCACACCGCCCACCTGCAGGGGGGAGAGGGACTCCGAGAACCAGGCCCAGCCCACGATCGTCGCCACCACCGGCTCGAGCATCGCCACGACGCTGACCACGACGGCCGGCAGCGCCCGGAGGGCGAGCAGCAGCAGGAAGAACGGTGCCACGGTGCCCAGCACGATGGTGGCGGTCATGGCCGACCACGCCGGCACGGAGAACGCGTCCAGACGACCCAGCATCGACGCCTGGACGCCCAGCTCGGTGGCGGTCCACGCCGGTCGCACGACGGTCATGAGGACGGCGGCGGCCACGAGTGCCCAGACGAAGTAGCGCAGCGGCTCGGCCGAGACCCGGCCGTCCTCGCCGAGGAGGAAGTAGGCGGCGAGGCACACGGCGGCACCGAGCGCCATGACCACGCCGAGCCCGTCGAAGGCCAGTCCGCTCCACACCTGCCCGACGACGGCGAGTCCCACGAGGGTCAGCAGCAGCGCGGGCCACACCCGCCGGTGCACCGGCTCGCGGCGGCCGAACCGCACCCACAGCACCACGAGGACCGGCCCGGTGTACTCCAGCAGCAGGGCGATGCCCAGCGGGAGGCGGTCGATCGCGACGTTGTACAGGCCCTGCAGACCGACGATGCCCACGACGCCGAGTCCCACGACGAGCGGCACCTCGCGCCAGGAGGGGGGCCGCAGGGCGGTGCGGTCCACGACGAGGGCGATGAGCACGACGAGCACCATGGCCCCCGTGATGCGCACCGACGTGAACGTGGTGACGTCGGTGCCCGAGCGCAGCGGGACGCGGGTCATCCCGGCATTGATGCCGAAGAGAACCGCCGCCGTGAGCGCCAGCACGTAGCCGATGACGGGCGAGCGGTTGCTGTGCTGCGATTCGACGGCGGCCACGACGGCATCCTGCCGCACCCTCACCGCGTCGGCAGGAGCGGCGGGGCCCAGTCCGTCGGCTGAGCCGCGGACACCGGTGCGTGGTTACCCTCGGACGGTGCCAGCTCCCGAACCCCGTCCCGCCCTCGCGGGCATCCCCGTCTACCGGGCCGGTCGTCCCGCGGGCAGCGACGACCTCAAGCTCTCCAGCAACGAGAACCCCTACCCGCCCCTGCCGGGGGTCATGGAGCGCGCTGCCGCGACGCTCGGTCGGATGAACCGGTACCCGGACGCCGGGGTCACGGACCTGTACGAGGCGCTGGCCCGCACGACGGGACTGGCGGCGGATCGCTTCGCCGCGGGCACGGGCTCGGTCTCGGTGCTCTTCTCGCTCATGACGGCGTACTGCGGTCCCGGCGACGAGGTCGTCCTGCCGTGGCGGTCCTTCGAGGCCTACCCCATCGCCATCGCCGCGGCGGGCGCCACGGCCGTTCCCGTCCCGCTGCGCGCCGACGCCACCCACGACCTCGACGCGATGGCTGCGGCCGTCACGGAACGCACCCGCGTCGTGCTGGTCTGCACGCCCAACAACCCGACCGGTCCCGTGGTGACGCAGGCCGAGCTCGAGCGGTTCGTCGCGGCGGTCGCGGACCACGTGCTCGTGGTGGTCGACGAGGCGTACGTCGAGTTCGTCCGCCGTGACGATGCCGCGACCGGTCTCTCCTTCCTGGCGGCCGGCCGGCAGAACGTCGTCGTGCTGCGGACGTTCTCCAAGGCCTTCGGTCTGGCCGGGTTGCGCGTCGGGTACGCGATCGCCGACGTCCTGGTCGCCGAGGCCGTGCGCAAGGTGACGCCGCCGTTCGGCGTGACGGACCTCGCGCAGGCCGCCGCCGTGGCCTCCCTGGAGGCCGCCGACGAGCTGGGGGAGCGCGTCGAGGCCGTCGTGACCGGGCGGATCGCGCTGCTGGAGGGCCTGCGGGCCCAGGGCTGGGAGGTCCCGGACAGCCAGGCCAACTTCGTCTGGCTGCCCCTCGGACCCGATGCTCATCTGCTCGCCGAGCGCGTCCACCCCGTCTCTGTCCGGCCGTTCGCCGGGGAGGGAGTGCGGGTCAGCGTCGGGACGCCTGAGGCCTGCGACCGCTTCCTCGACCTCGCGGCACGCTGGCTGACGGGCCGCTGAGCCCGGACCCGGGCGGCCCCCATCGTGGCGGGCTGGCTCGGGGGCGCCCGGTCGTCTACGCTGGGTGCAGGTGTGATGCCAGTCACGCCCGTGTCGACATCGGCCGCCACCCATGGCCCGCGTCGGCACTGACGCCATCGGCGCGGTGATCCCGCAGCCGGTCGACCGAGGAGCAGCATGCCCGTTCCCTCCACCGCTCACCCGACGGACGATCCCGCCATCGTCCAGCTCCTGACGCCGGACGGGGTCCGCGTCGAGCATCCTGACTACGCCTTCGCCGGCGACGACGAGTCGATCCGCGCCCTGTACCGCGACCTCGTCCTGGTCCGCCGCATCGATGCCGAGGCCACTGCCCTCCAGCGCCATGGTGAGCTCGGGCTCTGGGCGCCGTGCCTGGGCCAGGAGGCCGCGCAGGTCGGCTCCGCGCGAGCCTTGGGCACGAGCGACTTCGCCTTCCCGACCTACCGTGAGCACGGCGTCGCGTGGTGCCGTGGCATCGACCCGGCCAAGCTGCTCGGCCTGTTCCGCGGGGTGGAGCTCGGGGGGTGGGACCCCGCGCAGACCGGCATGGCTCTGTACAGCATCGTCATCGGTGCTCAGACCCTGCACGCCACGGGCTACGCCATGGGCCTGACGCTCGACGGGCAGGTCGGCCACAGCGCCGACGAGGGAGGGGACGAGCGCGACGGCGCCGTGATCGCGTACTTCGGCGACGGTGCCACGAGCCAGGGCGACGTCAACGAGGCCTTCATCTGGGCGGCGTCGTTCTCGGCTCCGGTCGTGTTCTTCTGCCAGAACAACCACTGGGCCATCTCGGTGCCGCTGGAGCGGCAGACCCGCGTCCCGCTGGTGCAGCGCGCCTCGGGCTTCGGCTTCGAGGGCGTGCGTGTGGACGGCAACGACGTCCTCGCCGTCAAGGCCGTCACCGAGGCGGCGCTGCAGCGGGCCCGGGCCGGCCAGGGACCGATGCTCATCGAGGCGGTCACCTACCGCATGGGCGCCCACACGACCTCCGACGACCCCGGCCGCTACCGCGACCCCGCGGAGGTGGAGATGTGGCGTGGCCGCGACCCGCTGGCCCGCGTCGAGTCGCTGCTGCGCGCCGGTGGCACGCCGGAGGCGTTCTTCACCGACCTGGCCGAGGAGGCCGAGCACCTGGGCGAGCACCTGCGTGCCGCGTGCCACGCCCTGCCCGAGCCGGACCTCGCCGAGCTCTTCTCCCTCGTGCACGCCGACCAGACACCAGAGCTCGCGACGCAGCGAGCGGAGTACGTCAGCTATCGCGAGTCGTTCGAGGGGAGCCCGGCATGAGCGAGCGCCAGCGAGTGAACAAGGAAGATCTCATGCGAGCACGTTCCTACGGTGGTTTTTCGAAGGACGTGATCGCATGAGCCCCCACAGCAGCACCGCACCCGGCACCACGGCCAGCATCGCCAAGGCGATCAACGCCGGACTGCGGTCCGCGCTGGAGGGCGACGACCACGTGCTCGTCATGGGCGAGGACGTCGGTCCCCTGGGCGGCGTCTTCCGCGTCACCGACGGGCTGCAGAAGGACTTCGGCGTCCACCGCGTCATCGACACGCCGCTGGGCGAGTCGGGCATCGTCGGGGCCGCTGTCGGCCTGGCCTACCGCGGGTACCGACCCGTGGTGGAGATCCAGTTCGACGGCTTCGTCTACCCCGCGTACGACCAGATCGTCAGCCAGGTGGCCAAGCTGCACTTCCGCAGCGGCGGACTCGTGAAGATGCCGATGGTCATCCGGATCCCGTTCGGGGGTGGCATCGGGGCCGTCGAGCACCACTCGGAGAGCCCGGAGGCGCAGTTCGCCCTCACGGCCGGGCTGAAGGTCGTGTCCCCGTCCACCGCCCACGACGCCTACTGGATGATCCAGCAGGCCATCGAGTCCGACGACCCGGTCGTCTTCATGGAGCCCAAGCGGCGCTACTGGGACGCCAGCGAGATCGGCCCCGAGCCGCACCCCCTGCACGCCTCCCGCGTCGTGCGGTCCGGCTCGGACGCCACCCTGCTCGCGTACGGGCCGATGGTGCGCACGTGCCTGGAGTCGGCCGAGGCGGCCACGGAGGACGGCCTGGACCTGGAGGTCATCGACCTGCGGACGCTCTCGCCCCTGGACCTGGAGCCCGTGCACGAGTCCGTGCGTCGGACGGGACGGGTGATCGTCGTCCACGAGGCCGCGCGCACGCTCGGCCTCGGGGCAGAGATCGCTGCGCGGGTGCAGGAGGAGTGCTTCCACTCGCTGGAGGCGCCCGTGCTGCGCGTCACCGGCTACGACCTGCCCTACCCGCCCAGTCGGGTCGAGGAGGAGTTCCTGCCGGACCTCGACCGGGTGCTCGACGCCGTCGACCGCTCGATGGCGTTCTGAGGAGGTGGCGATGAGCGAGTTCAAGCTGCCCGACGTGGGCGAGGGCCTCACCGAGGCCGAGATCGTGACGTGGCACGTCGCCGTGGGCGATGAGATCACCGTCAACCAGACCATCGTGGACATCGAGACGGCCAAGTCCGTCGTGGAGCTGCCGAGCCCCTACGCGGGGACCGTGTCGGCCATCCACGTCGACGAGGGGGCCACGGTGCCCGTCGGCACCCCGATCATCGCGATCGGTGCGTCGTCCGCCGACCCGGACGACGCGGGCGATGAGTCGCAGGCCGAGCCCAAGGCCGAGCGCCAGAGCGTCCTCGTGGGCTACGGCCCACGGACCGGGGTGAGCACACGCCGACGTCGGCGGACGGGTCAGGCCGACGCCGCCACGTCGCAGGCGGAGGCCGAGCCGGAGACCGTGGCGGAGGTCGACCCGCCGTCCCCGACAGTGAGCACCGAACCTCGACCGGTGCGGGCGCTGGCCAAGCCACCGGTGCGCAAGCTGGCCAAGGACCACGGCATCGACCTCGCGGCGGTTCCGTGCGACGGACCGATCGTCACCCGATCCGACGTGGAGGCCTTCATCGAGGGTCGCCAGCAGCCTGCCGCGGTCGCGGCGCCGGCCACCACCGGCGACGTGCGGATCCCCGTCAAGGGGGTGCGCAAGATGACGGCCGAGGCCATGGTCGCCTCGGCGTTCACCGCGCCACACGTCACGGAGTGGGTCACGCTCGACGTCTCGGCCACGATGGCCCTGGTGGAGCGGCTGAAGACGGACCGCGCGTTCGCCGATGTCAAGGTGTCGCCGACGCTCGTCGTCGCCCGGGCCGTGTGCCTGGCGCTGCGCCGGACCCCGGAGATGAACGCGACCTGGGACGAGCCCGCGCGCGAGATCGTCGTGAAGGCCGACGTCAACCTCGGCATCGCCGCGGCGACGGACCGAGGCCTCGTCGTGCCCAACATCCCCGCCGCGCAGACGATGTCCCTGCACGCGCTGGCGCAGGCGCTCGGTGAGCTGACGGCCACCGCCCGCGCCGGCCGGACGCAGCCGGCCCAGATGAGCGGTGGGACGTTCACGATCACCAACATCGGCGTGTTCGGCGTCGACGCGGGCACGCCGATCCTCAATCCGGGGGAGTCGGGGATCCTGGCGCTCGGCGCCATCGAGCGTCGGCCGTGGGTGGACGAGGACGACCTGGTCGTGCCGCGCTGGGTGACGACGCTCGCGCTGAGCTTCGACCATCGCGTCGTCGACGGCGAGCAGGGCTCCCGCTTTCTCGCCGACGTCGCCGCCATCCTGCGGGACCCGGCGCTGGCCCTCACCTTCTGAGGCCGACCTCCCCGGTCAGGGCATGCGTTCGCCGGCCTCGACCGGGGTGGCGATGGTGTTGCCCGGTGCGGCGAGCGGGCAGCGCCAGCGGTCGTCGTAGCGACACGACGGGTGGTAGGCGAAGTTCAGGTCCAGCACCAGCTGGTCGGCCTCGCCCCCGAGCCATGCTCCCTTGGCCGTGTCGAGCACGTAGCGTCCGGCGCCGTAGGAGCCCCGGCCGGCGGTCCCGTCCTTCAGTGGCACGAACAGCCCGCCGCCGTACTGCACGAGCGACCACACGTCGAGCGTCTCCTGCGTGGGCAGCGTGACGCGGCCGATGCGCTGCATCGCGAGCACCCCGGTGTCGGCCGTCTCGAGCTCACGATCCTCCGCCTCGGCCTCATCCACCGCGACGCGGAGCCGCCAGGCCGGGTCGTAGGCCCAGAACGGGAGTCCGGTCTCGCGCAGCAGGTCGCGTGCGGGCAGCGGTGAGTGTGGGTGGGTGCGGAAGAGCTGGTCGCGTCCGGCCCGCCACGTGGCGTGGCCGCGCTCGGGATCGGCGTCGGCGCGCACCGACGCATAGAGGTCGCTGACGCGCGCCCGCCAGTCGGCGAGATCGGTGTGACTCATGCGAAGGATCAGCGGGAGTAGGTGAACGACCCGGTCCACTGCCCCTTGATGTATTGCGAAGGGCTGCACGGAGTGGTCGATCCGATCACCCAGCCCTGGGCGACCAGGCCTCCCGCCGATCGCTTGAGCTGAGCGTTGCACTCGGTCTGGCTGCCACCGTGTGAGTGCCACAGGCGCGCGGAGGCCTGGGCCGGAAGCGCCGAGGTCAGCAGAAGGACGAGGGTGACGATGCCCGCCGCGGCGGGCCGGATGAGCGTGCGCATGCCTCAAACCTCTCACGTCAGCGTCACGGACGCCCCGGGACACGGGTGGGCGGGCCGCCTGCTTCACTGAACGAGTGAGCACGTTCGCGCCGGTCCCGCGTCGGGCCCTGCGCATCTGGCTCGTGGGACTCGCCGTGTACTTCCTCGCCGTGTTCCACCGCTCGTCACTCGCCGTGGCCGGGCTGGAGGCCACGGACCGGTTCGGCATCACCGCCGCCCAGCTGTCGTCGTTCGTGATGCTGCAGCTGGTGGTCTACGCCGGGATGCAGATTCCCGTCGGCCTCATGCTGGACCGCTTCGGCTCCCGGCGGATCCTGACGATCGGCACCATCGTGCTCGTGCTCTCCCAGGGCGCCTTCGCGCTCGCCGACTCCTACGGAGTCGCCCTGGCGGCCCGCGTCTTCGTGGGCCTGGGCGACGCGATGACCTTCGTGTGCGTGCTGCGCCTGGTCAACACCTGGTTCCCGCCTCGGCGCATCCCGCTCGTCACGCAGATGACCGGCGTCACCGGCCAGCTCGGGGCGATCGTCGCGGCCATCCCGATGACCTGGGCCCTGGCCGAGCTCGGCTGGACCCCCACGTACCTGGTCGCGGCCGGCCTGGGCATCGTGCTGCTGGTGGCACTGGTCCTGGTGGTCCACGATGCGCCGGAGCAGCGCCGGATGCTCGGACCGGCGCTCTCCTGGACGGTCGTGCGCAGCAGCCTGGCGGAGTCGTGGCGCCACCCTGGCACGCGCCTGGGCTTCTGGACGCACTTCACCACGCAGTTCAGCGCGACGACGCTGAGCCTGCTGTGGGGCTACCCGTACTTCGTGCGGGGAGAGGGCCGCACCCCGGCCGAGGCGGGACTGCTCCTGACCGTGCTGGTGGTGGCGGTGATGGCCGCGGGGCCCCTGCTGGCGCTGTTCATCACCAGGCAGCCTTGGCACCGCTCAGATCTCGTGCTCGGCATCCTCGGGGCGATCGTCGTGGTCTGGACGGTCGTCCTGGCGTGGCCGGGGCCTGCGCCGATGGGGCTGCTCGTGGTGCTGGTCGTCGTCGTCGGCGTGGGCGGGCCGGCGTCGATGATCGGCTTCGACTTCGGGCGGAGCTTCAATCCCGCTCACCGGCTGGGCACTGCCACCGGCATCATCAACCAGGGTGGTTTCATCGCCTCGTTGCTGCTGGTGATCGCGATCGGCATCGTGCTGGACTGGCGCACCCCGGGCTCCAGCGCTGCCTACACTCCCGAGGCCTTCGTGTGGGCGATGGCTGTGCAGTACGTGCTGTGGAGCGTGGGGATCGTCCAGATCTGGCGGCTGCGGCGCAGGACCCGCGCCAAGCTGCTGGCCGAGGACCCCGAGGCCCGGCGCCGGATGCAGGAGCTCGGCTGACCCCCGACGCGAAGAACCCCGCCGCCTGACGGGCAGGGGCGGGGTTCGTCGGGTGGTGGGGTGCGATCAGTCGGCGGGGCGGACGAACATGATGTTCGTGGTGCCGCCGTGCTCGAGCTCGCCGACCGGCTCGAAGCCGCGGCCCTCGTGGAAGGCCAACGAACCGTCGTTGTGGTCGTAGACCTCCAGCGCCACGGGCTTCTCGCCCTCGATCTCCTCGTACAGGCGCGAGGCGACGCCCTGGCGGCGGTGGGTCTCGGCGACGACGATCCGGTCGAGGTACACGTAGTCCTTCAGGCGTGACTCGAACCAGTCGTAGCGGCTGGACTCGTACACCGCGCCCGTGGGCAGCGTGATGACGAATCCGGCGATGTCGCCGTCGTCCTCGAGCACGAGGGCCTGGTCGGCCTCCTCGACGAGGTGGCTCAGGCTCTCGTGGTCGAGTGGCCCGACCCCTTCGAGAGCGTTCTGGTTGATGTCGATCACCGTGTCGAGGTCGTCGCGCTCGATCTGGCGGAGGGTCATCTGGTCAGCAGGGCTTGTCATCACTGGGCTCATCGGCGTCTATGTTACGTCAACCTGGGTCCGCTGGCTAATCGAACACCGTGGGCCGAGGAAATCGAACACGTGGATGAGGTCGTGCTGGACGACCGGACCCGTGCCGCGTCAGACCGAGAAGTCCACGGCGACCGCGGCCTCCGACGCGGTCCAGAGGGTCGCGCCGAGGTGCTCGTCGCGGGCCGCGCGTGTCATGCCGACGGGGACGGGCCGCCCGCGGGTGCCACCGAGGCTGGCCGGGCCGACGTACTCACCACCCGTCAAAGTGGGGTCGGTGGCGGCCCGCTCCAGCGGCCAGGCGCCGTGCGCCGCCGACTGCGAGACGATCTTGCTGACCTGCGCGAAGGCGCTCCCGGCGAAGGGGCTGCCCATGCCGACCCCGGTCTTCTGCAGGTTGGTCGAGGACAGCCCGGGGTGGGCGGCCACGCTGACGACGTCGAGCCCGGCGGCCTTGACGCGTCGGTCGAGCTCGAGGGCGAAGACCAGGTTGGCGAGCTTGGACTCGCCGTAGGACTGCCACCGCCGGTAGCGCCGCGGGGAGCCCGCGACGGTGAGTGAGGCCAGGTCGATGTCCCGGGCCGCGCTGTGGGCCAGGGAGGCGACGGAGACGACCCGAGCGCCCGAGGCGCGCAGCGTCGGCCACAGCCCGGCCGTCCAGGCGAAGTGCCCGAGGTGGTTGGTGCCGATCTGCAGCTCGAAGCCGTCGGTCGTCGTGGTGTACGGCGGGACCATGATGCCGGCGTTGTTGACGAGGACGTCGATCCGGTCGTGCCGAGCCGTCAGCTCCTGGGTGGCCCTTCGGACGTCGGCGAGGTCGGCGAGGTCCAGGGCCAGCACCTCCACGTCGACCTCCGGCAGCTCCCGGCGCAGCCGACCCACGGTGTCGTCGGCCTTGCGCGGGTTGCGGGCCGTGACGGTGAGTGCGGCGCCGCGGCGGCCGAGCTCGAGCGCGGTGTGGAACCCGAGCCCGCCCGTGACGCCGGTGATGACGGCACGTCGGCCGTCGAGGTCGGGGATGTCGTCGGTGGACCAGGTCATGCGCCCACGGTAGCGAGGTGGGCGCACCTGCGCCGGACTCAGATCGTGAGCGTCATCGAGGCCAGGACCCGGCGGCCGAGGTCCTCGTCGCCGGTGATCTCCACGTCGACGTCCTCGGGCCGCCTGCGCCCCGCGGCGACGATGCAGAAGGCCTGCGACGACAGCGTGATGGTGCACGTGGGGTGGTCCGGCGCCCCGGAGCGGGCGCGGCCCTCGTCGTCGACGGTGGCGCCGACCTCCAGGGGGATGTCACCCGTGATGTGCCAGTGGACGCTGGTGCCCGGGCCGGGGGCCACCTTCTTGCCCAGCACGAAGGGCATCGCGGCGGCGAAGGTGCGGGCCGTCACCTCGGCGCCGGGCGAGTCCAGGCTCCCGGGCCGGTCCAGGGCGCGGCGCATGTCCTGCTCGTGGCACCACATGTCGATGACACGGTTGCGCAGCAGGGTCTCCCACGTCCAGGGGGCGGCGCCCGGGGTGCGGTCCGCCGGGGTTGACGGGTCCTCGGGCAGCTCTGTCAGGTCGGCGTCGCGGGTGGCGAGGGCCGCCCGCAGCTCGGCGAGGATGTCGCTCGTGCTGTGCGTGCGGCGGGTCTGCACGCCGCCCTCGGTGTACGTGCTGACGACGCCGGAGGCCGTGGCGTCGACCTCGGTGTCGGGCACCTGCCCGGCCAGCACCGCCTCCAGGTGGGCGAGGTGGGCGAGGACGTCGTGCACCGTCCAGCCCGGGAGGTCGGTGGACAGCATCCACTCGTGGTCGGCGACGTCCTCGGCGAGGTCGAGCACGGCCTGGCCACTGTGCCGCCAGGCGTCGACGTAGGTCTGCAGCATGGTCACGGGGAGCTCTCCTGGCGGTTGCGGCGGCGGGACATGAAGACGAAGGCGGCGAGCACGACGCCGAGCAGGGTGCCGGTCCAGCCGACCCCGTTCCCCACGTTGGCCTGCTCCTGGACCCCCTCGGCCGCCGCGACGGCGTAGCTCGCGCTGTCGCCCGCGTCGTCGGCCGGTTGGCACGCCACGCTCAGCTCGTCGCGGCCCTCGATGAGGAAGCCGACGAGGTACCAGCTGGTGCCCTCGCTCGTGGCGGTCAGGTCCAGCGGGGCGGCGGGCACGTCGACCGGCTCGGCGTCCTCTCCCGGTGGGGTGGCGGTGCAGGTGATGTCCCGGTCCGGCTGCAGGACGTCGGTGTAGACGGCGAGGGAGGCACCGCCGGCGTCGATGGGCTCGCTGGTGCCGACCGGGTCCGCATCGCGCACGGCGTCCCACGAACCGGCTGCCACGGCGGTCCCGGTGACCTGCCCGCCGAGGGCGAGCAGGAAGGTGGCGAGGTACCACAGCGGGTTGACGAGCCTGATGACGTGCCTCCTAGGTCGAATCTTGAGCATAGGCGTCCGCACGCGCCCCGACGATGAGGCCGAGCCGTGCCCACCTCGATGGGGCGCACGACCCGGCCGGTCGCCACGGGGCTCGCGCAGATGCACGAAGAACTGGCAGATGCACGGGAAACAACCCATGCATCTGCCAGTTCTCCATGCACCTGTGCTGATTCCCATGTCGACATGGGAATCAGGGGTCCCGTGGGGCGGGAGGGGCTCTCAGAAGGCGGCTTCGTCGAGCTCCATGATCGAGTCGTCGATGGACTCGGCCACGGCGCGCTCGCCGGCGAGCTTGGGCAGGACGTTCCTGGCGAAGAACGAGGCCGCGGCGACCTTGCCCTCGTAGAACGCCTTGTCCGACGCCGACACGTCGCCGCCGAGCTTCTCGAGCGCGACCTCGGCGCCGCGCAGCAGCAGCCAGGAGACCACGAGGTCACCGAGGACGTACACCAGGCGGGTGGTGTTCAGACCCACCTTGTAGATGTTGGTGATGTCGCCCTTCTCATCGGCCGGGTTGCTGGCCATGAGGTCCGCGAACGCCACGCCGAGGATGGCCTGGGCGTCCTCCAGCCCCTTGGCGAGCAGCTCGCGCTCGACCTTGAGGCGACCGTTGCCGGCATCGCTCTGGGCGAAGGCCTGGATCTCCTGCGCGAGGTGGCCGATGGCCTGGCCCTTGTTCTTCACGATCTTGCGGAAGAAGAGGTCCTGGCCCTGGATGGCGGTCGTGCCCTCGTACAGCGTGTCGATCTTGGCGTCGCGGACGTACTGCTCCAGCGGGTAGTCCTGCAGGAAGCCCGACCCGCCGAAGGTCTGCAGGGACTCGGTGCCGAGCAGGGTCCAGGAGCGCTCCGAGCCGTAGCCCTTGACGAGCGGCAGGAGCAGGTCGTTGACGGCCTCCTCCAGCGACGCGTCCTCGCCGGCGTCCTCCTTCTGCATGACCGCGTCCTGCCAGGTGGCCGTGTAGAGCATGAGCGTGCGCAGGCCCTCGGCGAAGGACTTCTGCGTCAGCAGGGAGCGACGCACGTCGGGGTGGTGCGTGATCGTGACGCGCGGCGCGGTCTTGTCCGAGGCCTGCGTCAGGTCGGCACCCTGCACGCGCTCCTTGGCGTACTCCAGCGCGTTGAGGTAGCCGGTCGAGAGCGTCGCGATGGCCTTGGCGCCCACCATCATGCGGGCGTTCTCGATGACGCGGAACATCTGGTTGATGCCGTCGTGGACCTCACCGAGCAGCCAGCCCTTGGCCGGAGCGCCGTCCCCGAAGGTGACCTCGCACGTCGTGGAGACCTTGATGCCCATCTTCTTCTCGACGTTGGTGACGTAGGCGCCGTTGCGTTCGCCCGTCAGCTCACCGGTCTCGTGGTCGAAGTGGAGCTTGGGGACGAGGAAGAGCGAGAGCCCCTTGGTCCCGGGGCCGCCGGCGCCCTCCACACCCACGGGGCGCGCGAGGACGAGGTGCATGATGTTCTCGCTCATGTCGTGCTCGGCGGAGGTGATGAAGCGCTTGACGCCCTCGATGTTCCAGGAGCCGTCCTCGTTGGGCGTGGCCTTGGTGCGGCCGGCGCCGACGTCCGAGCCCGCGTCGGGCTCGGTGAGCACCATCGTGGCGCCCCAGCGGCGCTCCACCATGTACTCGGCGATCTTCTTGTCCCGCTCGGTGCCGTTCTCGAAGACGATCCTCGCGAACCCGGGGCCGGCGGCGTACATCCAGACGGCGGGGTTGGCGCCGAGCACGAACTCCGCCGTGGACCAGATGAGCGAGGCGGGCGCGCGCTGACCACCCAGTGCCTCGGGGACCTGCAGGCGCCACCACTCGGCGTCCATCCAGCTCTGGTAGCTCTTGGCGAACGCGGGGTTCATCGTGACCGTCTTCTCCGCGGCGTCGTAGACCGGGGGGTTACGGTCGGCATCGTCGAAGGAGGTGGCGAGGTTCTCGCGGGAGAGGCGATCGACCTCGCCGAGGATGCTCCTGGCGGTGTCGACGTCGATCTCGGCGAAGGTTCCCTGGCCGAGGACGTCGCCGCGCCCGAGAAGCTCGAAGAGGTTGAACTCGACGTCGCGCAGGTTGCTCTTGTAGTGGCTCATGCTGCCTGTGTCCTCAGGTGGGGGAATCGGGTCCGGCGCACAAGTTACCGAGGAGTGCTACCGGCTGGTAACCAGTATCCGTCTCGGCGGGTCCCCAGACAAGTCGTTCGGTGCAACGAGATGACGAAGGGCCGGGACGACCGTCGAGGTCGTCCCGGCCCTCAGGGCTCGGCGGGGCCGCTGCGTCAGTAGCGCTGGACCGTCGTGACGCGGTGCAGGCCGTCGGTGGCGACGAGCCGGACGGTGTGCACCGTGCCGATGACGAGGGCAGCGGCGCCGAGGGTGGCGAGCGTGAACATGGTGCCTCCTGGCGGGGTGTGGGGTGGTTCGGTACCTCCATCGTCGCGCGGCCGATCGTCAAGGACAAGCGCACAGAACTTCACCATCCATGTAGCCTCTCTACATGGATGTGAAGCGCCTGGGGATCCTGCGGGAGCTGGCCGAACGCGGGTCGGTGGGCGCGGTCGCCGATGCGATCAAGATCACCCCGTCGGCCGTCTCCCAGCAGCTCAAGACGCTGGAGCGCGAGGTCGGGTACGTGCTCGTGGAGCCGGCCGGACGTGGCGTCGCCCTCACCGAGGCGGGCCGGGCCCTGGCGCGGACCGCCACGGAGATCGCCACCGCGATCGAGCGGGCCGAGGGATCGTGGCGCGAGTTCATGGCCCAGCCCGCCGGACGCGTCACCCTCACCACGTTTCCCACCGGTGGCGAGATGCTGCTGCCCGGCGTCCTGGGCCGGATGGCCGAACGCGCCGACGTGGAGCTGGAGTGCTCCGACGTGGAGGTCTCCGGCGACTACGCCGAGCTCACGACCGACCACGACGTCGTCGTCTCCGACAGTCCCGCGACATCGGCCACCTGGCACGAGCGGGCCCTGCAGGTGGTCCCGCTGATGACCGAGCCCCTCGACGTCGCCATGCCGGAGGACCACCCACTGGCCGGGCGTCGTTCACTCTCCCCGCGGGACGTCGCGACGCAGACGTGGATCGGGGTGCCACAGGGTCAGCCGTTCGACCAGGTGCTGGAGCAGGTGGTGGCGGCCACCGGTGAGCCCGCGCGCGTGGTGCAGCGCTTCACCAACAACGGGGTGGTGGAGGCGATGGTCGCCGCCGGGCACGGTCTGGCCATCCTCCCGCGCTTCACGACCCGCGAGCACGGCTACGGCATCGCCACCGTGCCGCTCACCGGCATCAGGGCGCGTCGGGAGATCTCGGCACTGCTGCGGCCCGACCGGTTCGAGCGTCCCTCGGTGCGCCTGGTCCTGCAGGCGCTCAAGGACGAGGCGCGTGCGGTCGCGGAGGCCCACGCCGTCGTCTGACCGCCACGATCACTGCTGGGCGAAGCGGGCGGCGAACGCCTCGAACTCGGCGCTGGAGAGCGACTCCGCCTGGGCCGTCGCCTCGAAGTCCAGTGACGTCGCCACGTCCGAGCTCTCGGCGAGTCGGATCGAGCGCTTGATGTCGGCCATCAGGGCGGGGTTCCGCTCGGCGTAGGTCGAGGCGAGCTCGGCGGCGCGGGCCCCCGGCTCGTCGATGAGCTCCTGGGCGATGCCGAGGCGCAGGGCGGTGGCGCCGTCGATCACGTCTCCGGAGTAGAGCGCCGCTGCGGTGTTGGCGCTGCCGATTCGCTGGGTGAGCATCCAGGTGCAGCCACCGCCGGGGTGCAGCCCGATCTTGGAGAACGTCGGGCCGAAGCCGGCCCGCGGCCCGGCGACGATGACGTCGCACGCCAGGGCGATGTTGAGCCCGGCGCCCACCGCGGCGCCCTGGACGGCAGCGACGGTCGGGATGGCGAGGTCACGCAGGCCGAGGAAGGAGCGGTAGACCTGCATCAGGTGCTCGCGCAGCTCGGGCACCGGTCGGGTCCGATCGCCGAACAGGTTCTCCAGGTTGGCGCCCGCGCAGAACGCCTTGCCCTCGCCCCGCACCACGAGCGCCCGGGCCTGGGTGTCGGCCGCGACCGTGTCGATGGCGGCGCGCAGCTCCTCGAGCAGCGGCCAGTCGAGGGCGTTGCGCCGTTCGGGTGCGTTCAGGGTGATGGTGCGGACCGGTCCGTCGGTCTCCAGCAGGACGAGAGGCATGGCCCCAGCGTAGGGAGCACGCGAACGCGCCCGGTCGGGTACCGACCGGGCGCGCTGCAGGCCGCCGACTACTTCTTGAAGGCGTCCTTGACGTTCTCGCCGGCGTCCTTGACGGACGACGAGGCCTGGTCCTTCTTGCCCTCGGCCTTGAGATCGTCGTTGTTGGTGGCGTCACCGACGGCCTCCTTGGCCTTTCCGGCGAGGTCCTCGGCGGCGTTCTTGGCCTTGTCTGCGATTCCCATGATGTTTCCTCTCTTGTTGGTCGTGCTGCGGTCAGTGGACCCTGGCCGGTCCACTGGTCTTGGTGAGCGGCAGGCGCCGCGGGGCATCGAGCAGCACGCGGGTGGTGGGCTCGGCGTCGTCCAAGGAGGCTGCGACCTCCTGCGTCGTCCGGGCGGCCACGGCGTGCACGAGCTCGGCATCGGCGCGGAGGTCCACGCGGGCCCGGAGCTCGACGACGTCATGGCCGGCGACGGTGCGGCACGCCCCCGAGGTCTCGAGCACGGGCGCGAGGCTCCCGAAGCGGTCGGCGGCCGCCGTGGCGATGGAGCTGAGGTCCACCCGCACCGACCCGGTGCGGTCACCGGACTCGACGCGAACCTGGGTGCCCTGGGGGCGTGGCGTGTGGGCGAGCAGCCACCAGAGCCCGAGGAGGCCGAGCAGCAGCGTGGCACCGGCGACCGCCCAGGCGAACCAGGCCGCGCTGGCGAGGTCGGAGACCGCGGTGGCGTCGAGGCTCTCGGGCCACGGCAGGACGGCTCCGAGCTGCCAGTCGACGAGGGCGAGCCCGCCGGCCGCGAGGGCGACGCCCACGACGAGGGTCACGACGCGGTCCAGGAGGGCGAGGCGGCGGGTCATGGCATGGCCTTTCGGACGGTGATCTTGGCAGGCTTGGCGAGGAAGCCACCGACGGCCTGCTCCACGGCGTCGCGGACCAGCGGCTCGGCATCCTCCCCAGCGGCCCGGACCCGGACGGTGAGGCGGCGGCGGGTCATGGCGTCCACGGACACCACGCCCGGGACGCGCTCCACGGCCTGCTCGGCGAGGCGGCTGAGAGCCGACCGGCTGATCCAGACCTCGGCGTCCTTGCTCGGAGTCAGCACGTGGGTGCGTCGTGCGGGACGGAGCACGGTCAGCACGAGGACGAGTCCCACCAGGGCCAGGCCGACACCCACGGCGGTCGTGACCGGTCCGGCGGTGAGACCGTCGCCCGCGTCGATCGCGGACTCGGTCCAGCTCGACCGTCGATCCAGCCGAGCGTGACGGCGAGGTCACGCAGGCCGGCGACGGCCAGGGCGACGAGCGCGATCCCGAGCAGGAGGGCCGGCCAGGTGACGACCGGTCGGCGGGCGGGGGTGCGAGTGCTCACTGGACTCTCCTCTCCTTCTCGCTCTCGGGGGTGATGACGTGCACGGTGACGTCGAGCCGCTCGACGTGGACGCCGCCCAGGGCGGCGACACGCTCGGCCACGCTCGACCGCGTGCGCTCACCCAGGTCGTGCAGGTCGCAGGGCCAGGCGCCGGCGACGTCGAGCTCGATCCACGCCCGTTCGCCGAGCACGGAGACCGAGGCGTCGGGGTAGCGGTGGCGCCCCAGACCCGACAGGCCGGCGCTGCGGTGCACCGTTCCGGCCACGTCGGCCGAGGCACGTCGAGCGAGCTTGGCCAGGACGCGGTCCTTGATCTCCAACGTGCCGCGCTCGGCGGCGGGGCGATCGGCCCCGCGTCCGGGGAGGTCGGACAGGGCGAAGTCGTCACTCACGATGGCTCGGCAGAAAGTCGTTCACGTCGACGCGTCCGTCCAGCTGTGCCCCGACGACGAGCCCGACGCCGCCCAGCACGAGGGCGAGCAGGAAGCCGGTGAACCCGCCGGTGGCGATGGCGACGGCCAGCAGGAGTCCGGCGACGAGGCCGGTGTGGGTGTGCGACATGGGAGTTCCTTCGTTCAGAGGATGGTGGTGGTGCGTCGTCGGGGGAGCCGGTGGCGCAGTGATCGCAGGACGTGCGTCACACGTCGTCGGACCGGGTGCCGCACGACGACTGTGACCGCGCGTCGCTCATGGGGAGCGGGCGCGTCTGAGGCCATCGCGGCGATGAAGGCCTCGTGCGAACCGCCCGCGTCCGGGTGCGTCGCCCGGGCGACGGCGCGGCGTCGACGGATGGCCTCGTCGGTCATGACCGGTTCACGGCCCGGGGGTCAGCGACGTCCTCGATGATGACGTGGACGGGTCCGTCGACGAGCGGCTCGACCGCCCGGCGAACCTCGTCGCCGGTCGGCAGGAGGGGAGCTCCCCAGCGGAGCACGACGTGCACCTCGGTGCCGTCGGCGTCGCTGCGGATGCCGGCGACCCGGCGCCCGGGGAGGTACGTGGCGACCTCGCCCAGGGCGCCGCCGTGCAAGCCGTCGACACCGTCGATGGCGAGCACGGACGCGGCGATCCGGTCGGCGAGGTCACTCAACGCGGGCGACCTCGGCCTCGTCGTGATCCTCCTCCGGGAGGTAGATGTCGTTGACGGTGATGTTGACCTCGGTGACCTCCAGGCCGGTCATCCGCTCGACGGAGCTGATGACGTTGGAGCGGATGCCGGTGGCGAGGTCGGCGATGGCGACGCCGTACTCGGCCACGACGTCGATGTCGAGGGCGGTCTGACGCTCGCCCACCTCGACCGAGACACCTTGGCGGGCGTTGACGCGCGAGCCCGGGATGCGCTCACGGATGGCACCGACCGTGCGGGCCGCCCCGCCGCCGAGGTCGTGGACGCCGCTGACGTCACGGGTGGCGATGCCGGCGATCTTGGAGACCACGGTGTCGGCGATGGCGGTCCGGCCCAGGTCGCTCACGAGGGCGGAGCTGGTCGCCTGGGTCACGTCGGTGCCGGGCTTGGGGGTGGTGGTCTCGGCCATGGTGGTGAACCTCTCTCTGCGGGGAGTCGCCCTCGTGGAGCGACCTCGTTCTTGCCCGTTAGTCGTTGGCCGGTCCCGCTTCCTCACGCCCGGACGGACGTGACCTGCCTCACTCGACGTCGACGTCGACGTCGACGTCGACGACGTGCACGTCCACGGGCACGTCCCCGTCCGGGCCCAGGGTGGACACGAGCGTGGCCTCTGCGACGGCTCGGGCCTGCTCCGCCTCGTCGACCATGTCCGTCCCGTAGGGACAAGCCAGGTCGAGCCGGAGCCGCACGATCCGGCCCTCCTCGACCTGCATCTTCGCCCCGGCGAGCGAGCTCCGGCCGAGGTTGATCGCGTCCCTGAGCATGAGACGCAGGACGCGGTCGGCGACTGCCACGGTCGAGCCGCGCTCGTTCGGACCGGTCCCGGCCCGCAGGTCGACACCCCGGCGGACCGTCGTCTCCACGGCGTCGCGGATGGACTGCGACAGCTCGACCCAACCGGGTTGCTCCTGCTGGCGCATCGCACGGGTGGCTCGCTCGAGGGGAGAGCTCTCGTTCATCGCCATGGGGACATCCTCTCGGACAGCGCGGATCGAGCACGGTGAAGAAGGCCCCGGACGCTGTCCGGGGTGGTGGCGAGCGCCTCGGCGATCTCGTCGTAGGACATCTGCTCGACCTCGCGCAGGAGCCAGGTGGCCCGCTGGGAGCGGGGGAGCTCGAGCAGGGCGGACTGCAGGGCCTCCACCAGCTCGTCCTCCAGCACCCGCTGCAGCGGGTCGCCCTGCTGGGGCGGGAGCAGCGTGGCGATGCCCTCGTCGTCCACCGGCGTGGGCGTGCGCCGCCGCTGCAGGTCGACGGCGCGGCGATGGGTGAGTCGCAGCAGCCACGTCGAGAAGGTGGACCGGCCCTCGTAGTGCTCGAGGTCCTTCCAGGCCGAGATGAAGGCCTCCTGCACCGCGTCGCGGGCGTCGTGGTCGTCGCCGAGCATGCGCAGTGCGAAGCGATACATCTGGGGACCGTGCAGGTCGACCAGCCCGCCGAAGGCCCGGCGGTCACCCAGGCGGGCGTCGCGCAGGAGCCGCGCCTCGTCGAGAAGGAGTTCGTCCACCTGTTCATCGTGGCCCGAGATGACCCCGGGTGCTCGACAACCGGGCGCCGGGGTCGATCAGAGGTCGAGGGCGCGGGCGATGATCGTGGCCATGGCGGCGTAGCCGGTGTCGTTGGGGTGGAAGTGGTCGGCGGCGAGGCGGCCCCGCCACGAGCGCATGTCGGGGACGCGGAACTCGGCCACGCGGACGCGACCGTCGCGCGCGGCGACGTCGATGGCCTCGTTGACCATGAGGGCGGAGCCTTGGGCGCCCGGCTGGGTGGCCACGACGGTGCCGCGGGGAAGTCGGCGCAGCAGGTCGGGCATCGCCGTGGGGATCTGGCGGCGCCAGCTCCGGCTGTTCATGTCGTTGTTGCCGACCATGAGCGTCACCAGGGCGGGGCGGTTGCGATGGGCGAGGGCCAGGTCCTCCATCGCGGGGAGCTGGCGACCCAGGACGTCATCGATCCGTGCACCGTTGAAGGAGAGGTTGACGATCGGCAGGTCGACGCGCGTCGCGAGCTGGCCCACCCAGCCCCGGTCCGCGGCGCTGGCGCCGATGCCCTGGGACATCGAGTCGCCGAGGACCGCCCACCAGCGTGCACCGGCGGCGACCTGCTGCACGCTCGCGGCATTGACCCGTTCCCAGTGATGGGCGTAGGGCTCGACGTGCTCCTGCACCTCGCGGACGCCACGCAGGACCCGGGACAGCGCCGAGACGACGGGGCCGGTCGGCCGTCCACTCAGGTTGGAGTACCGGAAGTCGACCGTCCCGCCGTCGTCGTCCGTCATGACCCCAGCCTGTCAGTGCCGCTACCCCCTGGCCGACCAGATCCACGAGGACGCCACCGAGCGTGGCACCTCGCTCGGTCCGCGTGAGTGCACTCGGGTCCGATGACCGGCCCCGGCGGTGGACTCATGTGGCGGTGCCCGTGGTGATCAATGGAAGTGCTCTTGATGCCATTTCCGTTGACAGTGAATACGTCTGATGTTTATATGTGATCGACGGCACACGACATCACGGGCCGTCACGGTCGTGCCACCCCCGGTCGGCCGAGGCCTCGTCGCAGGAGTTGCAAATGAATCCATCAACCCGTGTCAGCTCGGGAGCTCGGCTCGACAGGTTGCCCGTGTCGAGGTTCCACTACACACTGTTGCTGCTCGTGGGAGCAGGAGCCTTCGTGGACGCGTTCGACGTCTATCTCGCCGGCGGAGTGGTGGCCGCGATGATCGACGAGGGCTTCGCGACCGTTGACTCGAGCGCGGTCTTCATGTCGGCAACTTTCTTCGGGATGATGCTGGGAGCCGCTGCAGGCGGTCTGATCGGTGACCGGTTCGGACGCAAGGCGACCTATCAGATCAACCTGCTCCTTTTCGGCCTTGCCTCGATCGCGGCGTTCTTCGCCCCGAACATCGAGACCCTCACCGTCCTGCGATTCATCATGGGGCTGGGTCTGGGGGCCGAGCTTGTGGTGGCCATGGGAATGATTGGTGAGTTCGTTCCCCCGGGCAAGCGCGGACGGTTCGCCGCGATGCTCTCCACCATCATTGCGGCGGGTCTCCCTGCCGCATCGTTCGTCGGTCTCTGGGTGATCCCGACCTTCGGCTGGCGTTACATGTTCGCCATCGCCGGTGTGGCGGCACTGCTCATCTGGGTCGCCCGCGCGAGGATGCCCGAATCCCCGCGGTGGCTGGAATCCCAGGGTCGACTGGACGAGGCCGACGCCATCGTCGCGCGAATCGAGGAGTCGGCCGTCGCGGCTCATGGGACGCTTCCCCCCGTGAAAGCCACTCCGCAGCCGGCCGTCGCGCCGGCAGAGCTTCGGGACCTGATCCGGCCGGGAGTGCGCCAGCGGCTCTTCCTGGCGATCCTGCTCCTGGTCACGATCAACGTCACGGTCTACGGCTTCATCTCCTGGTTGCCCACGCTGCTGGTCGAGCGGGGAATGACCGTCACCGGGTCCTTGCTGTTCACGGCAATGATCAGCGCTGGTGCGATTCTCGGATCCCTGGTTTGCGTGTTCCTGGCCGACAAGATCTCGCGCACAAGCGGCCTTGCGCTCGCTTCTGGCGCGACGGTCGCCCTGGGAGTGGTGTACGCACTCGCCCAGTCCGATGCGATGGTCCTCGCGGTAGGCCTCCTGCTGGTCAGCTCGGTGTACTTCCTCGTCGCGCTGGGCCAGTTCGGCTACACGCCCGAGCTGTTCCCGACCGCGCTTCGCCTGCGCGGATCCGGACTCGCCAGCATGTGTGGTCGGGCAGCGGCGATCGGCATGCCCTTCGTCACCGTTTGGGTGATGGGTTGGGTTGGCCCCGTCGGTGTCGTGGGCATCGTGGTCGTCCTGAACGCCCTGCTTGTCGTGTCGATCCTGAGCGTTCGCCTGGAGACGACCGGACGGTCGCTGGAGGACATCCAGTCGGGGGTCATCACAAAGACCGAGAGCACCAGTCCTGCACGGCGCCGAGCGTGAGCCCGAACCCTGGGGCCGAAGGGTCGCCCAGTGCGACGTTCGTCCTTGTCCACGGTGGTTTTCACGGCGGATGGTGCTGGCGAGACGTGGCTGACCTCCTGCGGGCGGCGGGCCACCGTGTGACGACCCCGACCCAGACCGGAGCGGGCGAGCGCTCGCACCTCTTGCACGAGAGCATCACGCTGGAGACCTTCGTGAGCGACGTCGTCGCCCACGTGCAGTACGAGGATCTGACCGACGTGATCCTGGTTGGGCACAGCTTCGGCGGCTGCTCCGTCGTGGGCGCAGCAGATCGAGTGCCAGAGCGGATCCGGCATCTTGTCCTGCTCGACGCCCTGGTCCCGGAGTCGGGGAAGACAGCGCTGGAGGTGCTGGACGACGAGTCGCGCGCCGCCCGCGAGGCGCTGGTCGTGCAGACCCCCGCCGGCGCAGTCCTGCCGAGCCCCCCGGTGGAGGCGTTCGGGATCCCCGCCGATCATCCCAGCGCCTCGTGGGTCCGCGACCGGTTGACACCCCACCCGGCTCGCACCTACAGCACGAGCATCGAGCTGAGCGGGCCTGTCGGGGCCGGCCTCCCGGTGACGTACGTCGCCGCGACCGCACCGCCCTACCCCGCGTTGCTGACGACTCGGCAGTGGGTGAAGCGGAACCGCCCGGACTGGCAGTTCCGGGAGATCGCTGCCTGCCACGACGCGATGGTCGTGGCTCCGAAGGAGACTGCCCAGATCCTCCTCGACGTCGCACGGCGCCCATGACCCCGCCACCATCGCCCGCCATGACCTTCGCAGTAGAACGGAGCCCCCATCGATGACCAGCCCGGAACCACTCGCCCACCTCATCGCTCAGTTTGCCGTCGACCTGCAGTGGAAGGACATCCCCGAAGAGGTGCAGGAAAAGGCGACCCTGCTGTTCCTCGATGCCGTGGGGGTCGCCGTCGCCGCCACTCCGTCGGAGTTCGCCGACCGGGCGTGGAACGCCATCGGGACGATGTCGGAACCCTCCGAGCACGGAGTCAGCGTGATCGGCAGGCAACAGAAGCTGCCGCTGCGGGACGCCGTGATGATGAACGGTCTGCTCGTGCACGGTCTCGACTTCGACGACACCCACCCCGGCAGCGTGGTCCATGCCAGCGCCAGCACGGCTGTCACGGCGCTGGCGATGGCTGAGCAGGTCGGAGCCAGCGGTCAGGAGCTCCTCACCGCCTACGTTGTCGGCCTGGAGGTCGCCACTCAGCTTGGCCTGCCTGCCCGGGGCGCGTTCCACCGCCATGGTCTGCACCCGACTGGGCTGCTCGGTGCCTATGCCAGTGCGGTCGTCGCCGCCCGGCTGCGTGGCCTGACCGTCGACCAACTGGCCGGTGCCCAGGGGGTGGTGCACAGCTTTGCCTCCGGCTCCCTGGAGTTCTTGCAGGACGGGGCCTGGACGAAGCGTCTCCACCCGGGCTGGGCGGCAGTCGCCGGGGTGACGGCTGCAGCATTCGCCTCGGTGGACTACGTGGCGCCCAGTCGCCCCTACGAGGGTCGCTTCGGTCTCTTCGCCACACATGCTCGGCTCGACGATCCCGATCTCGAGACGATCGCCTCGAACCTCGGGGTCGTGTGGGAGACCAGCGCGGTCGCCGTGAAGCCGTACCCTGCGTGCCACTTCACCCACGCGTTCGTCGACGCGGCGATCGCGTTGCGCACCGCGAATGCCCTGGATTCGCGGGACATCGCGCGCGTACGCTGTCTCATCGCCGAGGACGAGGTGCCGGCTGTCTGCGATCCGCTCGACGCCAAGCGACGACCGACCACAACCTACGAGGCGCAATTCTCCCTCCCCTACGTCACAGCGACCGCCCTCGTGCGTGGCGCGTTCACGCTCGACCACCTCGAGCCGGACCAGCTGATCTCGCCGGACGTCCTTGCGCTCGCCGATCGCGTCACCTACGAGCTCGACAGCGACAGTGCCTTCCCATCGGCCTTCTCCGGGGAGATCATCATCGAGCTCCACGACGGCCGGGAGCTACGTCACCGCGAGCAGGTCAATCGTGGCGCCGCCGATCGACCGCTGTCCCCGGCCGACGTGATGGCGAAGTTCGGCACGACGGCGGGCACCGTGCTCGGGACCGAGGAGGTCGATCGGTTGCGTGACGCCGTGCTGGACCTGCACCGGTCGCCGGATGTCGCCTCGCTCACTGCTCGGTTACGTACCGCTGCACCCTGAGGGGCTGCGGATCTGCCGAGACGTAGAGTTGGGCCGTCGAGGAGGAGGTGCGTCATGGGCAAGAACGGTCCGGACGAGCCAGCTGGTGGCCGGTCGGCCCTCGCGTTGCAGAGGGTCCGTCCCGCCTACGAGCAGGTCGCCGAGCAGCTACGGCGGCAGATCTTGGATGGAAGCCTGCGCGCTGGCGACCGCCTGCCCCCCGAGACCCAGCTCCTGGAAATGTTCGGCGTCAGTCGCAGCACCTTGCGAGAAGCGCTGCGGGCGCTCGCAGCGCGCGACCTCGTGCACACCACACGTGGTGTCGCCGGAGGCACCTTCGTCTCGCAGGTCAATGCCTCCCACGTGCGGTCCTACCTCGAGGCGAGCCTGGGGTTGATGTCGGGAAGTGACGCCCTCTCGGTGCAAGAGCTGCTCGAGGCACGAGAAACGTTGGAGGTCCCGGCAGCGCGGCTCGCCGCCAGTCGCGCGACGCCGGCTCAGATCGACGGTCTGCGTGCCGCTGCGGGCCGTGAGACGGCGCACGAGATGGTCAAGGAGCGCTTCGAGGAGCGTTTCGAGGAGCGCAAGACCTTCCACACGTTGCTGGTCGAAGCGTCCGGGAACCGCCTCCTCGCCATGATGAACGAGCCCAACTTCCGCATCCTGGGCTCGAAGTTCCGCCGGTCCGACGTCTCGAACGACGTGTGGAGAAGCATCGACGTCGACCATGTCGAGATCGCCGACCACGTCGCTGCCGGGGACGGGGACGCGGCCGCGCAAGCCATGCACGGCCACCTCCATCGACTCCGGGACATCTACCTGCCGGCGGAGTGATCGGGGCGCTCGACCGCTCTGCGGCTCCCGTCGTCCCGGTGGCCCGAGTTCACGTCCGTCAGGCCTCGCGGTGGTCCTGGCGAACGTGAACTCCGTGCTGTCACGCGCCGTCGAGATCGGCGCGCCCCGCGGCGCCGATCGGATCGGCGGTGACGGTCGAGACGAAGACCTTGACCAGAAAACATCAGACATTTACAGTTGTCTTTGTCCGAGACAGACGTGGCGGCAGTGACGCCGGGAGCAGGAGAGCGACATGAGCATCGAGCCGGGCTGGTCCGGGAGATACTTCGAGGACTTCGAGGTAGGTGCGATCTATCAGCACCCGCTTGGTCGCACGATCAGCGAGACCGACAACACCTGGTTCACGTTGATGACGATGAACACCAGCCAGATGCACTTCAACGACGAGTACGCCGCTCGTTCGGAGTTCGGGCGGCCGATCGTCGTCTCCACGCTCACGGTGGCCATCGCTGTAGGCCAGAGCGTCACCGACCTCACCCAGAACGCGATCGCCAACCTCGGCTGGGACGACATCAAGATGACGCACCCCGTCTTCGCGGGTGACACCGTGTTCAGCGAGTCGGTCGTCCTGGAGAAGCGCGAGAGCGGAAGCCGTCCACACGCCGGAATCGTCACGGTCAAGACGCGCACCCTGAACCAGGACGGCATCGAGGTCTGCTCGTTCCTACGCACGTTCCTCGTCCACCGTCGCGGCTCCGAGCAGCTGCAGGGTCTGTTCCCGAAGGCTGCCAAGCCCATCGTCGACCCCGCGACATCGGCCTGAGTGCCGGAAAGGAGTGACCATGCTGCCGCTGCAGGACGTTCGCATCATCGCCATCGAACAGTACGGAGCCGGACCCTGGGGGAGCGTGCACCTGGCTGACCTCGGAGCCGAGGTGATCAAGGTCGAGGAGCCCACGTCGGGAGGTGACGTCGGCAGGTACGTGCCCCCGTACGCCGAGGACGAGGACTCGCTGTTCTTCGAGGCCTTCAACCGCAACAAGCGAAGCCTCTCCCTGGACATCACCAGCGCCGAGGGCCGGACGGTCTTTGAGGACCTCGTTCGCAACGCCGACGTCGTCTACTCCAACCTGCGCGGCGACGTCCCGGCGAAGATCGCCATCACCTATGACGATCTGAAGCACCTCAACCCGGCGATCGTCTGCTGCTCCCTGACTGGCTTCGGCATGACCGGCCCTCGTCAGAAGCAACCCGGGTACGACTACGTGTTGCAGGGCCTCGCCGGGTGGATGGACATCACCGGTGAACCCGGTGGCCCGCCCACCAAGTCCGGCCTGTCCCTGGTGGACTACTCCGGCGGGTACGTGGCGGCGCTCTCCTTGTTGGCCGGTCTGCACGCGGCCCGTCGTGACGGAATCGGCATGGACTGCGACGTCAGCTTGTACGACACCGCGATCTCGATGCTCAACTATCCCGCTGCGTGGCACCTGAACGCAGGCTTCGAGCCGGTGCGCACCCGTCACTCCGCCCATCCCTCACTCGTGCCGTTCCAGGCCTTCGAGGCGGCCGACGGATGGATGGTGGTGGGCTGCGCCAAGGAGAAGTTCTGGCACCGACTCGCCGCGGTCCTCGGTCGTCCGGAGTGGGCGACCGACCCCCGGTTTGCGACCTTCGCCGACCGCCAGCGCAACCAGGACGAGCTCATCGCGCTGCTCGAGCCAGAGTTTCGCACCCGCGGTGTCGAGTCGTGGATCGCGGAGCTGTCCGACGCGGCGATTCCCTGCGCGCCGATCAACACGGTGGGCCAGGCGCTCGACGACGAGCACACCCGAGCCCGGAACCTGGTCGTGGAGACCGAGCACCCCCGGTGGGGGACGGTGCGACAGGTGGCCTCGCCCGTGCGGGTGGGCACGGAGACGCCGCAGTACCGACGGGCACCCACGCGGAACGAGGACCAGGCCTACGTCCTGAAGGACGTCGCAGGGTACGACGACGAGCGCATCGAGCGGCTGCGCACGACCGGTGCCTTCGGCGAGGCCCCCGGGCAGCGGGTCGACCACGCACCGCAGGCCGAGCCAACCCCCCGTGAGATCGAGGGCGCTGCCAAGTAGACCGCGGGCATCACGAATGACATTGCCGTCCGGCCGGGCGGCACGCCACAGGCAGAGAGGTAATGACCATGGACTTTGAGTTCACGCAGGAGCAGCAGGACTTCCGTCGCGTCCTGAGAAACTTCGTCGATCGCGAGATCATCCCAGTTGCGCGCGAGTGGGAGCAGTCGGGGCGCTACCCGACGGAGATCGTCCAGGGACTCGCCGACCTCGGCCTGTTCGGCATGACCGTCCCGGAGGAGTACGGCGGGCTCGACCTCGACGCGGTCTCCTTCGCCATCGTCTTCGAGGAGCTCTCCCGCGGTTGGATGGGTATCGCGGGCATCCTCGGCAGCCACTCGCTGTCCTGCCGGATGGTCGCCATGCACGGTACCGAGGCGCAGAAGAAGCGGTACCTTCCTGAGCTGGCGACCGGCGAGCGGCGCACGGGACTGGGTCTCACCGAACCCGGGGCGGGCACGGACATGCAGGGCATCCGGACCACTGCCCGGCTCGAGGGCGATGAGTACGTCATCAACGGCACCAAGATGTGGATCACGAACGCCCGCTTCGCGAATCCGCTGCCGGTCATCTGCAAGACCGACCCGACGGCCGATCCCAGGCACAAGGGCATGAGCGTGCTGCTCGTCGAGCAGGGCACTCCCGGGTTCGAGGTTCTCAAGGACATCGACAAGCTCGGCTACAAGGGCCCCGAGTCGTGCGAGGTGCTGCTCGACAACGTGCGGGTACCCGTCGAGAACCTGCTCGGCGGCGTCGAGGGGTCCGGCATGAAGCAGACCCTCTCGGCTCTGGAGTGGGGACGCGTGAACATCGCGGCCCGATCCGTCGGGGTCGCCCAGCGAGCCTTCGACGAGGCGCTGGAGTACTCCAAGGTGCGCGAGGCCTTCGGCCAGCCGATCAACGAGTTCCAGGCCATCGAGCTCAAGCTCGCCACGATGGCGACCAATCTGCAGGCCGCGCGACTGATGGCCTACTGGGCCGCGGACAGCGTGTCCAAGGGACGCGCCGACGCAGCGACCGGCATGGCCAAGATCTTCGCCTCCGAGGCGGCGATGGAGGCCGCCGTCGACTCCATGAAGGTGCACGGCGGCTATGGCTTCTCCAAGGAGTACGAGATCGAACGTCTCTACCGTGACGCACCGCTGATGAGCATCGGTGAGGGGACCAATGACGTCCTGCGTACCGTGGTGGCCAAGGCGCTGGTCTCGGGGCGGGCGAGCGTCGGATGAACGCTGACGTCCTGCCCCGGTCCTACCTCTACGTCCCGGGGGTCTCGCCCGAGCGGATGCCGAAGGCGTACGCCAGCGAGGCGGATGCCGTCATCGTCGACCTCGAGGACGCCGTTCCGCTTGACGCCAAGGAGCAGGCGCGCCGGTGGACGACGGAGTGGATCGCCTCGCTCCCGAGGGTGCGGGACACCGAGGTGTGGGTACGGATCAATCCCGGACCGCTCGGGGAGGAGGACCTCGCCGCACTCGTCGAGCTCGGCGATCTTGACGGAATCATGCTCGCCAAGGCTGACGCCGCAGGGCTCACACGCGCTCGAGGCATCCTCACCGGCAGCGGCCACGACTGGGCGCTGAGCCCGCTCGTCGAGACACCAGGAGCGTTGTTCGACGTGCGTGCGCTCGCCGCGGTCGACGGAGTCTCACGGTTGCAGCTCGGCGAGTACGACCTGTGCGCAGAGCTGGGCGTGCAGCCGGGGCAGGACGAGCGCGAGACTGACTGGCCCAGGGCGATGCTGGTGGCGGCGAGTGTCGAGGCCCGGATCGATCCGCCGGTGGCGCCGGTCTCGGTCGTCATCAAGGATGTCGAGGCGCTGGCGACGTCGACGCTCCGTGCACGACGGCAGGGTTTCGTCGGGCGCGCCTGCATCCATCCGGCGCAGATCTCTGCGGTGCACGAGGTCTTCACCCCCACCGATCGCGAGGTCGAGGACGCCGAGGCGATGATCGGGCTGTTCGAGCAGGCGGCGGTACAGGGCAGCGAGGTCGTGGTTGACGCACAAGGCCGGATGGTGGACCGTGCCACGGTGCGATCGGCGCGGCGCACGCTGGCGATGTCGAGGAGCGCCACGGCGATCTCCGAATGAGTGCGCTCACAGGACCGCGTGGACGACCTCGGCCATCTGGGAGTACCCACGGTCGTTGGGGTGGAAGAAGTCGCGCCCCAGTCGGCCGAGGAAGTCGCGCAGGTGCGGGATGCGGAAGTCGGCGACCGTCAGGTCACGACGTGCCGCGGTCTCGTCGACGACGGCGTTGAAGGCCCGGGCCGAGCGCTGCATCCCCGGCTGCGTGGCCACGACCGTGCCGTCGGGGACTCGTTCGAGCAGCCGCGCCATCGACGGAGCGAGGTCCCGGCACCAGCGTGGGCTCATCAGGTCGTTGTTGCCGATGAGCAGCGTCACCCTGGCGACGTCGTGGTGCCGGCGCAGCACGTCGTGCGCGGCCAGCTGGCGCTCGAGAACGTCGAGGACCCGAGCACCGTTGAAGGAGAGGTTGACGACAGCCGCGTCCCGCAGGGTCGGCGGCGGGTCCTCGGCGATCAGTCCGACCCACCCCCGGTCCGGGGCCGTGGCGCCGATGCCCTGCGAGAGGGAGTCGCCGAGCACGATCCACAGCGGTCGGTCGGACGCCAGCGCGCGCCGGTTGCTGGCCTCCCACCAGGCCGCGTAGGGAGCCACCTGGCTCATGACGTCGTGGACACCGGGCACGACCCGGGCGAGCCGGGTGACGACGGGACCGGGAGGACGGTTGCTGTGGTTGGAGTAGGCGAAGGGGAGCGCCGGTGCGCGCTGGAGCATCTCCGTCATGAGTCCGAGGGTGCCAGCGTGGCGGCCGGGCGGCACGGTGACCGGCCGGCGTCACGCAGTGTTCAGGTGATCGTCACACGTCGCCTGCACGGCGGTTCCCCACCATCGACAACACCGGCGCCACCGGCCATGCTGGTGGCCCGGAGTCCTTCCCACGACCTGCTGAGGAGCACGCATGACCGACCTTCCCGAGCCCGTCGCCTCCTTCGTCGCGACGGTCAACCGCCACGACGAGGAGGGCTTCCTCGCAGCCTTCGCCGAGGACGGCTTCGTCGACGACTGGGGCCGTGTCTTCACGGGCCGCGAGGCGATCAAGGGGTGGAGCGACGGTGAGTTCATCGGCGCACAGGGAGTGCTGACCCCCGAGGAGGTGCAGGTGGACGGGCAGACCGTCGACGTGGTCGGCGACTGGCGCAGCACCCACGCGAACGGCCGCAGCCGCTTCACCTTCGTGACCACGGGTGACCGGATCCTCTCCATGACCATCCGCGAGGGATGACGGCCGCTCCCGTGGGCGTGCGGTCCCGCGCGACCTCGCGCACGCTGGAGGAATGAGTGACCAGACGACGTACGTGATCATCGGTGCCGGCATGACGGGCGATGCCGCGGCCAAGGGCATCCGGGCCGTGGACGAGTCGGCGGACATCGTGCTCGTCGGTGAGGAGCCGACGTCGCCCGTGCCCCGGCCGGCGCTGTCCAAGAAGCTCTGGACCGACCCGGACTTCACGCTCGAGGACGCCGACCTGCACACCGCCGAGGAGTCAGGTGCCCGGCTCGTGCTCGACGCCCGGGTCGACGGGCTCGACCTCGAGGACCGCGTCGTGACGACGTCGGACGGTCAGCGCTTCCCCTACGACCGGCTGCTCATCGCCACCGGAGGCCACCCGACCCGTGTCGAGGGCCTGGAGCCCGGCGACCGCGTCGTGTACTTCCGGACCTTGACGGACTACCACCAGCTGCGACGGCTCTCGCGCTCCGCGCCGTACGTCGCCGTCGTCGGCGGTGGCTTCATCGGCACCGAGATCGCCGCGGCCCTCGTGCAGAACGGCTGCACGGTCTCGCTGCACCACCCGGAGCGGACGCTCAACGCCTCGAAGTTCCCGGCGCCGATCGCGGCGGCGTACGAGCAGCGGTTCCTCGACGCGGGCGTGGACGTGCAGGGTGGCTCGACCGTGGAGCGCGGCGAGGACCGTGACGACCGGGTGCGGCTGACACTCGACGACGGCTCGACGCTGGACGCCGATGCCGTCGTCGTCGGGCTCGGCATCGAGCCGGCCGGCGACCTCGCAGCGGCCGCCGGCCTGCAGATGGCCGAGGACGGCGGGATCGTCGTCGACGAGCGGCTGGCCACGAGCGCGCCGGGCGTCTGGGCAGCCGGGGACGTCGCGCAGTACCCCGACGTGCGCCTGGGCCGCAGCCGTGTCGAGCACGTCGACAACGCCACCACGATGGGCGACGTCGTGGGCCGGATCATGGCCGGCGACGACCAGGTCTACGACCACACGCCCTACTTCTACTCCGCCGTCCTCGGCGTGCGCTTCGAGGCCGTGGGCACGCTCGACTCGAGCCTGGAGACGGTGATCGACGAGCGCGACTCGGGCTCCAGCGTCGTGCTGTACCTCGACGACGGTGCCGTGGCCGGCGTGCTGCTGTGGGACGCGGAGGAGGAGGGCGGCGAGGATGCCCGGGACGCCGCGCGGGCGCTCATCGGTGAGCAGGGCGACGCCGCGGAGCTGGCTGCGCGGATCCCCCAGTAGCCGCGCGGCTCAGATCGTCGCGACGGAGCCGGAGTCGACCCGGTACTCCGAGCCGTTGACGAAGCTGGCGCGCTCCGAGCACAGGAACGTGACCACGGCAGCCGCCTCCTCGGGCTCGCCGCGACGTCCCAGCTCCATGAACGGACGCTCCTCGGCCAGGAACGACTCGACGGCCTCGTCGAAGGTGACACCGAGCTCGTCGGCCCGCTTGGTCATCATCGCGTCGGTCATCGGGGTGCGGATGAAGGCCGGCGAGACGCAGTTGACCAGGAGTCCCTCGGAGGCGTAGCTGCGGGAGAGCCCCTTGGCGAAGGACAGCACCCCGGCCTTGGCCGCGCAGTACGGGAGCTCGTCGTCGTAGGGCTGGGTCGCGTCCTCCGACGTCAGGTAGACGATGCGACCCCAGCCGCCCTCGCGCAGCGCGCCGATGAACGCGCGGGTCACCCGCACGGGGGCGAGCAGGTCGGTGGTCAACGTGTCCACCCAGCCCCGGTCGTCGATCTCGTGGAACATGCCCTGGGCCCCGGTCACGCCGGCGCCGTGGACGAGGATGTCGATGGAGCCGACGGCAGCGCGCACGTCCTGCTCCAGCTGCTCGACGGCCTCCAGGGTGTCGAGGTCGGCGGCCACCTGGTGCAGCGCGCCCTCGGGAGCCCGGAGCGTCGCCGCCGACTCGGCCAGGGCGTCGGCCTCCTTGTCGCTGACCACGACGGTGACGCTCTCGTCCAGCAGCATCTGGGCCGTGTGCCAGCCGATGCCGGAGTCCGCCCCCGTCACGAGTGCGGTGCGTCCGGCGATGCCGAGGTCCATGGGTGTCCTCCCGATCGGGTGCGCGGGTGACGGGTCGTCGCCGCAGCTCTCAGTGAACGGGGCGTCTGCCGGTTCCGCATCTCGGCGGCGTGGCCGTGCGAGCCCGCTCCGGCCGGGCGACGATGGTGCTCCACGGAGGAGGGGAGCGGCATGGGCCTGGCTCGGCACGACCACGGCGGTGACGGACCGCCGCTCGTGCTGCTGCACGCGTTCCCGCTGGACGGCACGACGTGGCGTCGTCTCGTGTCGCCGGCCCGACGGGCCTGGCGACCGATCTCGGTCGACCTGCCGGGCCTGGGCGGCAGTCCCGTGCCGGCCGACGCTCCGTCGATGTCGGTGGTGGCGGACCTGGTGCTCGACGTGCTGGACGACCTGGGCCTGGACCGGGTGACGGTGTTCGGGGTCTCGACCGGCGGGTACGTCGCCCTGCAGCTGGCCGAGTCCGCGCCCGAGCGGCTCGCGGCTCTCGTGCTGGGCAGCACCACGACGCGCACGGGAGCCCCCGACGATCCGGACGGCCGGCGCCGTGACGCCGACGAGCTCGAGGCCTCCGGCAGCACCGACGTCGTGGCCGCCAGCGCGCAGGAGGGTCTCGGGGCGACCGCCCGCCGCGAGCAGCCGGAGCTGGAGCGGGAGCTGACCAGCCTCATCGCGGGTGCGGACCCCCGCGGCGTCGCCTGGCTCGCCCGTGCCATCGCCTCGCGGCACGACACCACCGACGTGCTGGCCGCCTTCGACGGGCCGGTCCAGCTCGTCTTCGGCGACGAGGACCTCGCCACGCTGCCGTCCGTCGCAGCGGCCCTGCGCGCGTGCCGGCCCGACCACCTCCCCACCCGGCTCGACGTGCTGGGCGGCACCGGACACCTCGCCGCGCTGGAGCAGCCCGAACGGGTGCTCGCCACGCTCGCCTGGCTGCTCCGTCGCTAGAGTCTCCCGCACGGACTGAGGGCGGAGGACGTCGTGGACGAACGGATGAAGATCGGCGAGGTGGCCGACCGGGTCGGCCTGAGCCTGCGCACCATCCGCTTCTACGAGGAGGCCGGACTCATCACGCCGGATGCACGCAGCGCCGGTGGGTTCCGGTTGTACTCCGACGTCACGGTGGAGCGGCTCAAGCTCATCAAGGCGATGAAGCCGCTGGACTTCACCGTCGAGGAGATCGCCGGCATCCTCGTCAGCCTGGACCTGCTGGACGACGACGGGTCCTCGCAGGAGGCCCGGCGGGGGGCGGTGGAGCAGGTGGTCGCCGTCCGCGACGTCGTGGACGAGCGACTCTCCCGCCTGCTGGAGCGTGCCGAGCGGGCCCGGGAGTTCGCCTCGATGCTCGACGACGTCCGCGCCCGGCACGACGACTGACCGTCACCGCGCCGGGGATGCGTCAGTGCCCGGCGCCCAGGTGGCCGGCGAGACGGCGATGGCGGTCCAGGCTCGAGTCGTTCAGACCACGGATGTCGACCGACGTGCCCTTGGCGGCGTACTTGGTCTCGATGGCGTCGAGCGCGGCGACGGTGGAGGCGTCCCAGATGTGTGACTCGGACATGTCGATGACGACGCGGTCCGGGTCGCCGGCGTAGTCGAACTGGTAGACGAGGTCGTTGCTGGAGGCGAAGAACAGCTCGCCCACCACCTTGTAGACGCGGACTCCGGGGTCGGGCTGGTCGACCACCACGACCTCGCTGAAGTGTGCGACGCGTCGGGCGAACATGACCATCGCGACGATCACGCCGACGATCACGCCGATGGCGAGGTTGTGCGTCACGACCACGACGGCGACGGTCGAGACCATCACGAACGTCTCGCTCTTGGGCATCCTGCGCAGGGTCGACGGGTGGATGCTGTGCCAGTCGAAGGTCGACACGGCGACGACGATCATCACGGCCACGAGGGCGGCCATGGGGATGATGGCGACCAGGTCGCCCATGCCGACCACGAGCACGAGCAGGAAGACGCCGGCCAGGAAGGTCGAGATCCGGGTGCGGGCGCCGGAGGCCTTCACGTTGATCATCGTCTGGCCGATCATCGCGCAGCCACCCATGCCGCCGAAGAAGCCGGTGACGACGTTCGCGATGCCCTGGCCGCGGGCCTCGCGGGACTTGTCGGAGTGGGTGTCGGTGATGTCGTCGACGAGCTTGGCCGTCATGAGCGACTCCATCAACCCGACGAGCGCCAGGCCGAGGGCGTACGGAGCGATGATCTGCAGCGTCGCCAACGTGGGCGGGACGTCGGGGATCAGGAGGAACGGCAGGCTGTCGGGCAGCTTGCCCTCGTCGCCGACGTCGGGGACCGTCAGGGCGAAGGCCACGGTGACGGCGGTCAGCACGATGAGCGCCACGAGGGGTGCCGGGACGGTCCTGGTGAGTCTCGGCAGCGCGACCATGATCGCCAGGCCGGCGCCGATCATCGGGTAGACCAGCCACGGCACGTCGACCATGTGCGGGACCTGGGCGAGGAAGATGAGGATCGCCAAGGAGTTGACGAAGCCGACCATCACCGAACGTGGGATGAACCGCATCAGCTTGGCGACGCCGAGCAGGGCGAGGACGAGCTGCATGATCCCGCCGAGGACCACGGTGGCGAGCAGGTAGTCGAGTCCGTGCTCGCGGGCCACGGGGGCGACGACCAGGGCGACCGCGCCCGTGGCGGCGGAGATCATCGCGGGCCGACCGCCGGTGAAGGCGATGGTCACGGCCATCGTGAAGGAGGCGAAGAGCCCGACACGGGGATCGACGCCGGCGATGATCGAGAAGGCGATCGCCTCGGGGATGAGGGCGATGGCGACGACGAGCCCGGCGAGCACCTCCGTGCGCAGGATGCGGGGTGAGCGCAGGGCGGAGCGGACGCTGTCCGTGGAGTCGGCCTCCCGGGGGCGAGCGGGAGAGGGCATGAGGCTCCGTTCGAGCAAGCAGGAGAAGAAGGGGTTCGTGGCGCACGAGCCGGTCGGGAGCGGGGCAGGGCCACGCCGGCATGGACGAGCCGCGAGGCGGCTGGTTGCCCGGTGCCGGATGCGTGATCCGGGGCCTCGCGGCGCACACTGCACTCTACCGTAGGGTGAGGGTTGGGTCCACCTCGGCAGCGTCGTTCCGGAGTGAGGGTGGTGAAGGTCACCTGACCGAGGGGGATAGTCTGACGGCAACGTCGCGTGCCGGTGGCAGACCGTGCCAGGCATGGAGGCGCCGGACGGAAGGAGTCGACCATGACGTCGTCCCCTTCGTTCTCGCGTGACTGAGCGCGAGACGACCAGGCTGACGGCCTGGAGCAGCGAGCTCCGCAGGGTGCACCAGCGCCTGCGCGAGGCGCTGGAGGTGACCCGTGCGTCGCTGCGCGACGGTGATCTGGGCGAGAGTGCCACTCGGGACCTGCTGCTGTACTGCCACGGGTTCTGCACTGCGCTGGACGCGCACCACCGGGGCGAGGACCGAACCCTTTTCCCGGCGATCGAGGCCGCTCATCCGGAGCTGGCGCCGGTGCTGCGCTCGCTGCAGCAGGACCACTCGATGATCGACCACCTGCTGCAGGGGCTGGCCGACGCCGTCGAGCGCTCGGCCACGCCGGCGGAGCTCGACCGGCACCTGGAGGGCATCGCTGCGATCATGGAGAGCCACTTCCGCTTCGAGGAGCGCCAGCTGCTCACGGTGCTGGAGACGCTCGAGCTGACGGCGAGCCCGCCGACCGTCCTGGGACCGTTGTGACCGGCGCGGGCGCGGGGACGGGACCACTCTCCAGCAACGTTAGGGTCGAGGAATGGACATCGTGCGAGAGGCCCGCAGGCGGCGGACGTTCGCCATCATCTCGCACCCCGACGCCGGCAAGTCGACGCTGACCGAGGCGCTTGCGCTGCACACGCAGATGATCGGCGAGGCCGGCGTCACGCACGGCAAGGCCGGGCGTCGTGCCACCGTCTCGGACTGGATGGAGATGGAGAAGGCACGCGGCATCTCCATCTCGTCCACGGCGCTGCAGATGGAGTACGGCGACCACGTCATCAACGTCGTGGACACGCCCGGTCACGCCGACTTCTCCGAGGACACCTACCGCGTGCTCGCCGCCGTCGACGTGGCGGTCATGGTGCTGGACGCCGCCAAGGGCCTGGAGCCGCAGACGCTGAAGCTCTTCGACGTCTGCCGACGCAGCGGCATCCCGGTGATCACCGTCGTCAACAAGTGGGACCGCCCGGGCCTGGACCCGTTGGAGCTGCTGGACCAGGTGCAGCAGCGGCTCGGCATCGTGCCGACGCCGGTGACGTGGCCGATCGGCATCGCCGGTGACTTCAAGGGCGCGCTCGACCGCCGCACCGGCCGCACCCTGCTCTACGAGCGCACTGCCGGTGGCGCCACGGTCGCAGGGGAGCGTGTGCTCGAGGACGACGAGGCCCGCGAGCTGATGGGGGTGGACTGGCAGGACGCCGTCGAGGGCGCGGAGCTGCTCGAGGCCGACGACCTCGTCCACGACCAGGAGACGTTCCTCGCCGGAGCCACCAGCCCGGTCCTGTTCGCGGCCAGCCTGCTGAACTTCGGCGTCGCGCAGCTGCTCGAGGTCCTGGTGGACATCGCGCCACCGGCGGCGGCCCGGCCTGATGTGACCGGCGAGCCCCGACCGGTGGACGCACCCTTCAGTGCGTACGTCTTCAAGGTGCAGGCCGGGATGGACAAGGCGCACCGCGACCACGTCGCGTTCGCCCGGATCTGCTCCGGGGTCTTCGAGCGCGGCGAGGTCGTGGAGCGCGCCGCCACCAGCAAGCCCTTCGCCACGAAGTACGCCCAGAGCATGTTCGGCCGGGACCGCACGACGGCCGACCTCGCCCTGCCCGGCGACATCATCGGACTGGTCAACGCGTCAGGACTGCGGATCGGTGACACCCTGCGCGCGCCCGGGGAGAAGGTCGAGTTCCCTGCCGTGACCAAGTTCGCTCCCGAGCACTTCGCCGCCGTCCGCTCGGTCGACACGGGACGCTACAAGCAGTTCCGCCGCGGCATCGAGCAGCTGGACGCCGAGGGCGTCGTGCAGGTGCTCCGCTCGGAGCTCCGGGGTGACCAGGCGCCGGTCCTGGCAGCCGTCGGCCCGATGCAGTTCGAGGTCGTGCAGGACCGTCTGCTGCACGAGTTCAAGGCCGAGACGCGGTTGGAGTCGCTGCCCTACTCGTTGGCGCGCGAGCTGGCGAGCGCGGACCGGCCGGTGCTCGCCGGGCTGTCGGGCGTCGAGACCTTCGAGCGCAGCGACGGCGTCGCGCTGGCGCTGTTCACCGACAAGTGGCGGCTCCGCTCGGTCGAGCGGGCGAACCCGGACCTCGAGCTCGGGGTCCTGGCCGCCGACGTCGAGCTGTGAGTCAGCTCGGCGTGCCCAGGGCCGCGGCGAGCTCGTCGAGGGCGCCGGGGACGAGCGCGTAGAAGGACCAGGTGCCCCGACGGGTGCGGGTGACCAGGCCGGCGTCGACGAGGACCTTCAGGTGGTGCGAGACCGTGCCCTGGGTGAGGCCGATCGGCTCGGTGAGGTCGCACACGCACGCCTCGTGCTCCTGCTGCGCGGCGATGATCGAGAGCAGCCGCAGCCGGGTCGGGTCGCCGAGTGCCTTGAAGCGCCCGGCCAGGCTGCCGGCGGCCTCGCCGTCCATGCCGCCGCCTGGACCACCGCTTGGGCCGGTGACGCAGCAGGCGAGATCGGCGGTGGGCAGCGAGGCGGTCATGGGGCCAGTATGCCCGACGCATTGACAACTGTCGATGAATGCGGTTCGCTTCTTGCATCGACGTTCGTCGATGAACATGGACGCGAGATGAACACGATCGAGGAGACACGTGAGCGACGTCGTGCACGAGGCCCCACGCGGCGGACCCGATGACGCGGTGGTGGCGAGGCTGTCCCGCCTGGACCGGTTCCTGCCGGTCTGGATCCTGCTGGCGATGGCCCTGGGCCTGCTGCTCGGCCGGGTCTGGCCCCAGCTCGTCGAGTCGCTGGACTCCTTCACCGTCGGCTCGGTCTCCGTGCCGATCGCCATCGGACTGCTGGTGATGATGTACCCGGTCCTGGCCAAGGTCCGCTACAGCGAGACCGCTCGCGTGACCGGCGACCGACGCCTCCTCGGTGCATCGCTGGCGCTCAACTGGATCGTCGGCCCGGCCCTGATGTTCGCCCTGGCCTGGCTGCTCGTGCCGGACCTGCCGGAGTACCGGACCGGGCTGATCATCGTCGGGCTCGCCCGCTGCATCGCGATGGTGCTGATCTGGAACGACCTCGCCTGCGGCGACCGTGAGGCTGCCGCCGTGCTGGTGGCCATCAACTCCGTCTTCCAGGTCTTCGCCTTCGCCGCTCTCGGCTGGTTCTACCTGCAGACCCTGCCGGGCTGGCTGGGCCTGGAGACCACGAGCGCTGAGTTCTCCCTCTGGGCCATCACGGCCAGCGTCCTGGTCTTCCTCGGCATCCCGCTGCTGGCCGGCTTCCTGACCCGGGTCATCGGCGAGCGCGTCAAGGGCCGGGAGTGGTACGAGGAGACGTTCCTGCCGCGGCTGGGCCCGTGGGCGCTCTACGGCCTGCTGTTCACGATCGTCCTGCTGTTCGCGCTGCAGGGCGAGGCGATCACCAGCAACCCGCTGGACGTCGTGCGGATCGCCATCCCGCTGCTGGCCTACTTCGCCATCACCTTCGCCCTGGGCATGGTGCTGGGACGACAGCTCCGGCTGGGCTACGCCAAGAGCGCCACGTTGGCGTTCACCGCCGCCGGCAACAACTTCGAGCTGGCGATCGCCGTCGCCATCGGCACGTTCGGCATCACGTCCGGACAGGCCTTGGCCGGCGTCGTCGGACCGCTCATCGAGGTCCCGGTCCTGGTGGGCCTGGTCTACGTGGCCCTGTGGGCCCGCAAGTTCTTCCCCTCTGCGCAAGGAGCTTCCACATGACCACTTCTTCGTCTCCCGTGGACACGGCACGGCTCCTGGAGGAGCTGAGCTATGACTTCGACGGCGTCTTCACCACCGACGAGGTCGCCGACGCCGTCGACCGCGCCTCCCGGGCGCTAGAGCCCACGGCTACGGTGACCACCTATCTGCCCGTGCTGGTCAAGCGCTACGCCTCCGAGCTGCTCGTTGCGTCGGCACAGGCCGACGGCAGGACGGCGAAGTTCGTGCCGGAGCTGCTGTTCGTGTGCGTGCACAACGCGGGTCGCTCGCAGATCGCCGCCGCCCTGGCCGCGCACCTCGCGCCCGGCAAGGTGCACGTCCGCTCCGCGGGGTCCAGGCCGACCGGGGAGATCAACCCCGTCGTGGTCGAGGCCCTCGCCGAGCGCGGCATCGAGCTCACCGAGGCGTACCCGAAGCCGCTGGCCGACACGGTCGTCCGCGCCGCTGACGTGATCGTCACGATGGGCTGCGGCGACGAGTGCCCGTACTTCCCCGGCAAGCGCTACGAGGACTGGCAGGTCGCCGACCCCGACGGAGCCTCGTTGGAGGCCGTGCGCGACATCCGCGACGACATCCAGACCCGCATCACCGCGCTGCTGCGCGACCTCGACCTCTGAGAACCGAAGGAGTCACCATGAGCGTGTCCCGACCCACCGTCCTGTTCGTCTGCGTGCACAACGCCGGCCGGTCCCAGATGGCCGCGGGCTTCCTGCGCGAGCTGTCCGCCGGCAGCGTCGAGGTCCTCTCGGCGGGATCGATGCCCGGCGACCAGGTGAACCCCGTCGCCGTCGAGGCGATGGCCGAGCTCGGCATCGACATCGCCGGAGAGCAGCCCAAGAAGCTCTCCGAGGACGCCGTGCGCGTCTCCGACGTCGTCATCACGATGGGCTGCGGCGACGAGTGCCCGTTCTTCCCCGGCAAGCGCTACGAGGACTGGGAGCTGACCGACCCCGCCGGACAGGGGCTGGACGTCGTGCGCGAGGTGCGCGACGAGGTTCGAGCGCGGGTCGAGAAGCTGCTCGCCTCGCTCGACGTCCCGGCGACGGAGGGCTGAACCATGGCAGCGGATGTGGCGAACCTTCCGGTCGTGGTCATCGGGGCCGGGCCCATCGGGCTGGCCGCCGCGGCGCACCTGCGGGAACGAGGTCTGGATGTCGTCGTGCTGGAACGTGGTGCCACGGCGGGCGCCGCTGTGCGGGAGTGGTCGCACGTCAGGCTGTTCTCGCCGTGGTCGGAGGTCGTGGATCCGGCGGCACGGCGACTGCTGGAGTCGCGCGACTGGGACGCCCCCAAGCCCGCGCGTTATCCCACGGGCGGCGACTGGGCCGAGCAGTACCTGCAGCCGCTGGCCGACGCGCTCGGCGTCGTGCGGTACGGCCACGAGGTCACCGGCGTCGCCCGCCTCGGCCGGGACCTGGTGGTGGACTCCGGGCGGGAGTCCTCGGCGTTCACGGTGCACGTGCGCAGCGCGTCGGGTGAGGAGCGCATCGCCGCCCGCGCCGTCCTGGACGCGTCCGGCACCTGGGCCGGCGTCAATCCACTCGGCTCGGACGGCCTGCCGGCCGCGGGGGAGCGCGCCCACGTCGACCGCATCGCCTACCGCGTTCCTGACTTCGGCGACGAGGCCGCTCGCGAGCGCTACGCCGGGCGTCACGTCGTGGTGGCCGGAACCGGCGCGTCGGCCAAGACCGCGCTCATCGCGCTCGGTCGGCTGGCCAAGGAAGAGCCCACCACCCTGGTCAGCTGGCTCGTGCGCCGCCCCAGCGCGGCCGCGGCCTTCGGCGGTGGCGAGAACGACGAGCTGTCCGAGCGCGGTGCCCTCGGCGACCAGGCCAAGGCCGTGGTCGGCGACGGCGCGGTGCGCACGTCGACCGGCTTCCGGACGGCCGCGGTGGACCGGCAGGAGGACGGCCGGCTCCGGCTGACGTCCGAGGACGGGCAGACGGTCGACGACGTCGACGAGGTGCTCGTGCTCACCGGCTTCCGCCCGGAGCTCGGCCTGCTGTCGGAGGTCCGGCTCGACCTCGACCCCGTCCTGCAGGCCCCGCGTCTGCTCGCCCCGCTCATCGACCCCAACGTGCACTCGTGCGGCACGGTCTACCCGCACGGCGTCACCGAGCTCGCCCAGCCCGAGGCAGGTCTGTACCTGCTGGGGATGAAGAGCTACGGCCGGGCGACGTCGTTCCTCGCGCTGACGGGGTTCGAGCAGGTCCGGTCCGTCGTGGCCGAGCTCGCGGGCGACCACGAGGCCGCGACGGCGGTGGAGCTGGTGCTGCCCGAGTCGGGCGTCTGCGGCGGGTCCGGTGACTTCGACGAGGCCGAGAGCGTCGGTGGCGGATGTTGCGGCGCTCCCGTCGAGGCTCCCGAGGTGCTCACGCTCGGGGTGCGGTCCGGGGTCTGAGCACTGCCATCATGGGGACATGAGCGGCAGGGGGGTGCGCGGGTGAGCGCGGAGCAACCGTCGCTGGCCCGCCGCCTGGGCACCGGCGACGCCGTGCTCATCGGGCTGGGCTCGATGATCGGTGCCGGCATCTTCTCGGCCTTCACGCCGGCCGCGGCGGCCGCCGGCTCGGGCCTGCTGATCGGCCTGGGCATCGCCGCCGTCGTGGCGTACTGCAACGCGACCGCATCGGCCCAGCTCGCCGCGCAGTACCCGACCTCGGGCGGGACGTACGTCCACGGCCGTGAGCGGCTCGGGCCGTGGTGGGGGTTCCTGGCCGGGTGGGCGTTCGTCATCGGCAAGACCGCCAGCTGTGCCGCGATGGCGTTGACGGTCGTCGCCTACGCGGTTCCCGCGGACTGGCAGCGGCCGGCCGCGGTGGTTCTCGTCGCGGCGGTGACCGCCATCGCCTATCGCGGCGTCACCCGCACGGCACGCGCGACTCGCGTCGTCGTGGCGGTGACGCTGGTGTCGCTGGCCGTGGTGGTCGTCGCCGGCCTCGTCGCCCCAGGCGCCGAGCCCGCCCGAGCCGTGCCCCGCATCGACGCCGACCTGGGCTGGTACGGGGTGCTGCAGTCCGCGGGCCTGCTGTTCTTCGCCTTCGCCGGGTACGCGCGGATCGCCACGATGGGGGAGGAGGTGCGCGACCCGGCCCGGACCATCCCCCGCGCCATCGTCGGTGCCCTCGCCCTGACTGTCCTCGTCTACGCCGCGGTCGCCGTGGCGGTCCTCGCCGCGCTCGGGCCCGCGGGGGTGGCCGGTGACCCGGCCCCGCTGGTGGCGGTGGCCGAGGCGGGCGCCGGGGACTGGGCCGGGCCCGTCGTGCGCGTCGGGGCGACGGCCGCGGCGCTGGGCGCACTGCTCGCGCTCATGGCCGGCGTCGGGCGCACGACGTTGGCGATGGCGCGAGAGGCTGACCTGCCACCGTGGCTCGCCGCCGTGCATCCGGTGCACCGCGTCCCGCACCGTGCGGAGCTGGCGCTGGGGGTGGTGGTCTGCGTCCTCGTACTGACCGTCGACCTGCGCGAGGCCATCGGCTTCTCCTCCCTCGGCGTCCTGCTCTACTACCTCGTCGCCAACCTGTCCGCGTTCACGCAGGGCAGGGAGCACCGCCGCTTCCCGCGAGTGCTGCAGGTGCTCGGCGCAGCCGGGTGCGTCGTGCTCGTGGCCACGCTGCCGCCGGGGTCGATCGTCGCTGGCCTGGCGGTGCTGGCCGTGGGCGTGGCCTACCGCGTGGCGAGGCTCGGACTCACGGGGCGAGCGTGAGCTTGTAGTGCAGCCGAACCGCTCTCATCGACCACAGCCGCAGCTCGTGATCGGTCCGCAGCACCCCCTCGGCATCGACGTAGACCAGGAACCTCTCGTGGATCGGCACTCTCGCGGCGTGGGCGCGGCCGCCCTTCTCCACGACGACGTAGGCGCCGTCCTCCCCGAAGGTCCCGGCGGGTGAGCTGAGCTCGAGCGAGCCGTCCGGCAGGGCGCGAGGCCGGAGGAAGACCTGGACGTTGCCGGCCTCCAGCGGGAAGGCCACATGGACGCCGGTCTGGTCCGAGGAAGGCAGCTGGCGGGCGGAGTAGCAGCCGCTGTAGACGTGGTCGCCCGTCGACCGAAGCGTCCGGATCCATCCGGCCGCCTGCTGCTCGCCGTCGGCATCGACGATGGGGACCACCCTGCTGTCGGTGCCGAGCGCGACGTCAAGAGGCCGGGTGGGCAACGCCAGCTGCTGGACCCGGCGACCGAAGAACCTCGTGACGAGCTCACCGCCGGGCTGGAGGAGGGGGTTCCACTGCGTCCAGATCTCCATCCGCCACTGCGAGGTGTGCTCGTAGAAGTGGCGGACCTCGGGCCTGACGTCTGACGCCGAGAAGCTCGGCCCGTCGAGCCGGGCCAGGTCGGGAAGGAGGCCGGCGCTCTCAACGTCGTGGCTCACGGAGCCTCCGAGAGCCTTGGCGGCCGCCGCCATCCAGGAGTCGCCGACGCTCGGGCCGTGGTGCATCGGGGCGGCCAGCCACTCCTCGTCCCTGTGGAGGTCCACCGGGCGGCCGGTGGCTCGCCAGAAGGTGCGGGTGGCCCGGTCCACCCACGGCATCGGTGACGTCATGGCCTCAGCCTGCCCGAGACGATCGCCCGATGCGACAAGGCTCCTACTGCCTGGGCCTGCGGCAGGTGTCAGCCGAGCAGGGCGGTGCTGTCCCGGCCAACGGAGCCGCGTCCATCCGCACACACTGAAGCAGTGTGGTCTTGCAAACGTTCTCGTCCCTACCAAATCGGATGCGACTCACGGTCAGGGGCAACCGCCTCGGCAAAACGAGCGACCGATCAACGGGTCACACGTGTGGTGACGCTCGAGCCAGATGTCGTGACTCCGTGAAAGACTGGCGACAGCAACTACTAGAAGGACACGCCATGACAGTCGCCACGTCGCCGCTCGACAGGTCAATGTCGAGTTCAACGACTTATGATATTCCGCGACTTCTCCATTTGGCATCGACCGGCGGACTGCGCGTGCCTAAGTTCCAGCGTTCGTTCGTTTGGGACGCGTCTGACGTGAGGAGCCTCTTCGACAGTATTTACAGAGGTTTCCCGGTCGGCACATTGTTGCTGTGGCGGCAAGAGGTCAAGGCCGAACGGGTGTCGTTCGGCGGCGTTGCGTTCCAAGCGCCCGCGAACAACGACGCACTGATGGTCGTTGACGGCCAACAGCGGATAACCACTCTGGTTGCGGCGCTCACGTCGGGTACGCGCGAAGTCGACGAGCGCTTTGAGGTCTACTTCGACATCGCAAAGCGCCGTTTCGTCGGGCCTAACCGAGGAATGCCACCCCCTCGATCAATTCCCGTTCGCGAGACGCTCGAGTCGCGCAGCCTCCTCGCTTGGCTCCGGGAACACGGGGACGAACTTGAGGACGGCGACCTCGAACTTGCTGACGAGTTGGGCGGAGCCCTCCGCGACTACCGCGTACCCGCCTACATCGTGGAGGGCAACGACGAACGTCTGTTGCGTGAGGTATTCGACCGTGTCAACAGTGCCGGAAAACCGATCACGAGGGCGCAGGTCTTTCATGCGCTGTTCGCGAATGAGTCGGAGCCGGGCAGCCCTGCCACCGTTGTTCAGGAGTTGGAGCGCACCGGTTTCGGCCAGGTCCCAGAGAATCGAGTCGTTCAGAGCCTGTTGGCCATGCGCGGGGGCGACGTCCAACGCGACATCCACGATGAGTTCGCTGAGGGCGAAGATCCCGCAGACTGGTACGAGCAAACTGAGCGAGCTCTCGACCAGAGCATTAGGTTCATCCAACAGGAGGGCGTGGCACATCAGTTGCTGATGCCTTCGAGTTTCCCACTGCCTGTGCTTGCTGCGTTCTTCCACTTACATCCCGAGCCGGAATCGGCCATCACTAAATTGCTGTCGAGGTGGCTGTGGCGCGGCTGGCTCCACGGCTACGGCCGCGAAGGCGGTCAGACGCCGTCCCTTCGCCGTGCTGTGCGATCCATAAATCCCAAGAAGCGCTTTCCAGATCTGGCGCCAGATGAGTTCACCGCCGTCAGTTTCTTGCTTGATCATGTACGTGATCAAGAGCTCTGGCAGCTTGGCCTTACGACCTTCCGAACGGATAACGCCAACGCACGGCTCGCTCTAATTGCTCTCGCGTCGCTCAAGCCTCTAGACCCAGAGGGCAAACCGCTAGACATTGCCCACGCTCTCCGCGAGCACGGCGTGGAAGCGATCGGCGATCTCGTTCCGAAGGCGCGGTCGAATCTAGGTGCACGCGGCTTCTGGTTACCCGACTGGCCGTTGCCATCCGGACACGAGGACCGGGCAGTGCTGATCAGCCACGCAATCACTGATGAAGCAGCGGCTCATCTCCGAAGCGGCGAACTGGACGCGTTCTTGCTTGCTCGTTCACGCTACGTTGAACAGATCACCGTGCACAAAATAAACAGTAAACTGGCAACCGGTATGAGATCGCAACCGCCGCTTTCGACTCTGCTTGTCCCGGACCCAGACCCGGACTCTGCGCGATGACGGACGATGCTTTGGTAGTGCAATTGCAGCGCCCATTGGGGGACTGGGTGGATGTCGGTCTCTTTCGAAGTCGCAACAATACTAACTGGTTTGAAGCGCTAGATGAGTACTGGGACCTCCCCCGGCGACCTGTACTTGGTCAAGTTTTCGAGGACCGTCCGAGGGAGTGGAAACCAAGCACTCGTGTTGCGCTCCCCCATTGGTTTTCACATTTGCTGCCCGAGGGACGTTTACGTCAGGCGGTCGCTTCCGCAGCAGGAGTAAGCGAGTCAACAGAACTGAGGCTCTTGGCGATCCTCGGCGCCGATGACCTGCCGGGAGCGGTTCGCGTCTTGCCGTGGGACCAAGACGTCGGGGCACATGTTCCCGAGGCGGTCCGAGAGGAGCTGGACGAAGAAGCCACGGATCCAGTGCTCAAGTTTAGCCTCGCGGGCCTACAAATGAAGTTCTCAGTCCAGAAGACTGACCGCGGATTGACAGTCCCGATTTCTGGCAGCGCGGGAAATATGATCTTGAAGCTGCCGGATGCTCGAATTGGATTTGAGGGGGTGCCCGAAGCCGAATTCGCAGCCATGAAACTCGCTGACGAGGCGGGAATTCGTACTCCGTCCGTCGAGCTGGTGGACGCCAACGTCGTCGAAGGCTTGGGGCGCTGGGGAGCGGCCACTGGGAGGTCGTCATTTGCAGTAGCACGGTTCGATCGGCTCGGCGATGACCAGCGTGTCCACGCGGAGGAGTTCGCTCAAATTTTGCACATTCCGACCGCACGCGCAGGTGTCAAGTACACGCACACCAATTTCGAGGCCGTGGCGAATGTTTCGGCTCGACTGGCAGGGGTGGAAACCGTCGGTGAGGTTATCGATCGGATCGTACTAAACGTGCTGGTGGGCAATGGTGACGCACACTTAAAGAATTGGTCGATGTTTTACCCTGATGGGATGAATCCTGCGCTCAGCCCTGTGTACGACGTGGTGCCGACGGTGCTGTATGTAGAAAACGATGACTTGGGCCTCAACCTGAACGGATCGAAAAAGTTCACCGAGGTTAATCCCAAGAGTTTTGAGCGAATGGGTGCAATCACTGAGTACGGCGCCGATGCGGCACGAGAGAGGGCGCGCGAGGCGTCCGAGCGTGTGCTTGAAGCTTGGTCTGTATTGAGTGAATTGCTACCAGAGGATCAACGAGAGAGATTGACTCGTCGACTGAGCGACCTTCCCTTAGCTAAGAGCTGAATCGGGTCCGTACCAGCGCTGCCGCGCCCAATTGCCGCGAAGAGACCTGCGACGTTGGTTTCGCAGGGAGGGCCGATGAAGGGATCCCTCGCTGGGCGGCGCCCAGAGGCGGCTTCGCCGCGGTGGGGCGCCGCGTCGGTGGGGCCCGACTCGATTCCCGTCATCGAGTCGGACGCCTGCGGCGTGGAGCCGATGACGGGAATCGAACCCGCATATCTTGCTTGGGAAGCAAGCGCTCTACCACTGAGCTACATCGGCGTGGTGGGTCCACTCTAACCACGAAGTCTCACGGCCCTGAGACAGCACCGGTTCCTGTTCCGACGAACCTCGGGCGTACTAGGGTTTGACCGTGCTTCTCTCCGATCGCGACATCCTCGCCGAGCTCGACGCCGGCAGGGTCCAGCTCGAGCCGCTCGAGCGCGAGATGATCCAGCCCTCGAGCATCGACGTCCGCCTGGACAAGTACTTCCGGATCTTCGACAACCACAAGTACCCGCACATCGACCCCGCGGCCGACCAGTCCGACCTGACCCGCACCTTCGAGGCCAGCGGTGACGAGACCTTCGTGCTCCACCCGGGTGAGTTCGTCCTCGGCTCCACCTACGAGCAGGTCACCCTCCCCGACGACATCGCCGCCCGCCTGGAGGGCAAGTCCTCGCTCGGGCGCCTCGGGCTGCTGACGCACTCCACCGCCGGATTCATCGACCCCGGGTTCTCCGGCCACGTCACGCTGGAGCTCGCCAACGTCGCCACCCTGCCGATCAAGCTCTACCCGGGCATGAAGATCGGCCAGCTGTGCTTCTTCCGGCTCAGCTCACCCGCCGACCACCCGTACGGCTCGCAGAAGTACGGCTCCCGCTACCAGGGCCAGCGCGGGCCCACCGCCTCCCGCTCCCACGCCAACTTCCACCAGACGAGCATCTGATGCCCCTGTCCGACACTCCCCTGAGCGTCAGCCACGACGTCGCCGACGCGCTCTCCTCCGGCACCCCCGTCGTCGCCCTGGAGTCGACGATCATCTCCCACGGCCTGCCGAAGTCCGAGGCGCTCGACGCAGCGCACCGCTTCGAACAGCTGCTGCGTGATCAAGGGGTCGTCCCCGCGACGGTCGCCGTGCTCGACGGCCGGATGCGGGCAGGGCTCACCGAGTCCGAGCTCGAGCGGGTGGCCACCGAGGACCTGCCCAAGCTCAGCATGCGTGACCTGCCCGTGGTCCTGGCCCGAGGGGGCAGCGGATCCACGACGGTGGCCTCGACGTCCTTCATCGCCGACCAGGCCGGCATCCGGGTCTTCGCCACCGGTGGCCTCGGCGGCGTGCACCGCGGAGCCGCGCAGAGCTTCGACGAGTCCGCCGACCTCAAGACCCTCTCCGAGGTGCCCATCACGGTCGTCTCGGCCGGGGTCAAGTCGATCCTGGACATCCCCGCGACGCTCGAGCGGCTGGAGAGCCTGGGGGTCATCGTGCTCGGGTACGGCACGGCGGAGTTCCCCGGCTTCTGGCTGTCCTCCTCGGGCCAGCCGCTGGACTGGTCGGTGCCCGACGCCGATGCCGTCGCCGCAGTGATGGAGTCACGCGAGCAGCTGGAGATGTGCGAGGGGATCATCGTCGCCAACCCCCTGCCGGTCAGCGAGCAGCTCGACCCGGAGGTGCACGACCGCGCGCTGGAGGAGGCGCTGCGGCGCGCCGGTGAGAAGCAGGTCGAGGGCAAGGACGTCACGCCGTTCCTGCTGAGCAGCATCGTGGAGCTCACGGCGGGCCGCAGCCTGGCCGTCAACCTCACGATCGTCGAGAACAACATCCGCGTGGGCGCGGAGATCGCCACGGCCTGGGCGAGGCTTTGACGCGGGTCCTGGTGCTCGGCGACCTCGTCGACGACATCAGCGTCCTGCCGCTGGAGGCCACGACGGCCGCGAGCGACACCAACGCCGAGATCCGGATGCGCCCCGGTGGGTCGGCGGCCAACGTCGCGGCGTGGCTGGGCCACCTCGGGGTGGAGGCCACGTTCGTCGGTCGTGCCGGCGTGGACGGCGTGCAGCGCCACGTGGACGCCCTCGTCGGGCACGGGGTGCGCGCGCTCGTGGCCGGGGACCCGGACCTTCCGACCGCCACGATCGTGCTGCAGCTGGACGCGTCAGGCGAGCGGACGATGTTCGTCGATCGCGGCGCCAACGCCAACCTCGCGCCCGCCGACGTCCCGGCCGAGGCCTGGGACGACGTCGACTGGTTGCACCTGACCGGGTACAGCTACTTCGACGCCGGAACCCGCCCCGTGGCCCAGGCCGTCGTCGCCGAGGCGCGGGAGCGCGGGATCGGAGTGAGCATCGACCCCAGCACCGTCTCCTTCCTCCGTGCGTGCGGTGGCGCGACCTTCCTGGAGTGGGTCGAGGGCGCCGACCTGCTCCTGCCCAACCTGGAGGAGGCGCGGGTGCTGGTCGAGTCCCGCGGACCCCACGTCGACCTCGACGCCCTCGCCTCCCGCTTCGGAGCCGTGGTGGTCACGCTCGGCCCGATGGGTGCCGCCTTCGTCGCGCGAGGGGCCGACGGCGAACCGGTGCGCGAGCAGGTGACGGCCCCGCGGACCGAGGTGGTGGACACCACCGGCGCGGGCGACGCCTTCGCTGCGGGGTTCCTCGCCTCGTGGATCGGCGATGAGCAGGAACGGGACGTCCACGCGGCCCTGGAGTCCGGTCGCGCCGCCGCTGAACGGTGCATCACCCGGATCGGGGCCCGCCCACCCGGCACACTGTCGAGGTGACGACCCGCACCGCCCCGCGACGGGCCAGACGCCGCGCCGTCATCGCGGTCAGCGTCTTCCTCGTGGTCCTGGGCGGCCTGATGGCGAAGATCGTCCTGGACCCCGAGAGCACCGGGGTCGTCGTCACGGCCGATCCCTCGGCCGTCGCCGACCCCTCCGACGTTCAGACAGGGCCTGACGGCGGCCAGTTCGCGTTCCTGCAGACCCAGGCCGACTCCGAGCAGCCGGTCACCTACGACCCCTGCGTCCCGATCCGCGTCGTGGTGAACACCCGCACCGGCCCGGACGACGCGGAGGCCGTGACGGCGTCAGCGCTGGAGGACCTGGCCGAGCTGACCGGGCTGACCTTCCGTCTCGAGGGCACCACGACGGATCCGCCCGAGCAGGACTGGGTGCCGGAGCGCGAGGGCGACGACTGGGAGCCCGTGCAGGTCTCGTGGACCGACCCGGGCGAGTTCGTGGAGCTGGAGGCGTCCGTCGCCGGCCTGGCAGGCAGCGCGTGGAGCGAGGAGGACGACCACCGCTGATACACCACCGGACGGGTGATGCTGGATGGCCCGCAGCTGGCCTCGCTCGACTCCGAGCGCTCGCGGGCGGTGCTCCTGCACGAGCTCGCCCACCTCGTCGGGCTCGACCACGTCGACGACACCGACGAGCTCATGTACCCCACGAGCGGACCGCTGGAGTGGGGGCCGGGCGACCTGGCCGGGCTGGAGGCGCTCGGCGAGGGTCGCTGCGCCTGAGGCACGCCACTACAGTGGCCCGGGTCACGCGACGGCACCCCGCACCGCCGCCCGTCCCCGGGAGAGCCCCATGGATCTCGTCCTCGTCCTGCTCGGCGTCGTCGCACTGATCGTCGTCGCCACCACGTGGCTCAAGCTGCACCCGTTCCTGGCGCTGCTGATCGCGGCCCTGGTCGCCGGCTTCGGCCTGGGCCTGCCCGGTGGGGACGTGGTCACCACGGCCACCGAGGGCTTCGGCGCGATCCTCGGTGGGATCGGCATCGTCATCGTCCTCGGCACCATCATCGGGGTCATCCTGGAGCGCAGCGGCGCGGCGGTCACGATGGCCGACGTCGTCATCAGGGTCGTGGGCAAGCGCCACCCGACGCTGGCCGTCTCGATCATCGGCTACATCGTCTCCATCCCGGTGTTCTGCGACTCCGGCTACGTCATCCTCAACTCGCTCAAGGAGTCGCTCGCCCGCCGCACGGGGACCTCGCCGGTGGCGATGTCGGTGGCGCTGGCCACCGGCCTGTATGCCACCCACACCCTCGTCCCGCCGACGCCCGGGCCCATCGCGGCGGCAGGCAACCTGGACCTCACCGACCAGCTGGGCCTGGTGATCCTCGTCGGGCTCGTCGTCTCCCTGCCGGCAGCAGGAGCCGGCCTGCTGTGGGCCAGTCGCTTCCGTGAGGAGCAGCCCCGGGGCGAGGTCAGCGACGCCCTGCTGGAGGCCACCGAGGAGTTCGACGCGCTGAAGGACAGCTACGACCGTCTCCCGAGCCCCGCCGCGGCACTCGCGCCCATCGCTGTCCCGATCCTGCTCATCTGCCTGGGCTCGGTGGCGGCGCTCCCGGCCGCTCCGTTCGGCGACGGAGCGGTCGTCGACGTGCTCGCCTTCCTCGGCTCGCCCGCCATCGCGCTGCTCGCCGGCGTGGCGGCGGCACTTCCGCTCATCGGCTCCCGGGCGCGCGTCAGCACGGCGGCCAGCACCGGTGCGGGCAGCCCGGACTCCTGGCGTGACCGCTTCCAGACCGACGTCGCCGGGGGCATCACGGCCAGCGCACCGATCCTGCTCATCACCGGGGCCGGCGGCGCCTTCGGGGCGGTCATCCAGGCCAGCGACGTCGGCGACTACCTCGGCAGCAACCTCTCCTCGCTGGGCATCGGGGTCTTCATGCCGTTCCTCGTCGCCGCGGCGCTGAAGTCCGCGCAGGGCTCCTCCACGGTCGCGCTCGTGGCGACCTCGGCCCTCGTCGCACCGCTCGTGGGCGACCTCGGGCTCGACTCCGACCTGGGCCGCGTGCTCGTCGTGATGGCGATCGGTGCGGGCGGGATGACCGTCTCCCACGCCAACGACAGCTTCTTCTGGGTCGTCACGCAGTTCTCCCGCATGAGCGTGGCCCAGGCCTACCGCGCCCAGACGGTGGCCACCCTGCTGCAGGGCGTCACCGCGATCCTCGTGACCTGGGTGCTCGCCCTGCTGCTGGTGTGAGGATCAGCCGGTCGGCTTGTCGCCGTCGTCCTCGCCGGTCGACTCGTCCTCGTCGCCTGCTGCGGCGGTCGCGGCCTCGCTGAGGTCGGCGCCGCTGGGGTTGGCGTCGGTGAGCTCCGCGGAGTCCTCCGAGACGGAGTCCGTGGTCGGAGCGTCCTCGACGGCGACGATCTCACCATCGGTGGCGACCGGGGTGGACGCCGCACGGGACTGGGCCGTGGGCTGCTCGTCCACCTCGTCGGTGGCCTCCTCGGCCTCCTCCTCGCGGGCGTCACCCTCGACGGTCTCCTCCGACGGATCCGCCTCGGGAGCGGCCTCCTGCGGGTCGGCGTCGTCTCCGGAGCCGGGGCCGTCGTCCTCGGCGGGCACGGCCTCGGTGTCGGGCTCGACGACGTCGCCCTCCTCCGGCTCGGGGTCGGGGGTCGGGGCGCCGTCACCGGAGGAGTCCTCGGCGGTCTCCTCGGTCTTGGCCGGAGCGTCCGGGGTCAGGTCGGTGTTGACGGCACCGACGTTGGCCCAGGCCGCCTTCTCCTTCTCCGAGGCCTCCTCGGGAGCCGCGTCCTCGGCCGCGGGCTCGTCGCCCTTGTCCTCGTCCGGCGACTCATCCTCGGCGGGCTCGGTGGCCTCGTCGGCCGGCTGAGGTGCCGTCTCCTCCGACGCGTCCTCATCGCCGTGGGCGCTGCCCTTGTCGTCGATGTCGACGTTGTGCTCGGCGGCGACCTCGTCGTCGGCCTCGTCCGACGTCGACTCGGGCTCGTCCTTGGGCTCGTCGGAGGCTTCGACCGCGGTCTCGGAGGCGTCCTCGTGGGCATCGGCGGCCGCGCCGACGTCGGCCGTCTCGGTCACCGTCTCGGGGTCGGAGGCGTCCTCGGCGTCGGGCTCGGCCTGCGTGGCCCGGTCCTTGCCCTCGTCACCGCCGGTGGCGGCAGCGGCCGTGGCGGCCTCGGCCTCTCCCACGACGTCGTCATCGTCCTGCGCGGTCGGCTTCTCGGTGCGCTTCACCGAGGCGAGCAGCATCTGGGCCACGTCGAGCACCTCCACTTCCTCACGGGCCTCGCCCGCGGCCTGCTGGGCGGTGAGCCCGTCGGACAGCATGACGCGGCAGAACGGGCAGCCGACGGCGATCTGGTCGGCACCGGTGGCCACAGCCTCCTGCGTGCGGTTGACGTTGATCCGCGAGCCCAGGTTCTCCTCCATCCACATGCGAGCGCCACCGGCACCGCAGCAGAAGGACTTCTCGGAGTTGCGGGGCATCTCGGCGAACTTCGCGCCCGGGATGACGTTCAGCAGCTCACGGGGCGCCTCGTAGACCTGGTTGTGGCGGCCCAGGAAGCACGGGTCGTGGTAGGTGATCGTCTTGGTGTTCTCCGACTGAGCGTCCTCGGCCTGGGCGGCGTCGCTCCCGCTGGGGGCGACCGGGGTCAGCTTCTTCTCCCGCACCAGGCGGTTGAGCAGCTGCGTGTGGTGCACGACCTCCAGCTCGACGCCGAACTCGGCGTACTCGTTCTTGAGCGTGTTGAAGCAGTGGGCGCACGTGGAGACCACCTTCTTGGCCTTGGTCTCCTTGAGCACCTCGGCGTTCTCCATGGCCAGCTGCATGAAGACGACCTCGTTCCCGGCACGGCGGGCGGGGTCACCGGTGCAGGTCTCCCCGTCACCGAGGACGGCGAAGTCGACGCCTGCGGTGTTCAGCAGCTCCGCTACGGCCTGCGTCGTCTTCTTGGCGCGGTCCTCGAAGGCGCCGGCGCAGCCGACCCAGAACAGCCACTCGACCTCGTCGAGGTCCTCGACGTCCACGCCGACCTGCTTGACCTCGAAGTCCAGCTCCTTGGCCCAGTCCATCCGGTGCTTGGGGTTCATGCCCCAGGGGTTCCCCTTGCGCTCCAGGCCCTTGAAGATGTTGTTGAGCTCGGCGGGGAAGTTGGACTCCACGAGCACCTGGAACCGGCGCATGTCATCGATGTGGTCGACGTGCTCGATGTCGACGGGGCACTGCTGGACGCAGGCGCCGCAGTTGGTGCACGACCACAGGACGTCTGGATCGATGACGCCGAACATGTCCTCGTCACCGATGAGGGGGCGCTCCTGCTCCTTGCGCTGCTCCTCGGTGAGGGACTCGGGGTCGGCGTCCAGGTGCGGGATCTTGGCGTAGGCGTGCTCGCGCAGGCCCATCACCAGGAGCTTCGGGCTGAGCGGCTTCTCGGTGTTCCAGGCCGGGCACTGGTCCTGGCACCGGCCGCACTCGGTGCAGGTGGTGAAGTCGAGCAGGCCCTTCCAGGAGAAGTCCTCGACCTTGCCGGTGCCGAGCTTCTCGAAGTCCTCCTCCTCCAGCTCCTCCATGGCCTCCATGTCGAGCGCCTTGCCGTCGATCATGATCGGGCGCAGGCCGCCCAGGGCGACGGAGCCGTCGTCCTCGCGCTTGAACCAGATGTTGACCCAGGCGGTGAAGCGGTGCCAGGCGACGCCCATCGTGATGTTGCGGGCGATGACGATGAGCCAGGTCATCGAGACGACGATCTTGATCATCGCGAACAGGAAGACCAGGTTCTCCAGCGTGCTCAGGCCGAGCCCGGTCCAGGCCTCGCCCATCCAGAACATCGTCGGGAAGTGCGAGATCCCGCCCTGGGCGGCGGCCTCGGCGTGCTCGGCCTGGTAGTCGGCGTTGTTGAGGATCGCGTACTCCAGCGTGCGCAGGAGGATGCCGAGCAGGACGACGGCGAGGATGACGGCCTCGACGAAGTAGGCCTGCCAGAAGGTGGAGCCGAAGAAGCGGCTCTTGCGCTCGAGCTTTCGCGGGTGGTTCTTCTGGCGGACGAAGATCAGGTACAGGATGCCGACGAGGGTCAGCCAGGAGAGCGCCTCGACGGGCCACTCGTAGACGCGCCAGTGGCCGATGATCGGGAACGCCTGGTGCGGGTTGAAGAGCTGCAGGTAGGCGCCGGCGACCAGCGTGGAGAGGAAGATGAACCCGGCCATCACGAACCAGTGCATGGCGCCGACCCAGGTCAGCTGCAGCATGCGCGTGTGACCGAGGGTCTCGGTGAACATGGTCTTCCAGCGGCCCGCCTTGTTGCCGGTGCGACCCGGCGCGGGAGCGCCGGCGCGGACGACCGCGGTCATGTCCCTGATGGCCTTGGCCGCCAGAGCGACGGCGACGGCCGTGATCGCCAGGGAGACGACGATGGCGACGATCTGCATGAGTGCCCCTTCGGCTGGGTCGACCGTGACGCGTGACCGACCGTGACAGTTGGACTGACATTAACGCGGGAAAGGGGCGGACGCGCACTAAGGCTCCCCAAAGGAGACGGGGGTCTCAGGTGGCGGGCACGCGCTCGCTGCGCACGGGGACCAGGGCCACGGCGAGCAGGGGGAAGAGCGCCACGAGGGCGAAGGCCGCGGCGTATCCCTGCCAGGCGATCAGTGCCCCGATCACGGGTGGGACGGCCGCACTCACCAGGTACTGCCCCGTGTTCTGCACGCCGAGGGCACGGCCCGACCAGTACGGCCCACCGATCTCGGCGACGGACGTGAAGGCCAGCCCGTTGTCGGCCACGGTCACGGCCGTGGCCAGGACGATGAGCGCGACTGCTGCCGGCGTCGGCTCGAGCACGCCGAGGGCCAGCATCGTGACCGCGGCGGCTACGGCCACCAGGCGCATCGGGCGCATCCGGCTGCCGGCCCGGTCCGACCACCAGCCCACGCCGATGCGGCCGGCGGCGCCCAGCAGCTGGGTCGAGGCCACCAGGGCACCGGCAGCGGCGGCCGCCCACTGCCGCTCGTCGATGAGCCAGACCAGCATGTAGGTCCAGACGGTGAACTGCGGGATCACCAGCAGTGCGGAGGCGGCGTGGATCCGCAGCAACCGACGATCCGCCACGTAGGGGTTCTGCAGCTGGCCGAGGTCGGCGGCCTCGGTCCGCGGCAGCCGGGGTGCGTCCACGACCAGCAGGGCCGAGGCGAGGGTCGCGACGGCACAGAGTCCGGCGACGACCAGCAGGGTGGCGGGCAGATCGACCCGTTCCACGAGCACGGGGACCATCAGGGCGGCCGCGCCCACGCCCAGCGGCAGCGCGGTCTGGCGGATGCCCATCGCCGTCCCGCGACGCCGTGCCGGGAACCAGCCGACCACCAGGCGCCCGCTCGCGGAGTTGGTGCTGGCCAGGCCGAGGCCGCCGACGAAGAAGCAGGCGGCGAGGGCGAGGTAGGAGTCCGCGAGTGCCGAGGCGGCGAGGGCGGCTGCGGTGACGATCGCCAGGCCGCCCGCGAGCGAGACGCGCTCTCCGAGCCGGTCGATCACGATGCCCCACGCCACGAGCGAGACCGTGGTGCCGGCCAGGGCCATCGACGCCAGGGCGCCGGCCTGCACGAGCGTGAGTCCACGCTCGAGGTGGAAGTAGGGGATGAGGAACGCCGCCGCGTTGGCGAAGACGGTGCCCGAGGCCTGGGCGAACATCCCCACGGCCAGCATCAGCCAGCGGTTCGGATCGGCGTCACGCACGGTGCCATCCTGCTCCCGCCCGCTCACGTCGGCTCACCCGGGCGGCTCCGGCTCAGAGGTACTTCTTCATCCCGACGTGACTCGCCACGTAGCCAAGTCGGTCGTAGAAGCGGTGGGCGTCGTGTCGTTCCTTGTTGGTCGTCAGCTGCAGCCGGGCGGCACCACGTCGGCGCGCCTCGTCCTCGACGTGCGCCATGAGAGCCGCTCCGATGCCGCGACCACGCAGGGCCGCGTCGGTACGGACACCCTCGACCTGGCAGAACAACCCGCCGTCGGCCAGGAGCGTCCTGATCCACGTCACCTGGCAGGTCGCGACCACGACGCCGTCGACCTCGCCGACCAGCTGCTGCTGGTGCGGGTCGGCCGTGGGGGCACCTCCCTGCACGGAGCGCAGCGGAGTGCTTGGGGGAATCTCGGCCAGGGCGGAGTGCTGCGCATCGGTGACTCCCGCCGGCTCGGTGTATCCCCCACCGCTATGCGCCTTCTGTGGGGGTGCCCCCAAGTGCATCGAGTCCTGGCCGGTCAGCTCCAGGATGCGGGCGAGGTCGTCCGGCACGGCCTCGCGGACGTCCAGGCGGTCCGTCATGGAAGGCAGCCGAGGTGGGAGAGCGCCTGCTTGAGCAGGGTTCCGCGCCCCCCTTCCAGGTCCGCGAGGACCTCGGGGTCGGCCGCCTCGGCCGGGGTCAGCCACGTGAGCTCGAGCGCGTCCTGGCGGGGCTCGCAGTCACCCGTGACCGGGACGACGTACGCCAGGGCCACGGCGTGCTGGCGCGGGTCGTGCAGCGGGGCGACGCCCGGGAGGGGGAAGTACTCGGCGACGGTGAAGGGGGTGATGGTCGGTGGCAGCTGCGGGAAGGCCGTGGGGCCGAGGTCCTTCTCCAGGTTGCGCATCAGCGCCCCGCGGACGGACTCACCGTGCATGACGCGCCCGGAGATGAGCGTGCGGGTCATCGCGCCGGTGGTGGGGGACCCGCGCAGCAGGACGCCCACCTGCTCGACCTGCCCGAGCGCGTCGACGCGGACGGGCACGCCCTCCACGTAGAGGATCGGCACGCGGGAGCGCGTCTCCTCCAGGGCGATGTCGGAGAGCCAGCCAGGATTCGGGTCGGGAGTGCGCACGGAGGCCATGGCTCCATTGTCCAGCACGGGCGAGACCGCGCCGTGGCGACTCGACTCAGGCGGCGCCGGCCGCCGCGCCACTCGCCATCGCCGCCGTGATCGCCGCCTGGCCGGCGGCGACCGCCTGCCGGACACCATCGGCCGCCCAGTCGCCCTCGGCCACGATGGCGGCGCGGGCCTTGGCCTGCCGGTGGTCCGGACGCTCCACGACCAGGCCCAGCAGGTTGGCCGCGAGCAGCAGGCCCACGAGCGGCCCGGTGTCCTCGTCGGCCGGCTGGTCCTGCAGCAGCACCGCGCGCAGTCGAGCGACGAGGCCATCGCGTCGTGCGGCGTCCAGCAGCTCGAAGCGCTGCACAGCGATGCCGAGCACCTTCGCATCACGGTGGCTCAGGACGCCTTGCTGGACGAGGGCGCTCAGGACGCCGGGCCGGTACCCCTTGCCGAGCCGGCCGACGGCTTCGCGGGGCGCCTGCCGGCCGCGCTGGCGGATGCGTCCGAAGGCGGCCTCCAGGCCCGGGTCCGAGACGGGCGTCGGGTCGATGGTCAGGACCCGTGCCTTGCGCCCCGCGCCCTCGACCCCCACCCGGCCGAGATGCACCAGCTGGACCAGCGCGGCCCCGCCCAGCACGGGGTCGGTCCGCGTCGACTGGATGCGGACCTTGCCCGAGGACGGGTCCAGCGCGACGAGCAGCAGGTCCTCCGCGAGGTTCATGGCCCCCACATTAGGACTGCCGTCGGCAGGGGTCATTCCGTCAGAGTCGCTTGATCTTCTCGAACGGGTAGGCGGCGAGGGTCGCGATCAGCAGGCCGTAGACGCCCAGGACGATCAGCATCGGCATCGTCACGGGATCGTCGACCTCACGAACGATGACCCAGATCATGAACCCCACAGGGGCCAGGCAGAGCCCGGCGAGGAGCGTCCCCCACCAGGCCACGATGTCGTTGGCCTGCTTCCTCAGCTCGGGGTCGGAGGAGACGTGCGCAGGTACGCCGTAGCCGTCCTTGCTGTGGGTCACCTGGCCGCGGCGGGCCGTGATGACGGCCAGGATGGACACGATGGCGCCAACCAGGAAGATCAGGGCGATCAGCCAGGGCACGGTGCCTCCTCGACAGGCCCGGCTCCGGGAGTCGGGTTCTCGACCGGCGTGGGATCCGCGACGTCCATGGCCCCCACGGTAGGACTGCCCTCAGGGTTGGGCGAGGCCCTCGACGTCGGGCAGCTCGTGCGGCGTCACCCTGCTGCGGCGCAGGGCGTGGCGCAGGATCGTCGCGGCGGCGACGTTGAAGGAGACAGCGATCGCGAGCATGAACGGGACCATCGTCCAGTTGCCGGTCGACAGCGCCAGGGCGGTGCCGAACCAACCGAGCAGGGCCGCCAGCGCAGCCACGGTGCCGACGACGAGGGGAAGCAGTCCGGCTCGACGCCACGAGCGGTCGGGAACGAGGGCATCGTCCAGCTCGGCCCACCACAGCAGGGCGTCGCTCACCGCGCGTCCGGTCCGGACCAGCACCCAGCCGCCGGTGCCGCACACCAGCAGGAGCACGAGGCCGGCGACGGTCAGGACCGTGGCCGCCGTGGCATCGGTGGAGCCGATCCCGGCCGACACCAGGAAGCCGCCCAGCGTGCATCCCAGGACCGCCCAGACCCCGAGGTACTGCCGCAGCGGGTGCTCGGACTCGCCCAGCAACGCCACCACGGCGAACGGTGCGTCACTCGGGTGCTCGGAGGAGCCACGGACACCGTCGACGACCCAGTCGCGAGCGCCCTCGGTGATCAGACGCACGGTGACCTCATGGGGGAGGATCCTACCGATGGGTCGCCCACCTACGCTGGCTGCATGGCTGATGTGGATCCCCGTCTCGTCGAGCTCGCGCACCAGCTCCTCGACCTCGCCCGCGCGGGTGAGACCGGTCAGCTGGCCGCCGCGGTGGACGCGGGAACGCCCGCTGACCTCACCGACGCGGTCGGCAACACCCTGGTGATGCTCGCCGCCTACCACGGCCACCCCGTGACGGTGCAGGCCCTCGTGGAGCGCGGCGCCTCGGTGGACACGCTGAACGACCGCGGTCAGAGCCCGCTGGCCGGAGCGATCTTCAAGGGCGAGGACGACGTGGTGCGCGTGCTGCTGCAGGCAGGCGCGGACCCTGACGTCGGCCAGCCGTCGGCCCGCGAGACCGCCCTCATGTTCGAGCGCTCCGACCTGCTCGACTGACGACGCAGTACAGTCGGCGGTACACGACAGGGGAGCGCCACCCGCAGAGGCGCTGAGAGTGCGGATCAGCCGCAGACCCTTGAACCTGCTCCGGCTAGCACCGGCGAAGGGAGTCACATGAGTTCTGCATCCCCGTCCTCACCGACACCGTCCTCACCAGCACGAGGTCGCTACCGCACGATCGACCTCGTCACCATCGCCTCGCTGGGCGTCGCCTTCGGCGTCGTCTTCTGGGCCTGGGGGAAGCTCTACGGCATCATCGACCTCGCCGCGACGGTCGGCTACCCGCCGGCCGGGGGCCTGCTCGCGGGCCCGTGGCTCATCGCGGGCATCGTCGGCGGACTCATCGTCCGCAAGGCGGGTGCCGCCTTTGCGACCGAGCTCGTCGCCGCGATCGTCTCGATGTTCGTCCTCGGCGGCACCGAGTGGGGCTTCACGGTCTTCTTCTCCGGGGTCGTCCAGGGTCTCGGGGCCGAGCTCGTGGTGCTGGTCTTCGCCTACCGACTCTGGACGCTCCCGGTGGCGGTCCTCATGGGCGCGATGTCCGGGGCCCTCGGGGCCGTCTATGAGGCATTCGTCCTGTATCCGGACTGGACCGTGGGCCACCAGCTGGTCTACGGCGTCCTCTTCGCCCTGTCCGGGGCGGTCGTCGCCGGCGGCCTGGGGTGGGTGCTCGTCCGGGCCCTCGCGGGAACCGGCGCGCTCGATGCCTTCCCGGCCGGGCGCGAGGCCCACGACCGGGACGCAGCGCTCACCTGAGCGTGTCGTCCTCGTCCAGCCAGGGCAGGGTGACTCCGCCGGTCGGTGCCCGCTTCGAGGGCTTCGGGTGGCGCCCGCTGGGGCGGCGCGTGCCCGTGTTCACCGGCCTCGACCTCACGATCGAGCCCGGCGAGCGTGTCCTGCTCGCCGGGCCGAGCGGGTCGGGCAAGTCGACGCTGCTGCACGCGCTCATCGGCGCGCTCGGCGACACCTTCGCCGGTGACCTGAGCGGTCGGGCGACTGCCGACGGCGCCATCGGCCTGGTGAGCCAGAACCCCGGCGACGCCGTGGTCGCGGGTCGGGTCGGGCGTGACGTCGCCTTCGGCCCGGAGAACCTTGGCCTCTCGCGGGAGGAGACCTGGCAACGCGTCGACGCGTCGCTCGCCGCCGTGCGCCTGACCCAGGGACGACGCCACCCGACGGACGCCCTCTCCGGTGGTGAGCTGCAGCGGCTCGCCCTCGCCGGCGCACTGGCGATGCGGCCGGGGCTGCTCCTGCTCGACGAGCCCACCTCGATGCTCGACGACACGAACGCACGCGCGGTTCGCGCGGCCGTCGCGGAGGTCCTCGACGCCACGGGGTCGACGCTGGTCGTCGTGGAGCACCGCATCGAGCCGTGGCTGGACCTGGTGGACCGGGTCGTCGTGCTGGGGCGTGGTGGTGAGGTTCGGGCCGACACCGACCCGCGGAGCTTCGTCCGGGAGTGGCGCGACGAGCTGGGCGACCTGGGCGTGTGGATGCCGGGCCTTCCGCCTCCCACACCCCGCCCGGTGCCGGAGGCCCTCGTGGCGCCCGAACCACCGCCGGAACCTCGGATCGTGCGAGACCTCGGCGTGACGCTGACCCGCCGCTCCCTGCAGGGCTCGGTCAGCACCGTCGCGCTCGATGGTCTGGACGCCGACCTGGCCCCCGGCCGCGTGCACGCCGTCGTCGGTCCGTCGGGAGCTGGCAAGTCGACGCTCGTCAGCGTCCTGGCCGGTCTCCAGCCCCCGACACGGGGCGTGGCGGGTGGGTCGGACCGCCTCGCATCACGCGATCTGGCCGAGCGGTCCGGCTGGGTCCCTCAGCAGCCCGAGCACGGCATCCTCGCGCGCACCGTCGCCGAGGAGGTGGCGCTCACCGCCGCCACGCTGGGAAGGACGGTCGACGTCGAGGCTCTCCTGGAGCACCTCGGCCTCGCCCACCTGGCCGGCGCCAACCCGCACCGGCTGTCCGGCGGCGAGCAGCGTCGGCTCGCGATCGCGGCGGCCCTGGCCCACCGGCCCGGCACGGTGCTGCTCGACGAGCCCACGGTGGGTCAGGACCGGCTCACCTGGGCGGCCGTGGCCGGCTGGGCCACGTCGGCGGCGACGGCCGGGGCGCTCGTCGTGACGGCGACCCACGACGCCGACCTCGTCGCGCTCGCCGACGAGGTCGTCGAGCTCGAGGCAGGAGCGCGGCGATGACCACGCCGAGTGGCGCAAAGCCGACCCCGAGTGGCGCAGATCCGTGCGACACGCCGTCTCACTTTCGCGAATCTGCGCCATTCGCGGGAGAGGGGGGAGGGCGATGAGGGGGTGGCTGCCGCGCGCCAACCCGCTCGCGCTGCTCGTCGTCGGGATGGCGTCGGTCCCGGCGTCCCTTGCGGTGCGGTCGTTGACGGTGGCGCTGGTGACGGTCGCGGTCTACGCCGTGGCGGCGTTCCTGCTCGTGCCCTCGGTGCGCTACGTGCTGCTGTGCCTGGCCTTCGCGGTGTTCGCCGGCCTGACCGTCGCCTACTCCACGTGGCGGCTCGGCGGCCACGACGAGGTGGTGGCGCTGACCGCCGGGCTGCGCATCGTCGTGCTCGCCTGGCCGGGATCACTCCTCGTGGTGCTCATCGACCCTGCCCGCCTGGGCGACCACCTCGGCCAGAACCTGCGGCTCCCGGCCCGACCCGTGGTGGCCGTGACCGCCTCGTTGCAGCAGGCCGGCGAGCTGCTCGGGGTGTGGCGCGAGCTCGGTCGCACGCGCCGGGCCCGTGGCGTGGCACCGGCCCGTGGAGTGGCGGCACGCGTCCGGCACGGGGCGTCGATGGCGTTCGCCCTGCTCGTGGCCTCGTTGCGATCGGCGTCGCGTCGCTCCGTGGCGCTCGATGCTCGCGGGTTCGCCCAGGCCACGCACCGGACGTGGGCCGAGCCGGCGCCGTGGACCCGGCTCGACGTCGCCGTCGTGCTCGGTGGCCTCGCGCTCGCCGCCGTCCCCGTGACGATGCATTTCCTCGGCTGAGTCCCCGAGCCCCAGATTCGTGAGCGCCAGCACCCACATCGGCTCTAGGGACCAGATGTGCGTGCTGGCGCTCACACATCTTGGTGCACTCGACGTCAGCCGGTGGCGTGGAGCGCGCCTCGGCTCACGAGCTGGTCGACGGACTGTGCGGACAGCACCTCGTCCAGGACCAGCGCGCCGGCTCCGACCAGCGCGGCGCGATCACCCTCGGAGGCCGTGACGACGCGCAGGTCCTTGGTGGCCAGAGGCAGCGAGCGCTGGTAGATGACCTCCCGCACGCCGGCGACGAGCTGGTCGCCGGCAGTCGACAGCGTGCCCCCGATGACGATGACGGAGGGGTTGAGCAGGTTGACGCACATGGCCAGGACCCCACCGATCGCGCGTCCGGCCTCGCGCACCGCGCGGCCCGCGGAGGCGTCACCACCGCGGACGGCGTCCACCACGTCCTGCGAGGTGGAGGCCTCGACCCCGCTCTCCCGCAGCGCCCGGGCCACGGCCGGACCGGCGGCCACGGCCTCCAGGCAGCCGGTGTTCCCACAGCGGCAGACGACGGCCTCGTCCACCTCCACGATGCGGACGTGCCCGAGGTCGCCGGCGGTGCCGACCGCCCCTCGGACGAGCCGCCGGTGGGAGACGATGCCGGCGCCGATGCCCGTGGCGACCTTGACGTAGAGCAGGTGCTCCTCGGTCGCCCACGGGCCGGCGTGCTCGCCGAGGGCCAGGACGTTCACGTCGTTGTCGACCAGCACGGGGCCCGCGAAGTGCTGGTTGAGGTGGGCCGGCACGTCGAACTCGTGCCACCCCGGCATGATCGGCGGATGCATCGGGCGGCCGGTGGAGTGCTCGACCGGCCCCGGCACGCCGATCCCGATGCCCACGACGTCCGTCGTGTCGAGGCCTAGGTCGGCCAGCAGTCCGCGGGCCAGCTCGGCCACACGATCGAGCACCGGTTCGGGCCCCTCGGCGATGTCGGACGCGACGCTGGTCTCGGCGCGGACGGTCCCGCTGAGGTCGATCACGGCGACTGCGGTGTGTGATGCACCGAGGTCGACGCCGAGCACGGCACGCGCCGAGCCGTCCAGTGCGAAGCGGGTCGGCGGACGTCCGCCCGTGGAGGCGGCCTCGCCCACGGGACGCAGCAGCCCACTCGCCACGAGGGCGTCCAGGCGGGTCGAGATGGTGGACCGGGCGAGCGAGCTCAGCTCGGCGAGCTCGGCCTTGGTCCGCGCGCGTCCGTCCCGCAGGTGCTGGAGGAGCTCTCCGGCACCGCTCGCGCCTGGGGTCGGGCCGGTCGTCATGGGATCAGTGAACCACCTCCGCTTTTGAAGTCAAGAGGGACTGAAGTTCGTCGATGAGTCTTCGACTTTTGGTTGACAGCCGTCAGAACATGTGACTACGGTCACGCCATGGTCGAGACGAACGATGCCGGGGCCGGCACCGGTCCCCTGATGACGATGCGCGGCATCGTCAAGGTCTTTCCCGGGGTCAGGGCGCTCGACGGCGTCGACCTCACGGTCCGCGCGGGCGAGGTGCACTGCCTGCTCGGCCAGAACGGAGCCGGCAAGTCGACCCTGATCAAGGTCCTCGCCGGTGCCCACGAGGTCGACGGGGGCGAGATCCGGTGGGAGGGCGAGCCGGTGACCTTCCGCACGCCGCAGGACTCCATCGCCACCGGCGTCGCCACCATCTACCAAGAGCTCGACCTGGTGCCCGGGCTGAGCGTCGCCGACAACATCTTCCTCGGTCACGAGAAGTCCCGCGCCGGCATCACCCGCCGCTCCGACTCCGTCGCGGCCGCTCGCGAGCTGCTCGACCGGCTCGGCCACTCCGAGATCTCGCCCACGCGTGAGGTCGGGTCGCTGTCCGCGGCCTCGCAGCAGATCGTCTCCATGGCCCGCGCCCTCTCGCACCGCGCCCGCGTCATCGTCATGGACGAGCCGTCCGCGGTCCTGGACCCCGACGAGGTCGACGGCCTGTTCCGCGTCGTGGCGGACCTGCGGGCCGAGGGTACGGCCGTCATCTACATCTCCCACCGCCTGGAGGAGATTCGCCGGATCGGCGACCGCCTCACCGTCCTGAAGGACGGTCGCACCGTGGCCTCCGACCTCGACGCCCGCGAGACCCCCACCTCCGAGCTCATCTCCCTCATGACGGGCCGCAACCTGTCCGCCGCCTACCCCGAGCGCCGCGTACCCCCACCGTCGGAGTCGCCGCTGCTGGTCGTCGACGGACTGGCCCGCGCGGGCGAGTTCGCCGACATCTCCTTCGAGGTCCGCCCGGGAGAGATCCTCGGGATCGCCGGGCTCGTGGGCGCGGGGCGCAGCGAGATCGTCGAGACGGTCTTCGGCGCGCGTCGCGCGGATGCGGGCACCGTCAGCGTGGACGGTCGCACCCTCTCGCGCGGCTCCGTGGCCGCCGCGGTGTCCGCCGGCGTCGGGCTCTGCCCGGAGGAGCGCAAGTCCCAGGCCCTCGTCCTCGACGACGCCATCTACCGCAACGTCTCGCTCGCCAGCCTCGGTCGGTTCTCCCGCTGGGGCATCAGCGCCGATCGTGCCGAGCGCCAGGCTGCCGAGCAGGCCGCCCAGTCCGTCGACGTCCAGCCGCTGCACCTCGACCGCCACGTCCGGACCCTGTCCGGCGGCAACCAGCAGAAGATCGTGCTGGCCCGATGGCTGTTGCGTGAGTGCCGCGTCCTGCTGCTCGACGAGCCCACCCGCGGCGTCGACGTCGGCGCCCGGGCCGAGATCTACGCCCTCGTCCAGGACCTCGCGGAGTCGGGCGTGGCCGTCGTCGTGGTCTCCAGCGACCTCGAGGAGGTCCTCGGGCTCACCCACCGCACGCTCGTCGTCGCCGACGGCCGCGTGATCCACGAGGCCGGCAGCGACGCCCTCACCCCGTCCGACGTCCTGGACCGCATCCTCGCCCAGCACGAGACCCACCAGAAGGGAGACGCCGCGTGAGCACCCAATCGTCGGCCCCATCCTCATCAGCACAGTCCTCGCCCACCGCCGCCCCGGGACCCGCCCAGCCGGACGAGGGCGGCTCGCGCGCGATGCCGGCGGGCTTCGTCCGCAACCTCGGCCTCGTGATCGCCCTCGCGGTGCTCTGCGTGGTCGGTGCGGTCACCGCGGGCGACCGCTTCACCAGCGTCGACAACCTGATGACCGTCCTGCGGCTCGCCTCGGTCCTCGGGGTCGTCTCCGTGGGCATGACCTTCGTCATCACCGGCGGCGGCATCGACCTGTCGGTCGGAGCCGTCCTCGCGCTCGCCTCCGTCTGGGCCACGACCACCGGCACCCAGGCGATGGCCGACAGCTTCGGCTGGATCGCGATGGTCTTCACGGCCGTGCTGGTCGGCACGCTGTGCGGTGTCGTCAGCGGCGTCGTCATCGCCTACGGCAAGGTCGTCGCGTTCATCGCGACCCTCGCGATGCTCGTCTCGGCACGCGGCCTCGCGGAGATCCTCGCCGACCGCAAGACCCAGATCGTCAGCAACCAGGGCTTCCTGGACGTCTTCCGCTCCGCCCCGCTCGGCATCCCGTTCATCGTCATCATGTTCGTGGTGGTCGCGGCGGCCGGGTGGTTCCTGCTCAACCGCACGACGTTCGGCCGACGCACCTTCGCCGTCGGCGGCAACCCCGAGGCGGCTCGCCTCGCCGGCATCAAGGTGCAGCGGCACACCGTCTACCTCTACGCCCTCGCCGGCATGTGCGCCGGCATCGCCGCGGTCATGATCATGTCGCGCACGACCACCGGGTCCTCCACGCACGGCACCCTCCTCGAGCTCGACGCCATCGCCGCCGTCGTCATCGGCGGCACCCTCCTGCAGGGCGGTCGCGGCACCGTCGGCGGCACGCTCTTCGGCGTCCTCATCCTCACGACGCTGACCAACGTCTTCACGCTCAACAACCTCTCCACCTCCGCGCAGGCCGTGGCGACGGGCGTCATCATCGTCGCCGCCGTCCTGCTGCAGCAGCGAGTCGCCCGACGCAGCGGCTAGCCAGCCCACCGGTTCCCCACCCAACCCCCGCCCCACCCAGCAAGGAGCACGATCATGACCCTCCCCACCCGACATCGCGCACTGCGTGCCACCACGGCCGTCGCGGCCGCCGCCCTCTTCCTGGGCGCCTGCACGAACAGCTCGGACTCCGACAACTCCTCCGTCGCCAACGCCGGCGGGGAGAACGACGAGTCGGGCGACACCGTCCAGATCGGCTTCTCCGCCCCCGCCGCCGACCACGGCTGGATGGGCGCGATCAGCGAGAACGCCGTCGCCCAGGCCGAGGAGTACGACGACGTCGAGCTCGTCAACGCCGAGGGCACCAACGACGTGAGCCTGCAGATCTCGCAGGTCGAGACCTTCATCAACGACGGCGTCGACGCCATCGTCCTGCTCCCGTTCGACGGTGCGGCGATGACCGAGGTCGCGCAGCAGGCGATGGATGCCGGCATCCCGGTCATCAACGTCGACCGGGAGTTCAGCGCTCCCTCCGCGGCGCGCACGACGGTGCTCGGTGACAACTACGGCATGGGCCGCTCCGCCGGTGAGTACGTCTGCGAGCAGGCCGACGGCGACGAGGATGCCGTCGTGGCCGAGATCGCCGGCATCGACTCCCTGCCGCTGACGCAGGATCGCTCGCAGGGCTTCGAGGACGCCCTCGAGACCTGTGGCCTGGACGTCGACAACCGCGTCGCCGCCGAGTTCACGGTGGAGTCCGGCGAGAGCGCGGCCTCCAACCTGCTGCAGGCCGCCCCGGAGATCGACTTCCTGTGGAACCACGACGACGACCAGGGCGTCGGCGTCATGGCGGCCATCGAGAACGCCGGACGCGACGAGTTCGTCATGATCGGTGGCGCCGGCTCGGCCAACGTCATGCGTGAGATCGAGGCCGGTGACTCGGTCCTGAAGGCCACGGTCATCTACCCCTCCACCCAGGCGGCCGACGGCATCAAGCTGGCTCGCCTCGTCGCGCAGGGCAAGGCGATGAGCGACCTCGCCGAGATCGAGGTGCCGCGCATGGTGCAGCTCGCCGCCCCGGTCGTCACCGCGGAGAACGTCGAGGAGTACATGGACTCGGCCTTCGAGTCCTGATCCGACCCGTCCGCGTCCCCACCCCCGGGTGGGGACGCGGGCACCGGACGTCGCAGCCCGCCCCCTTCGGACCCCGCCCTCGAAACAAGGGAACCTCATGACCCAGCGTGACCTCGGCGTCGCCATGATCGGCTACTCCTTCATGGGCGCCGCCCACTCCCAGGCCTGGCGCACCGCCCCGGCCTTCTTCGACCTGCCGATGCGGCCCCGCCTGCGGGCCGTGTGCGGCCGCGACGCCGACGCCGCCGGAGCCGTGGCCGGCCGGTTCGGCTGGGAGTCCATCGAGACCGACTGGCGCGACGTCCTCGAGCGCGACGACATCGACCTCGTCGACATCTGCACCCCCGGAGACACCCACGCAGAGATCGCCATCGCGGCCCTGGAGGCCGGCAAGCACGTCCTGTGCGAGAAGCCGCTCGCCAACACCGTCGCCGAGGCCGAGAAGATGGCCGCCGCCGCCCGGGAGGCCCGCGCACGCGGAGTCCGCTCGATGGTGGGCTTCACCTACCGGCGCACCCCGGCCGTCGCACTGGCTCGCCGGCTCGTCGAGGAGGGTCGCATCGGCACCGTCCGTCACGTCCGGGCGCAGTACCTGCAGGACTGGCTCGCCGACGAGGACGCACCGATGAGCTGGCGCCTGGACCGCTCGAGGGCCGGCTCGGGGGCCCTCGGGGACATCGGCGCGCACATCGTCGACATGGCCCAGTTCGTCACCGGCGACACCGTGGTCAGCGTGGGCGGCATGCTCGAGACGTTCGTGACGTCGCGGCCGGTCGCCGGCACGCACGCCACGCTGGGCGGCTCCTCCAGCGGGGAGGGCGAGCGCGCTGAGGTGACGGTCGACGACGCCACGGCGTTCACGGCCCGATTCCACTCCGGCGCCCTCGGTGTCTTCGAGGCCACCCGGTTCGCGACCGGCCGCAAGAATGCCCTGCGGCTGGAGGTCAACGGCACGCACGGCTCGCTCGCCTTCGACTTCGAGGACATGAACGTGCTGGAGCTCTTCGACGCCACCGAGGACGCCAGCACCGCCGGCTTCCGCCGGATCATCGCCACGGAGGCCGACCACCCCTACATCGCGGCGTGGTGGCCGCCGGGCCACGGCCTCGGCTACGAGCACGGATTCACTCATCAGGTCGTCGACCTCGTCACCGCGATCGCCGACGACACCGACCCCCGCCCGAGCTTCGCCGACGGACTCGCCGTGCAGCGTGTGCTCGGAGCGGTCGAGAGCAGCGCCGCCGCCGGCGCCGTCAAGAACGTGGAGGAGAACCGATGACCCGACCCATCACCCTGTTCACCGGCCAGTGGGCCGACCTGCCCTTCGAGGAGGTCGCGAGCCTCGCCGCCGGGTGGGGCTACGACGGCCTCGAGATCGCCTGCTGGGGCGACCACCTCGACCCGTGGCGCGCCGTCGAGGAGGACGGGTACATCCAGACCCGGCTCGACATCCTGGCGAAGCACGGCCTGTCCGTGCACGCCATCTCCAACCACCTCAAGGGCCAGGCCGTCTGCGATGACCCGATCGACGAGCGCCACCATGACATCCTGTCGGCCCGCGTGTGGGGCGACGGCGACCCCGAGGGCGTGCGCCAGCGAGCCGCCGAGGAGATGAAGCACACCGCACGCGCCGCCCGGATGCTCGGCGTCGACACGGTGGTCGGCTTCACCGGCTCCTCCATCTGGAAGTACGTGGCGATGTTCCCGCCCGCCTCCGAGGCGATGATCGCCGCCGGCTACCAGGACTTCGCCGATCGCTGGAACCCGATCCTGGACGTCTTCGACTCCGAGGGTGTGCGCTTCGCCCACGAGGTGCACCCCAGCGAGATCGCCTACGACTACTGGACCACGCACGCCGCTCTGGAGGCCATCGGTCACCGCGAGGCGTTCGGGCTCAACTGGGACCCGTCGCACTTCGTGTGGCAGGACCTGGACCCGCTCGGCTTCCTCTGGGACTTCAAGGACCGGATCTACCACGTCGACTGCAAGGACGCCCGCAAGCAGGTGGGCAACGGCCGCAACGGGCGGCTCGGCTCGCACCTGCCGTGGGCCGACCCGCGCCGTGGGTGGGACTTCGTGTCCACCGGTCGGGGTGACGTGCCCTGGGAGCAGTGCTTCCGGATGCTCAACTCCATCGGCTACCAGGGCCCGGTCTCGATCGAGTGGGAGGACGCCGGCATGGACCGGCTGCTCGGAGCCCCCGAGGCGTTGGCCTTCGTCAAGGCGAACCTCTTCGACGCACCGGACGCTGCCTTCGACGCTGCCTTCTCCTCCAGCTCCTAGCCAAGGGACCCGAGGGGGACTAGGGTCGCAACTAAGCAAGCGCTTAGTTTCTCTGTGGAGGTTCCCATGACCCGTGTGTTCGACAGTCTCGACGACTTCAAGGCGGCCGCCGGGGAGGAGCTCGGCACGAGCGACTGGGTCACGGTGACCCAGGAGCAGATCAACACCTTCGCCGACGCCACCGGTGACCACCAGTGGATCCACGTCGACCCCGAGCGGGCCGCCTCGGGGCCGTTCGGCACGACCATCGCCCACGGCTACCTGACGCTCTCGTTGCTGCCGGTCTTCTCGGCCGCGATCTACGAGGTCAGGGGTCTGGCGATGGGGGTCAACTACGGCGCCAACAAGGTGCGGTTCCCCAACCCCGTCCCGGTGGACTCCCGCCTTCGGGCCACGGCGACGCTCAAGGAGACCAGCGACATCCCCATCGGGACGCAGGCGGTGATCACCTTCGTCGTGGAGCGCGAAGGTGCCGAGAAGCCGGTGTGCATCGCCGAGGTCGTGTACGTCATGGCAGCGCAGGAGGCCTGAGATGCACTTCGCCTTCGACGACACGACCCAGGAGCTCATCGGGACGCTCGAGAGCTTCATGGACGAGCACGTGTACCCCGCCGAGCCCGAGGCCCACGAGCAGATCCAGGCCCTGCTCGCCGAGGACCGCTGGGACCCGCCGGCCGTGCTGGACGGCCTCAAGACCGAGGCGCGAGAGCGCGGCCTGTGGAACTTCTTCCTCGCCGGCCACCCGGAGCACGGTGGGCTGACGAACCTGCAGTACGCGCCGCTCGCGGAGATCACCGGCCGCAGCATCCAGCTGGCCCCGTCGGCGCTGAACTGCGCGGCCCCGGACACCGGCAACATGGAGGTGCTGACGATGTTCGGCACCGACGCGCAGAAGGAGCAGTGGCTCGACCCGCTGCTCGGCGGCACGATCCGCTCTGCGTTCGCCATGACCGAGCCCGACGTCGCGTCGTCCGACGCCACCAACATCGAGCTCTCGATCGTCCGTGACGGCGACGACTACGTCATCAACGGGCGCAAGTGGTGGATCACGGGCGCGATGAACCCGAATTGCCGGGTCTTCATCGTCATGGGCAAGACCGATCCCGACGCGGAGCGGCACCGCCAGCAGTCGATGATCCTCGTCCCGCGGGACACCCCGGGGCTCGAGATCGTCCGCGGCATGCACGTCTTCGGCTACCAGGACCGCGACCACGGCGGTCACGCCGAGCTGCGCTTCACCGACGTCCGAGTCCCTGCCGCCAACATCATCGGCGGCGAGGGGGAGGGCTTCGCGATCGCCCAGGCCCGCCTGGGGCCCGGCCGCATCCACCACTGCATGCGCTCCATCGGTCTGGCCGAGCGGGCCGTGGAGATGATGTGCCGCCGGGCGCTGGACCGCACGACCTTCGGCAAGCCCGTCGCCCAGCAGGGCGTCGTGCAGGACTGGATCGCCGAGTCCCGCGTCAAGCTGGAGCAGCTGCGCCTGCTGACGCTCAAGACCGCCTGGCTCATGGACACCGCCGGCAACCGTGGCGCCCACAAGGAGATCCAGGCCATCAAGATCGCCACGCCGCAGACGGTGGAGTGGATCCTGGACAAGGCCATCCAGGTGCACGGCGCCGGCGGCCTGAGCCAGGACTTCCCGCTCGCCGAGATGTTCGCCGGCATCCGCACCCTGCGCTTCGCCGACGGGCCGGACGAGGTGCACAAGGCCTCGCTCGCCCGGGCCGAGCTCAAGAAGCACGCCGCCCGATGAAGGTCGAGGGGGCGAGCGCCGTCGTCACGGGCGCTGCCGGAGGCATCGGGGCGGCCATCGCCCGACGCCTCCTCGAGCGTGGCGCCGACGTCGTGCTGGGCGACCTCGAGGGCGACCGGCTCCACGGGACCGCCGACGCGCTGGCCGAGGAGTTCGGTGACCTCGTGCACCGACGGTCGGTGGACGTCACGAGCGAGCTCGGCGTCTCCGCACTGCTCGAGGCGGCACCCCGACCGGTCGACCTGTACGTCGCGAACGCCGGCGTCTTCCGGGGCTTCGGCCTCGACGCCACGCCGCAGGAGTGGGCCGCGTCGTGGGACGTCAACGTCATGGCCCACGTCAACGCGGCGCAGGCGCTCGTCCCGGGGTGGCTGGAGGCCGCCGCCGACGGCAGCGGGGGCGGTTGCTTCGTGAGCGTCGCCTCGGCCGCCGCCCTGCTCACCCAGCTCGGCTCGCCCACCTACTCCACGACCAAGCACGCCGCACTTGGGTTCGCGGAGTGGCTCGCCGCCACGTACGGCGACCGCGGGGTGCAGGTGTGCTGCGTGTGCCCCATGGGGGTGCAGACGCAGATGCTCGACACGGGCCGCACGAGCGACGACGCGGACGCCTCGCTGGGCATGCGCGCCGTCACCACGGCCGGTGCCGCCATCGAGCCGCTCGACGTCGCCGACGCCATGCTCGCCTCCGTGACCGAGGGGCGTTTCCTGGCCCTGCCCCACCCCGAGGTGGCGACGATGCACGCCCGCAAGGCCGAGGACCACGACGGCTGGCTCGCCGGGATGCAGCGCTTCCGCCGCTCCCTGGAGGGCTGAGCCGCCGCCCCAGACGAGTGGCGCAGATCCGGCGCCGAGTGGCGCAGATCTGCGCGACACGCCGTCTCAGGATCGCGAGCTTGCGCCACTCGCGGATCACCCGACGGAGCGTGCCTAGACTCGGGGCATGACCAACGATCCCCTCGTCACCGTCATCCAGAACGCCCGCGAGCCGCAGTACGACATCATCGTCGGCGGCGAGGTCGTCGGGTTCACGCAGTACGAGGAGGCCGACGACGACGTCCACCGCTACGTGCACACCGAGATCGAGCCCGAGCACGGCGGGCACGGCTACGCCGGCATCCTGGTGCGCTCGGCCCTGGACGCCGAGCGCGAGGCCGGCCACCGCGTCGAGGCCGTGTGCCCGTTCGTGAAGAAGTTCATCGACGAGAACCCGCAGTACGCCGACCTGCTGGCCTGATCGACGCGGGACGTCGCGCACTGGTCGGGCCGGGTTCACCTGCTGATCGCCGCCCGGCCACCCGGCATCCCTAGCGTTCGGGCGGTGTCATCCACCCTTCGCAGCGTCCTGGCTGCCAGCGCCCTCGTCCTCCTCGCCTCGACCGCAGCGGTGGCGGTCGACTCGCCGCCCACCACCTCGGCCGACGACGCCGTCCTCGGGCTGGAGCCGCTCGGCACCCACCGGACCGGCGTCTTCGACGCCAGCGCCGCCGAGATCGTCACCTTCCACGCGGGCACCGAGCAGACCTTCGTCGTCAACGCCGAGTCCGGTCGCGTCGACGTGCTCGACGCCGCAGACCCGATGGACCCGAGGCTCGAGACCTCGATCAGCGTCGCCGGCGTGGAGTCCGCGGACGGGTCGGTGGTCCCCGACGGCGCCGTGGCCAACTCGGTCGCGGTGCGTGAGGACGGACTCGTGGTCGTGGCGGTGGAGTCCGACGTCAAGACCGACCCGGGGTGGCTGGTCTTCCTCGACGCCGAGGAGCTCGACTCGCTCGGCGCCGTCCGGGTCGGTGCGCTGCCGGACATGGTGACCGTGACGCCCGATGGCGGCCAGGCGGTCGTCGCCAACGAGGGCGAGCCGAACGACGACTTCGACGTCGACCCGGAGGGATCCGTCGGTGTGGTCGGCCTGCCGGACGAGCTCGCAGCACCGGCACAGTCAGCGGTTCGCACGGCCGACTTCCGGGCCTGGGACCCGGACGGCTCCCGCACGCTGCCCGAGGACGTGCGGGTCTTCGGACCGGTCCTCGATGAGGAGCGTCGCGTCTCCACCAACCTCGAGCCCGAGTACGTCGCCGTCGACCCGGCCGGGGGTGTCGCGTACGCGGCGCTGCAGGAGGCCAATGCCGTGGCGGTCGTGGACCTCGACTCCGCCGAGGTCCTGGACATCTGGCCCATGGGCTTCAAGGACCACTCCGTGGCGGGGCAGGGGATGGACTCCTCCGACCGTGACGACGCGATCGCCATCGAGCCGCGCCCGGTCAAGGGCATCTACATGCCCGACGGCATGGAGGCGTACACGGCGCAGGACCAGACCTACCTGGTCACCGCCAACGAGGGCGACGCCCGCGAGTGGGGCGGCTACGTCGAGCCCGCGCGGGTCAAGGACCTCGGTGACGACGGTCTCGCGCCGATCTGCGAGGACAGCCCGCTGGCCGACCTCGCCGGCGACGCGCAGCTGGGCCGTCTGAACGTGACCACCGCGGACGGTCTCACCGCCGACGGTGACGGTGGCGAGTGCTACGAGGAGCTCTACTCCTTCGGCTCGCGGTCCTTCTCGATCTGGACGCCGGACGGTGACCTCGTCTTCGACTCCGGCGACGACTTCGAGCGCATCACCGCGCAGGCCTCGGCCGAGTTCTTCAACTCCAACCACAGCGAGTCCAACCTCGAGGGCCGCAGCGACGACAAGGGCCCGGAGCCGGAGAACGTGGCGATCGGCCAGGTGGGCGAGCGCATCTACGCCTTCATCGGGTTCGAGCGCGTCGGCGGCATCGCCGCGTACGACATCACCGACCCTGACGAGGCCTCGTTCGTCACCTACCTGAACAACCGCGACTTCTCGGTCTCGGTCGAGGACGCCGAGGACCCGCAGGCCGTCCTGGACGACGCCGGCGACCTCGGCCCGGAGGGCGTGGAGCTCATCCCCGCCGAGGACTCCCCGACGGGGCAGGCCCTCGTCGCCGTCGGCAACGAGGTCTCCGGCACCACGAGCTTCTTCGGCATCACCGCCGAGTTCACGCGTGCCTCTGCTCCGACGATCGAGGGCACGCCCCGGGTCGGCGAGGAGCTGACGGCCCAGGTCCAGCCGTGGTCGCCGGAGGCGGACTTCGCCTGGCAGTGGCTGCGGGACGGCGATCTCATCGACGGCGCGATCGTGCAGACCTACGAGCCGACCCGGGAGGACGCCGGTGCCGAGATCAGCGTCCGCGTCACCGGCTCGGCACCGAGCCATGCCGACACCAGCCGCACGAGCGAGTCGCAGCAGGTCGAGGCGGGCGCGACCGACCCGGCCGAGCAGGACCCGGTCACCGTTCCGGCCGCCTCGGGATCCGGAGCCGGTGATGACGCCGGGGCTGGGGGCGACGCGGGGGCGGGGGGGCTGCTCCCCGATGCCGGAGCGCCGGCCATGCTGGTCCTGCTCCTGCTCGGACTCCTTGCCGTGGTGGCCGGGGCCGTCGCGATGACGGTGCGCTCCAACGACTGACGGCCGACGTGTGACGCGAGGCACCGGCTCGATCGGGGCTCGGGAGGGGCTGTCGCTGGTAGGGTGAGGATGCTGCACCGCACGCCGCGTGTGCAGATCCTTCACCCCCGGCTCCGCCGCGCTCGACGCGCCTGAGCGGTCCCGGACCCCAATGTCTGAGAGACCAGTGAACAACGTTGCCGACGGCCGTGCGCCGTCCACCCCGTCCGACTCCGCCACGACCCAGCCCACCACCGGACTGTCCGACCTCGGCCTGCCGAAGGTCGTCGTCAAGGCTCTCGCCCGTGAGGGCATCACCGAGCCGACCCCCATCCAGCAGGCCGTGCTGCCCTCGGCACTCGCCGGTCACAACGTGCTCGGCCGCGCCAAGACCGGCTCGGGCAAGACGCTGTCCTTCGGGCTGCCCGTGCTCGACCAGCTCGCCGGCGGCGAGCGACGCTCCAAGGCGCCGCGCGCCCTGATCCTGGTGCCCACCCGCGAGCTCGCCAACCAGGTGCAGCGAGCGCTCGCGCCGCTCGCCGCGGCACTGCACCTGCGCATCGCGACGGTGCTCGGCGGCGTCCCGATCAACCGGCAGATCAAGACGCTCAAGGACGGCGTCGACCTGGTCATCGCGACCCCCGGTCGACTGACCGACCTCATCGACCGTCGCGCCTGCTCCCTGGAGCACATCGAGATCACGGTGCTGGACGAGGCCGACCACCTGTGCGACCTCGGCTTCTACAAGCCGATCGACGCCCTGCTGGCCAAGACGCCAGCCGGTGGGCAGCGCCTGCTGCTCTCGGCCACCCTCGACGGTGACGTCGACAAGCTGGTGCGCCGCCACCTGCCGCAGCACGTCCTGCACGAGGTCGAGTCCGACGTCGCCGACGAGGGCGTCATGGAGCACCACGTCCTGGTGAGCGAGCGCAGCGACAAGATCGCCACGGCCAAGCGACTGCTGGAGCAGAACCCCCGGAGCATCGTTTTCGCCCGCACGCGCCGCGGTGCCACGCGCCTGGCCAGGCAGCTCACCACCGCGGGTGTCGACGCCGTCGACCTGCACGGTGACCTCGACCAGCGCAAGCGTGAGCGCAACCTCGCGAGCTTCAGCAACGGCTCCGCCTCGGTCATCGTCGCGACCGACATCGCCGCGCGCGGCATCCACGTCGACGACGTGCGTCTCGTCGTGCACTACGACGTGCCGGCCGAGCACAAGGCCTACACGCACCGCTCGGGCCGCACCGCCCGCGCCGGCGAGTCCGGCACCGTCATCACGATGACCACCCCGGAGGACCTGCGCGACGTCGTGGCGCTGCAGCGCAAGGCCGGCGTGAACGCCCGCCAGCACCGGGCCACCGCGACGCCCGACCCGATCACCCCGCAGTCGCTCGCCACGGGCGGGACCCTGCCCGATCCGGCGACCCAGCAGCGTTCGGGTGGAGCACGCAAGCCGTCCGGCGGCCAGGGTGGCGGCGGCCAGCGCCGTGGTGGTCACTCCGGCGGCGGTCGCCCCAACGGCGGCGGTGCAGGCTCCGGCGGCAACCGCAACCGAAATCGCAGCCGTCGCGGCGCCCCGGCTTCTCGCTGACCGAGGCGAGCTGAGTGTGACGTCTCCGCCCCAGAACCGGTGGTTCCGGGGCCGAGACGTCACACTCAGCGAAGCATGCGCGAGGCGCTAGCCTGCTCCCGATGATGTCCGCCGTCCCGCTCCGACGGCGCCTCGTCCTGCTGGGGCCGGCGTTCATCGCCGCCGTGGCCTACGTGGACCCGGGCAACGTCGCCACCAACGTCACCGCTGGGGCGTCGTTCGGGTACACGCTCGTGTGGGTGGTCGTGCTGGCCAACGTCATGGCGGTGCTGGTGCAGTACCTCTCGGCCAAGCTCGGGCTCGTGACGGAGCGGTCGCTCGCGACGCACGTCGGCCAGCGGCTCGATCGCGGACCTCGACTGGCCTACTGGCTGCAGGCCGAGGCGATCGCGATCGCCACCGACCTGGCCGAGGTCGTGGGCGGGGCGATCGCCCTGTACCTGCTGTTCGACCTGCCACTCATGGCCGGAGCGGTCGTCACCGCTGCGGTCTCCCTGCTCATCCTGAAGGTCGGCGACGTACGCGGTCAGAGCGCGCTCGAGCGGGTCATCATGATGTTCCTCGCGCTCATCGCCGTCGGCTTCATGGCCGGCCTGGTGGTCAACCCGCCTGAGGCGGCGCCGTTCGCCGCGGGGCTCGTGCCGACCTTCGCCGGAACCGAGAGCGTCCTGCTCGCGTCGGGCATCATCGGCGCCACCGTCATGCCCCACGTCATCTACCTGCACTCGAGCCTGACCGTCGACCGGCTCGGGGCGCGAGGGGCCGCGATCGGCCTGGCCGGCCTGATCCGCGCGACGCGTTCCGACGTCGTGCTCGCGCTGGTCCTCGCGGGGCTGCTGAACCTCTCGCTGCTCGTGGTCGCGGCGGCGGGCCTGCAGGGCCTGCCGGGAACGGAGACCCTCACCGGGGTCCACGCCGTGGTGACCTCGGAGCTGGGTGCGGGCGTCGCGCTGCTGTTCGCGGTCGCCCTGCTCGGCTCAGGTCTTGCCTCGACGTCCGTGGGCAGCGCCGCCGGAGCGGAGGTCATGCACGGCCTGCTCGGCGTGCGGGTGCCGCTGCTGCTGCGCCGCGCGGTGACCGTCATCCCCGCCCTGGTGGTGCTCGGTCTCGGCGTGGACCCGAGTCGGGCGCTCATCGTCTCGCAGGTCGTCCTCTCGATCGGGATCCCCTTCGCCCTGGTGCCGCTCGTACGCCTCACGGCCAGTCGCGAGCTGATGGGGGAGCACGTGAACCGGCGTGGCACGACGCTCGCGGCCTGCTGCGTCGCGGCCGTCGTCATCGTGCTCAACCTCGCCCTGCTGTACCTGACCTTCGCCTGACCCCGTCGGTCGTGCGGCCCGAACTCTGACAGGATGCGGGCGTGTCACTCCTCGCCCCCCGGATCCCCCGGGACCTGCACGCGGCGGGCGCGAACCTGCAGGACAAGCTGCGACGCCGACCCCTCGCCGACCTGCGGCAGACGCCTCGGACCCTGGTGAAGGTCACCGAGCACGCCTCGCTGTACCGCTACGACCCCGTGCCGGGCGTGCAGCAGCATGGTCACCCGCTGCTGCTCGTCCCGCCACTCGCGGCGCCTGCCCTGGCGTTCGACCTGCGGCGCGGCAACAGCGTCGTGGAGCACTTCGTCCACGAGGGCCGCCCGGTCTACCTCATCGACTACGGGCCGGTGAGCTTCGAGCACAAGGACCAGGGCATCGAGCACTGGGTGGACACCGTCATCCCCAAGGCCATCGGGCACGTCGTGGCCGATGCCGGTGCCCCCGGCGTCCACCTGGCCGGGTGGAGCCTCGGCGGCATCTTCACGATGCTGGCGACGGCGGCCGACCCGAGCCTGCCGATCCTCACCGCGACGGCAGTCGCCAGCCCCTTCGACCTGCGCCAGGTGCCGCTGCTGGCGATCGCGAGGCCCGTCAACGCCGTGGTCGGGCCCCTGGTCGGCGCCGCCTACCGCGGGATCGGTGGGGTGCCGGCCACCCTGACGCGGCTCGGCTTCCAGATCTCGGCCATCGACAAGTACCTCACCAAGCCGTTCGCGATGCTGACCCATGCCGACGACCGCGACTTCCTCGCCCAGCTCGAGGCCGTGGACCACTTCATGGACAACATGTACGCCTATCCGGGGCGCACGTTCGGGCAGCTGTACCACGTGATCATGCGATCGAACGAGTTCGCGACCGGGACGATGCAGCTCGGCGGTCGGCCGGTGCACCTCGCCGACATCGACAAGCCGGTGCTCGTCGTGGCCGGTCTCGGTGACACGCTCGCTCCGCTGCCGGCGGTGGAGCACCTGCTCGAGCTGGTGCCCCACGCACCGGACACGCAGCTGGTCGAGGCGCCCGGCGGCCACCTCGGCGTCCTCACCGGCCGGGCCGCCAAGCGGACGACCTGGCCGGCCATGGAGGGCTTCTACGCCCGCCACGACACCTGACGACTCGCGGGTCCGTGGGAGTGACTCGCGGGTCCGTGGGAGTGACTCGCGGGTCAGCCGAGGGTCGAGGCGTCGATGACCGCCCGGTAGCGGACGTCGCCGTCGACGATGCGGTCGAAGTACTCATCGACCTGAGTGCCGTCGATGACCTCGACGGTGGCGGTGATGCCGTGCTCGGCGCAGAAGTCGAGCATCTCCTGGGTCTCGGCAAGGCCACCCACCATCGATCCCTCCATCCGGCGGCGGTACGTGAGCAGGGAGAATGCGGAGGCCTGCAGCGAGTCGCTCGGGGCGCCGAGGTTGATCATCGATCCGCCGCGGTCGAGGAGGCCGAGGTAGGCGTCGAGGTCCACCGCGGCGCCGACGGTGTTGACCAGCAGGTCGAAGCTGCCGGCGAGGTCGGTGAAGACCGACTCGTCCTCGGTGGCGTGGTAGGCGGTGGCGCCGAAGGACAGGCCGTCCTCCTGCTTGGCCGCGGTGCGGCTGAGGACGGAGACCTCGGCGCCCATGGCGGCCGCGATCTTGACCGCCACGTGGCCGAGCCCGCCCATGCCGATGACGCCCACCCGGGTGCCCGCGCCGACGTCGTGGCGCCGCAGCGGCGCGTAGGTCGTGATCCCGGCGCACAGCAGGGGCGTGGTGCCGGCGTGGTCGACACCGTCGGGGATGGAGACGACGAAGTGGTCCCGGACCACGACCTGTCGGCTGTAGCCGCCCCGGGTGACCTCGCCGTCGTAGCCCTTGTCGGAGTACGTCTGCACGACTCCCTGCGTGCAGAACTGCTCCTCGCCGTCGCGGCAGGGCTCGCACTCCAGGCAGGAGTCGACGAAGCAGCCGACGCCCACGACGTCGCCCACCGCGTGCGAGGTGACGGCGGAGCCGACCTCCTCGACGGTCCCGAGGATCTCGTGGCCCGGGGTCATCGGGAAGATCCCGCCGCCCCACTCGTCACGGGCCTGGTGGATGTCGGTGTGGCAGATGCCGGCGTAGGCGATCGCGATGCGGACGTCATTGTCACGCAGGTCTCGGCGCTCGATCTCGGTGGGCTCGAACCCGGCCCCGGCCTCGGGCGTGGACAGGGCGGCGACGGTGGTGCTCATGGGGTGCCTCTCGATGGTGTTCAGGGCCTCGTCGAGTCTGCCCGGCCTGGACCGGCTCGCAACTCGGGCCCGGTGTCGCCGCGCGAGGCTAGGCTGGGGGCATGCCGGAGATGCCGGAGGTGGACGCCCTCGTGGCGTTCCTGCGTGAGCGTGCGGTCGGTGCCGTCGTGGCCGAGGTCGAGCTCGCGTCGTTCTCGGTCCTGAAGACCTACGACCCGCCGGTCACGGCTCTCTCCGGCCTGCAGGTGACCGGCGTCGCCCGACACGGCAAGTTCATCGATCTCGAGGTCGACGGGCTGCACTTGGTCATCCACCTTGCCAAGGCGGGCTGGCTGCGCTGGGCCGACTCCTTCACCGACAAGCGCCTGCGCATGGGCAACGGACCCCTCACGGCGCGGGTGCGGCTCGATGCGGGCGAGGGCCCGCACCTCGGCTTCGACGTCACCGAGGCCGGGACGCGCAAGGGCCTGGCGATGTACGTCGTGCGGGACCCGGCGGACGTCGAGGGCATCGCGGCCCTCGGTCCGGACCCGCTCGGCGACGGTTTCGAGCTGGCCCCCCTGCTGCAGGGGCGGCGCATGCAGGTCAAGCGGTTCCTGCGTGACCAGAAGATCCTCGCCGGCATCGGCAACGCCTACAGCGACGAGATCCTGCACGCCGCGCGGCTCTCGCCGTTCGCGCTCGCGTCCGAGCTCGACGCCGAGCAGGTCGCTCGCCTGGCGGCGGCGATCCCCGAGGTCCTGCAGCAGGCCCTCGCGTCGGCGCACGGCAAGCCGGCCGCCGAGCTCAAGGACGCCAAGCGCGGCGGGATGCGGGTCCACGGCCGCACCGGCGAGGCCTGTCCGGTGTGCGGCGACGCCGTCGCCGAGGTCACCTTCAGCGACTCCTCGCTGCAGTACTGCCCCACCTGCCAGACCGGAGGCAAGCCGCTCAAGGACCGCGCGACGAGCAGGTTCCTCAAGTAGCCCTCACCCGAGCGCGACGAGGGAGACCGCCCCGGCAGCGAGCGCGAGCCCGACGCCCTGCCAGGCATGGATGCGTTCGGAGAGCACGAGCGCGGCCAGCAGCACCGTGATCGCGGGATAGAGCGAGGAGATCACCGCGACGACCGAGAGCAGGCCGTAGGTCGTCGCGACGAGGAAGGTGCTCGTGGCGAGGGCGCCCAGCGGGCCCATGACGATCGCCCGCCAGGCTGCCGGGTCACGCGGGACCCAGGCCTGGCCCAGGGCGAGGGCCGTCAGCACCACGCTGACCACCGAGAACCCCTGCGTGAGGATCAAGGGGTAGAGCCCGGCCTCGTCGCCCACCTGACCGAGCGCGGCGAACAGCATGCCGAACCCGAGTCCGGCGAGGATCCCGTCGACGACCCCGCCGCGGTGGGACGGGTCCTCATCGACCATGCGCGAGATGAGCAGGATGGCCGGAAAGGCCAGCACGATGCCGACCGCCGCGAGCAGGCTGGGGCGCTCCCCGACGGCCAGCCCGACGGCCACGGGCAGCAGCGCGCACGTGACGGCCGACAGTGGCGCGACCACGCCCATCCGTGCGCCGGCCAGGCCTCGGTAGAGGAAGGCGGTGCCGATGCCGCCGCCGAGCCCCGCAGCCGCTCCCCAGAGCCAGTCGCCCCGCGTCGCTGCGCCGCCGATGACGAGCGCGGCGACGCTGACGCAGGCCGTGGAGGACAGCTGCCCGACGAACGCGACCTGCCACGCCCCGGCCCGCTTGGCGAAGATCCCTCCGAGGAAGTCGGACACGCCGTAGGACACGGCGGAGAGCAGGGAGAGCAGGATCGCCACCAGCGAAGCCTAGGGGCGAGGCGACGCCCACGTGCCGGCGGCCACACCACGACGGTGCCGCCATCGTCCGCGGGGCGGGGACGACGTGGGGCGCCCGCCTAGACTGGGGCCATGGAGAAGCGTCGTTCCTGGGGAGCCCGCGCCAACAAGAGCGTCGGCTCGATGACCGGGCGCGTCGACGGCCAGACGTCGCAGGCGGCCCAGCACGCGACGATGGTGATCGTGCCGGCGGTCCGGCTGCTGCGTCTGCCGACGCTCGCTCTGCTGGTCGTGCCTCTCCCGTTCATCCTCACGACCCTGGCCCTGGGCCTGGCCACGGACGGCCCCGCCCGGATCGTGCTGGTCGTCATCGCCCTGCTGATGGGCCTGGTGTCCCTCGCCTTCGGAGCCCGCCGGCAGCGGATCCTGCGCGCCGTCGAGGAGCCCGAGGTCCTGGCCACGGAGCTCGGCATCGCGGTGAGCCTGAGCGACCGCGTCGATGAGACCCGCGGCGTCCTCACTGCGATCGGCGGCGGGGGCGGTGCGCGGGTGTTCTCCCGACTGCGCGGACTGTGGAGCGGCGTCACGATGACGGGGCGCTGGATCGACGGCGTCGACGACCTCGAGCGGGCGCGCTACTTCCTCCCGCCGAAGATCGGCACCACCGTGACGGTCGCGGTCGCCGCGCTGTGGCTGGTGCCCGTCTCGCTCGTGGTGGCCCTGCTCAGCGTGATCACCGTGCTCGCCCGCGCCCTCTGACCGGCCGCTCAGTCGTCGACGAGAGCCTGGATCGCCGACCCGTGGCGGACCGCGACGTCCTCGACGACGGCCGAGGCGAGGGGCTCGACCTGCATGACGTACCGGGCGACGCCCAGGCCGAGCACCTGGCTCACGACGAGCGAGGCCCGCAGCTCGGCGTCGTCCCCGTCCAGGACGTCGGCGAGCTGGTCGCGCAGTACGGTGCGCACCATCTCGAGCACGGGGCCCGTGGCCTCGGGGGACTCCACCAGCCCGGTCCGCACGATGGCCGCGAACACCGCAGGGTGCGGGTCCCAGCTGGACAGGAAGGTCCGCACGAGACGTTCCCCCAGTCCTTCCGTGCCCTGGTCGAGCACGCCACGGATGCGAAGGAGCGGGTTGACCGGAAGCTCCAGCGTCTCGATGAACAGCCCCTGCTTGTCGCCGAAGTAGTGATTCACCAGGCTCGCGTCGACCCCGGCCTGCGCCGCGATCGAGCGCAGCGACGCCTGGGCGTAGCCCTTGGCTGCGAACTGCTCGCGTGCCGCGTCCAGGAGTGCGGTCCGTCGGTCCACGCCGTCGACGGCGACCGGCCGTCCCCGGCCCCGCCGCTCCTGCGCCATGGGCGTCAATCTACGGCGTGCGTCGCCGCAGCGTCAGCGAGGCCAGCCCCACTGCCACGGCGCCGAACCCGACGAGCACGCCGAGGTCCGACCACAGGGCGGCGGACATCCCCTCGGTCGTGAGCGTCGCCGTGAAGGCGTCGGTCGCGTAGCTCAGCGGCAGTGCGTCGGAGAGGACGTGCAGGGCGCCGGCCATGTCTTCGCGGGGCGCCAGCAGTCCGCACAGCAGGACCTGTGGGATGACGACGAGGGGCATGAACTGCACGGCCTGGAACTCCGTGCGGGCGAAGGCCGAGGTCAGCAGCCCCAGTGCGGTGCCCACCACGGCGACGACGACGGCGAGCACGACGACCACCCAGGGAGACGGCAGCTCCAGCCCGAGGACCCAGATGGCGACGGCCGACGTGAGGCCGGCCTGGGCCAGGGCGGCGAGGCCGAACGCGAGCGCGTACCCACCCACGAGCTCAGCGCGCCGCAGCGGGGTGGTGAGGATGCGCTCGAGGGTGCCCGACGTCCGCTCGCGAACCATCGTCACCGAGGTCACGAGGAACATGACGGTGAAGGGGAAGATGCCCAGCAGCTGGGGACCCACCCGGTCGAAGACGCCGGGTGAGCCGGCGAAGACCTCGCTGAAGAGCCACAGCAGCAGCGACGGGAGGACGAGCACGAGCGCGACGCTGCGGTGGTCGTGACCCAGCTGGCGCAGGACCCGCACGGCGGTGCCGACAGCCCGTCTCATGCGGCACCCGCCTCGGCGATCGTGAGGAAGGCCTGCTCGAGGTCGTCGGAGCGGCCGGCGCGGCGCAGGCCGGCGGGGGAGTCGTCCGCGAGCAGCCCGCCGGCGCGCATCAGCAGCACGCGGTCGCACCGGCCCGCCTCGTCCATGACGTGGCTGGAGACCAGCAGCGTCGCGCCGTCGGCCGTCAGGGCGGCGAAGAGCTGCCAGAGGTCGCGGCGCAGCACCGGGTCGAGCCCGACGGTGGGCTCGTCGAGCAGGTACAGCTCGGGCCGGGCGAGCAGGGCCGCAGCGAGCGAGACCCGGGTGCGTTGCCCGCCGGAGAGGTGACCCGTGACCTGAGAGGCCTGGTCGGTGAGGCCGACCTCCGACAGCGCGCGATTGACGTCGGCCGAGCCGGCGCCGGTGAGCGTGGCGAAGTACTCCAGGTTCTGCCGAGCGGTCAGGTCGGGGTAGACCGAGCTGGCCTGGGTCACGTAGCCGACCCGGGAGCGGTTGGCCGGTGACCCGGCGGGCTCGCCGAGGACGGTGACGGAGCCGGAGGCGACCTGCTGGGTACCGGCGACGCACCGGATCAGCGTCGTCTTCCCGCACCCGCTCGGGCCGAGCAGGCCCGTGATCGTGCCACGGCCGACCGACAGCGACAGGTCCTGCAGCACGACGCGTCGGCCGCGCCGCACGGTCAACGCATCGACCTCCACACTTGAATTCATCATGCGTTGAATATAGGGCAGGTCGGGGCGCCCGTCAACGGTGCCGACCCTAGGGTGGAGGCATGCCCGGACCCGTCACCGTCTCCATCACCCGCCACGTGGATCCCGCCCAGGAGATGCAGATGCTCGCCTGGCTGCGGGCCGGGATGGAGATGGCCGAGCGGTTCGACGGCTTCCTCGGATCCGGCTGGGTGCGGCCGTCACCCGGGTCCGCCGAGTGGCACATGCTCTACCGCTTCGCCGACGCCGACCACCTCGAGGGCTGGATGACCTCCGAGCAGCGCCGCTGGTGGCTGGACTCGGCCCAGGGCCTCGTCGATGAGTCGATGCTGGAGCGGCGCACGGGGATCGAGGGCTGGTTCGACGAACCGTCCAGCGTGGACGTCGAGGACCTGCGGCCGGCGCCTGCACCTCCACCGCGCTGGAAGCAGATGGTGGCGATCTTCATCGTGTTCTGGCCGCTCAGCCTGGTGACGAACACGCTGGGTGCGTGGGCGGCGCCGGACCTGTGGCTGCCCGCACGCGTCACGCTCACCGTGTGCCTCATGACGCCGCTCATGACCTACCTGCTGCTGCCGTGGATCACCGGGTTGCTGGCGCCCTGGCTGAGTCGCCGTCGCGCCTGAGCGTCAGTCCTGCTTCCGAGCCTTGCTCGCGGTCTTGCGGGCCGGCTTCTTGGGCTTCTGGCCGGGACGGTGCACGAGCACCGGGCACGTCGCCTGGTTCATGACCCGGTGCGCCACCGAGCCCATCAGGACGGCCTGGGTGCGGGTGCTCTGGCTGGCGATGACGATGAGCCCGGAGCCGAACCGGTTCGCCGCCTTGATGATCTCCGAGGACGGTGAGCCGCTGTAGATGTGGGTGCTGACCGGCGGGCCCCAGTCCGCCAGGGCCTCGGACAGCTGCTGTGTCGCCTTCTCCGCGGATCGGCGGAAGGACAGCTCGTCGATGGACTGCTTGCCCCCGCTGTCGTCGCCCGCGAAGGGCACGGCGGCGAGCGGGCTGACGACGGCCACGACGCCGACCTTGGTGACGCTCTCGGGGTCGACGATCGAGCGCAGGAACGTGGCGGAGGCCAACGACTGACGTGATCCGTCCGTGGCGATGAGGATGTGCATGGTGGTGCTCCTGTCGGGTCGGCTCAGCCGGCGATCTCGTCGGCGTCGATGGGCGGGGGATCTGCGCGGGTGAAGGCGTTGTTGACGAAGTAGAGGACGACGCCGACCGCGAGGATGCCGGCGCACCACACGATGGATCCCGGATCGTCCCACATCGTGTAGAGCAGGATGGCGAGGTTGGCGACGACGCCGAGCACCAGGATCCACGTGGGAGCCCGGTAGTGGTCGTGGTCCATCGGGGCGCCGCGGAGCTTCAGCGCCGCCAGGCAGACCATGCCGTAGACGACGATGAGGAACAGCACCGTGACGGTGGCGAGCCGGTCGACGTCGGCGAGTGCCAGCAGCAGGCACACCATGCCCGCGGTGAAGATGATGGAGACCCAAGGAGTGCGCCGCACCGGGTGGGTCTTGGCGAAGACCCTGGGCACGATGCCCTGCTTGGCCATCCCGTACATGATGCGCGACTGCGCGACGAGCGAGACGAGGGCGGTGTTGGTGACGGCGACCAGCGCGATGGCCGAGAACAGCGCCGACGGCACGGGCAGCGGGCCGTACTCCACGACGGTGAGGAGGCTGCCGCCGCTGCCCTCGTCGGCGCCGAGCTCGTCGATGGGGGCGACCATCGCCGCGATGAACGCGATGATGACGTAGAGGACACCGGCCAGCGTCATCCCGCCCAGCAGCGCCTTGGGGAACACCCGGGTGGGCTCGCGGGTCTCCTCGGCGATGTTGGCGGCGTTCTCGAAGCCGGTCATGGCGAAGAACGCCAGCGCCACGCCACTGAGGACGACCAGGCCCGCGTTGCCGTCGTTGAGCTGGAACGGCTGGTCAAGGTTGGCCTCGCCGCTGCCCACCACCATCACCCCGATGATGAGGATGAGCACCAGGCCGGTGCTCTCGACGAGCGTCATGACCATGTTGGCCCAGACGGACTCGGTGATGCCGCGGAAGTTCAGCAGTGACAGCGCCACGATGAACGCGATGGCCACCACTGTCGTCGGCACGCCGCCGATGAGCGACTGGAAGTACGGGCCGCCGAAGACGCGGGCCAGCGTCCCGGCTGCGGCGATCGTCGCGGCGAGCAGGCAGAAGGTCACGAGGAAGGTGAGTGGGCGGTTGCCGAACGCCTTGTGGGTGTAGAGCGCCGCCCCGGCGGCCTGCGGGTACTTGGTGATCAGCTCGGCGTAGGCGAAGCCGGTGAGCAGCGCGACCGAGACGCCGACGACGAAGGAGAGCCAGAACGCGCCGCCGACGGTGAAGGCCATGACACCGATGAGCGCATAGATGCCGGAGCCGAGCACGTCGCCGAGGACGTAGAAGAAGAGCAGCCGGCCCGTGATGGAGCGCTGCAGCTCCTCGGCTTGGCGTGGCACGGCATCACTGTCAGCCATGGGCTCCCCTCGGTGGTCCGTCTCATCGTGGCGGCGCGTCCCTCGGTGCGCAAGCCCTGGGCGGCTCCGGCGGGTCGGCGGTCAGCGGGCCCTAGGGTGTGTCGCATGCCCGGCTCGTTGCTCGTCGCCGGCACGACCTCCGACGCCGGCAAGAGCGTCGTGACGACCGGTCTGTGCCGGGCCCTCGCGCGCCGTGGCCTGCGGGTCGCGCCGTACAAGGCGCAGAACATGTCCAACAACTCGATGGTCGTCGCGCACCCGGACGGGGGCGGGGCCGAGATCGGCCGGGCGCAGTGGGTGCAGGCCCTGGCCGCCGGGGCCGTGCCGGAGCCGGCGATGAACCCGGTCCTGCTCAAGCCCGGGGGCGACCGGCGCAGCCACGTCGTCGTGATGGGGCGTCCCGCGGGTGAGGTCTCGGCCAGCGACTTCGTCGACGGCCGACGACACCTCGCGCGTGCGGCGCACGACGCGTACGACGACCTCGCAGGGCGGTTCGACGTCGTGGTGGCCGAGGGCGCCGGCAGTCCTGCGGAGATCAACCTGCGCTCGTCGGACTACGTCAACATGGGGCTGGCGCAGCACGCGTCGATGCCGACGGTGGTGGTCGGCGACATCGACCGCGGAGGCGTGTTCGCCGCGATGCTCGGCACCGTCGCCCTGCTGGACGCGTCGGACCAGGCGCTCGTGGCGGGGTTCGTCGTCAACAAATTCCGCGGTGACCCGTCGCTCCTGACCCCCGGGCTCGATCGGCTGGAGGCGCTCACCGGGCGGCGCGTCTACGGCGTGCTGCCGTGGGACCCGACGCTGTGGCTGGACTCCGAGGACGCGCTCGACCTCGAGGGCCGTCGCTCGAGCGGGTCCGGCCTGCGCGTGGCCGTCGTGCGGCTGCCCCGGATCAGCAACTTCACCGACGTCGACGCGCTGGGCATCGAGCCGGGCGTCGACGTCGTGTTCGTCTCCGAGCCGCGTGACCTCGCCGGGGCCGACCTCGTCGTCCTGCCCGGCACTCGGTCGACGGTCGAGGACCTCGCATGGCTCCGCTCGCGCGGGCTGGACCGGGCCGTCGAGCAGCACGTCGCGTCGGGACGGTCGGTGCTCGGCATCTGCGGCGGGTTCCAGATGCTCGGCCGCAGGATGCTGGACCCCGACGGCGTCGAGAGTGGCGAGCCCGCCGACGTGCCGGGCCTGGGGCTGCTCGACGTCGAGACGCGGTTCGCGGCGGAGAAGGTGCTGCGCCTGCCGGTCGGCGAGGCCTTCGGGCAGCCGGTCAGCGGCTACGAGATCCACCACGGGCGCATCACGACGGGCCTCGACGAGCAGTTCCTCGGTGGCGCGCGTCGGGGGTCGGTGCACGGCACGATGTGGCACGGGAGCCTGGAGTCGGACGGGTTCCGGCGCGCCCTGCTGGCGCGGGTCGCCGAGGCGTCCGGGGTGGACCTGCCGGCCTCGGACGTCTCGTTCGCGGCGCTGCGCGAGGCGCGGCTGGACCGCCTCGGGGACCTCGTCGAGGAGCACCTCGACGTCGACGCCCTGCTGGCCCTCGCCCGCGACGGCGTCGGGCCCGTCCCGCTGCTCCCTCCCGGCGCCCCGACTCCCCGAGATTCGTGAGCGCCCGCACCCGAAAGACCGTCAGGCCGTGGTTCTGGGTGCCGGGGCTCACACATCGTGGGTGGCTAGGCTGGGTCGGTGAGCGCCCTGACTGATGTCTCGACTCCAGAGGGGCCGGCATGATCCTCGTGCTCGGCGGCACGGGTGAGGCGCGGGAGCTGGCGCGGCTGCTGCAGGAGTCCGGGGTCCGGTTCGAGTCGTCGCTCGCGGGCCGGGTGGCGCGGCCTCGGATGCCGGAGGGTGCGGTGCGGATCGGCGGGTTCGGTGGCGTCGACGGTCTGCGCGCCCACCTGCGCAACGCCGGGGTCACCGCCGTGGTGGACGCGACGCACCCCTTCGCTGCAGGCATCACGCGCAACGCCGCAGTGGCCTGTGCCGCGGAGGGCGTCCCGCTGCTGCGGCTCGAGCGGCCCGGCTGGACCGAGCACCAGGCGGCGGCGTCCTGGCACTGGGTGGACGACCACGCCGCGGCCGCGCTCGCCGCGGCCGCGCTCGGCAGCAGGCCGTTCCTGACGGTGGGACGGCAGTCGCTGGCGCGCTTCACGGGGCCGCTCGGAGAGAGCGATGCCCTCGTGCGCGTCGTCGACGCCCCGGACGTCGAGCTGCCACCGCGCTGGACCGTGCTGCACAGCCGTGGTCCCTACGACGCGGCGTCCGAGCGGGAGCTGATGGACCGGCACGGGGTGGACGTCGTGGTCACCAAGGACTCCGGCGGCAAGCACACCGTCGCCAAGCTCGACGTTGCCGCCCGGCTGGACGTCCCCGTCGTGGTCGTCTCGCGGCCCCCGTCACCGGCCGGCATCGCGACGACGCCCGACGTCGAGGCCTCCGTCGCGTGGTCCTTGCGCCACGATCTGTGAGCACCTGCCCCCAAGACGGCCCCCATGCGTCATGTCGTGTGCAGGCGCTCACGAATCTTGAGGACCAGGGGTGGAAGGACGAGGGTGCCGAGGACGGCGGTGGCAGCCGTGGCGAGGTCGACGGCGCGGGCGAGACGGGTCGCGCGGGTGATGTCGCCGCGCTCGGGGGCGGGGCCGTCGCCGAGGGTGTGGCGATCCTCGACCTGCCCGGCGTAGACGTTCACGCCACCGAGGGTGATGCCGAGCGCACCGGCGAAGGTCGCCTCCACCGGACCGGCGTTCGGACTGGGGTGATGCGGCGCGTCCCGACGCCAGGCGCGCGCCGCGGCGGCGGGTGACCCGGCCACGACGGGAGCCGTCACCGCCGCGGCCACGGCCGCGACGCGGGCGGGCACGAGGTTGAGCAGGTCGTCCAGGCGGGCCGCCGCCCACCCGAACCGCTCCAGTCGCGGGGTGCGGTGCCCCACCATCGCGTCGAGCGTGTTGGCCGCGCGGTAGCCGAGCAGACCCGGCACGCCCGCGACGGCGCCGGCCAGCAGCGGGGCGACGACGGCGTCCGACGTGTTCTCGGCGACCGACTCGATCGTCGCCCGCACGACCGCGGCCTCGTCGAGCCCGGACGGGTCACGGCCCACGAGGTGGGTGACGCGCCGGCGGGCGGCGGGGAGGTCGCCGGCTGCCAGCAGGTCGCCGACCGTGTGGGCCTCGCGCTCCAGCGAACGCCCCCCGAGCACGGTCCAGGTGGCCAGTGCGGTGGTCACGACCTCCGCCGTCGGCCCGACCCTGCGTGCGCCACGCTCGGCGACGAGCCCGAGTGCGACGGCGCCACCGACCAGTGTCGCGACGTGCAGGACACCGGCCGGACGTGCGTCGGCATAGGTCCGTCTCTCCAGGGCGGCGGCGACGCGTCCGAAGCCGGCCACGGGGTGGCCGCGTCGTGGGTCGCCCAGCGCGAGGTCGAGGACGAACCCGAGCACCAGGCCCCGGGCCCGCGGTGAGGTCACAGGACGTCGCGCAGGAGGGCCGTCTCGGACAGCAGCAGGGCGGCCGAGCGGAGCAGGGGCACGGCGGCCACGGCGCCGCTGCCCTCGCCCAGGCGCATCCCGACGTCGATGATCGGCTCCAGCCCGAGCTTGTCCAGTGCAAGGCCCTGGGCGGGCTCGGTCGAGCGGTGCCCCGCGACGAACCACGCGCTCGCACCCGGCGCGAGGTCCTCGGCCGTCAGGGCGCAGGCGACGGAGATGAGCCCGTCCAGCACGACCGGGACGCCGGACCGGGCCGCCTCGACGAGGAAGGCGACCGTGGCGGCGAGATCGGCACTGCCGAGCGCGGTCAGGCGGTCGACGGCATCGTCGACACGGCCGCCGGCGCGGGTCAGGGCCGCATCGACGACCGCCGTCTTGTGCACGAGGGCGGTCTCGTCGATGCCGGTGCCGCGTCCCACGACCTCGGCAGCGGGCAGGCCCAGCGACGCCGCCACGAGCGCGGCGCTCGGGGTGGTGTTGCCGATGCCCATGTCGCCGCCGATCAGCAGGTCGGCCCCGGCCGCGATCTCCTCGGCGGCCACGACGGTCCCGACGGCGAGGGCCTGCTCGGTCTCCGCCCGGGTCAGGGCGTCCTCGACGTGGATGGCGCCGCTGCCGCGCCGCACCTTGTGCGCGGTGACGGCAGGGTCCACCCCCGCCAGGTCGTCATCGACCCCGAGGTCGAGCACCCTGAGCCCGACGTCGTGCTGGCGGGCCAGGACGCACACGCCGGCGGTCCCGGCGACGAAGCTCCGCACCATGGCGGGGGTGACGGCCGGCGGGTAGGCCGAGACCCCGTGTGCCGCGACCCCGTGGTCGCCGGCGAAGACGACGGCGTGCACCGAGTGAGGCGGCGCCGGCGGGACCCGTCCCTGCACGCCGGCGAGCCACACCCCCAGCTCGCCGAGTCGACCGAGCGCCCCGGCAGGCGTCGCGAGCCCGGCGAGGCGCTCCGAGGCGGCGTCGATCACTGCAGCGTCGGGCGTGGGGACCGCGCGGCTCGGCGTTTCCCGGTGCTGGCGGGCGGCGTCACGACAGGGCTGACTCACGGGGGCCTCCTGAGGGATTCCTGCGTCCCGGTGGTGGATGGGCTGTCCACGGCGGGGTCTGACTCCACCCGGAGCGGGTGTCACAGTAGCGCGACTGTGCCGGAATCTCACCGGCTTCCTCGACCGCGGACGCGCTCAGCATAGGACATCGGCACGCCAGCCGGGAGGGGTTGCACGGGTGACGAGACGCAGGACCGAGCCGTTGCCCGGGACCGTCGGAGCCAGGCCCGCGAGGAGGTGGGCGGCGTACCCGATGACGTCGCCGTGGGTCACCAGCAGGGTGCCGGGCGCGGGCACCGACGCCACGACCGCCCGGATGCGGGCCTCGACCGACTCCCACGTCTCGTCCAGCCCCCGCTCCACGAGCAGCGGGTCCTCCCGGACGTCGAGCCCCAGCCGGGTGGCGACGATCGCGGCGCTCTCGGTGGCGCGACGGGCCGGGGAGGTCACGATGCCGGTGACCCCGGACTCCAGGAGCGTCTGCGTCGCCTCCTCCACCTGGGCCCGGCCGAGGTCGGTGAGCGGTGGGGTGGGGTCCTGGCCCTGCATCCGTCCGGCGGCGTTCCACGTGGACTCGCCGTGACGCATCCACAGGATCACGGCAGGTCGGCGATGTCGGCCACCTCGCCGATGACGGCAATGGCCGGAGGCCCGACCTGGGCCTTCTCGCTGAGCTCGGTGATCGTGCTGACCGTCCCGCGCACACGGACCTGGCTGGGCAGCGTCGCGTCGGCCACGACGAGGGCCGGTGTCCCGGGCGGGAGGCCGTGGTCGACGAGGCTCTCGCAGATGGCCTCCAGGGTGCGCACACCCATGAGCACCACGAGCGTCGTGCCGGCGCGGGCCAGGGCGGCGTAGTCGAGGGTCGAGGTCGGGTCGTCGGGAGGAACGTGCCCGGAGACGACGGTGAATCCCTGCGTCAGCCCGCGGTGGGTGACGGGCACACCCGCGGCGGCCGGCCCGGCGATCGACGACGACACCCCCGGCACGACGCGCACCTCGACGCCTGCCCGAGCGCACGCGACGGCCTCCTCGCCGCCACGTCCGAAGACGAAGGAGTCACCGCCCTTGAAGCGGACCACGTGCCGTCCGGCCTTGGCCCCGTCGATGAGCATCCGGTTGATCTCGGTCTGGTCCGTGCTGCGTCCGCCCGGGATCTTCCCGACGTCGACGATCTCGGCGTGTGCCGGTGCCCAGCGCAGGGCGGCGAGGGGAGCGAGCCGGTCGGCCACGACGAGGTCGGCGCACTCCAGCGCCTCCCGTCCCGCGACGGTCACCAGCCCCGGGTCCCCGGGACCACCGCCGACCAGGGTGACCCGGCCGGGTCCACCGCGCACGGGTCCGCTGCCTGGCGGGACGTCCTCGCGTGGACGGGGGTGCACGACGAGGTCGGCCGCGGCGAGGTCGTGCTCGTGAGGTGCTCGATGCTCCCACCGGATGAGTCCTCGGTCGGCCAGGTCGTCGATGGCGGGGCAGACCTCGGGGGCCGCCACGGTGACGTCGGCGCCGGCGTCCAGCAGCGCGCCCACCTCGGCCGCCGCCGCGGCGTCGCCGCCGACCACGAGGACCCGGCGGGCGGTGACATCCAGACCGCTCATCCCAGCTCGATCCGCAGCGTCGCGAGGAGCTTGCGCGTGACGTCGGGCCGACGCACCGACAGGCGCACCCAGGTGTCGTCGAGGCCGGGGAAGGTGTCGGCTCGACGCACCGCGAACCCCGCCTCGCGCAGCCGGGCGCGGACGCCGAGGCCGAGGCGCGCCAGCACGAACGGCGCCGGGCCGTGGACGAACGGGACGCCCAGCTCGGTGAGCCCGTCGGTGAGGACGGCGCGCTGGCGCACGAGGGCGGTGGCCCGGGCGGCGGACTCGGTGCGCGCCTGCTCCGAGGAGCACGCGTGCATCGCGGCGAGGGCCTGCGAGCCCACCGACCACGGCGTCTGCCGCTCGCGCAGCTGCGCGACGACGTCCTCGGCGCCCAGCACGTACCCGGCGCGGACTCCGGGGATGGTCCACAGCTTGGTCAGGCTGCGCACGACCAGCACGCCCGGGACGGGCTGCTCCGCCAAGGACTCCGGCTCACCGGGCAGTCCGTCCATGAAGGCCTCGTCGACGACGACGAGCCGCCCGGGGCGGCGCAGCGCGCGGATCTGGTCGGCGGGGTGCAGTACACCCGTGGGGTTGGTGGGGTTGCCGACGACGACGAGGTCGGCCTCCTCAGGGACCCGGTCGGGCTCGAGGGCGAACCCGGCTCCCGGGTCGCACAGCACACGCCGGACGGTGTGGCCGGCGCGCTGCAGGGCGACGTCGGGCTCGGTGAACTGCGGGTGCACGACGACCGGGCAGTGCCACGGTCGCAGCCCCGCGACGAGCGTGAACGCCTCCGCGGCACCCGCGGTCGCGAGCACCTCGGCCGGGCGGCGGCCGTGGCGTCGTGCGACGGCGGTCTCGGCGTCGGTGGGGTCCGGGTAGTGCGTCGGGTCGGCCGACGTGAGCGCCTCGTCGAGCCAGGTGGGGCGAGGCCCGTCGAAGGTGTTGACCGCGACGTCGACGAGCCCCTCGGCGAGCTCGCGGTCGCCGTGCCAGGAGGTGTCGGGGTGCTCGACGTCGTGGCGCGAGCGGGCGGCGTCGAGACGGTGAGCGGGCGTCGCGGCTTCGCACGGGATCGTGGCCGAGGAGGTCGCGTCGGCCGGCGTCGCGGCTCGGGCGGCGGCGGCGAAGCGGTGCGCCATCTGGGGGTGGCCGGCCCAGTGCGTGTGCAGGTAGGAGGCGTGCACCGAGCCGTGGGCGAAGCCGGCCGGTCCCTGCGGGCCGGTCCAGGCCGCCGTGTCCGCGGCGACCGGGGAGACGAGGGTCCGGTGGAACTCGTGCCCGGTGACGCGGGTGCCTGCAGCGGCCACGAGAGAGTCCTGCGGCGCCACCCAGGTGCGGTAGGCCAGCGTCAGCCTGGGTGCCATGGCGGCCGTGGCGTCGAGCGCGCCCACCATCGGGGCGCCGTCGACGGAGCGGCACAGGTAGAGCAGGCCGGCGCACTCCGCGTACGTGGGCAGCCCGGCCTCGACGGCGGCCCGCAGCGACGCGCGCAGCGGGGCGTTGGCCGACAGCCCGGCGGCATGCACCTCGGGGAAGCCGCCGCCGAGGTAGAGGGCGCTGGTGCCCTCCGGCAGGGCCTCGTCCGCGAGCGGGTCGAAGACCGCCACGTCGCACCCGAGAGCGGTGAGCATCTCGGTGGTCTCGGCGTAGCGGAACGTGAAGGCGCGGCCTCCGGCGACGGCCACGACGGGCCTGGCCCCGGAGGTGTCGGTGCCGGCGGGCGGCCCGGGGGGCTGCCACGGCCGGGCGTCGAGCGGCGGGGCCGTCCTGGCCAGGGCGACGACCTGCTCGAGGTCGACCGTGCGGGCGATGCTGTGCGCCAGGCGGTCCAGCGACTGCGCCGCGTCGTCGCGCTCGTCGGCGGGCACCAGCCCGAGGTGCCGGGAGGGTGCCACGACGGCGTCGTCGCGGAACAGGATGCCGAGCACGGGCACGCCGGTCTGCTCCATCGCGCGGCACACCTCGTCGGCGTGCCGCTGCGTGCCGACCTTGTTGAGGATGACGCCGACGACGCGGACGGTGGGGTCGAACGTGACCATGCCGTGCACGAGGGCGGCGATCGACCGGGAGGCGTGGGAGACGTCGACGACCAGGACGACGGGGCTGCCGGTGGCCTGGGCGACGTGGGCCGTGGACGCGAACCCGTCACCGCCGATGCGGCCGTCGTAGAGCCCCATGACGCCCTCGATGACCGCCAGGTCCGCCGGGGCGGGGCCGTCGATGCCGGCACCGTGGGCGAGCAACGGCCCCAGCTGGTCCTCGGCGACGAGGTGCGGGTCGAGGTTGCGGCCGGGGCGACCCGTCGCGAGGGCGTGGTAGCCCGGATCGATGTAGTCCGGCCCGACCTTGTGCCCCGACACCGTGTGCCCCGCACGTGAGAGGGCGGCCATCAGCCCCGTGGCGACGGTGGTCTTGCCGTGCCCGGACGCCGGAGCGGCGATCACCAGGCGCGGCAGGGGCGCGGCGCTCACCACTCGATCCCCCGTTGGCCCTTCTGGCCGCGGTCGAACGGGTGCTTGACGTGCTGCATCTCGGTGACGAGGTCGGCGACCTCGACGAGCCGGGCGTCGGCACGGCGCCCCGTGACGATGACATGCTGCCGGCCCGGCCTGAACGCCAAGGTCTCGACGACGTCGTCGACGTCGACCCAGCCCCACTGCATCGGGTAGGTGAACTCATCGAGCACGTAGAGGTCGTGCTGCTCCCGGGCGAGGCGACGCTTGACCTCGGCCCACCCCTCCGCGGCGTCGGCCGCATGATCCTCGACTGAGCCCTCCTTGCGGGACCACGACCAGCCCGAGCCCATCTTGTGCCACTCGATCGGCCCCCCGATCCCGGTCTCGTCGTGCAGCTCGGCGAGCCGCTCGAGGACCGTCTGCTCCCCGATGCGCCACTTGGCGGACTTCACGAACTGGAACACACCGATGTTCCAGCCCTGGTTCCACGCCCGCATCGCGAGCCCGAACGCGGCGGTGGACTTTCCCTTGCCGTCACCGGTGTGCACCATCAGCAGCGGCTGGTTGCGGCGCTGGCGCGTCGTGAGGCCGTCGTCGGGGACCGAGAGTGGCTGGCCCTGGGGCATCAGGCGGCCCCCCGGTCGCCGGCGGACGAGGGTCCCTGTTCTCCACGGACGACACCCGTGAGGGCCTCGGCGCTCACGTCGCCGAGCGGGACGTGCTCGGCACGCAGGGCGTCGGCCAGGCGTTGGCCGAGGCCAAGGCGGAAGCGGCCCGTCTCGCAGTCCACGACCACGCTCGCCACGCCGGTGTCGGCGACGTGGGCGGCGGCCTGCTGGGCGCGCACGAGCGGGTCGGCTCCGTGCGTCGCGCGGCCATCGGTGATCACGACGAGCAGGGGACGACGCCGCGGGTCGCGGACCTTCTCCAGCCTCAGCGCGTCGGCAGCCTGCAGCAGTCCCTCGGCGAGCGGGGTGCGGCCCCCGGCCGGCAGGTCCTCCAGGCGTCGGGCGGCGATGTCGATCGACGACGTCGGTGGCAGCGCGAGCTCGGCGTGGTCGGCGCGGAAGGTCACCAGCCCCACCTTGTCCCGACGCTGGTACGCGTCGAGCAGCAGCGACAGGATCGCGGTCTTGACCTGCTCCATGCGCCTGCGTGCCGCCATCGAGCCGGAGGCGTCGACGCAGAACAGGACCAGGTTGGACTCGTGCCCCTCACGGACCGCGACGCGCAGGTCGTCGGAGCGGAACATGATACGCCGGGCGGCGTCGTCGGCCGGCGGCCCGTCGGCCCGGCGCGCTGCCTGGTGGGGGGCGGCGGCGCGGATGGTCTCGGTGAGGTGGATGCCCCCGCCCTGACCGATCCGCCCGGCGCCGATGCGGCGTCCGTTGGAGGTGACGGCGCGGGAGCGACGCCCCGCCTCGCCGGCGCCCGTGCCGCGCACCGTGAACAGGCGCGGCCGATAGGGCTGCTGGGCCTGCACGACACTCGTCGGGTCCTGGCCACCGGGTGCCTGCGTCGGGGCGGGCTCGGCGTCGTCGGTGAGGTCCCGCGGCTCGGGCCCGTCCTCGCCCCCATGCTCCCCAGCCTCCCCGGGCTCGTCATCGGTGGAGCCCGTCGGTCCGTCGGGTGCGCGGGACGGATCCGAGGGGTCCTCGCCACCCTCGGGAGGCGCATCGAGGTCCGCCGGGTCCGTCTCGGGGCCACCCTCGGGCGCACCGTCGTCACCCGGGCCGTCGGTGTCGTCGTCGGGCGTGGGAGGCGGTTCGTCGTCGCCGAGGATCCGATCGAGCAGGTCCTCGTCGATGCCGGGCGCGTCGAAGGGGTTGCGCCGGCGCCGGTGCGGCAGCGAGAGCCGAGCGGCGGCGCGGATGTCCTCGCGCAGGATCTCCAGCCGACCGTTCCACGCGGCGTGGGCGGCCGCGGCACGGGCCGTGACGATGTCGGCGCGCATGCCGTCGACGTCGAACGCGGCGCACACCTGGGCGATCTTGAACAGGGCCCAGTCGCTCGGCTCGACCTTCTCCACGAGGCTCTGGGCGGAGCGGATCCGAGCGGTGAGGTCGGCCTCGGCCTCGGCGAAGCGGGCTCCGAAGGCGTCGGGATCGGACTCGAAGGAGATCCGTCGCCGCACGACCTCCACCCTCGTGGCGGGGTCCCGAGGGGCGGCGACCTCGACGGTGAGCCCGAACCGGTCGAGCAGCTGCGGGCGCAGCTCACCCTCCTCGGGGTTCATCGTGCCGACGAGCACGAAGTGGGCGGCATGCTCCACCGAGATGCCGTCCCGCTCGACCGTGGAACGGCCCATCGCGGCGGCGTCGAGCAGGAGGTCGACCAGGTGGTCGTGCAGGAGGTTGACCTCGTCGACGTAGAGGACTCCGCGGTGCGCCTTGGCCAGCAGGCCGGGCTCGTAGGTGGTGACGCCCTCGCTGAGTGCCTTCTCCAGGTGCAGCGACCCGAGGACGCGGTCCTCGGTCGCACCCACGGGCAGCTCCACGAGACGGACCGGGCGGGTCTCGACCTGCGGATCCGGGCCGAACGGGCCGTCGGGGGACAGGGGGGTGCGCTCACGCGGGTCGGTGGAGAAGCGGTCACCGGCGACGACGTCGATGGGCGGGAGGACGGAGGCCAGGGCGCGCACCATGGTCGACTTGGCGGTGCCCTTCTCCCCGCGCACCAGGACGCCGCCGACGGCGGGCGAGACGGTCGTGAGGACGAGGGCGAGCGCCATGTCGCCGAGATCGTCCGGCTCTGCGCCCACGACGGCGCTGAAGGGGTAGTGCTGTGGCATGAGGGCTCCCGCTCGATCTGCCATGCGATCAGCTCGAGGCCGGTCTTCGGACTTCCCGTCACCACCGAGGTGGCTCCGGGTCACCGCAGCGGACCCTGTGCCGGACTCTCACCGGCTTCCCGATTCTCCCCACCCGACGGTCGTCGTCGCGGGGCACCTCGAGCTGTTGGACCCCCACAGGCTACAGACACCGGACCCCGCCCGGGAGAAGACACCGTCACAGGGACCCGGACCGGTGTGCTCGGTACGTGTGCCGGGACGAGCCGCCGCCGGTGGACGGCCCTCGGGTCCGTTAGTGTCGCGCCTCATGGGAACGAACATCACCGTCGTCGGAATCGGTGCCGACGGCTGGTCCGGTCTGGACGACCCCCGCCGCGAGGCCGTCCTGGAGGCCGCCGTCGTCCTCGGCGGCGAACGTCACCTCGCACTCCTGCCGGAAGAGGTCGACGCGGAGCGCGTGCAGTGGCCCTCGCCGCTCCGGGAGGAGCTTCCGGCGCTGCTGGACTCGCTGGAGGGCACCGTCGTGGCGCTCGCGTCCGGCGACCCGCTCGTCGCGGGCATCGGCACGACCCTCGTCGAGCTGCTGGGACCGGACGCCGTGACGATCCTGCCGGGCGTCTCGTCGGTCTCGTTGGCCATGGCCAGGATGCGTTGGCCTGCCGACGACGTCGTGGTGCTGCGCCATCACGAGCGACTGCTGCGCCACCTGCGTGAGGGTGCCCGCGCCGTGGTGCTCTCCGACGACGAGTCGACGCCCGCCCTCGTGGCCGCCTCGCTCTCGCGGGCCGGCTACGGAGCCAGCGCGCTGACCGTCCTGGCCGACCTCGGCGGCTCCCAGGAGCTCGTGCAGCACGGGCTCGCAGCCTCGTGGGGCGAGGCGGCCGTGCCGCGGCTCAACCTCGTGGCCGTCCAGGTCCGCAGCTCCGGCGGGCGGGTCCTCCCGCTCGCACCGGGGCTGCCCGACGACGCCTTCGAGCACGACGGCCAGGTCACCAAGCGTGACGTCCGGGCCAGCGCCATCGCCCGGCTCGCCCCGGGTCCCGGTCTGCTCTGGGACGTCGGCGCCGGCGCGGGGTCGGTGGGCATCGAGTGGGCCCGTCAGCACGTCGACGCCGCGGCGATCGCGGTGGAGGTGCGTCCCGACCGTGCCGAACGGGTGGAGCGCAACGCCCTCGCCCTCGGCGTGCCGGACCTGCAGGTCGTGGTCGGGGAGGCGCCGGACGCCCTCGACGGCCTCCCGGCCCCCGACTCGGTGTTCGTCGGCGGCGGCGCCACGGATCGCGGCCTGCTCTCGACCTGCTGGTCGGCCCTGCGTCCGGGCGGTCGGATCGTCGTCCACGGCGTGACGCTGGAGACCGAGCAGGTGCTGAACGAGTGGTACTCGCGTCACGGGGGCGAGCTCACCCGCCTGCACGTCGAGCACGCCGCACCCATCGGCGGCTTCACCGGCTGGACACCGGCTCGCGCCGTCACGCAGTGGGCCGCCACCAAGCCCGAGGACGACGCCGTGCGCACGCAGGACCCGGCGACGTCCGTCCCGACGCGGGAGGCCGAGGTGAGCGAGTCCGCCGACGAACCGGTGGAGGCCGCCGCCTCCGAGTCGGCGCTGCCCGAGTCGGCCCCGTCGGAGTCGGCCCTGCCCGAGACGGCCGAGCACGACGGGTTCGGCTCGTGGGAGCAGCACGAGGAGGCCGTGGGCGACGACCCGCAGGAGCGGGCGTGACCGTCCGCTTCGTCGGCGCCGGACCCGGCGCCGCGGACCTGCTGACCCTGCGGGCCGCGTCGCTGCTGGCTGCGGCCGACGTCTGCGTCTACGCCGGGACGTACGTCGCGGCGGTGCTCGCACACTGCCGCGAGGACGCACGGCTGGTCGACACGCAGGACCTCGACCTGGACCAGATCATCGACGTGCTCGTCGGCGCCCATGGCGAGGGCCTGGAGGTCGTCCGCCTGTGCTCCGGCGACCCGTCCCTGTACTCCGCGCTGCACGAGCAGACGCGGCGGCTCGACGCCCACGGCGTCCCGTGGGACGTCACCCCGGGCGTGCCCGCCTACGCTGCCGCCGCGGCCCGGCTGGGTGCTGAGCTGACGGTCCCGGAGGTCGTGCAGTCGGTGGTGCTGACGCGCACGCAGGCGCGGTCCACGGCGATGCCGGAGGGCGAGTCGCTCGCCGCGTTCGCCGCGACGGGCGCCACCCTGGCGCTGCACCTGGCCATCACCCGCACGCGTGAGCTGGCGGCCCAGCTCGCCGAGACTCACGGCGACGACTGCCCGGTGGCGGTCGTCGCGAACGCGTCGCAGGAGCGCGAGATGGTGCTGTGGGGCACCCTTGCCGACATCGCCGACCAGGTCGAGGCCGCGGGCCTGCGCCAGGCCGCCGTCATCCTCGTGGGCCGCTCGCTCGGCGAGCCCGACGGCACCGAGTCGTTCCTGTACTCCACGGAGCGCGACCGCCCGTCCCGCTCCTGACCCGGTGACGACCCGTGGGCGGTGACCTACTCGTCCTACCTCAGACCGATCGGTGGCGTGTTCGTGGAATGGCGGCTCCATCCACGAACAGGTCACCGCCTACGGGTCGTGGTCCCGGTCAGTCGACGTAACGGGGGGTCCAGGTCTGGCCGGCGGCGGTGACCCGGGTGGAGGAGGCGCCGACGATCAGCAGGCACTTCATGTCGATGGACTCCGGATCCAGGTCGGCCAGCGTCGTGACGGTGAGGGACTCCTCGGCCCGTCCGACGTCGCGGCCCACGACGACCACGGTCTCGGGCGCCTTGTGCTCCAGCATGATGCGCTGCAGGTCCGTCACCTGCGTCGTCCGGGAGCGAGACGCCGGGTTGTAGACCGCGAGCACGAGATCGGCCTCGGCGATCGCGCGCACCCGCCGCTCCACCACGGCCCACGGCTTGAGCCGGTCCGACAGGCTCAGCACCGCGAAGTCCGCACCCACGGGAGCTCCGGCCCGCGCCGCCACCGCCTGCACCGCGGACACCCCGGGCAGCACCCGGATCGGCACGTGGGCCAGGGCGGGGTCCTCGGCCGCCTCGAAGACCGCCGAAGCCATGCCGAAGACCCCCGCGTCGCCGCCGGAGACGATCGCGACCCGCTCGCCGCCGGCTGCGAGCTCCAGCGCCTGCCGTGCACGGTCGACCTCCACGGTGTTGCCCGACGCGTGCCGGGTCAGTCCCACACGCTGCGGCACGCGCTCGACGTACGGCCCGTAGCCGACGACGTGGTCGACCTGCGCGAGCGCCTCGGTCACCTCGGGGGTCACCCAGTGGTCCGGCCCGGGACCGAGCCCGACGACAAGCAGCTCCGTGGCCGGCGAGGGCCCGGGTTCCGCCGTGGCGGTGACCGGCGGAGCGTCGTAACGGGCACCCACCCCGTCGCCCGGGACGATGACGAGGGAGAAGTACGGCACCGAGTCCGGGTCGACGTCGGCCACCGGCAGCCAGCGTTCCTGCGGCATCGAGGCTCGCTCGACGTAGACCGCGTCGTCCAGACGTCCGGCCTGCTCCAGCGCACTCACCACCGCCGGGAACGTCCGCCCCAGCTTCATGATCACGGCACCGTCGGTGTCGGCGAGGCGTCGGGCGAGCTCGGGCTCGGGCAGGGTCCCGGGCAGCACCGTGAGCACGTCGGTCTGCCGCACGAGGGGCACACCCGCCGTCGCGGTGGCCGCCGCGAGCGCCGGGACACCGGGAACGACCTCGGCCTCGAAGCGCCCGCCTGACTGCACGGCCAGCCGATCGTGCAGGTACATGTAGGAGCCGTAGAACAGTGGATCGCCCTCGGCCAGCACCACCACGTCGCGGCCGGCCTCGAGATGGGCGGCGAGGCGCTCGGCGCACTCGGTGTAGAAGTCGGCCATCGCGCCCGCGTAGCCACCGGGGTGCTCGGTCGTGCCAGTCGTCACGGGGTACTGCAGCACCTCCTCGACGGCCCCGGCGGGAACGAGGTCGTCGGCGATGCGTCGTGCGTTGGACTGCTTGCCGACGCCCTGGTGGTAGGCGACGACGTCGGCCGAGGCGATCAGCCGGGCGGCCTTCCGCGTGATGAGCTCGGGGTCGCCGGGGCCCACCCCCACGCCCCACAGACGTCCGGGCGTCGCCCGGCTGCTCACTCGCGCTCCTGGGCGAGGGCGTTCAGTGCCGATGCGGCCATGGCCGAGCCGCCGCGGCGACCCCGCACGGTCACGAAGGGCACGTCGACGTCGTGGTCGTGGGCGAACGCCGCCAGGGCGTCCTTGGACTCCGCGGCGCCGATGAAGCCCACCGGCACGCCGACTATGGCCGCCGGTCGGGGGGCGCCGTCGATGAGCATCTCCAGCAGGTGGAACAGGGCGGTGGGGGCGTTGCCGATCGCGACGACGGCACCCTCGAGCCGGTTCGCCCACAGCGAGACCGCGGCTGCGGAGCGCGTCGTGCCCCACCGGGAGGCCAGCTCCGGCACGCGCGGGTCCCGCAGCAGGCAGACGACGTCGTTGTCGTGGGGGAGCCGGGCTCGCGTGACCCCCGAGGCCACCATGTGTGCGTCGGTGAGGATCGGCGCCCCGGCCTCGAGCGCGCCGCGCGCGGCAGCGACGAGACCGGGATGGATGACGAGGTCGTCGGACAGGTCGGTCTGCCCGGTGCCGTGGATCATCCGGACGGCCACCTTCTCGGCGTCGGCAGGGATGCGCGAGAGGTCGGCCTCGCGGCGGATGGTCGCGAAGGAGTCGTCGTAGATGGCCGAGCCGATGCTCTCGTAGGCGTAGCGGCTCGGGGGCGGACCGATCAGGTTCGTCATGCGTTCTCCAGGTCGGGCAGGATCAGGCTGCGCCAGGGCGTGACGACGACGTCGCGTCCGGCGAGCGCCAGGATCCGCGTCGCGAGGTCGTGGGTCAGGACACCGCCGGGGACGTCGACGTGCAGGGCGGTGCGGCCATCGTCCTGGTGCAGCGTGTCGTGGGGGACGGGCAGGGCGTGGACCTGCGTGCGCAGGTCACGGGCATGGTGGGTGTCCAGCATCGCGGCGCCCGCGTCGGGGAGCTCGTCGACGTGCCACGCGCCGGTGCCGGCCTCCTCGCGCAGGTGCCGGAACCGGTGCGCGAGGTGGACGAGCACCTCGGGAACCTGCTCCATGGCCACGACCTCGCCCCAGTGCTCACCGACGCGCAGCTGGGCCTGCTCTGCGTCCACCGCCATCAGCCCGAGGTCGAGCGAGCGGTCCACGAGGTCCCCGCGCCCGTCGTCCAGCACGACGAGGAATCGGGCCGAGAGGTCGGCGAGGTCAGGATCGGCGCACAGCAGCTCGTCGAGCCGCGACGCCACGGGGCGCAGGTCGGCACGACCCGCGAGCCGCCCGGACAGGGGCGAGACCATGATGTTGCGGACCAGCTCGTGGCTGCGCGAGGGCAGCAGGCCGGTGGCGGCGACCGCCCGGACGAACTCGGGGTCGGCCTCCCCGTCGGCGTGACGCACCCCCCGCACCTGCAGGTTCGCCCGTCGGGTGAGGTGCACGTCGCCGTTCCCGTGGCGGCCGGAGACGAGGACGAGGTCCGCCAGCTGCTGCGTCGGCAGGGCACCCCCCACGAGACGCAGCCGGACGAGGGCGCCGTCGTCGGCGATCCACGGTCGCAGCACACCGGGGCACCGGTCGGTGCGGTCGCGCTCGACGCTCATGCTGTCACGTCCTCCGAGGACCGGGGGAGTCGTGGCGGGCGCCACGACCGTCCCATGATGGAGCATCGGCCTGATCGCCCTCGCACGTGCCCGGACGCAGCGAGGCCGCGGTCACCCGGGGGTGACCGCGGCCCCGTGCTGCTGTGGTGCCGTGCTGTGGTGGTGGTCAGGCGTTGCAGAGGTCGTTCAGCGTCTGAGCCTGGTCCATGATGCCCGAGGAGGCATCGGTCAGCTTGCCGGAGACCTCGGTGAGGGCGTCAGGGTCTTCGCCGGCCTCCTGCAGCTCGGCGAAGATGCCGGAGAGCTCACCGAACTGGTCGGCCAGGTTCTGCACCTCGGTCTTGACCTCCTCGTTCTCCAGGCTGTCGGCGCTGGAGCTGAGCTCCTCCTCCAGCGAGGAGATCATCTCGCCGCTGCCCTCGGGATCGGTGGGCGAGATGGACGAGAGGTCGGAGGTCGCCTCGGTGGCGTCCTCGTTGGCGGTCTGGCACGCGTCCTCGACGGACTGGCCGCCGCACGCGGTGAGGCCGAGGCTGAGGACCACGGCAGCGGTGGCGATGGCTGGCTTGCGAAGGTTCACGGATTCTCCCCTGGAAGGTGTGGGGCTCCGCGACCGCGACGCCCCCGTCGTCTTGACGGCACGACCCTACTGTGGGATCAGGGGGGTGCGGAGGCGAGTCCGCTGATCAGGGGCGACCGGCGTGCGGGACGTCGACCCGCACCGCCCGGATCTGTGCCTCGCGGGCGCTGCTGCGCGCGTGCTCGTCGAAGTCGGGTGCACAGCACAGGAACAGCGTCCGGCCGTCGGCGCCACCCAGCATGCAGGCGAAGACACCGCTGCCCGGCGCGACCTCGTCGACGATCTCGCCGCCCTCGCGGACCCGCAGGGCGCGCCCACCCAGGGCGTCGGCGACCCACAGGCAGCCGTCGGCGTCCAGGCCGCAGCCGTCGGGCGCGACCTTCAGCTGCGCCAGGGCGTCCTGCAGGCCACGGGCGGTGGGCGGCTTGCCGAAGACGGCCCAGTCGCGGCGTGGGCCGAGGGACCCGTCGGCGTCGACGTCGAACGCGCTGACCCGGTTGCCGAACGTCTCGTCGACGAGCAGGGTGCCGCCGTCGGGCGTCAGGACGCTGCCGTTGGGGAACCACAGGTCCTCGGCCACGCGGGTGACCGTGCCGTCGGGGTCGATGCGCAGCAGTCCTGCGGTGGTGACGTCGGCGCCGCCCATGAGGTCGAAGCCGAAGCTGCCCAGCCAGCCTCGACCCTGCTCGTCGATGACCATGTCGTTCGGGTGCCCGGTGACGTGCTCGGAGACGTCGGCATGGGTGACGAGCGAGCCGTCGGCCTCTCGGCGCAGGACCCGGCGGTCCTTCATCGAGACCACGAGCAGTCGACCGTCGGGCAGCCAGCCCAGGCCCGACGGCTGCTTCGGCACCTCGGCCTCGGTCCGCAGGTCGGTGCCGTCCTCGGCCACGGAGCAGACGACGTGGGTGTAGAAGTCGACGAACCACAGTCGGTCGTCGTGCCAGCGCGGACACTCCGTGAACGACATCCCCGAGACGACGGTCCGGATCTCGCGTGACGACGTCTCAGTGACCATGGTCACACCGTAGCGCTGGAGGGTGTCGCGGTCAGAGCGGTCGGGTGAACCGCACGTGAGGGACGCCGCTCTCCAGGACAACGGTCGCCTCGACGGCGTAGACCTCCGCGATGAGCCGTGGCTCGATGACCTCTGCCGGCCGCCCGGTCGCGCGCACCCGGCCCTCGTGCAGCACCACGACCTCGTCGCAGTAGGCGGCCGCGAGATTGAGGTCGTGCAGGGCCATGACCGTGGTGGTGTCCGTCGAGGTGACGAGCTCCAGCAGCTCGGTCGGTTCCTGGGCGAGCGCGCGAGCGATCTGCACTCGGTGGTGTGCCAGCAGGTCTTCGGACTCGAGCCGTTCGCGCCGGGCACCTTCCCGGACCGTGACGGTCCAGTGGTCTTGCGCCCGACTCGCGACTCATACCGCTGCGCGTCAGTCCCGGGTTCTCACCGGGTTCCCTCGGCCCGGTTTCCCGGGCACGACTGGCCTGCGTACCGTAGCGCGTCGCGGCAGCCTCCGGGAACGACCGGTGAAGCAGGTCACACTCGGCCCGCGGTCAGCCGGGCAGAGCTCTCCCCGGGGTGTCGGCTCTGGTGTCTGAAGCGGTCGTGCAGGCGGGGTCGGCGTCGGGGGTCGAGCGTGGCGGGTGGGACGAGGGCGGGGTGGCCTCGTTCGTTGAAGATGATGTCCCAGCCGTCGGCGTGGAGGATCCGGTGGTGGTGGGGGCAGAGGAGGACGCCGTCGTTGAGGTCGGTGCCGCCGCCCTCGGCCCAGGTCCTGCGGGCGTGATGGGCGACGCACCAGCCGGGTGGTCGATCACATCCGGGAAACACACATCCGCGGTCGCGTAGGGCGAGGCCTTGGCGCTGGTGGAGGGTGAAGAGTCGCTTGTCGCGTCCCAGGTCCAGCGGGAGCGACTCTCCGCCGAGGACCGCGGGGAGGAGCCGGTGCTCACAGGCCATGCGCCGGGCTTGTCCGGCGGAGATCCGTTCTCCGGTGGAGAGGGTCGCCACCTTGAGTCGTTCGAGGAGGGTGGCGAGGTCGAGGTTGATGGTCAGGATGGGTCCGAGGTTGTTGGTCTCGGGGAGCTTCTCGATCGGCAGCAGCTCACACAGGCAGGTGAACGCCCAGCCCTGACGCGTCCGGCAGGAGGGTCGTTCGTCCAGCAGCACCTCGCCGGTCCTGCGGGACAGGCTGGAGGGTCCGGTGATCTCCACCTGTGGTGCGCACAGGGCGTCCATCGCCACGCGGAGCTGGGCGGCTTGGGCTTCGGGGATGGTGAATCCGCCTTTGACCAGCCCGTCCACGGCCGGCCCCATCCAGAAGTCCGCGTTGTCCCAGGCTCGCTTCTCACGGGCCGCAACGAGGTTGTTCTCCGCGGCATCGAGGTCGGACTTGTCCCCGGTCTCGTCCTCGGTGGTGGTGAGGAAGTGGCCCACGACCCGGTCGGCGTGGCGCTCGAACTGCTTGAGGTCCATCCGGGGTGCGTCCTCGACCAGCTGCGTCTCACACGCCTCACGCTGGACGGCAGTGACGGTCTTGGGGAGCTGGTCCAGGGCCCGGCCAATCGCCTTCACCTGACGAGCCGACAGGCTCCCGTTGGCCATCGCCTGATGCGTCTGAGGGGTCGTGGTGATCCGCTTGGCCTGCTTGACCGTCGCATCAGCACCACGACGATCGCCACCGAAGTCACCAGCGATCAAGGAGCCGGTCGAGGAAGCGCCTTCACGGCGCGCCTCACCCGAGGACTCCACCGCCGCGACAGCCGAGAGCTTCAACGCCACCGCCCGGGCCTCGAGCCGGGCCAACGACGCCGCCGCCTCGCGCTGACGCCCCCCGGACAACCCGACGAACCCGCCGACCCCGACCGAGTCCAGCAGCGCATGCACCCGCGCGAGCGTCGCGACCACGTCACCAGCGAGGACGGGCTGCTGCTCCAGCAAGGGTGCGGCCATCGGGCTCTGCCTCCAAACATCCTTTATCGAGTGGATGTTCCCATCATAGAACCCACCACCGACACCCACCACAGACACGAGACTGACCTGTGGACGGCACGGTTGCACGCGGACGGGGAAGCAGCCCGAGTGCCGCTCGCGTCTCTGCCGGTTCCGCCCCGCACGACTCGCTGCTACATTGCCCGTGCCAGTCGTGCTCGAGGTTGAGCCAGGGAACCCGGTGAGAGTCCGGGACTGACGCGCAGCGGTGAGGGTGGCGGGCGAGGCAACGTGCCACTGGGTCCTTCGGGGCCCGGGAAGGCGTCTCGTCCGGTGGAGCCCGAGTCCGAAGACCTGCTGGCCGTGGACCCCTGTGTCCGCGTGACCGATCAGCAGGCTCTCGCGACCGGAGCCTCGACGGAGAAGAGAACCGATGACGACCACCCGTCGTTCCTTGCCCATCGCCCTCGGGACGCTCGCCCTCCTGGGCGCCTGCGCCGGGGCGCCCACGCCCGACGAGTCCGGCACCGGCGGTGCCGGCTACCCGCTGACCGTCGACGACTGCGGCACCACCGCCACCATCGAGCAGCGTCCTGAACGGGCCGTCACGATGAACCAGGGCGCCACGGAGGTGGCCCTCGCGCTCGGCCTGCAGGACCGGCTGATCGGCACCGCCTACCTCGACAACCCGGTCGCCGAGCGATGGAGCGACGCCTATGAGTCCGTCGACGTCCTGTCCGACGCCTACCCGGACCAGGAGTCGCTGCTCAGCGCCGAGCCGGACTTCGTCTACGCCTCCTACGGCAGCGCGTTCGAGGACGAGGAGGTGGCCGGGCGGGAGGAGCTGGCCGACCTCGGCGTCGGCACCTACACCTCCCCGCTGGGCTGCAGGAACGACGAGGCGCCGACGGCAGTGACGTTCGAGTCGGTGTGGGACGAGATCGACACGGTGGCTGAGGTCTTCGGCGTTCCCGAGCGTGCCGAGGAGATCCGGGCCGAGCAGGAGGACCTGCTGGCCGAGCTGACCGAGCGGGCCGACGGTGACGGGCTGGACGTCTTCTGGTTCGACTCCGGTGACAAGGCCGCGTTCGCCGGGGTCGGCGAGGGCGGCCCACAGCTCGTCCTCGATGCCGTCGGCGCCACCAACGTCTTCGCCGACGTCGACGGCGAGTGGGCCGACGTTCCCTGGGAGGACGTCGTGGCCGCCGACCCCGACGTCATCGTCCTGGCCGATGCGTCGTGGTCCTCCGTCGAGGAGAAGAAGAAGCTGCTCGCCGACGACCCCGCCCTTCGCGGGCTGACGGCCGTCGCGCAGGAGCGGTACGTGGAGCTGCCGTTCAGCGCATCGACCCCCGGGGTCCGGCTCGCCGAGGGCGCCGAGACCGTCGCGAAGCAGCTCGCCGAGCTCGGCTGATGCACGACACCCGGCCGAGCACGGCCCGCACCCGCCGCTCGTCGGTGGGTGTGCCCGTCGCCGTGCTCACGGTGGTGCTGGCGGTGACGATGGCGGTGGCCCTGGGCATCGGCAGCGTCTCCCTCCCGGTGGGCACGGTCCTGGAGGTCGTGGGCCGGCGCTCCGGGCTCGTCGATCCCGACGTCTCGGTGCTGCACGACCGGATCGTCTGGGAGCTGCGGATGCCACGCGTGGTCGGCGCGGCCGCGGTCGGTGCGGGTCTCGCCGTCGTGGGGGCTGTGCTGCAGTCGCTCACCCGCAACGACCTCGCCGACCCGTACCTGCTGGGCATCTCCGGCGGCGCGACGGTCGGCGCGGTCAGCGTCATCGTGCTCGGCCTGGGGACGGGCACGGTGCTCGCCACGATCGCCCTGACGTCGGGCGCGTTCGTGGGAGCGCTCGGTGCGCTCGTGCTCGTGGTCGGGCTCGCGGCGGGACGCTCGGGCGTGCTGCCACCGACGCGGACGGTGCTCGCCGGTGTGGCGATCGGCCAGCTCTGCGCGGCCTACACCTCTTTCGTCGTCATCGTCTCCGGCGACCGCGACTCGGCCCGCCGGGTCCTGACCTGGACGCTCGGCAGCGTCGCCGGTGTCCGGTGGTCCACCGCCCTGCTGCTGCTCGCGGTGGCCGTCGTGGCGTGCGTCCTGGTGCTCGGCTTCACGCGGCACCTCGACGCGTTCGCGTTCGGCGAGGCCGCGGCCGGCTCGCTCGGGGTCCGGGTGGAGCGGACCCGGTGGACCCTGATGGTCGGCACGGCGCTCCTGACCGCGTGCCTGGTCGCCTTCACCGGAGCGATCGGGTTCGTCGGCCTGGTGGTCCCGCACGTCGTGCGCCTCGTGGTGGGGCCGGCGCACGCCCTCGTGCTCCCGCTGAGCGCCCTGGGCGGAGCCATCCTGCTCGTCTGGGCCGACACGGTGGCCCGGTCGCTCGTCGACGGCCGTGAGATCCCCATCGGGGTGGTCACGGCGGCGGTCGGTGCGCCGGTGCTGGCCTGGCTGCTGCGGCGGGAGGCGAGGGCCACGTGAGCGACGCGACGCTGTGTGCTGAGGGCATCGCCTGGGGCACGTCGACCACGACGATCATCCACGACGTCGAGCTCGTGGCCGAGGCGGGAACGGTCACGGGGCTGCTGGGACCGAACGGGTCGGGCAAGACCACCCTGCTGCACGTGCTGGCGGGCCTGCGCCGGCCGACGGCCGGGACGGTCCGGCTCGGCGACGTCGACCTGCACGACATGCCCGCCAAGGACCGAGCGCGACGCGTCGCCGTCCTGGAGCAGCACGCCACGACGGGCCTGGACCTGGGCGTCCGGCAGGTCGTGGAGCTGGGGCGGATCCCGCACCGGGGCCGGTGGTCCCTGGGGGTCCCGGACGACGGGGACGTGGTCGAGGAGGCGATGCACCACGGCCGCATCGAGCACCTGGCCGAACGTCGCTGGGCCACCCTCTCCGGTGGCGAGCGGCAGCGCGTCCAGCTGGCCCGTGCGCTGGCCCAGCAGCCCGACGTCCTGCTGCTCGACGAGCCCACCAACCACCTCGACCTCGGGCACCAGATCGACTTCCTGGCCACCGTCCGCTCCCTCGGCCTCACCACCGTCGCCGCGCTGCACGACCTCGAGCAGGCGGCGGCGTCGTGCGACCGGCTCGTCGTGCTGGACGGCGGTCATCTCGTGGCGGCCGGCGGCGTCCAGGAGGTCCTGACCGACACGCTGCTCGACGACGTCTACGGCGTCGAGGCGCGCGTCGCGCGGGACGCCTACGCCGAGCGCCAGCACCTCACGTGGCGGCGCACGAGCCGGGCGCCCGATGCCTGACGCCGTCGTCATGGTCGCGATGGGCGTCGACGCCGAGCGGCACGTCGACGACCTGCTCGACCTCGCGTGGGCCACCGGCGCCACCCTCGCCCACCTGCAGGGCCGCGACCCGTCGGTGGCCGCCGAGCTGGACCGCCTGCGTGCCACCGGGGCCACGAGCGTCACGCTCGTCCCGGCCAGCCTGGGCCACCGGGCGCCGACGCGCACCTGGCTGCGCCGGATCGCTGCCGACTGGTCGCGCCGTCACCCCGACGTCCGGGTGGACGTGGCCGGGCGAGAGGTCACGGGTCGCGAGGCGCCCCTGACCTCCGCGGCGTGGGAGCACGTTCCCGACCACGCCCGTCAGGTCCTCGTCTGCCGCGGGCCACGGTGCTCGGCCCGCGGCGCGGGGGAGACGGCCGCCGCCCTGGACGACGCGCTCACCGTCCGCGGGCTCGGCGACGACGACGTCCTCGTGACCCAGACGGGTTGCCTCTTCCCGTGCAACCACGCGCCTGTCGTGGTGGTGCACCCCGAGGACACCTGGTACGGCCGGGTCGGCGTCCCGGAAGCGTCACGCATCGTGGACGAGCATCTCGTCGGTGGAGAGCCGGTGACCGGTCTGGAGCGTCCCAGGGTGCGGGGAGCGGCTCGTCGTTGAGCGGTCGCCGGCGTGGTGGCGGAGAATCGGCAGCATGAGAGCCGGTGTCCTGCTGCTCGCCGTCGTGCTCGTGCTCACGGGCTGCACGGGCGAACCCGACCCGGCGCCCTCGACGTCGCCCTCCGCCGAGCCGAGTCCCACTCCGACGACGAGCCCGACCCCGACCCCGACGTACGACCCGGCCTCGCTCGGTGCTGCCCTCGACGACGAGGTCACGGGTGGCGACCTCGAGCGGGTCGGGCCCGCGCAGGACGTCGGGCCGTACACGCGGCAGGAGGTCCGGTACTCCAGCGACGACGTCCGGGTCTCCGGGGTGCTCCTGGTGCCCGACGGCGAGGGTCCCTTCCCGGCGGTCGTGCTCAACCACGGGTACATCGACCCGGCCGCCTACGTCACCGGCCAGGGCATGCAGCGCGAGCAGGACTATCGCCCCCAAGCACTCCGCAGAGCTCCGTGCAGGGAGGTACCCCCAGCCCGTGAGGGCTGGGTGGTGCTGCACACGGACTACCGCGGGCATGCCGGCTCCGACGACGTCGGACCGCTGGAGCAGGAGCTCCGCGTGGGCTACGCGCGGGACGCCATCGCCGGAGTGGAGACCCTGCGGGAGCTGGAGTCCGTCGACCCCGACCGAGTGGCGATGTTCGGTCGCTCCATGGGTGGCGGGGTCACGCTCAACGCCCTCACGATCGCCCCGGACGTCGTCGACGCGGCGGTCGTGCACGCCTCGGTCAGCAGCCGGTTCGAGGACAACCTGAGCCAGTTCACCGAGCGCAGCCGGCCCGACCGGGTCGCGTCGATGCGGGAGCGCTGGGGGAGCCCGCGGGAGGCGCCGGACTTCTGGGACTCCCTCTCCTCGCGCACCTACGCCGACCGGGTGGAGGCCGACGTGCTGATGATCCACGGCGAGCAGGACGACACCTGCCCCGTGGACTGGGCTCGGGACACCGAGGAGTCGTTCACCGAGGCCGGCGCCGACGTCACGCTGCGCCTCTACGAGGGTGAGGGTCACACCTTCGAACGCCGAGTGGGTGGACTCCATGCGCCGCACGGTCGACTTCCTCGAGCGGCGGACCGGTGGCTGAGCGCATGAGCCCGGACGACAGCCGTCGCGAGGTCGCTGCCCTGGGCGACTTCTTCGTCGTCGAGGCGGCCGATGCCCCCGGCGCGTGGCGAGGCATCGACGACCTGGTGGCGGGGCCAGCCCTGGCCGAGCGGGTCGAGGCCACCCGGGCCGCGCTGGAGCGGGTTGCCGGGAGCACGGTGGAGCCGCGGGTCGCGAACTCGACCGCGTCGCTGGGCCTGTTCGCCCGACTGCTCTCCCCGCCGCTGGGGGCACGACTGCTCGGGCTCCTCGGCCCGGCGCCCGCCGGCCTGCAGTGGCGCGCCGCCCCGACGGGCCCGCTTCCGCTGAGGGGAGCCGCCTGGTGGGACGACGCGCTCGAGAGGGTGCTGGCCGACGTCGTCGCGCCGCTGGCCGAGCGCCTCACCGGTGAGCACGGCCTCGCGGAGACGGTGGTGCGCGGCAACGTCGCGTCCGCGGTCATGGGGTCCCTGCGGATGGCGGTCACCGCCCGCCCCGACCTCGCACCTGCCGCCGGCAGCGTGGCCACCGAGCTGTTCGCGACGCCGCTGCTGACCGGGACCTCACTGCACGGCCGGCCGTTCGTGCGTCGCTCCTGCTGCCTGTACTACCGGCTGCCCGGCGGGGGCTACTGCGGCGACTGCATCCTCGCGCCCCAGCACCGCGAGCGCGTCACGGCGGACGCGCAGCGCTGAGCAGACCGCTAGGCTGACCCCGATCCGTCGCCGCGGATCACGGGAAGCGGGTGAGACCCCCGCGCGGTTCCGCCACTGTGAGGCCCGGTCAACACGGGTCGCAGCCAGACACCGACCGCGGCGACTCCCAGCCACCGGGGCGAGAACCCCGAGGAGGAACCCGATGACCCGCATCGCGCTGCTGTCCACGTCCGACACCGACCTGCTCTCGGCCCGCGCGAGCGGCGCCGACTACCTCTACGCCAACCCCGGGCGGGAGTCGGCCGGCCACCAGGACATGGGGGCCGCGATCGAGGCGGCGGACCTCGTCCTGGCGCGCGTGCTCGGCTCGCCCGGCGACCTGTGCTCGGGCTTCGCGCGGATCCGTGACCTGGGGACGCCGATGGTCGTCCTCGGTGGCGAGCAGACGCCCAACGCCGAGCTGATGGAGATGTCGACCGTCCCGATCGGCATCGCCGCCGACGCCCACACCTACCTGGCAGAGGGCGGGCCGGACAACCTCGCCCAGCTGCACGCCTTCCTCTCCGACACCGTCCTGCTCACCGGTGAAGGCTTCGAGCCGCCCGCCGTCGTGCCGGCCTGGGGCCTGGCCCCTCGGGTCGCCAAGCCGGACGACGAGGGCAAGCCCCGCGTCGGCGTCCTGTACTACAGGGCCCACGAGGCGAGCGGCAACGCCGGCTTCGCGCACGTGCTCGCCGAGGCCGTCGACGCGACCGGCGAGGCCGTCGGAGTCCCCATCTTCAGCTCCTCCCTGCGCTCCGCCCCCGATGAGCTCTACGCAGAGCTGGGCACCCTCGACGCCCTCATCGTCACGGTGCTGGCCGCCGGCGGCACCACGCCCGGCGGCGCCAGCGCCGGTGGCGACGACGAGGCGTGGGACGTGGAGCGGATGGCTGCGCTGGACATCCCCGTCCTGCAGGGCCTGTGCCTGACCTCCAGCCGCGAGGAGTGGGAGGCCAACGACGACGGCGTCACCCCGTTGGACTCCGCCAACCAGATCGCCATCCCCGAGTTCGACGGCCGGATCATCACCGCCCCCTTCTCCTTCAAGGAGATCGACGAGGACGGCCTGCCCCGCTACGTCGCCGACCCCGAGCGGTGCGCGCGCGTCGCCGGCATCGCCGTCAACCACGCGCGGCTGCGCCACACGCCGCCGGCCGAGCGCCGGCTCGCGCTGATGCTCTCCGCCTACCCCACCAAGCACAGCCGCGTCGGCAACGCCGTCGGGCTGGACACGCCGGTCTCCACGATCCGTCTGCTGCGCCGCCTGCGGGACGCGGGCTACGACCTCGGCCCCGCCGACGGCCCGGTGCACCGCTTCATGGACATGGCGGACGACACCGAGGCCGGCGACGCGCTCATCCACGCGCTCATCGACGCCGGCGGCCAGGACGAGGAGTGGCTGACCCACGCGCAGCTCACCGAGAGCCACGTCCGCATCAAGCCCGATGACTATCGCCGCTGGACGTCGCACCTGCCCGCCGAGCTGATGGACGACGTCGTCGAGGCGTGGGGCGAGGCACCCGGCGAGCTCTTCGTCGCTCCATCACCGGACGGGGGAGCCGGTGAGATGGTGCTGGCCACGATCCAGGCCGGCAACGTCGTGCTGCTGATCCAGCCGCCCCGGGGGTTCGGCGAGAACCCCGTCGCGATCTACCACGACCCCGACCTCGCCCCCAGCCACCACTACCTCGCGGCCTACCGCTGGCTGGAGAACCTGCCCGAGGACGGGGGCTTCGGCGCGCACGCCGTCGTCCACCTCGGCAAGCACGGCTCGATGGAGTGGCTGCCGGGCAAGAACGCCGCCCTCTCCGCGTCCTGCGCCACCGACGCGGCCATCGGCAACCTGCCGCTCGTCTATCCCTTCCTCGTCAACGACCCCGGCGAGGGTGCGCAGGCCAAGCGCCGTGCCCACGCCACGATCGTCGACCACCTGATCCCGCCGATGGCGCGCGCGGAGTCCTACGGCGACATCGCCAAGCTGGAGCAGCTGCTCGACGAGTACGCCAACATCGCCGCGATGGACCCGCCCAAGCTGCCGGCTGTCCGCGCCCAGATCTGGACGCTCATGCACGCCGCGGAGATGCACCGCGACCTCGGGCTGGAGGAACGGCCCGACGACGAGGAGTTCGACGACTTCATCCTGCACGTCGACGGCTGGCTGTGCGAGGTCAAGGACGCCCAGATCCGCGACGGCCTGCACGTCCTCGGCCAGGCGCCGGAGGGTGAGGCGCGGGTCAACCTCGTTCTCGCGATCCTGCGGGCCTCGCAAGTCTGGGGCGGCGAGGCCGGGTCGCTGCCCGGCCTGCGTGCCGCCCTCGGCCTGAAGGAGGGCGCCGAGCAGGTGGGCGCCGTCGACGAGATCGAGACGAGGGCCAAGGCGCTCGTGCAGTCCATGGAGGACGCCGGCTGGGATGCCGGTGCCGCCGCCGGACTGCACGACGACACCACCGTGGTGGAGGTGCTGCAGTTCGCTGCCGAGCAGGTCGTCCCTCGCCTCGCCGGCACGGCGAACGAGCTCGACGCGGTGCTGCACGCCCTCGACGGTGGCTTCATCGCGGCCGGTCCCTCGGGCTCGCCGCTGCGCGGACTGGTGAACGTGCTGCCCACGGGTCGCAACTTCTACACCGTCGACCCGCGCGCCGTTCCGTCGCGGCTGGCCTACGAGACCGGCCTCGCGATGGCCGACTCCCTGCTCGAGCGGCACGTGGCCGACACCGGTGAGCACCCGCGCTCGGTGGGCCTCTCGGTGTGGGGCACGTCGGCGATGCGGACCTCCGGCGACGACATCGCCGAGGTGCTCGCGCTCATCGGCGTCCGTCCGGAGTGGGACGAGGCGTCGCGTCGGGTCAACGGTCTCGAGGTGGTCTCCCTGACCGAGCTCGGCCGGCCGCGCATCGACGTCACGGTGCGCATCTCCGGCTTCTTCCGCGACGCCTTCCCGCACGTCATCGAGATGCTCGACGACGCCGTGCGGATGGTGGCCGAGCTGGACGAGCCCGAGGACCAGAACTTCGTCCGGGCCCACGCGCAGGCCGACCTCGCCGAGCACGGCGACGAACGTCGCGCCACGACCCGTATCTACGGCTCGGCCCCCGGCTCCTACGGCGCCGGCATCCTGCAGGTCGTCGAGGCGGGCAACTGGCGCGACGACAACGACCTCGCCGAGGTCTACACGCAGTGGGGCGGCTTCGCGTACGGCCGTGGGCTGTCCGGTGAGCCGGCCGCCGACGACATGCGCGCCAACTACCGGCGCATCCAGGTGGCGGCCAAGAACATCGACACCCGCGAGCACGACATCGCCGACTCCGACGACTACTTCCAGTACCACGGCGGCATGGTGGCCACGGTCCGTGCGCTCACCGGTGTGGAGCCCAAGGCCTACGTCGGGGACTCCACGACGCCCGACGCCGTCCGCACCCGGTCGTTGTCGGAGGAGACCGCGCGCGTGTTCCGGTCGCGGGTCATCAACCCGCGCTGGATCGGGGCGATGCAGCGGCACGGCTACAAGGGCGCGTTCGAGCTGGCGGCGACCGTCGACTACCTCTTCGGGTTCGACGCCACGGCCGGCGTCGTGCACGACTGGATGTACGAGAAGCTCGCTCAGGAGTACGTCCTCGACGAGGACAACCAGGCCTTCATGAAGAAGTCCAACCCCTGGGCGCTGCGCGGCATCGTGGAGCGGCTGAGCGAGGCCGCCGACCGTGGCCTGTGGGCAGAGCCGGACCCCGAGACCATGGCCGCGATGCAGCAGGTCTACCTCGACGTCGAGGGCGATCTCGAGGACCGCGAGTCATGACCCGCCCCCCTCGCGAGTCACTCCCACGAGCTGGCGAGTCACTCCGCCGGGGTCGCGAGTCACTCCGCCGGGGTCGCGAGTCACTCCGCCGGGGTCGCGAGTCACTCCCGTCGGCTCGCGAGTCACTCCCGTCGGCTCGCGAGTCGATCCGACGATGACGGACCCCCGACGCGTCCGCGTCGTCGGCATCGGTGCCGGCCACCCGGACCAGGTGACGGTCGAGGCGGTGAAGGCCCTCAACGCGGCGGACTACGCGATCGTCGCGCAGAAGAGTGACGACGACCCGCTCGTCGCACTGCGCCGCGCGCTGCTGGACCGTCACGCGCCCAACCTGGACGTCGTGCCCGTGCGTGACCCCGAGCGGAACCGGACGGCGCAGGCCACCGGGACGCTGGCCGACTACGAGGGCGTCGTCACCGACTGGCACGAGGCCCGAGCCGCCGCCTACGAGCAGGTGCTGCTCGAGCGGCCGGGTGACGTCGCCTTCCTGGTCTGGGGCGACCCGGCCTTCTACGACTCCACCATCCGCATCGTCGAACGCGTCCTGCGCCGCGGGGCCGTGACGTTCGACTGGGACGTCGTGCCGGGCATCTCGGCGCTGCAGCTGCTGGCGGCTCGGCACCGCATCGTGCTGCACGAGGTGGGCCAGCCCATCGTCGTGAGCACGGGCAGGCGGCTGGCCGAGGCTGTCGAGGCCGGCGCGGACAACGTCCTCGTCATGCTGAGCCGCTCGCTGGAGCTGGAGGGTCTCGACGACTGGCACATCTGGTGGGGCTCAGACCTTGGGACCGATCACGAATGCCTGGTGAGCGGCCGGGTGGGTGAGGTCCGTTCGATGATCCAGGCAGAGCGTGCCCGGACCAAGGCCGAGGCCGGCTGGATGATGGACGTCTTCCTGCTCCGTCGACCGTGAGGCCGCCCGCCCTCGCGGTGACCGCGCCCGAGATGACCGCGGATCGAGGGCGTCAGCGTCCGTCCTCTCCTGTCTCCTCAGCCTGCTCGGACGCCTTGGAGTCCGCCGCCGTGTCCGACTCCGGGCTCCAGCCGTCCTCCCACTCCCCGGTGTCGTAGTCATAGCCGACCGGGGCTCCGTCCTCGTCGGTGCGTCGGTACCACGACGTGTAGGTGTCGTCCGTGGAGTCGATGTCCGAGCCCGCGCCGGTGCCGGGCTCGGCCTCGGAGACCTGCAGCGCGAAGTCGTCGCCGTACCGGTCGACGCCGTCGATCACGGCGTTGCTCATCGCGTTGAGCGCGTAGTGGTGACGCAGCGCCAGCGGGTCGGTGCGGAGGTCGCGGAACCACGCCACGATGATCAGCAGCATCACCACGGCGAACGGCACCGCGGTGACGATCACCAGCTGCTGGAGCCCCTCCAGCGCCGTGGCGTCACCGAGGGACAGCATGACCGCGGCGATCCCCGACATGACCAGGCCCCAGAACACGACCACCCACCGGCGCGGCTCCTGGTCGCCCTGGCTGGAGAGCATGCCCATGACGACGGACGCGGAGTCTGCCGAGGTGATGAAGAAGATGGAGAGCACGACGATGACGAGGAAGGGCAGCCATCCCGCGTACGGCAGGTTGTCCAGGAGCGCGAAGAACACCTCCGGTGGCGCCATGTCGGCCGAGAAGCCCTCCGCCCCGTCGCGGTACATCCAGATCGACGTCCCGCCCATGATCCCGTAGGCGACGAACAGCAACGAGGACGGGATGACGATGGTGCCGAGCAGGAACTGCCGGACGGTGCGCCCCCGCGAGATGCGGGCGATGAAGATGCCGACGAACGGTGACCAGGAGATCCACCAGGCCCAGTAGTAGACGGTCCAGGTCGACTGGAACTCCTGGGTCGCCTCGCCCCACGACAGGGACCGACCCATCATGTCCACCATGGATCCGGCGTACTCCATGCCGGCCGAGGGGAGCAGGTTCAGCAGGAACAGCGTCGGCCCGAGGACGAGCACCGTGCCGACCAGCCCGACCGTCAGCACGATGTTGATGCTGGAGAGGTAGCGGATGCCGCGGGCGACGCCGGAGACCGCCGAGATGATGAAGCCGACGGTCAGGAGCGCGATGATGACCACCAGCATGGTGTTGGTCAGCTCTCCGGCGCCGGAGACGATGCTCACGCCGGTGCCGATCTGCATGGCGGCGATCCCGAGGGCGGCGGCGGTGCCGAAGAGCGTCGCGACGATCGCGAAGATGTCAATGAGCTTGCCGGCCACGCCGTTGGTGTGCCGCTCGCCGAACAGGGTGCGGAAGATGGAGGACATCAGCAGTGGCCGGCCGCGCCGGTAGGCGGCGTACGCGACCGCGCCGCCGACGAGGGCATACATCGCCCAGGCGTGGAACCCCCAGTGGAAGTAGGTCTGGGCCATCGCCTGGTGGAGCGCCTCGGTGGACTCGGCCTCGTTCGTCAGCGGCGGCGGGGACGTGAAGTACGTCAGCGGCTCGGAGGGGCCGAAGAACAGCACCCCGATGCCGATGCCGGCAGCGAACAGCATGGCCACCCAGGCGAAGGTCCCGAACTCGGGCTCCTCGTCGTCCTTGCCCAGCGGAATCCGTCCGTAGGGGGAGAAGGCGATCGCGAGGAGCGAGAAGAGGACGACGATGGCCACGATGTTGAACAGCCAGCCGAGGTTGGTCGTGGACCAGACGAAGGCCGCGCTGGAGACCTGGGAGACGCCCTCGGAGTCCACGAGCCCCCAGATGACGAAGGCCACCGTGAAGACGCCGGCGACGGCGAAGACCAGCGGGCTGAGGCGGTAGCGACGCCGCTGCTCGTCGATCGAGATGCCGGGGACGAGGGCGGGATGGATGTCGTGGGGGTACCCGGGGCGTTGGTAGTCCAGGTGCCCGAGGGTGCGACTGGCGCGGCGTCCGGCGTCCTTGGCCTCCTCGATCCTCTGACGGGACGGTCGCTCGTTCGTGGGCATGGGATTCACTCCAAGCGTGGTGTGTGGCAGCAGACCTCGCGTCGCAGGCAGGAGCAACGAGGCCGTCCGAGCATTCGCGCATCCTAGCAACGGCGGGTCCCGTGGTGCCCCGGTCCGCTGGGGTCGTCCGCGTCCCGTTCCGGCGGGTCCCGGGAGCACAGCGGCGGGGGTAGGCTCCGCTCAAGGTCGAGCGGAGGTGTGCGGATGAAGGTGCTGGTCACCGGTGGGGTGCGGTCCGGCAAGTCGTTCCACGCGGAGTCGCTCGTCGTGGCCGAGGACGTCGTCACGTATGTCGCGCCCGGTCCGCCGGCGGACCCCGAGACCGACCCCGAGTGGGCATCGCGGGTCGAGCGGCACCGCGAGCGTCGGCCGTCGTACTGGCAGACGCTGGAGACGCAGGACCTCGCCGCGGCCATCGAGTCCGGCGAGGGCGCGGTGCTCATCGACTGCCTCGGCACGTGGCTCACCAGCCAGGTCGACGAGCTGGACGGTTGGGACCAGGTCCGCGAGGACTGGGAGTCGGTGCTGCTGGGGCGCGTCGACGAGGCGGTGCAGGCGCTGGGCCGGACCGAGCGCACGGTCGTCGTGGTCACCAACGAGGTCGGCCTGGGCGTCGTGCCAGAGCACCGCTCCGGCCGGATCTTCCGTGACCTGCTGGGGGTCGTCAACCAGCGTTTCGCCGCCGAGTGCGACGAGGTCCTGCTCGTCGTCGCCGGCCGCGTCCTCTCCCTCTGAGACTCGTGACCCCGTGGGAGTGACTCGTGACCCCGTGGGAGTGACTCGCGGTCGCGTGGGAGTGACTCCTCAGGTGGCTGCGAGCAGCAGCGCCGCGAGGCTGAGCTCGATGCAGGCGCCGAACACGTCCCCCGTCACCCCACCGATGCGGCGGAGAGCGCGGTGCACGACGAGAGCGACGACGACGATCGCGGCGGCAGCGGCCAGCGGACCGCGCCACCACCCTTCGTCGACGAGCACGAACCCCGCAGTTGCCGCGGCCGTCAGCAGCAGCCAGACCAGGATCGTCACGGCAGGGTGGACGGCGCCGACGTACGTCGCGCCGAGTCCCTCGGTGCGCGCTCCCGGCACCCCGCGCATGCACGTGATCGCCACGGCGCCGCGTGAGACGACGACGAGGATCCCGGCCAGCCACGGGCCGTGGTCGTGCTGGAGCAGGGCGGCGATCGCGGCGGCCTGCACACCGAGCACGAGCACGAGCGACGCGGCTCCGGCAGGACCGACGTCACCGGTCCGCATCACGGCGAGGGACCGCTCGCGCTCGTAGGAGGCGGTGAGGCCGTCGGCGGTGTCGGCCAGCCCGTCGAGGTGGAACGCCCGGCTGCCCAGGGCGAGCGCCCCGACGGCGGTGATGGCGACGCCCAGCGGGGCGAGGCCGAGCTCGCGACCACCGAGACAGACGAGCGCGACGAGCAGCCCGAGCGGGACGACCGCGAGCGGGGCGAGCACCATCGCCGGTCCGGTGACGTCGCGGTCGGCACTGCGCGGCATCCGCACCGGGATGGCGGTGAGGGTGCCCACTGCGAAGCGCCAGGAGTCGAGCATGGGCCTCAGTCTGCCGCGTCAACCGCGACACCGGGCGAAGGGTGCGAGGAGCAGTCCGGCGACACGCTGCTCGTCACCGCGGAGACGTCTCTCGTCACCGGAGGAGAAGTCTCTCGTCGGCGTGGGGGAAGTCTCGCCCCCGAGCCCTCCGCAGGCTCCGTGCAGGGGGCACCCCCAGTCAGCGTTGGTCAGGGGCGCTGGTTGCCGGTCGGGTTCGGGAAGGCGACGACCCCGGACTCGAGCACCGCGCGAGCCGCGGCCCGCAGTGCGTCGCTCACCGCCACGGCGTGCGCCGTGGACTCCCGGTCCATGAAGGCCTCGCAGGAGCGGTCGGTGGCGTCCTCGAGGCGCTCGCGGGCGACGCGGCCGGACTCGGTGGCCGCGCCGTCGGCGTCGACCCAGCCACGGTTCCGCACGTCCTCGACGGCAGCGGCCCACTCCTGCTCGGTCCAGCCGCGGAGCTGCCGCTGGTGCTCCGGCGCCTTGCCCACGGCCACCTGCAGGACGTTGGACGTCGTGCCGCTCAGCCCCGCGGCGACCAGGACGCCGACGTGGCAGTCGCCGCGGAACTCCCGCAGCACGGTCAGGTGGTGCCAGAACGCCTGCACCGGGTCGGCCGGTGCGGTGAGGGACAGCTGCGCGGCGGCGAGCGGCTTGCCCGCGACGTCCAGTCCCTTCGCCGCCCCGGCCAGGCGGGTGGTCATGGCCGCGATGTCGTGGTCGGCCAGTCCGGGACGCAGCGCGTCGGCCGCGACGGCCGCGCGCTCGGCCAGGACGGCGTCGCGGTCGGCCATCGACCACGCGTCCGGCAGGGCGCGGGCGACGATGGCGGGGGAGAACCCGTGGAACGTCGCGGTGACCAGCTCGGGGCCCGGCGTGCCGAGCGCGGCACCGCGGGAGGCGAAGTACCCCATCCAGTAGCCCTTGAGGCCGAGCGCCTCGTACCGCTCCTTGGCGTCGGGCGCGAAGTAGACGACGGCGTGCACCGTGTTGACGGCGCGCCAGAACGGGGTGAGTGCGGAGTCGGCCATGGCCCGAGTGTGCCGCATCGGGCCCCGGCGTCGGGAGGTGACGCCGGGGCCCGGAGCCGGCCGGGCTGCTCGGGCTCAGTCGAGGGTGAGGCCCTCGGCCGGGGTGACGCGGGCAGCGCGTCGAGCCGGCAGCACGCACGCGGCAAGCCCGGCTGCCGCAGCGGCCGCGACCACGCCGGCCAGCTGACCCCACGGCACCACGACCGATGCTGCGGGAATCGACGACTGGATCACCGTCACGACGCCGAGCCAGCCGTACGTCACGCCGAGCACGGTCCCGAGCAGCGCCGCGACGAGCGCCAGCAGCAGGCCCTCGGCAGCGAGAACCCGCCGCAGCTGGCGCTTGGTCAGCCCGAGCGCCCGCAGCAGGGCGTGCTCACGTCCGCGCTCCAGCACCGAGAGTCCGACGGTGTTGGCGATGCCGACGAGCGCGATCGCGACGCCGACGCCGAGCAGGCCCAGCACCGCCCCGACGAGGACGTTCATCTGCAGGTCCACCCAGGCCCGGTCCTGCAGTGCATTGGTGGTCTCCAGGCCGGCATCACGCGCCAGGGCGCCGAGGTCGCCGCCGATGGCGTCGGCGTCTGCGCCGTCGTCGGCTCGCACCCACAGGGCCATCGGCTCCGAGACCGCACCGATCTCGGCGAGGGTGTCGGGTGACACCAGGGCGCTCGGCCCCCAGTCGGTGCCGACGACCGTGGTGCGCAGGACGGTCTCGCGACCACCCACCGTGACCGTCACCTCCTCGGGCAGTCCGTCCGGGAGGTCGCGGAGCAGCGTGATGGGCACGAGGATCTCGCCCTCGCCGGCCGTGAGGGCCTCGGCCTCGCGGGCCACCGCCTGCTCCTCGGCACTCGGGCCGAGGACGGTGACGTCACCGATCGCCTCGACGTCGGCCACCGCACCGGGCACCGCGACGGCGTCGTCGACGTCCGGGGCATCCTGCACCGCGGTCAGCAACGACTCGTCGACCGCGCTGGTCCCGGTGAGCGCGACGTCGACGGGATGATCGGCGTCCATCTGGTCGTCGAGCGTGCCTCGGGCGCTGGCCATGCCGGTGAGGACGGCCGTCGTGAGGGTCACTCCGACCAGCAGCGATGCCGTGGTGGCCGCGCTGCGTCGAGGGTTGCGGACGGCGTTCGCCGATGCGATGCGGGCCGACGGGCCGGTGCGGCCCAGCGCGCCACCGAGCAGGCGCAGGAGCGCCGGAACGACGAGAGGCCCGAGCAGCAGGACGCCGACGAACGACGTGATGCCGCCCAGCATCAGCAGCTCCATGCTCTCGGCCGCGGCCGCCGCGGCGAGCACGCCGGCTCCGAGGACCACGACGATCGTGCCCAGTGCGATGCGCCACCGCCCGGAGCCGGTCTGGACGCCCGGGTCCGCCGCGGGCCGCAGCGCGGCGAGCGGGCTCACGCGCACGACGGCGCGGGTCGGCCACCAGGCGGCGAGGAGCGTCGTCAGGACGCCACCGACGAAGGCGGGCGCCAACCACGCGGCCGAGAGCTCGACGGCGCCGACCGAGTCACTGAGGAACAGCCGCACGACGGCGGCGATGCCGTACCCGGCAGCGGCGCCGCCGACGAGACCGACCGTCGAGGCGATGACGGCGAGCGCGAGCGACTCCAGCCGCACCGAGCGCAGCACCTGCTTACGGGTGGCGCCGACGCAGCGCAGCAGAGCGAGGTCGCGCGTGCGCTGCGCGAACAGGATCGTGAAGGTGTTGGTGATGACGAGCACCGCGACGAACCCGGAGATGGCGGCGAACAGCAGCAGCAGGTAGCTGACGACGTCGACGCCCTGGTTGACCGTCGTGACGCGCTCGTCCACGTAGTCGTCGCGCGAACGGACCTCCGCAGAGACCGCCTCGCGCAGGGCGTCGGCCCGGGAGTCGACGGAGGAGCCGTCAGCGGCGGCGTAGGTCACGGCGTCGGTGGCGGTGCTGGGCAGCTGCGACAGCGTCGCCCACGGGACGTGCACGTCGGCGGACAGGTAGGACGTGGAGGCAGCCAGTCCGACGACCTCGACCTCCTGCGCCTCAGCGCCTCGCCCGAGCGTCAGCGTGTCCCCGGTCTCGATGCCGGCGGCCGTGGCGGCGGCCTCGTCGACGAGCGCCTCGTCGGCCCCCTCGGGGGCTCGCCCGGAGGTGACCTCCTGACGTCGCAGCTCGGGGGTCTCGGCCACCGTGCTGACGGAGGTCTCGTCACCGAGGGAGGTGCCGTCCACGGACACCGGCATCCACCCACTGCCCACGACGGCGGCGGCGTCGCCGTTGCGATCCGCCTCGGCCAGGGTGGTCTCGACGTCCTCCTCGGGCAGCCCGTACTGGTCACCGACCACGAGGTCGGCCCCGGGGTAGGCCTCGTCCACCCCTGCGGAGAGGCCGTTCTTGGTGGCGGAGGCGAGCGCGTTCGTGACCACGACGAAGCCGACGGCGATGGTCACCGCGAGGAGGGCGGCGACGTAGCGACGTGTGTGGGTGCGCAGGGAGGCGATCAGGACGGTTCTCATCGGGCCACCTCCGTGGTCGGGTCGGCCTGGAGGGCGGCGACGAGCTCGGCCCCGTCCGGGGCGGTGAGATGCGTGCGGACCCGGCCGTCGGCGAGGACTACGACGTCGTCGGCGTATGCGGCCGCGTCCAGCTCGTGGGTCACCATGACGACGGTCCGACCCAGCTCGCGGACCGTGCGTCGCAGGTAGGACAGCACCTCGGCGGAGGTGGTGCTGTCGAGGTTTCCGGTGGGCTCGTCGGCAAAGACGATCGCGGCGTCGCCGACGAGCGCACGGGCGATGGCGACCCGCTGCTGCTGCCCGCCGGAGAGCTCGGCGGGCCGGTGGCTGAGACGGTCGGCCAGCCCGAGCACGTCGACGACCTGCTCGAGCCGACGTGCGGTGGCGTCGTCGGTGCGACGGCCGGCGAGCTCCAGCGGCAGCATGATGTTCTGCCGGGCCGTGAGCATCGGCAGCAGGTTGAACGCCTGGAAGACGAAGCCGAGGTGGTCGCGGCGGAACCGGGTGAGCTCGTCGTCCCCGAGGTCCTGCAGGGCGATGCCGGCGACGTGCACCATGCCGGCGCTAGGACGGTCCAGTCCGGCGAGGCAGTGCATGAGCGTGGACTTTCCGGAGCCCGACGGGCCCATGATGGCGGTGAAGCGACCGGGGGCGAGGTCGACGTCGATGCCGTCGAGGGCGTGCACGGCCGCCGGCCCGGTGCCGTAGGTCTTGGTGAGGCCGCGAGCGGAGGCGGCGGTGGAGGTTTCCGGTGTCGTCGTGATCATGTCCACGACGCTATGGATCGTGGCGCCCGGAATCGTCACCTCGAGGGTTGGTCCTGCTCCTCATGCCCGGGGTGGACGAGGAGGGGCCGGCTCATCCCACGGGATGAGGGCGGGTCGTCGCTCAGTCGCCGAGCCCGGCCTCGAGGGCGAGCAGCACGAGCTGGACCCGATCGCGCGAGTCCGTCTTGGCGAGCAGGCGGCTGACGTGGGTCTTGACCGTGGCCTCGGACACGAACAGGGTCTCGGCGATCTCGGTGTTGGTCAGACCGCGGGCCACCTGACCCAGCACCTCCCGCTCACGGGCCGTGACCTCGGCGAGGCGACGCTCGGAGGTCGGGCGGGGGGCCGTCGAGGCTCCGACCCGGGGCGCGGAGGTGAGGAAGTGGTCCAGCAGGCGTCGGGTGGTGGAGGGTGCGACCACGGCGTCCCCGGCCTGCACCGCCCGGATGGCACCGAGCAGGTCCGGGGGCGCCGCGTCCTTGAGCAGGAAGGCCGATGCGCCCGCCTGCAGTGCGGCGAAGGCGTACTCGTCGAGGTCGAAGGTCGTCAGCACGATCACCCTCGGACCGTCGTCCGGGGTGAGGCGACGCGTCGCCTCCACGCCGTCCATCCGGGGCATCCGCACGTCCATCAGCACCACGTCCGCCGGGGTCTCGGCCAGGCGCTCCAGAGCCTCCTGGCCGTCCCCGGCCTCGCCCACCACGTGCATGTCGGGCTGGCTGTCCACGAGCATCCGAAAGCCCGCACGCACCATCTGCTGGTCGTCCACGATCAGGACGCGGATCGGGTTCTCGGTCATCGCGTCACCACCGTCAAGAAAGGCGCAGAAGAGTGCGGTGATGGCGCGACGACGCTCCGTCGGGTCGCTCGCTGGCGCTCGCTCACCGGTCCTCACTCACTGGGGGATCCTCGCACGCACGGCCCACCCGCCCCCGGGCTCGGGGCCCACGACGAGCGTCCCGTCGTGCACCTCGACCCGTTCCCGCATCCCCAGCAGGCCCAGGCCCGAGCCCTCACCGGACGCCGCGCCGTGCCCGTCGTCGACGACCTCGACCTCGAGGAACCCGGAGGTCGCGCGCAGGCGGACGGTGGTGGTGGCGGTGGCGCCGGCGTGCTTGCGCACGTTGGTCAGGGCCTCCTGCACGAGGCGGAAGACGGTGAGCCCGACGCCGCTGGAGACCTTCGGTGCAGGGTCGGGGAGGTGGACGACCACCCGGCCGGTCTCCACCTCGGCGGCCAGCAGGTCGGGGAGGTCGCCGAGGCCCGGCTGGGGCGCGAGACCAGGGTCGGTCGTCCCGCGCAGCAGGCCCAGGAGGCGCCGCATCTCACCCAGCGCGTCCCGGCCGGCCTCGGCCACCGTGCCCAACGTGTCGACGGCGACCTGCGGGTCCTGCGCGGCGGCGTACCGGGCGCCGTCGGCCTGCACGATGACGACGGACAGACCGTGCGCGACGACGTCGTGCATCTCGCGGGCGATGCGCGAGCGCTCGTCGGTGGCGGCCATGAGGGCTCGTTGCTCGGCCTCGGCCGCGAGCTGCTGGCCACGCTCGAGCAGCGTGGCCTCGTAGGCCACGCGGACGCGGCTCTGGGTGCCCAGGGCCCAGGCGGCGATGACGATGGCGCCGATGGTCAGGAACATCGGGAGGTAGGAGGTCCACTCCAGGTCGCCGCGGTACTCCAGGGGTACGTCGGTGTTGAATGACCGCGTCCAGACGATGGATGCCGTGGCTGCGCCGGCGAGGCCGGTCCCGAGCCCCAGCCAGCCCTGCAGGGGGCGCCCGTAGCGGGCGAGCGAGTACAGCGCGACGGGGAAGGCCAGCTGTCCCCAGATCGGCTCCTGTCCGAGGACGGCCTGGGCGACGCTGGCCGCCGCGACGAGCGTGAAGGTCGTCGCCGGCCTCACGCGTCGCAGGTACAGCGGGATGGTCTGCGCCAGGCTGAGCAGGAGGGCGGCCACCCCGATGGAGATCATGACGGACGAGCCGAGCACGAGGGTGGTGGCCAGGACGGCGTCGAACCAGCGGCGGGCTCGCGGTCCGAGACGCCACGGTCCGTCGCCCCGCCTCACGACCGTCATGGCGTCGAGCCTAGGGCCGCCGCCGGGCGCGATCATCCCCCCACGGTCTGATCTGTCCGGCGCACGGGTGGCGGTTCGAGGGGCCTCCCTGGTCAGCCGGCGGCGCGAACGACCCAGTCGACGAGCGGGCGAGCGGCCTGCCAGTCCGCGCGGACGTGGTCCAGCAGGTCGGCGGTGTGCACGTACGGCGCGAACCCGTGGTCGCGGGAGAGGGCGAGCGAACGGTGCCGCAGCAGCTCGATGCGGGGGTGGTCGGCGTCGTAGCCGCGTGGTGAGGTCTTGAGCCGATCCCCTCCCACGCTCCAGCCGTCGTCGACCAGCGCGGCCAGGATCCGCTCGAGCCGGCGGCCGCTGCGGGCGTCGTCGATCGCCTCGCGGATGGCGGCGAGCTGCGCGGGCTCGGCGCGGTAGAAGCCGGCGCCGGTGCGGACGCCCGGTGCGCCGACCTGCACGTACCAGCCCGTGGACGCGCCGGCGGCCACGAAGGCGCCCTGGTGCGTCTTGTACGGCGTCTTGTCCTTGGAGAAGCGCACGTCGCGGAACGGGCGGAACACCTTGGCCGGCCCGAACTCGTCCTCCAGCCCGGCGACGAGGGCCCGCATCGGTGCGGCCACGGAGGTGTCGTAGATGCCGCGGTGCTCGGTCCAGAAGGCCTTGGTGTTGTCGATCTCGAGGTCGTCGTAGAAGTCCAACGCGGCCTCGGGGAAGCCGTGGAACGAGTGCATGGCTCTCCTCTGGAAACGATGTGAGCAGCCTCGCACCGGCCGGGCTTGTCGCCTGCCGAGACATCTGGTTAGGTGAGGCTTGCCTTAGCGGATCATCCGCATTCTCGGGAAGGGATGGCGTGAAGCATCATCTGTTCGGTGCCGACACCGTCGAGCACTATGCCACCACCATGCAGCGTGGGGTCGACGCCCTCGTGCGCCGGGTCCGTGACGTCGAGGGCCCGTTCTCGGGGCGGACCGTCGACGAGGTCGCCCCAGCCGTGGAGGCCGTCGACCTCGACGCCCCGCTCGGGGACGTGGACGCCGTGCTGGCCGAGCTCGGCGAGGTCTACCTCGGCGACGCCGTCTGGTTCCACGAGCCGACGTACGCCGCGCACCTGAACTGCCCCGTCGCCGTCCCCGCCCTGCTGGCCGAGGTGTTCGTCTCCGCGATCAACTCCTCCCTCGACACCTGGGACCAGAGCGCGGGCGGCACGCTCATCGAACGCCGCCTCATCGACTGGACGACCGAACGCATCGGCTTCGGTCCGGCCGGCGACACTGCCGCGGACGGTGTCTTCACCAGCGGCGGCACGCACTCCAACCTGCAGGCCCTGCTGCTGGCGCGCGGCGAGGCGTTCCTGTCCGGCCACGCCGACGCCGCCGCGCCCTTTGCCGAGACGATGGCGCGGTTCCGCGTCCTGGCCTCGGTGGACAGCCACTTCAGCGTGCAGAAGTCCGCGACCGTCCTGGGCCTGGACGCCGATGCCGTGGTCGCGGTGCGCGCCGACGCCCACCACCGCATGGACCCCCACAGGCTCGACCTCGAGCTCACCCGCTGCCGTGCGGCGGGCAAGGTCCCGATGGCCGTGGTCGCGACGGCGGGCACGACGGACTTCGGCGCCATCGACCCGCTCGAGGACATCGCCGACGTGTGCGAACGGCACGGCGTGTGGCTGCACGTCGACGCTGCCTACGGCGGTGGGCTGCTCGCCTCGACCCGTCGGCGTCACCTGATCGCCGGCATCGAGCGGGCCGACTCCGTGACCGTCGACTTCCACAAGACGTTCTTCCAGCCGGTGTCCTCCAGCGCGGTGCTCGTGCGTGACGGCGCCACCCTGCGGCACGTCACCTACCACGCCGACTACCTCAACCCCCGCACGGCGACGCTGCCCAACCAGGTCGACAAGAGTCTGCAGACCACGCGCCGCTTCGACGCCCTCAAGCTGTGGCTGACGCTGCGGATGATGGGGGCCGACGCGGTGGGCGAGGGCTTCGACACCGTGATCGACCTGGCGCGGGAGGGCCACGCGATCCTGCGCGACGACACCGACCTCGAGATCCGCGTCGCACCCGCGCTGAGCACGCTCGTCTTCCGCTACCGGCCGGACGGACTCCCCGAGGACGTGGCGGACCACGTCAACCCGCGGATCCGGGCGGCGCTGTTCCGCGGCGGGCGAGCCGTCGTCGCCGGCACCACCGTGGACGGTCGCTCGTGGCTCAAGCTCACGCTGCTGAACCCTGCCGCGACGATCGATGACGTCCGCGTCGTGCTGGAGCAGGTTCGTGCAGCCGGACGGGACCTGCTCGACGAGACGCATCCCTACCAGGAGGTCGGCCGATGAGCGCTCGGGACCTCGCTGCCGTCGAGGGTCACGTGCACGACGTCATCGCGGTCGGTGCGGGGCCGTTCAACCTCGGCCTGGCCTGCCTCGCGGCGCCCGTCGACGGGCTCGACGTCATCGTCCTGGAGTCGCGAGAGCGGCTGGCCTGGCACCCGGGCATGCTGCTGCCCGACGCCACCCTGCAGGTGCCGTTCCTGGCCGACCTCGTGACGATGGCCGACCCCACGTCGCCGTACTCCTTCCTCAACTTTCTCAAGCACACCGGACGGCTCTACCCCTTCTACATCCGGGAGAGCTTCTACCCGCTGCGTGCCGAGTACGACGCCTACTGCCGCTGGGCGGCGGACCGGCTCGGCACGGTGCTGCTGGGTCGGCACGTCGAGAGCATCGTCGCGGAGCCCGGAGCGGGGGACGAGACCGTCTACGTCGTCCGTTCCCTGACGCCCGACGGCACCGAGACCCACCGCGCCCGCCACCTCGTGCTCGGCACGGGGACGTCGCCACACGTCCCGGACGCCCTGCGCGACGTGGTGCAGACCTCCGGCGGGGACACCGGGCGTGGGGGCCCGGCCCTGCACAGCGCCGACTACCTCGAGCACAAGCGGGCGCTGCAGGCCACCGGGTCCATCACCGTCGTCGGCAGCGGGCAGAGCGCGGCCGAGATCTACCGCGACCTGCTGGAGGACGTCGACAGCCACGGCTACCGGCTGACGTGGGTGACGCGCTCGCCGCGGTTCTTCCCGATGGAGTACACCAAGCTGACGCTGGAGATGACGTCACCGGAGTACACGCGGTACTTCCAGTCGCTGCCCGCCGAGACGCGGGACCGTCTCCTCGCCGAGCACAAGCCGCTGTACAAGGGCATCAGCGGCGACCTCGTCGACGACATCTTCGACACCCTCTACCGCAAGAGCGTCGCCGGTCCGGTCACGACGGACCTGCTGACGGGGACGTCGCTCACCGCGGCCACGTGGGACGCGGACGCCGGTCACCATGCGCTGGAGCTGCACCACGCCGAGACGGGCGTGCCGTTTCGCACCACGACCGAGTCGCTCGTCCTCGCCACCGGCTATCGGTCCCACGTGCCGGGCTTCGTCGAGCCGTTGCGTCAGCGCATCCGGTGGGACGAGCAGGGTCGCTACGACGTCTCGTCGCACTACACGGTCGACGACGCCGGCACGATCCACGTGCAGAACGCCGAGGAGCACACGCACGGCTTCGTGGCGCCGGACCTGGGCATGGGGGCGCACCGCAGCTCGGTCATCATCAACCAGATCGCCGGTCGTGAGGTGTACGCGGTGGAGGACCGCATCGCCTTCCAGCAGTTCGGCCCCGCGGGGGCGTCGGCCCTGGTCGGAGGCCGGCGGTGAGGGCCGCCGCCGGGCGCGCCGTCCCGGGCGTCCGGCTCGAGCCGCTCGACGTCGACGAGCACGTGACCATGCTGCACGCGTGGGTCACCGACCCCAAGGCGGTGTTCTGGATGATGCAGGGAGCGACGCTCCAGGACGTGCGTGTCGAGTACGAGCGCATCGCGGCCGACCCGGACCACCACGCGTGGCTCGGCCGAGTCGACCGGGTCCCGGCATTCCTCGCCGAGACCTACGACCCGGCGCGCTCCCCGCTGGCCGGCCGCTACGACGCCCGGTCCGGCGACCTGGGGATGCACGTCCTCGTCGCACCCACCGAGGAGCCGGTCCGCGGCTTCACCGCCCGGGTGTTCACCGCCGTGATGGCGCACTGCTTCGACGACCCGGCCGTGGGCCGGCTCGTCGTGGAGCCCGACGAGCGCAACCACGCCGTCGCCGAGCTGAACGCCCGCGCGGGCTTCCTCGTGGACCGACTCGTCGACCTGCCCGACAAGCGGGCCGCGCTCAGCCTCTGCACCCGCGAACGCTTCGCCGAGAGCCCGTTGGGGCGTCAGGAGACCGCATGACCAACATCCCCACCAGCCCGCCGCTCGATCGGCTGCTCGATCGGGCTGGGCACCTCACCCCGGAGTCGATGCAACGGGCACAGCGACGCCTCGTCGCCAAGGCGCTCGCCGAGCTCTCCCACGAGCGGCTCCTCGCCCCGGAGCCCGTCGCGGGGGACGAGACCTTCCACGTGGTGCACGCCGGGGACTCGACCTACCGCTTCCACGCGCACTGCCACGAGCTCGACCACTGGGTCGTGGACCCGTGGTCGGTGACGTGCGACCGCGCCGGTGTCCCGGCAGACCCGGACGCGCTGGAGCTCGTCGCCGAGCTGCACACCGACCTCGGCATCCCCGAGAGCCTGCTCGCCACCTACCTGGAGGAGCTCAGCGCGACGCTCGCCGCGGCGGCCTGGAAGGACGCCCACCACACGCTCTCGTCGGCCGACCTCGTGCACGCCGACCTGCAGACCATCGAGTCGGCGATGAGCGAGGGCCACCCCGCGTTCATCGCCAACAACGGTCGGATCGGCTTCGGCCTGGACGACTACCGCGCCTACGCGCCGGAGACCGGCAGCGACGTCCACCTCGTGTGGCTGGGCGTGCGTCGCGAGCACGCGCACCTGTCGTGTGGAGACGGTCTGGACGAGCGCACCCTCTACGCCCACGAGCTCGGCGAGGACGAGCACGACGCCCTGCTCGGTCGGCTGGCTGACCTCGGCCTCGACCCCGCCGACTACCTGCTCATGCCCGCCCATCCCTGGCAGTGGACCAACAAGCTGGCGGTGACGTTCGCCGCCGACGTCGCCCGCCGCGACATCGTCCCGCTCGACGTGAGCCGCGACGCCTACCGTCCGCAGCAGTCCATCCGTACGTTCTTCAACGTCACCCGGCCCGAGCGGCAGTACGTCAAGACGGCGCTGTCCATCCAGAACATGGGCTTCATGCGGGGCCTCTCCCCGCACTACATGGGTGCGACCCCGGCCATCAACGACTGGGTCCAGGGCGTGGTCGCGGCCGATCCTGAGCTGCGCTCGTGCGGGTTCGACGTGCTGCGCGAACGTGCCGCCATCGGTTACACCGGGGGCGTCTACCGGCAGCTGCCCGGCCGTTCGCCGCAGGCGAAGATGTTCTCCGCCCTGTGGCGCGAGAGCCCCGGTGCCCGGCTGGGGCCCACCGAGCGGGCGTCGACCATGACGGCCCTCCTGCACCGCGACCGGCACGGTCACGGTCACGCCGCCGCGCTGGTCCGGGCGTCGGCGCTCGACCCCGGGGAGTGGGTGCGCCGCTACCTCGACGCCTACCTGCGACCCGTCGCGCACTGCCTCTGGGCACACGACCTGGCCTTCATGCCGCACGGGGAGAACGTCATCCTCGTCCTGGAGGACCATGTGCCGACGCGGATCCTGATGAAGGACGTCGGCGAGGAGGTGGCCGTCCTGGGTGACGGTCCGCTGCCGGCCGAGATCGAGCGGATCCGGGCCGACGTCCCGGAGTCGATGCGCGCACTGAGCATCTTGACCGACGTCGTCGACGGCTTCCTGCGCTTCCTCGCGGCCGACCTGGCCGAGGACGGCGTGCTCGACGGCGCGACCTTCTGGGGCATCGCCGCCGCCTGCCTGCGCGACCTGCAGGTCGACCACCCCGAGCTGGCCGACGCGCATGCCCGCTACGACCTGTTCGCCGAGGAGCTCGACCACTCCTGCCTGAACCGGCTCCAGCTGCGCAACACGCTGGAGATGGTGGACCTGGCCGACCAGGCCCAGTCGCTGATGTTCGCCGGCACCCTTGCCAACCCGCTCGCGAGGTTCGACACGCGGTGAGCGCGCACTGGCGGTGGCGACGCGGAGGGGGTGACGTCAGGCCGAGCGGAGGACGTCTCGGGTGAGGACGTCGGCCAGCTCGGACTCGGGGAGGCGCAGGTCGTGCCAGCCGGGGGCCAGCTCGCGGGAGCCCTCGACGGGCCGCTCCAGCATCAGTGTCGCGATGCCGTCGGTGACGTCGACGACGCGTCCGGGCGCGCCGTCGTGCACGACGAGCGAGACCCGCTCGTAGAGCTCGCACTCGCCGGCGGGGACGGTGCGGCGGGAGACGCGGGTCTTGGTCCACTCGAAGCCGTCCGGCGGATCCTCGTCGACGCTTGCCCGGGCCACGAGGTGCACGTCGTCGGTCCCGTCCTCGAACGCGGCGATGACGTCGAGGTCCCGCCATCGGGCCCGCAGGCCGACGTCGCTGGTCGGCCAGACCGGACCACGCATGTTGCGCCAGCCGAAGGCCGGGGTGTCGAAGTGGGAGATCAGGTGCCGCGACCCGTCAGCCTCCAGGCGCCAGTAGGACGCACCGGACGGCACCCGCGTCGGGGCGAGCTCGCCGCCCCCCACCTCGAGCACTGCGACGTCGAGCACCGGGAGGTCGTCGGGCAGCAGCAGGTAGTCCACGAACTGCCCGGCCTCCGCCGACGGTGCGGGGTGACCGAAGGCGGCGCGGGCGGCGTCGGCGTCGGCGAACGTGGCCTCGTCCTGCGGCAGCACTCGTCCGGCGACGACGTCCAGACCCTCCAGCAGCAGGCCGGTGGTCTGCGCAGGGGTGAGGAGGTGGAACCAGGTCACTGTGCCGACCTCATGGGCCGACCTCATGGGCCGACCTCACGGCCGACCTCACGGGGTGAGCAGGATCTTGCCGGTCGCGCGGCGCTCGTCGATGGCCAGCAGCGCCTGCGTGACGTCGTCGAGGTCGAACGTCGCACCGATCGGCGGGTTCAGCGCCCCGGACGCGACGTGCGGCGCGATGGCGTCCCACTCCTGCACGAAGTGACCGGGACGACTCATGGCGTAGGCACCCCAGCCGACGCCCACGAGGCTGATGTTGTTGAGCAGCAGCCGGTTGACCTTGACCTGCGGGATCTCGCCGGCGGTGAAGCCGATGACGAGCAGGCGGCCGTCCTCCTTGAGGCTGCGCAGCGAGTCGGTGAAGCGGTCGCCGCCGACGGGGTCGACCACGACGTCGACCTTGCCGGAGGCCTTGACCGACTCCAGGAAGCCGTCGGCCAGCACGAACTCGTCCGCGCCGGCGTCGATCGCGACGGCACCCTTCTCGGCGGTGGACGTCACCGCCACGACGCGCCCGGCGCCGAAAGCCTTGGCGACCTGGATGGCCGAGGTGCCGATCCCGCCCGCGGCGCCGTGCACGAGCACGGACTCGCCCTCGGCGAGACGTCCGCGCTCGACGAGAGCGAAGTGCGACGTCAGGTAGTTGAACGGCAGGGCCGCGCCGGCCTCGAAGGAGACCGAGTCGGGAAGCGGGAAGACGGTGCCCACCTGCGCCACGGCCAGCTCCGCGTAACCACCGAGCAGGGGCAGGGCGCACACCCGGTCGCCGGGGGAGAAGCCGGAGTCGTCGGGGGCGGAGACGACCTCACCGGCCACCTCGGCACCCGGCACGAACGGCAGGTCCGGCTTGAGCTGGTAGAGCCCGCGGGACTGCAGGACCTCCGGAAAGGCGACGCCGGCCGCCTTGACGCGGATCAGCACCTGCCCCTCGGCGGGGGTGGGGTCGGGGAGCTCGGTCACCTCGACGGCCGTCGGCCCGTCGAGCGACGTGATCTGCACAGCACGCATGGCCCGACCCTACACACAGGTTAAGCAAGCGCTTAGCGGTCGGCGGCGCGGCTTCCTCAGCCCAGCGTCGACCACGTGGTGTCGGCGTCGACGAGCCAGTGGTTGCGCAGGGTCAGGGCACGCTCGGTCGCGGCGAGGATCCCCGCCACCAGCAGGGTGACGTCGGCCCAGCCCGGCAGCTGGATCGGGGACGTGAACGTTCCGACCTGCTCGGCGATGCGGTCCTGCTGGGTGATCAGCTCAAGGGCCTGCGGGATCCCGACGACGAGACCGACGAGGAGCACGAGGATCGCCACCAGCCCGATCGCGCTGCTCCACCGGGGGAAGCGGTTCGCGAACCGTGCCCGAAGGCCCTCCTGGGAGGACCGGTGTGGCTGCAGCGTCCGCTCGGCCCCGGACTCGCTGACGTGATGCATGCGCTTGAGGCCGTACAGACTGGTGGCGACCTGGATCATCCCGTCCGGCACGGGAAAGGTCGCCGGTACGTCGGCACGGTGGGTCTGCACGCCGTCGAGGTAGAGCGCAGCCTGCGGCGCGTCGTCGTCGCCCTCGTCCTCCTCCATGTCGCTGAGCGAGTCGGCGAGAAGGCGCACGTCGACTGCGTACACGTGGGGTTCCCCCGCGTCATCGACGAGCTCGAGGAAGAACAGGGAGCGAGTGAACAGCTGGTGAGCGCGGTAGCGCGGCAGCGCGCTGCCGTCGCCGGGTCGCAGCGTGGCGAGCTGTCGACGACCTCTCCACTTCTCGTACATCTCGTGGTCCCCTGAGTCCCGACGATGCTGACGTCCACGAGCCTACGAGACCGCGCGTCCGGCCTGGGTCAGCGGCGGTGCAGAACGAGGGGGGCCTTGTCGGCCGGGACGTTGGTGATGTTGCGCAGCCGGTTGGGGGCGGGCCGCTCCGCGTGCACGTCGAAGCGCTGCAGCACCTCGCGCAGCACGACGGTGCCCTCCATGAGCGAGAACGCGGCGCCGATGCAGCGACGCGCACCGCCGCCGAAGGGGATCCAGGTGTTGGCCGCGATCGTGTCGGTCAGGAAGCGGTCGGGCCGGAACTCGTGGGCATCGGCGAAGCTCTCCTCGCGGGAGTGCGACAGCATGATCGACGGCGAGACCGTGACGCCTGCCGGGAGCCGGTACCCGCCCACGACCTGCTCGCTCTGCAGTGTTCGCGCCACGAAGTCGATGATGGGGTGCAGGCGCATGGACTCCTTCAGGCACGCCTCCAGGAACGCGTCGTCACCGGTCTGGGCGGCCGTCACCGCTCGGACGTGCAGATCGGGGTGGCGACCGAGCTCGTGCAGCGTCCACGACAGGGCCGACGCCGTGGTCTCGTGGCCGGCCAGCAGCAGGGTGACGAGCTGGTCGCGCATCTCCACGTCGCTCAGCGCGGGAGTGCTGTCCTCGGCCCCGACGCGCAGCAGTCTCGAGAGCACGTCTTGGCGGCCCTGGAGGTCGTGGGCCTCCCGGCGGTCGGCGATCTCGGCGAACAGCAGCGCGTCGACGGCCCGCTGGTTCTTGAAGTAGCCCCGCCACGGCGGCAGGGCACCGAGCCGGGGGATCAGCCACGCCAGCAGGATGCGGACGTCGATGTCGACCATCCGGTTCACCTTGGGTCGCAGCACCGCCAGACGCTCCTCGTCGGTCACGCCGAAGACCACCTGCAGGATGACGTCCAGGGTGATGGCGTTCATCCGGTCCAGCGTCACCAGGCGCTGTCCGTCGTGCCAGGAGTCCACCTCGGCCTTGGCGATGGACTCCACGAGCGGCACGTAGCCCCGCATCGACGGTCCCGTGAACGCGGGCATCAGCAGCTTGCGGGCGCGCTGGTGCTCCAGGTCGTCGGTGAGCAGCACCGAGTGCCGGCCCATGACCGGCTTGAGGATGTCGTTGCCCTTGCCGGCATGGAGCTGTGCCGGGTCGGACGCGAAGATCTCCTTGACGTCGGCCGGGTCGCTGAAGATCACGAAGTGGCGCGGGCCGGGCAGGATCGAGATGGAGAACGTGTCGCCGTACTGCTCGTGCAGGTGCGGGACGAGGGTCTTGCGGTCACGCATGAACGCGATGGTCATGCGCCACGACGAGCCCCGCGGGCCGTCGGGGATCCCACGGTCGCGGAGCTCGTCGCCCGGCACGGTTCAGGCCGCCTTCTGCCAGGCGAAGTGGTCGGACTCGACCTTGCGGGTGCGCCACCAGTACCGGAACGTGAAGCCGGGCCAGATGGTGCGGTTCTTGCCCTGGCTGTCCAGGTACCAGCTGGTGCAGCCGCCCTGGCTCCACACGCCCTTCTCGACCTTCTCCTGCAGCTGGTCGTTGAACTCGCGCTGTGCCTGCGCGGTGGGCTCGACGGCCTCGGCGCCGCGCTCGTCCATCTCGTCGAGCATCGCGAGGACCCACTTCGTCTGCTGCTCGATCATGAACACGACCGAGTTGTGCCCGAGGGCGGTGTTGGGGCCCAGCATGAGGAAGAAGTTCGGGAAGTGCGTCACCGAGATGCCCAGGTAGGTCTCGATGCCGTGCTCGTCGAAGGTCTTGGACAGGTCGCGCCCGCCCTTGCCCGTGACGTGCACCCACTCGAAGGCGTCGGTCACGTGGAAGCCCGTGCCGTAGATGATCACATCCGTCTCGCGGAAGTCACCCTCCATGGTCACGATGCCGGTCGGCGTCACTTCACGAATGCCGTCGGTGACGAGCTCGACGTTGTCCCGGTTGTAGACCGGGACGTAGTTGTCGGTCTTGAGCACGCGCTTGCAGCCCAGGCGGTAGTCCGGGATGAGCTTCTCGGCCACGGCGGGGTCGTCGACGGTCTTGCGGATGTAGTCGGCGACCTTGTTCTCCACGAGCTTGGTGATGCCCTGCGCCGGTCCGGTGAAGCCCAGCTGCGTGGCCTCGTTCATCCAGTACAGCGCGTTGCGGTAGGCGCGGGTGCCGCCGGGGACCTTGGTCAGCAGGCGTGCCTTGCGGCCCGTGATGTCGTGGTTGAGCTTGGGCACGACCCACGGTGCGGAGCGCTGGTAGACGTCGAGCTGGGCGACGTCGCCGACGATCTGGGGGATGAACTGGATGGCGCTCGCGCCGGTGCCGACGACGGCCACCCGCTTGCCGGTGAGGTCGACGTCGTGGTCCCAGCGGGCGGAGTGGAAGCGGGGGCCGTCGAACGTCTCAGCGCCCGGGAGCTCGGGGATGTTGGGGATGTGCAGGCCACCGATGCCGGAGACCAGCACGCGGCACTCGTAGGTCTCCTTGCTCGTGGTGACCGTCCAGCGCAGCGTGTGCTCGTCCCACGTCGCGCCGGTCATCTCGGTCTCGTAGTGGATGACGTCGTCGAGCCGGTGCTTGTCGGCCACGGAGCGCATGTAGGCGTGGATCTCCGGCTGGGCCGAGTACTCGCGCGACCACTCGGGGTTGAGCTCGTAGGAGAAGGAGTACATGTGGCTCTGGACGTCGCACTCGGCACCGGGGTAGGTGTTGTCCCGCCAGGTGCCGCCGACGTCGTCGGCCTTCTCGATGATGATGAAGTCCGTGCGGCCGGCCTCGCGCATCTTCATGGCCATGCCCATGCCCGCGAAGCCGCTGCCGACGATGATGGTGTCCGTGGTGATCACCGTTCGGATACTATCGGTATCCGAACGGTGTGCCAAGGTGATGTGTGTGACGGAGAGGGAGAACCGGTGACGGTCGAGCAGGCGCCCAGGACGAGGGCAGAGCGGCAGGCGCAGACGCGCGAGCGGCTCATCGAGGTGGCGCGCGAGCTGTTCCTCGACGCCGGCTACGCCGCGACGTCGCTGGACAAGGTGGCCGTCGCGGCCGGCTTCTCCAAGGGGGCCGTGTACTCCAACTTCGCCGGCAAGGAAGAGCTCTGCATGGCGGTGCTCGACACCATCCACGAGGAGCAGATCGAGGGCGTCGTCGCCGCGTTCACCGTCGATGCCGACATCGACGGCCGCATCGACGCGTTCGCGGGGTGGGTGCGCGAGAAGCTCGGCCACCCGCGGTGGACGGCGCTGGAGGTCGAGTTCGCCGCCGTGGCGCGGCACAGCCCGTGGGTCGCCTCGGAGCTGGTCAAGCGCCACCGGATGCTCGTCGAGGCCTCGGCCCGGCTCATCGACCAGGTCATGGCCGACGCCGGGCTCGCGCTGGACATCGATGCACGCAAGTCCGCGACGGCACTGCTCAGCCTCGGCATCGGGCTGGGCGCGATGCGCTCACTGGACGCCGAGCTGGACGTCGACGTCTTCGCCGAGACGATGCGCGCCCTGCTGCGTGGCAGTGCCCGGTCGTGATGGGCCCGGTCGTGATGGGCCCGGTCGTGATGGGCCCCGCGCCGAACGTCTGACCCTGCACCCTGCTGCATGGTTTTCCTCGATCTTCACGGGAAGCAGCCCGTGCCAATCGAGGAATGTCGTGCAGCTGTGCTGATTCCGCCCATGTCGACATGGGAATCAGGGGGCCGGTGGGACGGTCAGTAGCCGCCGTTGTCCTTGTAGCGCTGGAAGCTGCGCTCGACCTCGGCCTGGGCCTCGGCGCGGCCGGTCCAGGTGGAGCCCTCGACGGACTTGCCGGGCTCGAGGTCCTTGTAGACCGTGAAGAAGTGCTCGATCTCGAGCCGGTCGAACTCGGGCACGTGGTGGATGTCGCGCAGGTGCTCCTGGCGCGGATCCGTCGCGGGGACGCACAGGACCTTGTCGTCGCCGCCGGCCTCGTCGGTCATGCGGAACATGCCGATCGCGCGGCACGTGATGACGCAGCCGGGGAACGTGGGGGAGGGCAGCAGGACGAGGGCATCGAGCGGGTCACTGTCCAGGCCGAGCGTCTCGTCGATGTAGCCGTAGTCGGCGGGGTACTGGGTCGCGGTGAACAGCGTGCGGTCCAGACGGATGCGGTGGCTCGCGTGGTCGACCTCGTACTTGTTGCGCTCGCCCTTGGGGATCTCCACAGTCACATCGAAAATCACGGTGCTCGGGCCTCTCGGTCGCGTCGGCGGGGTGGACCTAGTCTGGCCCATGTGAATCGACGCCGATCAGCGAGGGGGCGTGTCAGCCCGGCGTGGCTCGTGCTGAGCATCGGGCTGGTCCTCGTGGTGCTCGGCGTCCTCGTCGCGGCGGCGTGGAGCACCGGGCGGCTGAACGCCGTGGTGTGTGGTGGCGACTGTGGTCCCGAGGCGGTGGCCGACCCCGCCGGGCTCGAGCGGGCCGACGGTCTCGCGGCGCGGGATCCACGTGCGCCCGTGCGCGCCAGCGTCGATGCCGCCGCCGTGGAGGACGCGCTCTCCGGACCGCTCGAGGCCGATGCCCTGGGTGACCGGGTCGGTGTCTCCGTCGTCGACCCGGCCACCGGTGAGGAGGTCTTCTCCAGCGGCCCGGAGACCCTCGTGCCGGCCTCCACCACCAAGGTCCTCACCGCGGCGGCCGGCCTGGTCGCCCTGGACCCGCAGCAGCGGTTCGAGACGTCCGTCGCGCGGGACGGCGACGCCCTCGTGCTCGTCGGCGGCGGGGACCCGTACCTCGTCGCCTCCCGCGACGACAGCGGCTACGCCCAGCGCGCCGACCTCACGACGCTGGCCGAGCGCACCGCCGCCGCACTGCAGGAGGCCGCGTCGCAGGGGGACGGGCCCGAGGAGGTCTCGCTGGGCTACGACACGACCCTGTTCACCGGCCCGGGGGACAACCCCGACTGGGAGAACGGGTACGTCTCCGGTCAGATCGTCACGCCGATCGCTCCGCTGTGGACGAACCGTGGCATCTCGCGCGGGGTGCGGTCCTCCGAGCCCGCACGAGCGGCGGCCGAGACGTTCGCCCGGCTGCTGCGCCGACAGGGCGTCGACGTCACCGGAGACGTCGAGGACGCGCAGGCCCCGGACACCGAGCCGATCGCGACGGTGCAGGGAGCGACGGTGGAGCAGGCGGTGGAGGCGTTGACCCTGTCCAGCAACAACGAGGCGGCCGAGGTCCTGGCCCGCCACGTGGCGATCTCGCAGGGTCAGGAGGCCGACTTCGCCGGCGGTGGGACGGCCGTCGCCGAGGTCCTGCAGGAGGCCGGCGTCCCCACGGCCGGCCTCGAGCTCGAGGACGGCAGCGGCCTGTCCCGCGGGAACCGGATCGCGCCCGTGACCCTCGCCCAGACGGTGGCGCTCGGCATCAGCGAGCAGGCGTGGCCGGATCTCCTGGCCGCGCTGCCGGTGGGTGGTTTCAGCGGCTCGCTGGAGGATCGCATGGACGGGGACGCCTCGTCCGGGGCCGGCCTCGTCCGCGCCAAGACCGGGACCCTGACCGGCGTCCACTCCCTGGCCGGCTACGTCACCGATGCCCGGGGGGTGCCGCTGGCCGTCGCCCTGATGGTGGATGACACCGAGGAGATCAGCGCCCTGGAGACCCGCGACGCCCTCGACGCCGCCGCGGCGGCGCTCGCCTCCTGCGCGTGTGGATGACTCCCTGGAACGACGGGAAGAAACTACAGTGATGTAGTTCTGTGAACGGAGTGACAGAAGGGTCCGATGGTGCGCACACTGGTCCTCGACCCGGGCCCTTCCGGGGCCTCGAGGGAGAATCATGCGCAAGCTCGCGATCACACTGACCGCTGCCGTCCTGGCGGTGACGGCATCGGCAGGGACGGCTCACGGAGCCACCACCCCGGTGCCGTTCCCGTCCTCGCCGAAGGGCATGAAGGCGCCCGGCCCGGTCGGGCACGCCCTCGACCCGGTGCCGGCGTACGCCCCGCAGAACGCCTGCCAGCCGGGCACGCCGACGGGCGTCGCCAAGCTCCGCTCCCACGTGCTCAAGACCTACGGGGTCGGCGGTGCCGGCAACACCGCCCGCACGTGTGCGGAGGGCAGCTCCGAGCACGCGGACGGGCGCGCCTGGGACTGGATGGTCAACGTCAAGAACTCCAAGGAGAAGGCGGCCGCGGCCAACTTCCTCGGGTGGCTGACGCGCGACAACGGGCGGGCCGCCCGCCGGCTCGGCGTCATGTACGTCATCTACAACAAGAAGATCTGGGCCTCCTACCGAGCCAAGGACGGCTGGCGGGCCAGCTCTGGCCACACCGACCACATCCACGTGTCGTTCTCGTGGAACGGCGCGCGCGGCAACACCTCGTGGTGGCGAGGTGCGGTCCAGCCGACCGACTACGGACCGTGCCAGCGATTCGCGGGACAGCCGTCGGCCGTGGACACCAAGGCCGTCAACCTCAAGCCGTGTCCCGCGCCGAGCCCCCTGATCAAGACCACCAACCTGCCGACGCTGGAGTACGGCCAGCGGCACAGTGCCGTCTCGACCGCCCAAGGTCTGCTCGGGCGGAGCAGGACCGGCACGTTCGACTCCGGGTTGCGGGCCAAGCTGATCAGCTGGCAGCGGGCCAACAACCTGCCCAAGACCGGCGGGCTGGACCAGCCGACGTGGGCGATCCTGCGGACCTCCTCGGTCAAGACCAACGTCGCCAAGCAGTACACGGCGACCTCGGCACGCGCCTACGGCCTGAAGAACTACTCCAAGCTCTCGCTGAAGAGCCTGGACACCGGACGGTCGGTGCTGGTGCTGCAACGTGCGCTCGGCCTGTCCCTCAAGCTCTCGACCGGCTACTTCGGGGCGCAGACGACGGCAGCGGTCAAGGCCAAGCAGTCCTCGCTCGGCCGCCCCGCCACGGGCGTGTGGACCGGCGCGGACTGGAAGGCGCTGTCGCGTTCCTGACCTCATCGGCCCCCGAGTTGCGGGGGCTCACCACGGTGCCATCGTGGATCGTGGCGGCCGTGTCCACGACCGCCACGATCGCATCGAGGAGGTAGCGACATGAGCCAGACGACTCCTGAGGGTCCCGCTGACAGTGGTGCCGAGGGCACGCCCGGCGTGCACGACGGTGGCGCCGATGGTGGTGCCGAGGGTCCCGCTGACGGTGGTGCCGAGGGCACGCCCGGCGTGCAGGACGGCGGCGCCGACGGCGGTGCGGACGACTCCGTCTGACCGTGTCCGTCTCCACGACCGCTCGGGTGCCCGGCTCCGGTGACGACCACCGGGCCGGGCCCCCAGCCCAGTCCCGGGCAGCCCAGTCCCGCTCGGCGCTGTCCCGACTCGTCGCCGACCCTGCCGCGTTCGCCGTGGACGTGTGGGGGCGTGATGCGCTGCTGACCCCGGCTGCTGAGCTCCCACGCGGCTTCGAGGACGTCCTCGACGAGGCCGCGGTCGACGAGCTGGTCTCCTCCCGCGGTTTGCGCACGCCGTTCCTGCGTGTCGCACGGAACGGCTCCACGGTGCCGACCGGGCAGTTCACCAGCGGTGCTGGGGCCGGCGCCGGGATCGCCGACCAGCTCGACGACACCCGCCTGACCGCGCTGTTCGCCGACGGCGCGACGCTCGTGCTCCAGGCGTTGCACCGCACGTGGGAGCCGGTCCGGCGCCTCGCCACCGACCTCGGCGAGGAGCTCGGCCACCCCGTGCAGGTCAACGCCTACGTCACGCCGCCGCAGTCGCGCGGCTTCGACGACCACTACGACGTGCACGACGTCTTCGTGCTGCAGATCTCCGGCGAGAAGCGCTGGCGCATCCACGCGCCCGTCCACCCGGCCCCGCTGCGCGACCAGCCGTGGACCGACCGTCGCGACGCCGTCGCGACCGAGGCCGAGCGCGAGCCGGTGATCGACACCGTCCTGCGTCCCGGCGACTGCCTCTACCTGCCGCGCGGCTACCTGCACGCGGCCACCGCGCTGGGCGACGTGAGCACCCACGTCACGATCGGCGTGCACACCTGGACCCGGCACGCCCTGGCCGAGGAGATGCTGGATCGCGCCGCCGAGCTCCTGGCCGAGGACGAGGACGTGCGCGCCTCGCTGCCCCTGGGGGTGCGCGTCACCGACGCCGCCGACCTCGACGCCGACGTCTCGATGGTCCGCCAGCGCCTGCACGACGCGATCGACGCGGTCACGCTGGCCGCCCTGGCCGCCCGTCTCGCTCCGCGGGTAGACGCCGCGACCCGACCGGCGCCCGTCGGACCGCTGGCGCAGCTGCGGGCGGCGCAGTCGCTCGGCGACGACACCGTCATCGTCGTTCTCCGTCCCCACGTGCGGGCCAGGCTCGAGGAGACCGATGGGGCCAGCCGCCTCAGGAGCAGGGCCGGCGTGCACGACGTCGCCCCCGAGCACGTCGATGCCGCGCGACGACTCATCGACGGGGAGCCGCTGGAGGTCGCACCGCACGACGAGTCGGCCCGGGACCTCGTCGCCGCCCTGCTGGCCGCGGGTCTGGTCGAGCCGGCCTGAATACTGATCGGATGGCCGACCCTCCCGTGCTGTGCGCGGACACCGCACGCGACCGCGGCGACCCGATCGTCGGCACGGCCCTGCACGTCCGACGCTTCCTGCTCGTCGAGCACCCCGGCCCCTGGCCGTTCCACGCCCTGGAGGCCGAGGGGCTCCAGGACGTCGTGCCGGAGCTCGTCGCGGCGACGCGAGCCGCGAGCGGCCGCACGTTCCTGATCCGCCGGCACGGTCGGCAGGACGCCGACGGACCCCGCGCCTGGGCTGTTGCCGACGTCGCGGCGGGACGCATCATCTGGGGGACGTGGCAGGACCCGAGCGACCTCCGGGCCGCGGTCGCGGCCCTCGCGGCGGACTCGACGTCGTGGAGCGAGGAGCCCGTCCTCCTCGTGTGCGCCCACGGTCGGCACGACACCTGCTGCGCCGTGCGGGGACGGCCGGTGGCTGCGGCGCTCGCCGCACGGTGGCCGCAGGCCACGTGGGAGTGCAGCCACGTCGGCGGGGACCGCTTCGCGGCGAACGTCGTGGTGCTGCCGGACGGCACCTACTACGGAGGGCTCGACGACTCCACGTCGCCGGAGGTGGTGCAGACCCACCTCGAGGGCGCCGTGGCGACGGACTTCCTGCGCGGCTCGAGCACCCTGCCCCCGGTGGCGCAGGCCGTCGCGGCGCAGGCACTGAGGCGCTGGGGCCCCGCTGGCCCTCGGGCCGTGACGGCCGGCCACGTCGAGCAGGTGGCCGACGACGCCTGGCGGGTCCGGCTGGACGCCGTGGTGCCACTCCCGAGCCTCGTGACGGCGTCGGTGCGTGCCGTCCCGGCCGACCCGGCCCTGCTGACCTGCCATGCGCCGCGCGCCACCTCGGCCCGCCGGTTCGAGGTAGAGGATCTCCTCGGCGCGTGGGACTGAGATAGGGCGTTGGGCGGGTCAGTCCTCCGCCCAGCAGCCCGCCAGCTCGACCAGCTCGTCCAGGACCTCCCGGGCCCCTTCCGGCTCGCCGGCACCCTGGCCGTTGCCGGTGTCGTCCTCGACTCTCGCCGTCACGACGACCTGGCCGCACATCGCCTGTCCGCCGGTCTCGGTGGCGTAGCCGACGACCTCGCCGTCCCTGAAGAAGCCGTCCGGCTCGGCCGTCAGGCCGTCCCTACGATCGCCGGCCTCCGACTGCACCGTCACGATCTCGGTGACGAGGCGCAGCTGCTGGTCCCCGCTGTCGACGAGGCAGGCGCCCAAGGTGTCGACCGTGTCGAACCGCAGGTCGACGTCGAGGATCTCGTCACCGTCGTAGGGCATCGGTGCACTCTTGTCCCACGCGACCTCGAAACCCCGGGTCTCGAGCGCTCGTGCGACGGCGTCGCTGGACACCCCGCAGATCTCGGGCTCCTCGTAGTCGGGCGGGCCGCAGGCGGCCGCCAGCGCCGCCACAGCCACCATGACCGGTGCCAGTCGTCTCCACATGGATCCCCCTGCCCAGCGACCGCGAGAGCGGTGGACGCTGGGCGCGATCATACGGAGTCCCTACCGCAGCACCTTCACGACGCGGCGGTTGAGGAGCCGCATCGCCGTCGTGTAGCCGAACGGGACGAAGCGCTGGGCGAGGTGGCCCAGGCGGATGTCCGGCGAGGTGAGCACGAGGTAGCGGCCCTTGCGCACGGCGCGCAGCATCTGCTCGGCGACGTGCTCGGGCGAGACGGCGTGCTTCTCGAAGCGGGCGACCAGCCGCTGCACGCGGGGGTTCTCCCGGTCGACGCCGACGATGTCCACCGTCCCCACGAGCGGGGTCCTGACCGCACCGGGGCAGACCAGCGTGACGCCGATGCCGTGGGCCTCGAGGTCGAAGCGCAGGACCTCGCTCACGCCGCGGATCCCGAACTTGGCGGCGCTGTAGGGCGCGTGCAGCGGCAGCCCGAAGAGTCCGGCGGCGGAGGAGACGTTGACGACGTGCCCTCCGCGTCCGGCCTCGATCATGGGCGGGACGAACGCCGAGAGCACGTGGATCGGCCCCATCAGGTCGACGTCGACGGTGCGCTGCCAGTGCTCGGGCCGCAGGTCCTCGATCCGACCCCACGTGGAGATGCCGGCCACGTTCATGACGAGGTCGACGGAGCCGACACTCTCGTGCACCCGCGTTGCGAAGGCCTCCACGGCGACACGGTCCGCCACGTCGAGGGCCTCGTGGTGCACCACGTCACCGCCGGCGGCGCGGATGCTCGCCGCCGCGTGCTCCAGCCCGTCGGGCGCCACGTCGGTCAGCACCAGGCGCACGCCCTGCTCCGCGGCGAGCCGGGCGGTCGCCAGGCCGATGCCGCTCGCGGCGCCGGTGACGAGGGCTATGCGCCCCGAGGGCTCGGTGCGGATGCGGGGCATGACGACCTTCCAGTCAGAGTGGGACGAACGTACCAATACTCCGTGTCGCTGCAGGGAAGTGTCCGCGGGCGGCCCTAGCCTCAGCGGTGTCAGGAGGTGCCGTGAGGCCCAACAGGTTCGACGGATTCTGCGATGCGTGCTCGGTCCACGTGGCGGCCGGCGGTGGAGCGCTTACCGGGCTGCCGGGCCAGTGGCGCACGTGGTGCCTGGCCTGCTCGCCCCAGCCGCCCGAGCGAGGCGCGCACGACGGCTGGCACCGGCTGCCGCTGGCGTCGCTCGACCTCGAGACCACGGGGGTGGACCCCCACGGCGATCGCGTCGTCTCCTACGCCCTGCTGGACGAGCCGGGCTTCGAGATCACCGGCCTGGTGAATCCCGGCGTGCCCATCCCCGCCGCGGCCGCGGCGGTGCACGGCATCACCGACGCCATGGTGGCGGCTGCCCCGCCGCCGGCCGATGCGCTCGCCGTCGTCCTCGACTGGGTCGACACCCTCGTGCAGCGCCGCGTCGGGCTCGTGGTGTTCAACGCCTGCTACGACCTCACGATGCTGCGGGCCGAGGCGGTGCGGCACTCCCTGCCGCAGCCGGACTGGGACCGCCTGCTCGTGGTCGACCCGTACGTCGTGGACTGGGGCATCGAGCGCGGACAGCTCGGGCAGCGGCGCCTCGTCGACGTCGCCGCCTACTACGGCGTGAGCGTGGACGGCGCGCACGACGCGACGGTCGACGCCCGAGCGGCCCGCGAGGTGGCCGTCGAGCTCGCCGCCCGGCACGCCGAGGTCGGTGGGACGCCGCTGGAGGACCTCATGACCCACCAGCGCGCGTGGTACGCCGATCGCGCAGCGGACTGGAACAGCTACGCCCGGCGGGTCGGGCGCGAGCTGGACGATCCCGACGGCTGGCCACTCACCGGCTGAGCGGGGTCAGGCCGTGGAGCGGACCCGGGCCAGAACGTGCTCGGTGACGACGTCTGGCGCCTCCTCGGGGATCCAGTGCGAGACCCCCTCCAGCACGACGTACGTGAAGTCGGCGTGCACGTGCTCGTGGCAGGCGTCGGCGCCCGCGCGGGCGATGGCCATGTCGCCGTCGCTCCAGAGGTAGGTCGTGGGCACCTCGACGGCGGGGAGCTCGGCCAGCGCGGGCGTCATGGCGCGGTACCAGGCGAGGGCGGCGGTCAGGGCGCCCGGCTGCTGCAGGTGCCGGACGTAGGCGTCGACCTGCACGGCCGGCACGACACCCTCGTACATCGCCCGCAGTCGCCGGGCGTCGTCCTCGAGCAGGGCCTCTTCGGCCTTGCCCTCCTGGCGCAGCAGCCGGATGTAGGACCCCTTCTGCTGGGCCTCGGGATCCGAGCGCAGGGCCGCGTTGTAGGCGACGAGGTGCGGCACGGAGAGCGCCGTGAGGCTGACCAGCCGCTCGGGGTGCCAGGCGGCGGTCGCCCACGCGACGGCCGCACCCCAGTCGTGCCCGACGAGGTGGAAGCGCTCCAGACCGAGGGCGTCGGCGAGCCCGACGACGTCCCCGGCCAGCTGGTCGGTGGTGTAGGCCGAGACGTCCGCCGGCCGGGCGCCGGGGGAGTAGCCCCGTTGGTCCGGTGCCACGACGCGATAGCCCGCCTCGACGAGCCGCGGTGCGACGGCGTCCCAGCTCGCCGACGTCTCGGGGAAGCCGTGCAGCAGCACGATCGCCTCCCCATCGGCCGGGCCGGCCACGCGGACGTCGAAGAGGAGGTCGCCGACCGGGACCTGTCGGAGCTCGCCGGGAGTCATGGCCCCATCATCACCGATGCCGGTGCTGACCGTCACGGCACACGCGACGCGGCCCGGGGCAGCTGCCCCGGGCCGCGCCTCCTGCCTCAGCCGTCCAGGCTTCGTCGGCGTCGCAGCGCCAGCCCGACGCCGACCATCAGGGCCGCCAGGGCGAGGAGCCAGGCCGCGGGGCCACCGGTCGAGGGGAGCCATCCGCCGTCGGCGGCGTCCGATTCCCCGGCCGCGTCGTCGCCTCCGGGTGACCCGGCGCCCTCGCCACCGTCGTCGCCACCGCCGTCATCTCCGCCGTCACCGGGTCCACCGCCGTCTCCACCGCCGTCGACGGCGACCACGCGCAGCCCGACGGTGTCCGCCGAGGGGGCGAAGTCGTCGCTGCCGACGTAGCGCACGGTGAGCGTGCGCTCCCCGACGTCGAGGCCCTCGACCTCGATCGACGCCGCCCCGTCCTGCAGCTCGCCCCGGGCCAGGACCGTGCCTGCCTCGAGCACCTCGACCTCACCGGTCGGGGTGTCGCCGGGAGCCCTGCTGGTCGGCTCGTCCTCCTGCGGGTCCGGTCCGGAGACCGTCACGTCGACCTGCGCGGCCTGCCCCTGCTGCACCGACTCCGGGGCCTCGGCGACGGTCGTCGTGGCGGCCCGCACCGTCACGGTGTCGACCTCCTCCACGTTGCCGGCCCGGTCCACGGCACGGAACTCCAGGGTCGCTCCGACGTCGGGCACGGAGACCGGCTCGTCGTAGGTCTCGAAGTCTCCCTCGCCCGCCGTGCGGACCTGGACCTGTGCAACCCCGGACGTCGCGTCCTCCGCCTCGATCGTGACGGTCCGTTCCCCTGCGTCGACCGTAGTGGAGGACTCCGGTGCGGTGCCGTCGATCTGCACCTCCTGCTCGGTGGTCGCCGAGACCTGGTCACCGGCGACGGCCCGGGCCGCGACGCGGTACCGCCCGTCCTCGGTCAGGCGCAGCGGCTCGTCAGCGTCCTCCCACGCGCCACCATCGATCCGCAGCTCGGGCTCGGCGCCCTCGACGTCTCCCGCCGTGGCGGTCACGTCGACTGGACTGGTCCACCAGCCGTCGCTCCCGTCGGGCGTCGCCGGGTCCAGCGTCATCGCGATGGTCGGGACACCGATGCCCGCCGACTCGGGGATGACGCCCGGGTCCGGGGCGAGCGTGAAGGAGTCGACGTTGACGTTGCCGGTGTCCTCCTCGTCGTAGCAGAGCTTCAGCGGATCGTCGTCGCCGACTGTGAAGGGGTACGGGTCGGTGTCCGCCCACCGGCGCCAGCGGTCGGAGCCCTGGCCCTGGTTGGGGAACTGGACCTTGGAGGACCGGTCGCCGACGGTCATGGTCAGCTGACGGTCCAGCGGCGCGACGGTCATGCCGTTGGCGAATCTCGTGGTCACCAGGTAGGGGCCGGAGGGCACCTCGGTGGTTGCGACGGCGACGCAGGCGTCCACCGCGTTGAACGTCCTGGCGAACCCTGAGCCGGTGAAGCCCGGGTGTTCGTCGTCGACCTCGGCGCCGCCGGACCGCTCGCCGTCCTCGGCCTCGAGGAGGGCGTCGGCGGACTGCTGCTGGGACACGGTGGCGCGCAGCGTCTCGGCCACCTCGCCCTCGACGTCCGCCAGGCTCTCGGCCAAAGCCTCCAGGGCCGCCTCCAGGCCCTCGTCGTCCTCGCGGATGGCCGCTCGAACGGCCGTGACCGACTTCTCGCGCCAGTCGCTGGCCTGATCCTCAGTGATGGTGCCGTCGTCCTGGGCGGCCCGCACCCGGGCGAGCACGTCCATCAGGCCGTAGGGCTCGCCGAGCCACCGTGCGGCGATGCCGTCCAGCTCCTCGAGGGCATCGGACGACACCTCTGCGGGAGCCGCCCCCAGCAGCCGCAGCCGGATGCTCTGCATCGCCAGCTCCACGCCGGTGAGGTCACCGTTGCCGGCGCGGTCGATGGCGCCCTCGAGCAGCTGCCGGATCCTGGACGCGATGTCTCCGCTGAGGTCCTCGGACTCCTCGAGCTCGCCGACCCTCTCGACCATGCTCTGGTCCGGGAAGGGCAGCAGGGCGACGCCGACGGTCTCGTCGGGGACCGCGCTGCCGTCACCGAGGCCGACGTCGGTCCGCGGGGCGTAGGGGAAGGACCCCACCGGGACGGTGGCCGAGAGCGTCGTGCTCTCCCCGCCGTCCAGGCGCACTCTGGCCGAGTCGATCCGTGTGCCGTCGAGGTAGAGGTAGGAGGACGCGACGCTCGCTCCCTCGTTCGTCACCTCGGCCTCGATGGTGACCTCGCGCTCGAGCGGCTCGTATGTCGCCGTGGGCTCGCCCGCCAGGCTCAGCTGGCCGGCACCGAGCTCGGGCAGCTCCTCGACCTGCTCCGGCGTCGCCTCGGTGAACCGGACCGCCTGTCCACCGGCGCCGACCATCGACGCCGACAGGGTGTCGCCGGACTCCACGATGCTGCGGGTCCGCGTGACGGCCGTGGGGTTGCCCTTCCACGAGGCGTCCGCCGCGTCGGCGAAGACGTCGGCGACGTAGGTGGTGTCGGGCTCCAGGAAGTCCAGTGGGACGTCCACCGTCCGGTCGTTCTCGTCGGTGATGGTCCCGAGGTACCAGTCCTCGCCGGAGCGTCGGGCCGTCGCGACGTGGTCACCGATCTCGGCGTCGAGGACGTGCGACTCGTCCCACGTGGACGGGATGTCCTTGAGGTACTCGAAGGCGGTGTCCTGCGCGGCGTAGTTCTCCGGCGTGTCCGCCAGCATCTGCAGCGGGCTCCAGAAGGTCGTGTAGAGCGCCAGCTGGTGGGCCGTCGTCGACTGCACCCGCGTGTTCAGGTTGCCCGGGTCCCAGAGCACGTCCAGCACGCCCGGGGTGTAGTCGGCCGCCCCGCCCATCCAGCGGGTGAAGGGCAGGATCGAGGCCTGCTCGGGCGGGTTGCCGCTCGCGCCCTTGTAGTTCTGCTGCTCCATCCCGGCGACGCCCTCGCCCGTCATCATGTTCGGGTAGGTCCGGTGCAGGCCGGTCGGCTTGATCGCCTCGTGGGCGTTGATGTTGATCTCGTGCTCGGCGGCGACCTCCATGACCCGCTGGTAGTGCCGCACCGCTTCCTGGTCGTAGTGGCTGCGGCCGGTGCCGCCGAGGTCGAAGCGGGTGGCGTAGCCCGTCTTGATGGCGTGGATGCCCCACTCCTGGTACTGGGCGAAGATCTCCTCGATGTTCTCGTCGTAGTAGTCGACGTAGCCGCGGGTCTCGTTGTGGGCGACGAAGCCGACGTCCTTGGACTCGGCGTACGCGAGCACCTCGTCGATGTCGAAGTCGTCCATCGGGGTCAGGAAGTCCTGGTTGGTCCAGCTGCCTCCGGCGTTGACGTTCCAGCCCTCGGCCAGGACGTACTTGGCGCCGGCCTCGTCGGCCAGGTCGATGTACTCCTTGGTGCGTTCCGTCGTCGCTCCGTGGTTGGGCCCGGCGTTCCAGGTGGTGTCGCGTCGCTGCAGCTCCCACCACACGCCGGTGTAGGTGCCGGGATCGATCCAGTCGGCGGTGTCCGCCGTCCCGTCGTCGTCGGAGTCGACGTCGCAGATGGTGCACGGCGGGTTGAGGTTGGCGATCATGTGCGACTCGGCCAGGTCGCCGGCGTCGCGGCCCACGGTGATCGTGCGCCACGGGGTGGAGAAGTCCTCCTCGCTGACGTCGAGGACCGCCTTGATGCCGTTCGGCAGCGCGATCAGCTCGCTGACGAGCTGGCCCTCGGGCCCGTCGCCGCGCTCGACGGTCATGCTCGGGTAGTCCACGAGAGCGGCCTCGTGCAGGCTCATGAAGAGACCGTCGTCGCGGGAGAACGTGATCGGTGTCTGGGCGTCGGGCACCTCGGCGATCGGAACGGTCTGGTAGTGCCTCTCATCGGCCGCCTGGTCCGTGCCGGCCCGCAGGTAGTAGGCCGTGAGGTCCGACGAGAGCCCGAACTGGGTGTCCTCGGCGGTGACGTTGAACTTGCCCAGCTCCTCCTGCTGGGGGAAGGTGTAGCGCAGTCCGAAGCCGTCGTCGAAGACCCGGACGCTGACGTCCAGCTCGGTGTCGGTGGGGGTGTGCACGGCGCTGACGACCAGCTCCTCGTACTGGTTCTGCACCGAGGAGTCGGTGCCCCACGCGGGCGTCCACGTCTCGTCGTGGGTGTCGCGCTCGACGCCGGTGATCTCCATGTCCTCGGTGAGGTCGACGTCCGGATCGGACAGCGTGAAGCCGAGCCCGGAGGGAGAGACGACGGACGTGGCGCCGTCGCGCACCACCTCATAGGTGAGGCGTCCGTCGACGACGCCGACGGTCGCGCTGATCGAGCCGTCAGGCGAGCTCACCTCCTCGCCGTCGAGGGCCCCGACCTCCCCCGGTGCGGCCTGGGCCGGTGCGGCAGCGAGGCCGGTCGTCGTCCCCACCGCCAGCACGAGGGAGAGGGCGCCGAGCACGGCGGCGCGGAGGGCGGGAACGGTGGAGGAGGGGCGCATCGGCTCGGCTCTCGTCGGGTGCAGCAGCGTGACTCGCATCACAGCTCGGTGTGGGGCTCAGCGTGGCCCACTTTTTTCGAGGCGTCAACCGCGCTAATCAAAATGATTTTGCACAGTTCTCGTACAAATAGGTCGCGGGCACTACGGTGAGCCCATGACGGTCGACGCACGCGCAGAGCGGAGCAGGCAGGAGATCCGCGCCGCACTCGCTCGCCTGCACGCTGCCTCGCGGCGGGAGATCCAAGCCGCGACGGGGCTGAGCGCGAGCACGGTGGCCGGCGTCGTCAGGGCCATGATGGCTGACGGCGTGGTCCGCGAGATCGGCCCGGCGCAGGTCCGGGGCCGGGGTCGTCCGGTCACGCGGCTGGTGCTCGACGACCGCCCGGGCCACGTCGTCGGCATCGACATCGGCCACCGACATGTCGCCGTCGCCCTGGCCACCTCGGGGGAGCAGGTCCTCGGCGAGCGGTGGGTCGACAATGACGGGACCGACGCTGCCGATGAGCTGCTGAGGCAGGCGGCCGACCTCGTCGCCGAGCTGCTGGAGGAGCACGGGATCGAGTCACGGCTGGTGGAGCACGGGGTGATCGCGGTGCCCGCTCCGGTCGAGCCCGCCACCGGCCGGGTCCACGTTGCGCCGATCGTCGTGCCGACCTGGCGAGGCCGGCGTCCTGCGCAGGAGCTGCAGCAGCTGGTCGGCTTCGAGCTGACACCCGCCAACGACGCCAACGCCGGCGCCATGGGTGAGCGGGTGCACGGCGTGGGTGCCGGGATCGACGACCTCGTCTACCTCAATGCCACCGTCGGTGTCGGCGCGGGGCTGATCCTCGGCGGCCGGTTGTACACCGGCCCCGACGGGGCGGCGGGCGAGATCGGCCACATCCGGTTGCCGGGTGCCTCGGCGCTGTGCCGTTGCGCCCAGTACGGCTGCCTGGAGTCCGAGGCGTCCCTGCGCGCCCTCACCCCCAGGCTCGCGGCCGTGGGCGTCGAGGTGGGGCCCATCGTCCAGCACGACGAGCTGCGCGACTGCGCGGGGCAGCCCGCCGTGCACCGGCTGCTCGTCGAGGCAGGACGGGGGCTGGGCAACGTCCTCGCGGACATGTGCAACCTGCTGTCACCGGCGATGATCATCGTCGGAGGGGAGCTCGCGGCGGGCGGGGCACCGGTCCGCGACGGCATCGCGGAGTCGTTGGAACGGCACGCCCTGTCGACGATCGCGCGGACCGTGCGGATCGAGTTCTCCACCCTCGGGCCCCGGGCTCCGATGCGTGGTGCCGTCGCGCTCGCGGCGCAGCAGGCTCGTCTTCGGGGTCCTGGCTGAGCCCAGGCAGGTGGTGGTGCGGCCAGGGCGTGCGCGTCGGCGTCGTCGGGAGGACCTCGCGGGGCGACCCCCTCTGGAGGCACGATGGCAGCCGAGCCCCGATGCATGCAGGAGCACCCATGTCCCGTCCCGACCTCCCAGTCTCAGCCGACGTCGTGGTCATCGGTGGCGGAGTCATGGGGCTGAGCGCCGCGTGCCACCTCGCCGAGGCCGGCGTCGAGCGGGTCGTCGTGCTGGAGCGAGGGCCCCTGGGAGGCGGGTCCACGGTCAAGGCGGCGGGTGGGGTGAGGGCGACGTTCTCCGACCCGCTCAACATCGCTCTGGCGATGCGCAGCCTCGACGCTCTCGAGCAGTTCGGGTCCGAGCGTGACCAGGAGATCGACCTGCACCGGGTGGGCTACCTCTTCCTGCTGGACGACCCTTCGGACGTCGAGACCTTCACCCGCGACGCGGAGCTCCAGCAGCAGATGGGTCTCCCGAGCCGGATGGTCTCGGTGCAGGAGGCGGGCCGGCTCTCGCCACTGGTCCGGGCCGAGGGCCTGCTCGGTGCCATGTTCTCGCCTCGGGGAGGGCACTGCGCCCCCGAGTCGGTGGTGCTCGGCTACGCGCGGGCGGCCAGGCGCGCAGGGGCGACGATCCTGACCGACAGTCCGGCCACGGGGCTGCAGATGGCAGGCGAGGAGATCCTCGGGGTGCACACGGCAGCCGGCACCATCGCGACGAGCACGGTGGTGTGCGCTGCGGGTGCGTGGTCGCGCGAGGTGGGGCGCTGGGCCGGGGTGGACCTGCCGGTCGAGCCGCTGCGCCGCCAGGTGGCGATCACCGAGCCGGTGCCGGGGCTGGACCCGCAGACGCCCTTCACGATCGACTTCTCGACGTCGTTCTACCTGCACGGCGAGGGGCAGGGTCTGCTCATGGGGCTCCCCGAACGCCGCGACAGCTGGGGCTTCGACCAGTCTCGGGAGCCGCGCTGGCTGGAGGACCTCGCCGAGGCGATCGAGCACCGCGCGCCGAGCCTGGCCGACGTCGGGATCGCCGCCGGGTGGGCCGGGCTCTACGAGATGACGCCGGACTGCAACGCCCTCATCGGACGATCCGCGACGGTGAGCGGCCTCGTCTACGCCTGCGGCTTCTCCGGGCACGGATTCCTGATGGGCCCCGCCGTGGGGGAGGTCGTCCGGGACCTCGTCCTGGGAGCGCGCCCCTTCGTCGACGTCGGCGCGCTGGCCGTGGAGCGCTTCGCCGACTCGACGACCCGCCCGGAGACGGCGATCATCTGACGCCGGTAAACCGCCGCCACGGGTGGACCTGTGTCAGTCGCCGGGGGCGCCGATGCGGCGCAGGGCCTCGCGGTCCAGGGCGGCGGCGGTCTCGACGTCGGGGGCGGTGCCGCCGCGGTCGTGCGGGACCCACCATCGGTCCGCGTCGTCACGGGGGACGTCGGGGTAGGCGTCGACGGCCTCGGCCAGGAGCGTGCTCATCGCCTCGTGCAGGCGATCGGTGAGCTCGTCGGCGGTCTCGTCGGCGCGTGGCACGAGCGGTTCCCCGAGCAGGACGGTGACCGGGATGCCGCGTCGCAGGCTGCGTCGACCGTCGACCGTCAGGATCCGGTGGGCGCCCCACAGCACGCACGGCACGAGCGGGACGTCGCGGGACAGGGCCAGCCCGGCGGCACCCGGCTTGAGTCTCTTGACCCGCCACGAACGGCTGATGGTGGCCTCGGGGAAGACGCCCACGACCTCGCCGTGCGCGAGGAGGCGCCGCGCTCGCCGGTACGCGCTCGCCCCGGTCCAGCGGTCGACCGGGATGTGCCCCATCGCCCGCATCAGCCTGCCGACGACGGGGACCTCGAAGACCGACGTCTTGCTCATGAAGCGCACGAGTCGGCCACGATCCCGCGCTGCGTAGCCGACGACGGTGAAGTCGATGAAGCTGATGTGGTTCGACGCGACGACCGCGCCGCCGGTCCGGGGCAGGTGCTCGCCGCCGCGCACGGTGAACCGCACGCCCAGGACCCTGAAGATCCCCCCGATGATGCGCACCACGACGCGGTACGTCCGGTCGGACCTCATGCGGTCACGCCCTCAGAAGAACCACCGTAGGGACGTACCCGCATGAAGGGCTTGTTGCTCGTTCGCTGGCGTTCTCTCATGCGGCCGGCGTGGCGTCGTGTCGCAGGATCCCGGCGGTGAGCAGCAGGATCGCCGCGGAGTACAGCGTCATGACGGCCAGGCCTGTCAGCGTGGCGCCGGAGTCGATGCGGCCGGCCTCGCCCAGGGCGATGATGCCGTCGGAGACCAGGAACAGCAGGCCACCCGCGCCGGCCACCCTGTCGACGCCGGCCGACGTGGCGGCAGTGGCCAGCAGCAGCACGGCGTAGACCGGCACGGGGGCCTTGAGCTCGTCGGGCAGCCCGCCCCAGGCCCAGGCGACGAGGACGATGGCCGCCACCACGTACACGGCCACGATCCAGGGTCTGGCGCGCAGCGCCTCTAGTGCTCCGCGGCGGACCAGCAGGACCACCAGGCACACGTGGCCGAGGGCGAAGGCCGCCATGCCGACGATGAAGAGCCCGTCGAGCTCCAGGAACAGATCGCCCAGGAAGCAGAAGACCAGGGCCGCCACGAGCAGGTGCGGTCCCCGGACGGCGAGGACCCAGCACACGAGCAGGGGCGCGAGGAGACACTTGGTGATGCTGTCCCACGGGGAGAGGTCGGCACCCAGCAGCACCAGGTGGAGCGCGACGGCGGCACCGAAGGCCGCGACCCACGGGCCGCGGAGCGTCGTCGTCATGGGGCGACGGTATCGGTCCGCGGTGGCCGGTGCTGGCGCTCGGGACCGCGCCGGTACTGTGGGACGTTCCGTGGTACTCGTCACGGTACTCCCGATCCAGGAGACTCGATGCCCGTCCAGCGCCTGATGCCCACCGAGGAGTCCGCCGACCTCGTCGAGCTGACTCGCACCCTCGTCGAGGCAGAGCTGCGGCCCCGGGTCGACGAGACCGAGCGGACCGGGGCCTTCCCGCGAGAGGTCTTCCGCACCCTGGGCCGGGCCGGGCTGCTGGGCCTGCCCTACCCCGAGGAGCTGGGCGGCGGAGGACAGCCGTACGAGGTCTACCTGCAAGTCGTGGAGGAGATCGCGACGGGGTGGGCAAGCGTGGGCGTGGGAGTCAGCGTGCACGCCCTGAGCTGCTTCGGCCTCGCCACGGCCGGCAGCGTCGAGCAGCAGGAGCGCTGGTTGCCGAACATGCTCGGTGGGGACCTGCTCGGCGCCTACTGCCTCTCCGAGGCCCATGCCGGGTCCGACCCGGCGGCGATGCGCACCAAGGCCGTGCGCGACGGGGACGAGTACGTCATCAACGGTGCCAAGGCGTGGACCACGCACGGGGGGGAGGCGGACTTCTACAAGGTCATGGCCCGCACGTCCGACGACGGTGGCGGCATCACCTGCTTCCTCGTCCCGGCCGACACCGCCGGGCTGAGCGCCGACCCCCCGGAGCAGAAGATGGGCCTGATGGGCTCGCCGACGGCCACGATGCTCTTCGACGACGTCCGTGTCCCGGCGGAGAACCGCCTCGGCGAGGAAGGACGGGGACTGTCGATCGCCCTGGCCGGGCTCGACGCCGGTCGTCTGGGCATCGCGGCGGTCGCCACCGGCATCGCCCAGGCCGCACTGGACACGGCAGTGGCCTACGCCAAGGAGCGGGAGGCCTTCGGCAAGGCGATCATCGACCACCAGGGCCTGACCTTCCTGCTGGCCGACATGGCCGCGGCGGTGGGCTCGGCCCGGGCCACGTACCTGCACGCCGCTCGCCTGAAGGACGCCGGCCGTCCCTACGGCCGCGAGGCGTCGATCGCCAAGCTCGTCGCCACCGACCAGGCGATGCAGGTGGCCACCGATGCCGTCCAGGTCCTCGGCGGGGCGGGCTACACCAGGGACTTCCCGGTGGAGCGGTACATGCGTGAGGTCAAGGTCATGCAGATCTTCGAGGGGACCAACCAGATCCAGCGCCTCGTCATCGGTCGGCACCTCGCCGGCTGACACCGGCTGCAAGGATGCACGAGTCTCGACACCAAGGAGAGTGAGCATGGAGCTCAAGGACACGTCCGCCGTCGTCACCGGGGGAGCCTCGGGGCTCGGCTCGGCCACCGCTGCCGCCCTCGCCGAGCGCGGTGCACAGGTCGTGGCGATCGACCTTCCGTCCGGCATCGAGCAGGCGCCGACCGTGGACGGCGTCACCTACGTCGCTGCCGACGTCACCGACGAGGAGCAGGTCCGCAGCGCCCTCGGCGTCGCTGCCGACCTGGGCCCGTTGCGCACCGTCGTCAGCTGTGCCGGCATCGGACCCTCGGCGCGGATCCTCGGCCGCAAGGGCGTGCACGACCTGGGGCTCTACGCCAAGGTCGTCCACGTCAACCTCGTGGGCACCTTCACCGTCATGGCCCTCGCCTCCGAGACGATGGCGCAGACCGAGCCAGACGAGCACGGCCAGCGAGGCGTCGTGGTGAACACGGCCTCGATCGCCGCCTTCGACGGCCAGGTCGGCCAGGTGGCCTACGCCTCGTCCAAGGGCGGAGTGGTGGGCATGACGTTGCCGGCCGCACGAGACCTGGCGCAGCACGGCATCCGCGTCAACACCATCGCCCCGGGCATCGTCGAGACGCCGATGCTCGCCACGGTGAGCGAGGAGGTCCGTGCCGGGCTGGCCGCCGGCGTCCCGTTCCCGCAGCGGCTCGCCCGGCCCGAGGAGTACGCCCGCCTGGTCACGATGATCGTCGAGCACGACTACCTCAACGGCGAGACCATCCGGATGGACGGCGCCCTGCGGATGGCGCCCCGATGAGCCCCCGACCGAGCACCGGGCAGGAGCCCGTCGTCCTGACCGTCACCGAGTCCGGCGTCGCGCGCATCGAGCTCAACCGGCCCGAGGCCGCCAACGGCCTGACCGTGCCGATGGGCGAGGCGCTGGAGCAGGCGCTGCTGCGCGTGCGCGACGACGATGCCGTCAGGGTCGTGCTGCTGACCGGCCGCGGGGCCCGGTTCAGTGCCGGCGGCGACCTCGCTGCCATGGCGGACGCCGACGACCGCGGCACGTTCGTCAGTGGTCTCGCCGACCTCGCCCACCGCAGTGTCCGGCTGATGTGGGACCTGGACAAGCCGGTCGTCACCGGCGTCCAGGGTGCTGCGGCGGGAGCCGGACTCTCGCTCGTCCTGGCCAGCGACCTGGTGGTCGCCGGACGCTCGGCCGCGTTCGTCACGGCCTACACCGCCGTCGGCCTCACCCCTGACCTCGGCCAGTCCTGGTTGCTGCCGCGGGTCGTGGGCCTGCAGCGGGCCCTGGATCTGACGCTCACGTCGCGCAAGGTCACGGCGCAGGAGGCCGCCGACTGGGGCATCGTGAGTCGGCTGGTGGACGACGCCGACGTCGAGAGCGAGGCTGTCACGCTCGCCGAGAAGCTCGCTGCCGGACCGGCGGGGGCCTTCGGCCGTGCGCGCCGACTGCTGCGCGACGGCCTCACGGCGAGCCTGGACGAGCAGCTCGACGCCGAGGCGGCGAGCATCGGTGCGAGTGCCGCCACCGCCGAGACCGGGGCGCTCATCGACGGCTTCCTGCGCCGGTAGCCGGCCGGGACCGGTCAGCGCACGAGGCCGGGGAGCGTCGTGCCCAGCAGCTCGGTGGCCTCGGCGATGATCGTGTCGACGACCTGCTGCGTCGACCCGACCTCGTGGATGAGCCCCTGCGCCTGGCCGGCCCACCACATGCCGCCCTCCATCTCGCCCTTGCCGAGCACCTCCGAGCGGCCGCGCTGACCGGAGGCGAGCGCGGCGATGTCGTCGAAGGTCGCCCCGGGGCGACGGCTGATCTCGGCGATCTCGGTGGACACGGAGTTCTTGACCACGCGGGCGGTGTTGCCGAACTCGCGGAAGACCAGCTGGGTGCTGCGCTCGTCGTTGGCGACGATCTGCTGCTTGACGTTGTCGTGGATGGGCGCCTCGTCGACGGCCATGAACCGGGTGCCCATGTTGGCCGCGCACGCGCCGAGGGCGAGGGCCGCCACGAGCCCTGACCCGGTGGCGAGCCCACCCGAGGCGATGATCGGGATGTCCAGCGCCCGTGCCGCGGCCGGGATGAGCACGAGCCCGGGGACGTCGTCCTCGCCCGGGTGGCCGGCGCACTCGAACCCGTCGATGCTGATGGCGTCGACGCCCTTGCGCTGCGCCGAGAGCGCGTGACGCACGCTCGTCGCCTTGTGGATGACCTTGATGCCCGCGGCCTTGAAGTCCGGCAGGTGTGGCTCGGGGCTCGAGCCGGCGGTCTCCACGACCTTCACCCCGGACTCGGCGATGGCGGCGCGGTACTCCGCGTACGGCACCTCCTGGATGGTCGGCAGGATCGTGAGGTTCACTCCGAAGGGCTTGTCGGTGAGGTCGCGGGTGCGGGCGATCTCCTTGACCAGGTCCTCCGGCGTCGGCTGCGTGAGGGCGGTGAGGAAGCCCAGCGCACCGGCGTTCGCGACGGCGGAGATGAGCTCGGCGGTGCCCAGCCCGGTCATGCCCCCGCACAGCAGCGGGTGCTCGACGCCGAACGTCTCGGTGAACTCGGTACGAATCATCAGGGGGTCCTCTCGGATGGTCCGGCGATGCCGGCGGTGATCAGCTGGGCCAGGGCGTGGAAGGCCTCGGCGTCCCCGAGGCCGGTGGCGGCCTCGATGCGGCGACGTTGGATGGCCTCCATGACGAGCCCGGCGACGGTACCGACGAACGTCGGGTCGACGGCGTCGGCCCCCGCCTCACGCAGCAGCTCCTGCACGCGTGCCGCGGCGATCGCGGTGTTCTGCCGGTAGACCTCGTGCGCGGGCGCGTGGGCCTCCAGGTCCGCGAAGTAGGCGGGGGAGGCGGGAGACAGCTCGGTGGCGATGGCCTCGAGGTAGACCCCGATGCGCGCCACGGGGTCCGGCTCGCGGGCCACCCGCGCCTCGACGCGATCGGTGGAGCGTCGGAAGACGGCTCGGACCACGGCGACGACGATCTGCTCCTTGCTGGTGGCGACGACGTACAGCGTCGACTTGGAGCACCCGAGGCGGCGGGCCAGGTCCTCAACGCTCAGGTGGGCGAAGCCCTCGCCGAAGAAGACGTCGATGAGGGCGGCCAGCAGCTCTTCGCGTCGCGTCGTCGCACGCTCGGCGGACCGAGCAGCACGAGGGGGCATGCGCCACAGGGTACTCGGAGGGTTCCTGGAGTACTGACGTTGCGGTGCGGGTCAGTCGTCCCGCAGCGCATGCGCCACGGCGGCCTCGGCGTGCAGCCGCGTGGTCGGGAAGACCGGCACCGGGGAGTCGTCCTGCGTGATGAGCAGCTCGACCTCCGTGCAGCCCAGGACGACGCCCTCGACGCCGTCGTCCGCGAGCCGGCCGATGATCTCGGCGAACCGGCGCCGCGAGCCGTCGCGCACCTGCCCGAGCACGAGCTCGTCGTAGATGACGCGGTGCACGTCCGCACGCTCGTCGGCGTCGGGCAGCACCACGTCGAGCCCGTGCCGGGCGAGCCGCTCGCGCAGGAACGGCTGCTCCATCGTGAAGGCCGTCCCGAGCAGGGCCACCGTGCGCACGCCGGCCTCTCGGGCCGCCTGGGCCGTCACGTCGCCGATGTGCAGCAGGGGGATGGAGATCGCCGACTCGATCGTCTCGGCGACCAGGTGCATCGTGTTGGTGCACAGCACGAGCACGTCGGCGCCTGCACGCTCGAGCTGTCGTGCCTCCTCGGCAAGCAGCCGCCCGGCCTCGTCCCACGCCCCGGCGGACTGCAGCGCCTCGACCTCGGCGAAGTCCACCGAGCGCAAGGTGCATCGGGCCGAGTGCAGCCCGCCGAGCCGTTGCTGCACTCCCTCGTTGAGCAGTCGGTAGTACAGCGCCGAGCTCTGCCAGCTCATCCCGCCGAGCAGACCGATGTTCCTCACGTCAGTCGCTCACCGTGGGCGTAGACGTTGAACGAGGACCCTCGGGAGAACCCCACGAGCGTGATGCCGGAGCGCTCGGCGAGGTCGACGGCGAGGGAGGAGGGCGCGCTCACGGCGGCCAGGACGGGGATCCCCGCCATCGCCGCCTTCTGGACCAGCTCGAAGGACGCCCGTCCGGAGACCTGCAGCACCGTGCCGGGCAGTGGGAGCCGGTTCTCGCGCCACGCCCAGCCGACGACCTTGTCGACGGCGTTGTGCCGGCCGACGTCCTCGCGCACGCACAGCGCCGTCCCGTCGGCCGCGAACAGTCCCGCGGCGTGGACGCCACCGGTGGACTCGAACACCCTCTGCTGCTCACGCAGTCCGTCAGGCAGTGCGGCGAGGACGTTGATGTCCACGCGCACGTCGTCGGTGGCCACCTCGAAGCGTGAGGTGGTGGCGACGGCGTCGATGGAGGCGAGCCCGCACACCCCGCACGAGCTGGACGTGTAGACGTGCCGCTCACGCACGGCCGCGACAACGGCGCCGGCAGGAGGGACCGCGACGTCGATGATGTTGTAGGTGTTCTCCTGCTCGCCGGCGCAGTAGCGCATCGCCTGCAGGTCGTCCGGACCCGCGGCGATGCCCTCGGAGACACAGAAACCCGCGACGAGGTCGAAGTCGTCGCCGGGGGTCCGCATCGTCACGGCGAAGGCCTTGCCGCCGAGGCGGATCTCCAGGGGCTCCTCCGTGGCGAGGGAGTCGTGCCGGGGGCGGGAGCCCTCCACGATGTCCACCCGCGTGAGGCGTCGACGTTGCACCGCCTTGGTCACGCCGATTCCCCGTGTCGCTGGGCAAGCAGGTGGGCGACGGCGCGGGCGCGTTCCACCGCGTCCTCGCCACCTCCGGCGAGTCCGGCGGCGTAGCCCACGAGGAACGTCGTGAGCGGGGCAGCCGGGCGCACCACCTCGTGCGCGGCGGTGGCAGCGAGGTCCAGCACGACGTCCGGCGTGGCGGGTGCGTCGACGTCGAGCTCGGCGCACAGCTGTGCCCACCAGTGATCGATCAGCTGCTGGTCGGCCATCGGGTGCCTCCTCAGGCGTCGGGCAGGTCGTCGGGAGTGTCGACGTCCCAGGTCGGGTCGCTGGTTCGACCGGCGTCGTCGTGTGGCAGCACCCCGACCTTCTCCCACTCTAGGTGCGAGAACAGACGGCGCAACGAGGCGTCGGTGGGGTCGCCCAGCTCGCGCAGCGCCGTGGCCAGCCGGCCTCGACGCAGCAGGCTGGCGGTCCACTGGGCGCGACCGTCGGCGTCGACCACGACTCGTGCGTCGCCGCTCGGAGGCGCGGCGAGCAGGGCGGTTGTCAGGACGTCGGCGTGCGGCAGGTCGGCTGCGAGAAGCAGGACCAGCTCGGCGCCATCGGGCAGCTCGGCGAGCCCGGCGGCCAGCCCGGCGACGGGGCCGGCGAAGGGCGGTGACTCGCGCGTCCACCGCACGACACGAGGCAGCTCGGCGTCGCGCCGGGGGCCCACGACCACGATGTCGCGAGCCTGGGTGGCGGCGGCAACGGCAGTGGCCAGCAGGGTCCGGCCGCCGCTCTCCACGAGCACCTTGTCGATCCCACCGAGGCGTCTGGCCTGTCCGCCGGCGAGCACGACGGCGTCGTGAGCGGGGGTGGCAACGGACGGCATGGGAGCCACCCTAGGACCGGACCTTGCCCACGCGCGTGGGAAGGCAGAGCCCTCCTAGGGACGTCAGACGTGGGTTCTGAAGCGGTCGTGCAGCCTGGGCCGGCGATCGGGGTCGAGTGATGCCGGTGGAATCAACGCGGGGTGGCCTCGTTCGTTGAAGATGATGTCCCAGCCGTCGGTGTGCAGGATCCGGTGGTGGTGGGGGCAGAGCAGGACGCCGTCGTGGAGGTCGGTGCCTCCACCGTCGGCCCAGGTGCGTCTGGCGTGGTGGGCGACGCACCAGCCCGGTGGTCTGTCGCAGCCGGGAAACACACATCCGCGGTCGCGTAGGGCGAGGCCTTGGCGCTGGGCCAGGGTGAAGAGTCGCTTGTCGCGTCCCAGGTCCAGCGGGAGCGACTCTCCGCCGAAGACCGCGGGCAGGAGCCTGTGCTCACAGGCCATGCGCCGGGCTTGTCCGGCGGAGATCCGTTCTCCGGTGGAGAGGGTCGCCACCTTGAGTCGTTCGAGGAGGGTGGCGAGGTCGAGGTTGATGGTCAGGATGGGTCCGAGGTTGTTGGTCTCGGGGAGCTTCTCGGTGGGCAGGAGCTCGCACAGGTAGGTGAAGGCCCAGCCCTGTCGAGTCCGGTAAGAGGGGCGCTCGTCGAGCAGGACCTCACCAGCTCGGCGGGCGAGGTTTGTGGGGCTGGTGATCTCCACCTGTGGTGCACACAGGGCGTCCATTGCCACGCGCAGCTGGGCTGCTTGGGCCTCGGGGATGGCGAATCCACCCTTGACCAGACCGTCGGTGGCGGGTCCCATCCAGAACTCCGCCGCGGCCCATGCCTTCTTCTCGCGCTGCTCGACGAGGTCGTTCTCGGCCGCGTCCAGGGCATCATCGTCGTCGGACTCGGTCAGGAAGTGGCCCACGACCCGGTCGGCGTGGCGCTCGAACTGCTTGAGGTCCATCCGGGGTGCGTCCTCGACGAGCTGCGTCTCGCACGCCTCACGCTGGGCGGCGGTGATGGTTTTGGGGAGCTGGTCCAGGGCTCGGCTGATCGCCTTCACCTGCCGGGTCGAGAGCCTGCCGTTGGCCATCGCCTGGTGGGTCTGGGGCGTCGTGGTGATCTGCTTGGCCTGTCGCACCACGGCATCGGCACCACGACGGTCTCGACCGAAGTCACCAGCCAACAGGGAGCCGGTGCTGCTCGCGCCCTCGCGGCGGGCCGCTCCGGAGGACTCCACCGCGGCCACGGCAGCCAGCTCGTGCGCGGTGACCCGCGCCTTCAGTCTCGCCAGCGAACCGGCCGCCTCACGCTGCTCCCGACCGGCCAGTCGGGCGTAGTCGGCCGTGCTGATCGAGCCCAGGATCTCGTGCACCCGCGCGAGCTTGGTCACCACACCATCAGTGACGGTGGTCGGTTCCGGCAGGGGTGCAGTCACGGGACTCTGCCTCCAGACATCCGTTATCGAGTGGATGTTCCCATCATAGAGCCCACTACCGACACCCTCAAGAGAGACGAAACCGACCTGTGGACGAAGCGTCCGGGCGGCGTCAGTCGTCGTCGAGCGGGGGTCGCCAGCAGACCGCGAGCATCCCGACGGCGCCCAGGATCCCTGAGCCGAGTGCACCGACGCCGACGGCCCAGCCGCTGAGGTCGATGTCGAGCACGCCGTCCAGCGACCAGCTGCCGGCGCCGAGCATCGCGAGCGCGGTGAGGGCGGCCGTGAGCACGAAGACGTACTCATAGCCCTCCTTGATGATGAAGAAGCCGTTGGGGCGGTGCACCGTGGCGTACGCCGTGACCATGACGCCGATCCCCGCGGCCGCGGCGACGGGCACGAGCAGGCCGAGCAGCAGGGCCGTCCCGACGGCCATCTCCAGGTAGGCGGAGACGGCGGCCTGCAGGCGCGGCGGCCGGAGTCCGAGGCTCTCGAACCAGCCCGCGGTGCCGTCCAGACCTCCGGGGCCGTAGGCGTGGTTCCAGCCGTGGGCAAGGAAGACGGACCCGAGCGTGAGGCGCATGACGAGCTGGGCGAGGTCGAGGTCCATGCCCCCATCATGGATCACCTCCCCCCGGTCGTTCCGATCTCCTACGATGTGAGAACCCCGGGCGGACGTGGAGGGTCGGATCATCGTGGACAGTGACGCGAGCGGGGACACGGGTGGCGACTCGGCCGGGGAGGTCACCTTCCGGCCGGTGTCGGCCGAGGACTTCGCCCTGCTCGCCCGATGGCTCGCCCATCCACACGTCCTTCGCTGGTGGCACCAGGAGTCGACGCCAGAGGCGATGGAGCGGAACTTCGGGCCGTCTCTGCGCGGTGAGGAGCCCGGCGAGGACCTCGTCGCCGAGATCGACGGTCGCCCGGTCGCGCACCTGCAACGATCTCGATGGCACGACTACCCCGAGGAGCTGTCGGAGATCGCGCCGTGGACGGACGTGCCCGAGGGCGCCGTGACGATCGACTACCTCATCGGCGATCTCGCTGACACGGGGCGAGGTCTGGGGCCCCGGCTCATCGCGGCGCTCGCTCGCGACACATGGGCGCACTTCGACGACTGCCCGGCGATCATCGTTCCCGTCGCGGCGGGGAACCGGCCGTCATGGCGGGTCTTGGAGCGGGCGGGGTTCCGTCGAGTGGGTACGGCCCAGCTGCAGCCGGACAACCCGATCGACCCGCCGGACCACGTCGTGATGCGGCTCGATCGACCGCCCCGGGCGTCGTCCTCGATCGACCGGGGCGCCCGCCGCTGACCCCGAGAGTGATGCCGGCGGCGAGAGAGACCGGCACCGGTGCCGGGGAGAGTCGAGCTGGCACCGGTGCCGGCCTGCGTGACGCCCAGGCTTCGGCGCCACGGCTCGAGGTGACGTCGACGGACGAAGTCCCGACCGTCGAGCGCCAGGCGACCAGCGTAGCGGACAAAATGTCCGCTTGTCCAGATCAGGAAGGCCGTCGTCGTCGGTGCGCCACCTGCGTGAGCTGCTCGGCGGAGATCGCGTGGGAGGGCAGCGGGTGCAGCGCGGCGCCGGACGGGGCGATGGAGTCCAGGGCGAGAGCGCGCATCCGGGGCAGCAGGACGGTCCGTTCGGGCTCCTGGAGCCAGACCAGGTCGGCGAGCATCCCGGCGAGGACGGCGATGTCCGTCGCGTCGACGTCGTCGCGGATCTTCCCCTCCGCCTGGGCCTGGGTGACGGCCTCCATCACGACGGCGGCGGCCGGGCTGACGCGGAGCTCCTCGGGAAAGACGCGCTTCATCCTTGCTCCCACGGCGCGAGCGATGGGTGACTCGACCGAGAAGTCGACGGAGACGTCGATGAAGCGCACGACCCGCTCGTAGGCGTCGTCGAGTTCCAGCAGGTCCTCACCCGCGGCCACGATCCGTTCCTGGAAGCGGTGGTACAGGCTCAGCAGGAGGTCGTCGTGGGTGGGGAAGTGCCGGTAGACCGTCCCGATGCCCATCGAGAGCTCCTCGGCGATGCGGTGCAGGCTGACGTCGAGTCCTTCGGCGTTGAGGACACGCTCCGCGTGGTCGAGGATCCGCTGGCGGTTGGCCAGGGCGTCCTTGCGGGGGCGCCGTCGGGGGGCATCGGTCATGGGGTCATCATGCCGCGCACGACCCGCGCGGGAGGCCTGGCCCGGTGGTCGAGGACCTCGCATCGACGAACGTCGATGGATAGGGTGGGCGTGCTGGCCGTCCTGCGCCGTGGGGCCGGGAACGGGGCGCTATGCAGAGGGGGACGACGAGATGCGGGGCCGCCAGGACGGGAGGCCCGCGTCGGAGACTCCGCAGCACGGCATCCTCGGCGTGGCCGCGCTGCGCCGGGTCGTCGGCGTCCTGTGCCTGACCGAGATCGTGAGCTGGGGCGTCCTCTACTACGCCTTCACGGTGCTGTCGCCGATGATCGTGGCCGACACGGGGTGGTCGACGCCGGGCGTCGTCGCCGCGTTCTCCCTCGGCCAGGTGGTGTGCGCCGTGGGAAGCGTGCCGGCCGGCCGCCTGATGGACGCCTTCGGCCCGCGGGCCGTGATGACCACGGGCTCCCTGCTTGCCGGCCCGGCCCTGTGCGGCATCGCGCTCGCCCCGACCTACCCGCTGTTCCTCCTCGCCTGGGCGGTGGCCGGAGTCGCGATGGCGGCGGTCCTCTACGCGCCGTCGTTCGCGGCGGTCACGGGGTGGGCGGGGTCGGACGTGCGCCGTCGGGTCAGGGCGCTGACCGCGATCACCCTGGTCGCCGGCCTGGCCAGCACGGTCTTCGCCCCGCTGACGGCCGCCATCGCCACCCAGCTCGACTGGCGGGAGACGTACCTCGTCCTGGCGGTCGTCCTGGCGGCGATCACGGTCCCGGCGCATGCGATCGGTCTGCACCACCCTTGGCGGCCCGAGCGGTCGGTCGACCGTGCGACGCGCAAGGCCGATGCGGCGTCGAGGCGGCGGCCCTTCGTCGTGCTCGCGCTCAGCTTCGGCCTGGTCTCGTTCACCCTGTACGCGGTGCTCGTCAACCTCGTCCCGCTCCTCGTGGAGCAGGGGGTGTCGGTCGGTGCCGCGGCCTGGGTTCTCGGCATCGGTGGCGTCGGGCAGGTCGTGGGGCGGCTCGTGTACGCACCGCTGGCCACCCGCACGGGCCTCGTGCCGCGCACGGCGTCGGTGTTCGGCCTGGTGGTGGTGACGACGGCCGCCTTCGCGGTGGTGCCGGGCCCGGTCGTGCTGCTGGCCGTGATCTCCTTCCTTGCCGGGACGGCCCGTGGTGCCGCCACGCTCCTGCAGGCGACGGCCGTGAGCGACCGGTGGGGCACGGTGGACTTCGGCCACCACAACGGCCTGCTGACCGCGCCCATCATGATCGCCGCAGCCGTCGCGCCCTGGGCCGGAGCCGCGCTCGCCGGACCGCTCGGTGGCTACGCGCCGGCCTTCGCGGTCCTGGCGGGCATCGCCGTCGTCGGGGCGCTGCTCGTGCCGTTCACGGTGCCCCGCGGTCACGAGCAGACCGCCCCGTGAGGCGCGACGATCGCGAGGTGGCGCCGCGGAAGGCCCGGATCGAGGTGCTGGACACGACGATCGGGGCCGGGACGGGGGGAGAGCATGCCAACGCTGCTGCTGGCAAGGGTTCGAGCATCGTGCGTGCGGTGGGCCCCCAGGGGATCGAACCCTGAACCCGCGGATTAAAAGTCCGCTGCTCTGCCAATTGAGCTAGGGGCCCGAGATGTGGGAGCACCGCCGGGAGAGGCCTCGCCACGTCACGGCGTCAGTCTCTCAAAGACCGGGCGGCAGTCTGCCCCGGACGCCGGCCACGGGAAGGACATCGCGAGAAGGCGATGCACGGTGCACCCCCAGCGCGGGGAGATGGCGGCTCATCCACGACCGAGGAGGCGGGCGAGGCGACCGGGTGACCGCTCGGCCGGGGCATGGCCGGGGCATCGCTCGGTCTTCGGGACGCGCGCCATGACGGCATCGACGTGCTGGCCGCACCCCGCCCACGTCGTCCTCCCGCAGGTCCTGCATCGCACGGCTCGGCACATCGCGTACTCCTCGCGTCATGGACGCTCGGTCCCTCGCGGTCGAGGGGCACGCCGGGCGTCAACAGCGAGTGTATCCCCCCGGGGGGATACACTCAGGGGGTGGGAAGCCGCCCACGCGACGACGAGGAGGACCCATGACTGACCTGACGATGAGGGTGACCACCCGGCACGGCTACGACGAGACCGTGGCCCTGGTGCGTGACCAGCTGGCCGAGGCCGGCTTCGGCGTCCTCACCGAGATCGACATCAGGGCGACGCTCAAGGCCAAGCTCGACGTCGACGTCGAGCCCCAGATCATCCTGGGGGCGTGTCGTCCGCAGCTGGCGCACGGGGCCCTGCAGGAGGACCCGTCGATCGCCGCCCTGCTGCCGTGCAACGTGGTGGTCCGCCGTGCCGGGGACGAGACGGTCGTGGAGGCCTTCGACCCCCGAGCGATGACGGCGCTGGCGGCCGACGCCTCGGACACCCTGCTCGACGTGGCCGCCGACGCACGGACGCGTCTCGTGGGTGCGCTCGAGGCCGTGCGGGTCGCCTGATGGCCGGCGCGGAGGCGATGGGCCTGGAGCCCGCCGAGATCAAGGCGATCATCACCCGCATGAAGCGTGCTCACGGCCACCTGGGCAGCGTGATCAGGATGATGGAGGAGGGCTCGGACTGCGAGGCCGTCCTGACCCAGCTGGCGGCGGTCGACAAGGCGCTGTCCCGGGCCGGCTACGCCATCGTCGCCACGGGGATGCAGCACTGCCTCACCGAGGGCGACGGGCCCGACGGCGTCGACGCCAAGAAGATGGAGAAGCTCTTCCTCGCCCTGGCCTAGGAACCCTGCGCCGACGGCAGGACGAGCGCCACCCGGTGGTTCTGGGTGTCCTCGACGAGCAGGTGACCCCCCAGGGACTCCGCGACCTGCGCCGCGGCGGCCAAGGGCTCGGCGCTCCCCGTCGCGCCACGGTGCACCTGCCCCGTGGGGACTCGCCGGTCCCCCTCGTCGGAGACCACCACACGCAGCACGGAGTCCACCGCGCGCACGTCGACGCCGATCGCGCCCTCGCCACGACGCGCCGCGTCCTCGAGCAGCACCTCCAGCACCTCCAGGACCCCGGCAACCTCCAGCCGGGCGGCGACCACGCCGGTGCTGCTCACCCGCACGTCGCGCCCGCGGAGCCCGGCCCGCGTCCTCCAGCGCTTCACCCCGTCGCGGACGAGCGCCGCGAGGTCGAGGTCGAGCGCGTCCTCGTTGTCGCGATCGAGCAGCCCGTCCACCGCCAGGGTCAGCCGGTCCAGCTCACCGATGGAGCGTTGCAGCTCCGCCGACACGTCCGGGGGCGTCTGCTTCCAGAGGGTGAGGTCCTCCAGGGAGAGCCGCAGCGCGGTGATGGGGGTCCGCAGCTCGTGCGAGGCGTCCACGGCGAGGGACCGCTCGCGCTCGACGTGGTCGCGGATGCGCAGCACGGCGCCACCCAGCGCGAGGCGCAGGCGCTCGGCCTCGGGCACGGAGTACGACGGGAGCTCGCGTGCATCCCCCTGCCCGGTGAAGGCCTCGGTGGCGCCCGCCAGCTCGCGGAACGGGCGAGCCAGGCGTCCGGCCAGCACCAGGCCGACGAGACCGGCCCCGGCTGCCAGGGCGATCACCAGCAGGACGAGGGGCACCAACGCCTCGGACACACGGTCGTCGACGATCCGGTGGGACCGGCTGAGCACCACGGTGCCGCCGTCGGGCAGCGGCTCGGTGACGCCGCTGCCTCCGTCGGTGGATCCGGCCATGACCACGTTGCCGTCGGCGTCGGTGTAGGTGACGGCTTCCCCCTGCTCCAGCAACGACTCCAGCAGGTCCACCGTGACGGGGGAGCCCTCTGCCGTCCGACTCTGCACGACGGTGGCGACGGTGGACGCGGCGCGCGCGGCCTCGCGTCGGTCCTGGTCCTGCACCAGGTCGGCCGTGGCGTACGCGCGAGGGATCGCGAACAGGGCGAGCACCACGACGGTGAGCCCGACGAACGCGACCACCAGCCGCTCACGCATCCAGGGTGTCGCTCTCCAACCGGAACCCGACGCCGCGAACGGTCGTCACGCGGGAGCGGGCTCCGGCGTCGTCGAGCTTCTGCCGCAGCCGGCCGAGGGTGGCGTCCAGCGTCTTGGTGGAGCCGAACCAGTTCTCGTCCCAGACCTCGTCCATGACCCGCTCACGGGTGACGACGTTGCCCTGCTCTGACGCGACGAGCGCCAGGACGTCGAACTCCTTGGCGGTGAGGGCGAGCTCGGCACTGCCCGCCCACGCACGTCGGGCCTGCGGGTCGATCCTCAGCTCGCCTTCGGACGGGGGAGTGGTGCTCGGTGTCGTCGTCGGGCTCGCGGCGGCAGGCTCGGTCGGCGCAGCAGCCGCGGGCCGGCCGACGCTGCGCCGCAGCAGCGCACGGACGCGGGCGAGCAGCTCTGCGAGCGGGAACGGCTTGGCCAGGTAGTCGTCGGCGCCGACGTCGAGCCCGACGACGCGGTCCAGCTCGCCTCCGCGGGCAGTGAGGATCAGGATGCCGCCCTCGAATCCGGAGCCCCGGGCCCGTCGGCACACCTCGAGTCCGTCCACGTCGGGGAGCCCGAGGTCCAGCAGGACGAGGTCGACGCCGCCGCTCTCCAGCCGCTCGAGGGCGGCCGTCCCGGTGTCGACCCGCTCCACGAGGTACTCCTCGCGCTCGAGCGTGCGGATGAGGGGCGTGGCGATCTGGTCGTCGTCCTCGACGAGAAGCAGCTGGTGAGGCATCTCAGAGAGCATAGGGCGAACTGGCGGTGGGAGCGGCGGCACGGCGCAGACGGTCGGCGGCCAGGAGTGCCGGCACGGCGAGCCCCAGGCAGACCAGGGCGACGGCACCACCGTCGAGAGGCCGTGCCGCCTCCCCGGGCAGCCCCACGGTGGTCACGATGAGTGCCCCGGCCGCCGCCGTCAGCACGGTGATCGAGGCGAGCAGGCGGGACTCCGGGCAGTGGCAGCGCCACATCCTGGCCGCCGCGACGAGGGAGGTCGCTGCCACGGCGGCACCCGCCACCAGGACGTAGGGCGTGGAGTCGACGACGAGGGCGATCAGTACGAGGGCGGAGGCGGTCGTGGCCAGGGCGGCCAGCCGGACGGTCCGGTGGGGCCGCATCAGAAGTCCCGGTCCGCGGTCCCGGACTCGATGACCGCTGCACCCGAGGCTGCGCGGCTGAGCAGGTCCCGAACAGCCGCTGACGGGGTCCAGGTCATCGTCGCGTTGTTCGCGACGGTCACGGTCGATCCGGAGACGGAGTTGAGCCGGACCGTGACGACCGTACGGGGGACGCCGTCCACCGTCTCGGTACTGGCCGTCATGGTCGAGCCGATGGAGATGTTGTTGTTGAGCGTGGCGTTGTAGCGGGCCCCGAGGTCGATCCGGCCGAGGTTCGCACCGTCGACCTCGAAGGAGCTGATGCTGCCGAACCAGCCGACGTCCAGGCTGGCCGTGACCGCCCGCGAGGAACCGTTCCATCCGGAGACGATGCTCGCGGGGTTGACCTGGCGGCTGAAGGTGTAGATCACGGTGTCGCCCGCGTCGGGTCGTCCGGCGGTCCCGCCGTTGGTGGTCTGGATGTCCACGGCTGTCAACGGCGAGTTGTCCACGCGGCGGTTGGCGACCACGGCGGAGGTCGTGGTCTTGCCGTTGGTGTCGGTGAGCACGGCGCGCAGGTCGTAGAGGCCGTCCGGCGTGCCGGTGGTGGTGACCCATGAGCAGGCGTAGGGCGATGAGGTGTCGGAGCAGACATCGGTCCAGCTGTTGGCGCCGGCGGGGCTGCGCTGGATGGCGACGGACTTCACGCCGGCCGTCGAGGTGCCCGTGGCGGTGAGGTTCACGGTGCCGGCGAGGTGAGCGCCAGGATCGGCGAGGGTGACGGTCGCGACGGCGTTGTCGACCACCCGGTTGGTCACGAGGGCCGAGGTGGCGGTGTTGCCGGCCTTGTCGGTGGCCACGGCGCGGAAGGAGTACGTGCCGCCGGTGAGCTGCTTGGTGTCGTACTCGCACGAGTACGGGCTCGAGGAGTCGGTGCAGATCGTGGACCAGGTGCTGCCGTTGGACGAGGCCTGGATGACCACCTGCGCGACACCGGAGTGGGCGTCGGTGGCGGTGGCGGCGAAGGTGCGGGTCCCGCTGAGCTGGTTGCCGGGATCGGTCATCGTCACCGTGGGCGCCTGGTTGTCCACGAGGGTGCGCACGGTGGCGGACGTGGCGGTGTTCCCGGCCTTGTCGGTGGCGATGGCGCGCAGGTCGTACGAGCCGTTGGTGGCGCCCGTCGTGTCGGTCGAGCAGGTGTACGGCGCGGAGGCGACGGAGCAGACCGTGGTCCAGTCGGCGCTTCCGGCGGCTCGCTGCTCGATGCGGACGTCCTTGATGCCGGAGCCGGCGTCGGAGGCGGTGGCCGTGACGGTGACGGTGCCGCGGACGGCGGCCGGCGGTGTCTGCAGGGAGACCGTCGGCGGGGTCCAGTCGTCGGCGGCGGAGACGGTGCCGGTGCCGGAGAAGGTGCTGGAGGTGAACGTGGCGGAGGACAGGCCCGGCACCGCGAGGATCGCCACGGCCAGCAGGACGCCGAGGGGCACGAGGATGAGGACGTAGCGCTTCACGCGGTTCCTCTGCTCTCGGTGGCGGGGGGTGTGCTCCATGGTTCTGACGCTACGCAGGAGCGATCCACGCTCGTCCCACACGAGATCGACGCCCGTTCCACAAGGTCGGACGGATCGCGTCAGCCGCGAAGGGGCTCGGGGTCCAGCACCCCGACCGGCACCAGCGGGCGCATGGGAGCGGACGCTCCGCGCACCGGGTCGGGAACCACGGCGTTCGGCGGCGCGGGGACGATCGGGTCGCCCGAGGCGGACAGGCGCCGGCCACCGGGTCGTGCCGGTCGCAGCGCCTTGGCGAGCTCGACCAGGCTGGCCAGGGCGATGAGGGCGGCGGGGGCCCCGATGACGAGCATCCGCGTGTCCCGGTCCGCCAGGGCCACGAACACGTGACCGAGCAGCGGCACGGTGTGCTGGACGACCGGCTGCGTGCCCTCCACGAGGGTGAACGTCCACGGGTCGGGGTCGGGGTTCGCGTCGCCCTGGGTGGTGAACAGGCGCGCACCGGCCTCGCTCACGTCGGCATCGACGATGCGGTGGGTCACCAGGGAGGTCACCCCGCTGTCGGCGGGCGGCTGGTAGGTGATGACGTCACCGACCGCCAGGTCCTCGACCGCGACCTGCTTCTCGAAGGCGACGGAGTACTTCTCGAAGGTTCCGGACATCGAGCCGCCCGTGATGACGTAGCGCTCGTAGCCGAACAGGGCCGGTGCCAGGTAGGCCAGGCCGGCGAGGGTGGCGGCGACCAGCACGAGGTGGACCAGCCCGGAGAGGACGCGGGCGGTGCGGCTGCGGGCCGGCTGCTCGGTGCTGCTCATCGGGGTGCTCCTGTCGTGGCGTGGCGGGGTGTGGCGGGGTGTGGCGGGAAGAGAGCAGGGGCGCCCCCTCCCTCGCCCGGGGCGCCCCTGCTGTGGTGGGGCCGGGACGAACCACCAGGGGTGGGTCGTCCCGGCCCGTGGATCACTGGTTGGTGGTGGTGGCGTCCAGCTGGACGGAGTCCCACTGGTAGGCCGCGGAGGCGGTCTTGCCCTGCTGGCTGTTGGGCGCGTCCTGGTCCAGCGTGACGCTGAAGACGAAGGAGTTCGCGTCGCCGGCGGTGATGGTGCCGAGGGCGGACTTCTGGCCGTCGACCAGCTCGCCGAAGGTGCCGGAGAAGACCTCGTCACCCGTCGTGGTGTTGGTGATCTCGAGCGTCAGGTTGTCGCTGGCGAAGCCGTTGGTGGAGGACGTCTCGGTCAGGCTGAAGGCCGCGTCGAGCGAGCCGGTGTTGGTGATGACCAGGCCGCCGTTGACGACGTCGCCGGGCTTGATGTTGCCGAGGTCGAAGATCGCGGCGTCGGCCTTGGAGTTCGTGTGGCTCAGCGACCCGGAGGTGACCGAGCTGACCGAGTTCGCCGTGGTCGAGGTGAAGGTGGCACCGGAGCCGATGACGACGGCGCCGGCGGCGACGAGCGTGGCGAGGGGGACGAGGATCTTCTTCTTGGCGTTCATCTGGCTTCTCCTGGGGTGTGGGTCCTGCGAAGGTCTAGGTGATGTCTCCGACCTTATGAAGGCTCGATCCACACGAGAGCCACACGACTTCTCCACCGAGTCCACACTTTCGAACTGTGTGGAACGGGTCCGGCGCGTGTCGCCGGAACCGGCTCAGGCCGGGAGCTCGAACCAGACGCCGACGCCGCCCAGGGGGGAGTCGTCGACGCCGCACCGGCCGCCGTGGGCCTCCACGAGGCGGCGCGTCGTGGCGAGACCGATGCCATGGCCGTCCACGTCGGACGCGGCCCGCTCGTAGAGGCCGAAGACGTGCTCGCGCCGATCGGGCGCGATGCCGCGGCCGTTGTCGTCGACCCGCACCCGCCAGTGGCCCGCGTGCCGCTCGGCCGAGACGCTCACCCGCGGAGGGACCTCGGGCCTGGCGAACTTGAGCGCGTTCGCGAGCAGGTTCAGCAGGACGGAGTAGAGCATGTCCGGGTCACCCTCGACGGTCGGCAGGTCCACGAGGGACACCTCGGCGGCGCTTCGGTCGACGACGGGCCGCAGGTCCTCCAGAGCCGCCTCGGCGACCGTGTCCAGCACGACGTCGGTGATCCGCAGCCGTCCACCCTCCAGGGCGAGCTGCAGGGCCTCCTCGATCATCCCGTTCATCCGCTGTCCCGCCCGGCCGACGGCCTCGACCATCGCGACCAGCTCCGTGTCACCCTCGACGGCCGGCTCTGCGGCCAACATCTCCGCCGTCGTCAGGATGGCGGTCAGGGGGTTGCGCAGGTCGTGGCTGACCTGACCGGCGAAGTGCGCGAGGTGCTCGTTGGAGCGACGCAGCTCGTCGCGGGCGGCGGTGAGCGCAGCCAGGCTCTCCTGCAGCTCCCGCCCGCGGTAGCGCAGCTCCAGCACGTCCATCACCTGGCGAGACAGCGTCATGAGCGCGCGCTCCTGGCCTTGCGTGAGGGTGCGCGGCTGCAGGTCGAACACGCACAGCCGTCCCAGCACGAAGCCGTCCGGAGTGATGAGGGGCGAGGAGGCGTAGAAGCGGACGGAGCCGATCTCGCCGGTGACGAAGGCGTTCTCGGCGAAGCGGGGGTCCAGGCTCGCGTCGGGCACCACCACGGGCGCCTGCTCGTCGAGCACCAGCGCGCACATCGAGTCCTCCCGGCGGCACACCGAGGCGTCGAAGCCGGCGGTGGCGACCTGGTGCTGGTGGTTGCGCGAGAGGATGTTGATGGCCGCCGTCGGCACGTCGCACACGTCCGCGACCAGGTCCACGAGGTCCTGCAGGTCCTCGCCCGGCGGGTCGCTCAGCACCGCGTAGCGGTCGAGCTGGGCCTCACGTGCAGGCACCGTCGACGCTGGTGCGCTGTGTGACATGGAGTCTCCCGAGACGGCGTGGACGCTCACGTACGCGAGCACGGTAACCCACGGCCCGTCCACGGCTCACGCCTCGACCCGTGGATGTGGCGGTTCATCTGCCCTGCAGTGGTGGTGGGCGCTATTCTCGGAGCATCCTCCGTGTCCCCCGCCGGAGAGCACGATCCGGAGACCGCCATGCCTGAGCCCCTCGACGAACGACTGCGCGACGACGCCGCGCTCGATGAGATCGAGCTGGTCAGCAGGGTGATGATCGCAGCGTCGGAGGCGGCCGGACCGCTCACGCAGTGCGAGGTCGATGAGATCCTGGGCATCGCCTCGGCTTGATCTCGCGGGCGATTGACGCTTGTGTGCGGGGTGGCCCTAGCATGGGCGAGGCCATAATCGTCCTGACAGGAGTGGTGGCGTGCGCATTCGCATCAGACCGGTGGAGACCAGCTTCTACGATCTCTTCGCAGAATCGGCCTCCCAGCTGGTGAAGGGATCGACCCTGCTGTCGCAGGTCCTCGACCCCAACGCCGACCGCAAGGCCCTCGGTGAGCAGATGCGTGACGCCGAGCACGAGGCGGACGAGATCACCCACCGCATCGTCAAGCGGGTCAACAGCACCTTCGTCACGCCGTTCGACCGCGAGGACATCTACCGCCTCGCCAGCAGCCTCGACGACGTCATGGACTACATGGAGGAGACCGTCGACCTCATCGGCCTGTACGAGGTCGACGAGCTGCCGGCGCAGGTCGCCGACCAGATCGAGGTGCTCCAGCGCGCCTGCGAGCTGACCGCCGACGCCATGCCCCGCCTGCGCACGATGAAGGACCTCGAGGAGTACTGGATCGAGATCAACCGGCTGGAGAACCAGGGCGACCGCTCCTACCGCCGCATCCTGGCGGACCTGTTCAACGGTCAGCACAAGGCGCTGCAGGTGCTCAAGCTCAAGGACATCGTCGACTCCCTCGAGCACGCCATCGACGCACTGGAGTCCGTGGCCAACACCGTGGAGCAGATCGCGGTCAAGGAGTCCTGAGCGTGGACCTCGTCCTGGCGATGGTGATCGCCGTGGTCGCGATCGCGCTGATCTTCGACTACACCAACGGCTTCCACGATGCCGCGAACGCCATCGCCACCTCGATCTCGACACGAGCGCTGACGCCTCGCGTCGCCTTGGCGATGGCCGCCATCCTCAACTTCGTGGGTGCCCTGCTGGGTGTCGGCGTCGCCCAGACCATCCAGGGCATCATCGACATCGAGGAGGCCGCGGGGCCCGGGGGAGTGGACTCCGCCCACGCGCTGACGATCGTCATGGCCGCCCTCATCGGCGCCATCACCTGGAACCTCATCACCTGGTACTTCGGCATCCCGTCGTCCTCGTCACACGCCCTCATCGGCGGCATCGTCGGAGCGGGCGTCGCGTCGGCCACGACGGTGGACTGGACCACGATGGTGGACAAGGTGGCCATCCCGATGGTCCTGTCGCCGCTGCTGGGGTTCTTCGGCGCCTTCGCCGTCATGACGTCGATCCTGTGGATCTTCCGCAAGGCCAACCCGCACAAGGTGAGCCGCGGCTTCCGGTTCTCCCAGACCATCTCGGCCGCCGCGATGTCGCTGGGCCACGGGCTGCAGGACGCGCAGAAGACGATGGGTGTCATCGTCCTGGCGCTGGTGGCCGGTGGCTTCGAGGACGGGTCGGACGTCCCGCTCTGGGTCATCGTCGCTGCGGCCACCGCCATCGCGCTGGGCACCTACTCCGGCGGCTGGCGCATCATGCGCACCCTCGGACGACGCATCATCGACCTCGACCCGCCCAAGGGGTTCGCGGCGGAGTCCACCGCCGCCACGGTGCTCTACGTGATGGCGATCGGTCTGCAGGCGCCCGTCTCGACGACGCACACGATCACGTCGGCCATCATGGGCGCCGGGGCCACCAAGCGCTTCAGCGCGGTCCGCTGGGGCGTCGCCAAGGGCATCGTGATGGCCTGGGTCATCACCATCCCGGCGGCCGGTGGCGTCGCGGCGGGGACCTACTTCATCGCCCGGATCTTCCTGCCGTAGGGCCTAGCCGAACCGGCCCTGGATGTAGGCCTCGGTGGCGGAGTCGTCGGGGTTGGAGAAGATCTTCTCGGTGGCGCCGTGCTCGACGAGCTTGCCCGGCTTGCCGACGCCGGAGAGGTTGAAGAACGCCGTCTCGTCGGAGACGCGGGCAGCCTGCTGCATGTTGTGCGTGACGATGACGATCGTGTAGCTCTCCTTGAGCTCGTGGATCAGGTCCTCGATGACGCTCGTGGAGATCGGGTCCAGGGCCGAGCACGGCTCGTCCATGAGCAGCACCTCGGGCTCGACCGAGATGGCGCGCGCGATGCACAGCCGCTGCTGCTGGCCGCCGGACAGGCTGGAACCGGGCTTGCCCAGGCGTTCCTTGACCTCGGCCCAGAGACCGGCCGCCCGCAGGGAGCGCTCGACGACCGCGTCGGAGTCGGACTTCTTCATCCGCTTGCTGTTGAGCTTCTGCCCGGCCAGCACGTTGTCGTAGATCGACATCGTCGGGAACGGGTTGGGCCGCTGGAAGACCATGCCGATCATCCGGCGCACGTTGACGGGGTCGATCTCGTCGCCGTAGAGGTCCTCGCCGTCGATGAGGACCTTGCCCTCGACGTAGGCGCCGGGGATGACCTCGTGCATGCGGTTCAGCGAACGCAGGAAGGTGGACTTCCCGCAGCCCGACGGACCGATGAACGCGGTCACGGAGCGTGCGCGGATCGGGACGTTGACACCCTCCACGGCGAGGAAGTCGCCGTAGTAGATGTTCAGGTCGGAGACGTCGATGCTCTTGGCCATGGGTCTACCTTTCGCCCTTGGGTGAGAAGAAGTGGGACACGAGTCGGGCGACGAGGTTCAGCACCATCACGATGATGAGCAGCATGAGGGCCGCTCCCCATGCGCGGTCGAGGCTGAACTCGGGAGGAACACCCGGGTTGCGGATCGAGGTGTAGGCGAAGACCGGCAGTGTCGCCATCCGGCCGTCGAAGAGGTTGGCGTTCACGGAGTCCGTCATGCCGGCGATGATGAGCAGCGGGGCCGTCTCGCCGATGACGCGGGCGACGGCCAGCGTGATGCCGGTGACGATGCCGGCGAGGGCCGTCGGGAGGACGACCTTGGAGATGGTGCGCCACTTGGGCACCCCGAGCGCGTAGGCGGCCTCGCGCAGCTCGTTCGGGACGAGCTTGAGCATCTCCTCGCTGGATCGCACGACGACGGGGATCATCAGGACCGAGAGGGCCACGGCGCCGCCGATGCCCAGCCGTACGCCCGGGCCGAAGACCAGCACGAACAGCGCGTAGGCGAACAGGCCGGCGACGATGGAGGGGATGCCGGTCATGACGTCCACGAGGAAGCGGATCCACCGGGCCATCTTCTTGCCCTCGCCGTACTCCACGACCCAAATCGCCGCGAACAGGCCGATCGGGATGCTGATGACGGCGGCGGCGCCCGTGATCAGCAGCGTGCCGATGGTGGCGTGGTAGATGCCGCCGCCCTCACCGACCACGTTGCGCATGGAGTACGTGAAGAACTCCGCGCTCAGCACCGGGGCGCCGCGGCTCACCACCGTCCAGATGATGCTCACCAGCGGGACCAGCGCGATGCCGAACGTGGAGCAGACCAGCAGCGTGACCAGCCGGTCCACGGCCTTGCGGCGGCCTTCCACCACGACCGACCACGCCGGCAGGGCGGCGAGGACCAGCCAGCCGAGCAGGACCGAGCGTACCGGGCCGATCCCGCTGAGGAAGGCCAGGAGCGCGGCGCTCAGGGCGACGCCGACGACGACGCGTCCCGCGCTCGGCGGCAGCGTGCTGCCCCGCAGGGACGTGGCGACGTCCTGGGGAGGCCGGGGGGTCTGGGGCTCGAGCGTCGTCGTCATCAGTTCGCTCCGGAGAATTCCTTGCGGCGGTCCACGATGCTGCGGGCCGCGAAGTTGACCAGGAAGGTGATCACGAACAGCACCAGGCCGGACGCGATGAGCGCGTTGACCGTCAGGCCGCTCGCCTCGCCGAAGCTGAGGGCGATGTTGGCCGCGATCGTCGAGGGGTTGGTGGAGCTGATCAGGTCGATCGTGATGACGCCGGTCGCGGACAGGACCATCGCGACGGCGAGCGTCTCGCCCAGCGCGCGGCCGAGCCCCAGCATCGAGGCCGAGACGATGCCCGAGCGGGCGTAGGGGAAGATCGCCATCCGCGCCATCTCCCACCGGGTGGCTCCCAGGGCGAGAGCGGCCTCCTGGTGCAGGCGGGGGGTCTGCAGGAAGATCTCTCGGCACATGGCCGTCATGATCGGCAGGATCATGATGGCGAGCACGAGGCTGGCGGTCAGGATGGTGCGGCCGGTGGCCGAGGCGGGGCCGGCGAAGAAGGGCAGGAAGCCGAGGTTGCGCTCGAGCCAGCTGTAGGGGCCGACGAGCTGTCCGGCGAGGAACGCGATGCCCCAGGCGCCGTAGACCACGCTCGGCACGGCGGCCAGCAGGTCGATGACGTAGCCGCAGAGGGCGCCGATGCGGCGGGGTGCGTAGTGCGAGATGAACAGTGCGACGCCCACGGCGACGGGCACGGCGATCACCAGCGCGATGAGAGCGGCCAGCAGGGTGCCGTAGACGAGCGGGACGACGAAGGGCAGGAACGCCTCGCCGCTCTTGACGTCGTCCGGCGAGGCCGTGATGCCGGGGATGCCCTCGATCGTGAGGAAGATCCCCACCCCGGCGAGCGTCAGCAGGATCAGCAGACCGGCGCCGTAGGAGAGCCCGGCGAACACGCGGTCACCGCGGCGCTGGACCGGCTTGGCCTGGCGCGGTTGCTGCGGGGTGGTCGTGCTCAACGTCGTACCTCTCGGGCTCGGGGGGAGGGATGAGGATGACCCGCGGGTCCGTCGATCAGTCTCGACGGACCCACGGGCCCATGGTGTCAGCTACCGGCGGTGATCGTCTCGATCGCGGTGGTGGCCTGCTCCTGGAACTCGGTGGACAGCGGGGCTGAGCCGGCGTTCTCGGCCGCGGTCTGCTGTCCCTCCTCGCTCACGACGTAGCTCAGGAAGGACTTGACCAGCTCGGCCTCCTCCTCGTCCTCGTACGTCTGGCACGCCATCATGTAGGAGACCAGGACGATCGGGTAGACGGCGCCCTCGTCGACGGCGCGGTCGACCTCGATCGCAATGTCGGTCTCGCCGCGTCCCTCGGCCTGCTCGGAGTTGTCCAGCACCGCCGCGGCGGCCTCCGGGGAGTACTCGACGAACTCCTCGCCGACCTGCACGGATGCAGTGCCGAGGTCGCCGGCCTGGCTGGCGTCGGCGTAGCCGATCGTGCCCTCGCCGTTGGTGACGGCGGAGACGACGCCGGAGGTCTGCTCGGCAGCCTCGCCGCCGTCGATGGGCCACTCCTCGACGACACCCTCGCTCCAGGAGCCACCGGAGGCGGCGTCGAGGTAGTCGGTGAAGTTCTCGGTGGTGCCCGAGGCGTCGGAGCGGTGCACCGGCGTGATGGCACCGGAGAGCTCGGCGTCGGGGTTCTCCTCGGCGATGGCCGGGTCGTCCCACTCGGTGATCTCGCCCTGGAAGATGCCGCCGATGGCCTCGGGGGTGAGGTTCAGGGTGTCCACGCCGGGCAGGTTGTAGACCACGGCGATGGGGGAGACGTAGTTCGGGACCTCCACGATCTCGCCGCCGCTGCAGCGCTCCTGCGCGGCGGTCAGCTCCTCGTCGTCGAGGTAGGCGTCGGAGCCGGCGAAGGCGGTGCCGCCGGAGATGAACTGCTCGCGACCGCCGCCGGACCCGATCGGGTCGTAGTTCACGGTGGCGTCGGGGTTGGCCTCCTGGAAGCCGGCGCGCCACGCCTGGACGGCGGACTCCTGCGAGCTGGCGCCGGCGCCGGCGAGCGTGCCGGACACGCCGTCGCCGTCGGAGGAGCCGGACCCGGAGTCCTCGTTGCCGGCGCCGCAGGCGGTGAGGCTCAGACCGAGGGTGATGGCAGCGGCGACGGGGGCGACGCTGCGCAGCTTGATGCGGTTCACGGGGGGTTCCCTCTCTGGTTCAACAATCTGATGACAGACCAGACGCTAAGCAGGGCAGGTGTATCGACGGCCCGCAGACGGTGAACGGAGCGTGAACGATCGTCGAAGGGTGGGGGCTCCCCGCAGGTCAGGGGGTGCCCCACGTCACTGCGTGGCTACGGTGCGCTCTTGCGGCTGTGGCTTGCCCAGCGGCTCGGTGGTGAGCACGACGCCCTTGCGGTGGTGCACGACCAGCCCCTCGCCGGGGGCGAGGTCGACGTCGGGGAGGTCGAGTGCCGCGAGCACCCAGGGCAGCGTCGGCCGATGGGTGCACAGCACCGCTGGCTTCTTGCGGTCCAGCAGGGCGGCGACGCTGCGGCGGACGTCGGCCGGGCGGGCGTCCTCGGTGAGGCGGGCGTCGGTGACCAGCGGAACCTCCGCCAGGCCGGCGAACGGCTCGACGGTTCGGGCGCAGCGGACGGCGGGGCTGGTGGCGACGTGGCGGACGCCGTAGGCGGTGAGCAGGTCCGCGACGTCGAGGGCACGCTGCTCCCCGGCTCCGGTGAGTGGGCGGTCGGCGTCCGGACCGGTCCAGGAGTCCCGGGCGCGGGCCTTGGCGTGCCGCAGCACCACGAGCGTGCGGGCGCGGTGCGTCTTGGTGTCGCGCAGGTCGGTGAAGGCCTCGAGCAGGTCGATGTCGTGCTCGTAGGTGAGCAGCGCCCGCGCGTCGCGGGGGCGGACCCAGCGGACCTCGTCGACCTCGCGGTTGGACGTGAAGGGGGGATCGGTCTGTCCCGTGCTGCGCCCCACCCAGTAGCTGACGCTCTTCGGACCGGCCGAGACGTGGTAGCGGGCGTCGGGCAGCGGGACGCCGAGCCGGACGACCTCACCGGTCTCCTCGGCGACCTCGCGGACCGCCGTGGTGAGCAGGTCCTCGCCGGGGTCCGGCTTGCCCTTGGGGAACGTCCAGTCGTCATAGCGCGGCCGGTGCACGAGCAGGACCTCCACGGCCCGGCGGCTGCTGGCGGCCTCGGACCTGCGGCGGCGCCAGACGATGGCACCCGCTGCGGTCACCAGTCGTTCACGTGCCATGGGTCGTATTGTCCCCTGCGTAGGTGTCCACGAGGTAAAGGGAGGTGCAGACGTGAGCCGATCCGTGCGCTCCTCGCTCGTCGCCGTGCTGGTGATCGCCGTCGTCGTGGCCGGTGGCTGGGCCGCGCGCTCGCTGTCGACGCCCCCCACGCCCGCGCTGACCGCGGCGCTTGCGGTCCTGCCGGAGGAGACACGGGTCGTCGGGTTCACCGACTGGTCCACCCTGCGCTCCGGGCCGGTGGCCCACGACGACCTCGGTGAGCGCGACGTCGCCACGCGCTCGGAGCTGTACGGCTTCGAGGACCCGATGCAGGACCAGCTCGGCTGGTCGGTCCTGGACGCCGAGTGGGAGGTGTACGGCCAGGCTCCCGGCGGGGGCGCGCTCGTGGTGCAGCTGGACCGCTCCGTCAGCGCCGGGGACGTCGAGGACGGGCTGGAGGCCACCGGGTTCACCCGGGAGGACGACTGGTGGACCCTGGGGCCGGCACAGCTGCAGGACCTGGGCCTGAGCACCATCCTGCAGAACGTGCGCGTGCTGGGCCGGGAGGGCCTCGTCGTGATGACGGACGCGCCGCCCTCGGGCGCCGCCGTCGAGGACGTGGTCCGCTCGGGTGCGCCGGCGGTCACGCGTGATCGCGAGCTGGTCGACGTGGCCTCCTCGCTGGCGGGCTCCGAGACGGCTCTGCTGGAGCGGTCGGGCCTTGGCTGCGCCACCACCGCGATGCCGGACGACGAGGCCCGGCAGCAGGCGAGCGTGGCGTTGGACGGCACGGCCGGACTGAGCGCCTACGCCGCGAGCGGCCGGGGGCTGGTGGACCGCGGTGGCGAGGGCGTGGATGCCCAGGACGTCACCTTCGCGCTGCGCTTCGAGTCTCCGGGCACCGCCCGCGAGCAGGCCTCGGTGCGCGAGACGGTCTCCGCGGGCCCGTTCATCGGCCGGGTCGGCGAGGTCGAGGACGCGCTGCGGCTGGACGACGTCCGCGTCGACGCCGCCACGACCCTGCTGCGCTTCGGGCACGACCCGGGCGCCGACGTGATCATGACCGGCCAGGGCCCACTGCTCTTCGCCAGCTGCTGAGCCCCAGGCCAAGGACGGCCCGGTCAGCTGGCGACGAGCGGGATGACCTTGGCCAGCTCGGCGCCCTGGAGGTCGCGCTCGACCTCGAGGTCGTAGTCGATCTGGACGTTGATCCAGAACCGGTCGTCGGTGCCCAAGGCCCGGGACAGGCGAAGGGCGGTCTCGGTGGTGATCGAACGCCTGCCACGGACGATCTGGCTGATGCGGGTCTGGGGAAGCCCGGTGGCCTGGGCGAGGCGGTACTGCGAGATCGACAGCGGCTCCAGGAACTCGGTGAGCAGGATCTCGCCGGGAGTGATCGGCTCGTGCGCCGTGGTCATGGCTTGACCCCTTCTCGGTGCCGCGGTTCGCGGGCGACCGGATCACCGTCACTGCTGACGCAACACGATACTATCACCAAACGTCAGTGCTCCCCTGGTTGCGCCGCGTCCTCCCCGACCACGCAGCCTCCGGGTCAGGGGCTCGACGGGGCAGCCGAGCCCGAGGCGTCGCGGCGGCTGCGGCGGCGACGGGCCCGCTCGATGAGCTCGGTCTGGATGTCGTGCTCGCCGCCGTGCCGCGTCCACACGCCATCCTCGCCCAGGTGCCACGACGTCACGGCGTCGTCGCTCATCCGCTCCAGGAGAGCGCCGAGGTCGGCGACGTGCTGCTCGCTGGGGATCTTCACGAGCACCTCCACGCGACGGTCGAGGTTGCGGTGCATGAGGTCGGCCGAGCCGATCCAGGCCTCCGGCTCCCCGCCGCCGGCGAACCAGTACACGCGGCTGTGCTCCAGGAAGCGGCCCAGGACGCTGCGCACGCGGATGTTCTCGCTCAGGCCCGGCACCCCGGGGCGCAGCGAGCAGATGCCACGGATGACCAGGTCCACGGGGACGCCCGCGCGGGAGGCCTCGTAGAGCTTGTCGATGATCATCTCGTCCACGAGCGAGTTCACCTTGAACCGGATGGTCGCCTCGCGGCCCTGCCGATGGTGCTCGATCTCGCGGTCGATGCGTTCCATCAGACCGTCGCGCACCCCGGTGGGCGCCACCATGAGCTGGCGGTAGTCCGCCTCGGGGGCGAAGCCGGAGAGGCTGTTGAACAGCTCCAGCAGGTCACCGGTGATGACCGGGTCGGTGGTGAGCAGGCCCAGGTCCTCGTAGAGGCGGGCGGTCTTGGGGTTGTAGTTGCCGGTTCCCAGGTGGGCGTAGCGGCGCAGCCCGTCCGGCTCGTCGCGGATCACCAGGGCCAGCTTGCAGTGGGTCTTGAGCCCCACCAGGCCGTAGACGACGTGGCAGCCGGCGCGCTCGAGCTTGCGGGCCCAGCGGATGTTGGCCTGCTCGTCGAAGCGGGCCTTGATCTCCACCAGGACCAACACCTGCTTTCCGGACCGGGCGGCGTCGACGAGCGAGTCGATGATGGGGGAGTCGCCCGAGGTGCGGTAGAGGGTCTGCTTGATGGCCAGGACGTGCGGGTCGGCCGCGGCCTGCTCGATGAAGCGCTGCACGCTGGTGGCGAAGGAGTCGTACGGGTGGTGCACCAGGACGTCGCGACGGCGCAGGGCGCGGAACATGTCCGCGGGGCTGGACGTCTCGACCTCGGCCAGGTGCTCGTGGGTGCCGGGCACGAAGGGGTCGAAGCGCAGCTCGGGAAGGTCCAGGTCGGCGACCTCGCCGAGGCTGCGCAGGTCCAGCGGTCCGGGCAGGCGGAAGACCTCGTCGGTGCTGACGCCGAGCTCGGAGACGAGCAGGTCGAGCACCTCCTCGTCGATGCTCTCCTCGACCTCCAGGCGGACCGCCGGGCCGAAGCGTCGCCGCAGGAGCTCCTTCTCCAGCGCCTTCAGGAGGTTCTCCGCGTCGTCCTCCTCGACCTCGAGGTCCTCGTTGCGCGTGACGCGGAAGGTGTGGTGCCCCACGACCTGCATGCCGGGGAAGAGCAGCCCCAGGTGGGCGGCGATGACCTCCTCGACCGGGACGTGGCGACCGGGCGAGACCTCCAGCCACCGATCGATGATCGGGGGGACCTTGACGCGGGCGAAGTGGTCCTTGCCGGTGGCGGGGTTGCGCATCACGGCCGCGAGGTTGAGCGACAGGCCGGAGATGTACGGGAACGGGTGGGCGGGGTCCACGGCCAGCGGCGTGAGGATGGGGAAGATGCGCTCGCGGTACACCTCGCCGAGGTGGGCCTGCTCCTGGGCGGTCAGGCCGTCCCAGTGCACGAGGTCGATGCCGGCGTCGGTGAGCGCGGGCACGATGTCGGCGGCGAACATCTGCGCCTGTCGGCTCATCAGGGCGTGGCTCTGCGCGAGGCTGCGGCTGAGCACGTCGCGCGGGTTGAGCCGGCTGGCCGACGGGACGGCGACGCCGGCCGCGATGCGGCGCTTGAGGCCGGCCACGCGGACCATGAAGAACTCATCGAGGTTGCTGCCGACGATCGACAGGAAGCGCACGCGCTCGAGCAGCGGCAGCGAGGGGTCCTGCGCGAGCTCCAGGACGCGCTCGTTGAAGGCGAGCCAGGACAGCTCGCGGTCGAGGAAGCGGTCGTCGGGAAGCGCGCCCTGCTCCGGGTCGAAGGGCGGGTCCACGTCGAACTCGTCGGGGGAGGCGGGCACCTCCACGGGGGACAGCTCGATCTCTTGGGTCACGGACCCATTCTTCCAGCCACAGGTGAACGATGCCTGAACTCCGCCTGCGACGTGGCCTGCCACGGGCTATGTTGCGCGCATGAGTGAGCGCCAGCAGAGGAACGAGGGACCGTGCGTACGAGCACGCTCCGAGGGTGGATCTCCTGAGGACGTGATCGCATGACCGACTCCAGCACCCCGGTGCTGCGCCTCAATAGCCTGCTGGCCCGCGGCGTGTTCACGGCCCCCGGGCCCGTCCTGCGTCGCTTGGCCGGGCGGCCCGTGGTCGTGGAGGGGCGCACGCTCGACCCGGAGATGCAGCTCATGCTGTGGGTCATGGCGCTCGACGGCCCGCCGGCGGAGTCGATGCCGATCAGCAAGGGACGCCGGTCCGTGCTGTCCAACGCGGTCGTCGCCGGCGGCAATCAGCCGGTCGGTGCGGTCACCGACCGGTCCATCGACGGCCCGGGTGGTCCGCTCGGGCTGCGCTTCTACACACCACGGGGGCTGTCGGGCCGCTCGCCCGCGCTGGTGTTCATCCACGGGGGCGGGTGGATCTACGGCAGCACCGACAGCCACGACGCGCTGTGCCGCTTCCTCGCCGAGGAGGCCCAGGTGCGGGTCGTCTCGGTGGACTACCGCCTCGCGCCGGAGGCTCCCTTCCCGGCGGCGTTCGACGACTGCTGGACGGCGTGGCGCTGGGTCGTGGAGCATGCGGCCGGCCTCGGCATCGACCCGGGCCGCATCGCCGTCGGCGGCGACAGTGCCGGGGGGAACCTCGCCGCGGTGATCGCCCAGGAGGCGGTGCGGACCGGGACGGAGGCCCCGGCGTTCCAGCTGCTGATCTACCCCGCCACGGACTTCGTGGAGAAGGCCTCCAGCCGTGCGACCTACCGGGAGGGCTTCTTCCTGACCCAGGCGTTCATGGACCTGGCCGAGGAGAACTACGTGGCCGCCGACGACGACCGGGCCGACCGCCGACTCTCGCCGCTGCGTCATGACCCGGCCGGGGTGGCCCCGGCCTACGTCGTCACGGCGGGGTTCGACCCGCTGCTGGACGAGGGCCGGGCCTACGCCGAGCGGATGGGCGCGGCGGGCGTCCCGGTGGAGTACGTCCAGGAGGACGGCCTCATCCACGGCTTCGCCAACATGGTCGGCATCGGTCGTTCCGCGCCGCGGGCCATGCGCCGGGCGGCCGCCGCCCTGCAGCGCGGCCTCACCTGAGCGGCGGGTCTACCACTGGGCCGCCGCCACGACTTGCTGTGGGTCGAGGGGCCTTCTCAAGTGGTGGGTCACCTCGAAGCCGGCGGCTGATAAGGTTGCCTTATGACGCTGCTGGATGAGTATCGGGATGCACGGCGCGACGAGGAGGTCGCCAGACTGCGTCGCGCACTCACCCTGCGTGCGATGGTGGCCACCGGCATGACCCAGCGCGAGATCGCCGAAGCCCTCCGCATCACGCAGCCTGCGGTGAGTCAGCAGCTGAAGCTCGCCCGCGACCTCGACCAGGTTCACCCCGAGGTCCTGCTCGAAGCCGCCGCGCCGATCCTCACGTCGCTCGCTGCCGATCATGGTTACGGTCGGCTCGCCGTCTTCGGATCAGTCGCTCGGCATCACGCTCGTCAGGATTCCGACATCGACCTGCTCGTGGAGACGCCCCCGGCGACCTCGTCCTTCGCGTTCGTCCGCTTCAGGCAGCTCCTCGAGCAGGTCCTCGGTCGGGAGGTCGACCTGGTCGACTACGGCGGGCTGAAGCCGCGTCTGGACGATGACATCCGCCGCGAGGCGGTGCTGCTGTGATGGATCACAGAGCAGCCAAGGAGCTGCTGCACATCCAGGGCTGGCTCCGACGGGTCCATGAGATCGTCGCGCGCGGCAAGGATGCCTACCTCGACGACGCATCGTGACCACGTCGCGTCGACGCAGTCTCCTGGCTCGCGCCGAGCGCTGACCTCTGGAGCTCAGGACTCAGGTGGCGTAGAGGACGTCGCGGGCGTGCTCGGCGAAGCCCAGGCGGTGGTAGACGGCGAGGGCGGGGGCGTTGTCACCCTCGACGTAGAGGTCGACGACGCAGACGCCGGACTCCCACAGGTGCCGCACGCCGCGGGCGGTGAGCGCGGTGCCCAGGCCGCCGCCGTGCGCGGACGGGTCGACGCCGACGACGTAGACCTCCCCGACGCCGTCCTCGATCTTGGTCCAGTGGAACCCGACCACCTCGCCGTCGGGCCGGACCGCGACGAACAGCCCCGCGGGGTCGAACCACGGCTCCTCGCGGCGTCGGTCGAAGTCCGCCCGGTCCATGGCGCCCTGCTCGGGGTGGGATGCGAAGGCCTTGGCGTTCACGGCGATGATGCCGTCGGCGTCGGCCTCCTCGAAGGCGCGGATGCGCAGGTCGGGCAGCTCGCGCTCCGGCTCCGGGGCGTCGCTCAGGCCCAGGCGCAGGACGAGCAGGGTGCGCACGGGCTCGGCGCCGACGGTGGCGGCGAGCGCCTGTGCACCGGGCAGGTCGCCGTGGGCCCAGAAGTGGGTCGCGCCCGCGTCGACTGCACGCTCCCACAGGGCCCGGCCGAGGCCCTGGCGACGGTGCCCGGGGTGCACGACGAGCTCGGTGGGGGAGTCGGCGAAGCCGAGGGCCACGCCGGCGAGGACGTCGTCCACCAGCACCCGCTCGTGGACGCTCGGTGCGTCCCCGGAGCGCAAGGAGATCTGGGTCGCCTCGTTGAGGGGGGCGACGGCGTCGGTGTCACGGGCCGCTGCACTGAGCGCGAGAAGCTCTTCCATGCCCCCATCATGCCGACCGGCCCGAGACGGGTGCCGAGAGCAACCGAACGGCCAGGCCCACGGTGCGCGTCGGTGCGTGAGCAACCGAATCAGCGGTCATTGGGTTGCTGGGGCACCAATGCGGGCTGGGGGAGTGGTCATGGGGTTGCTGAGACACCGATACGGGTCGGGCGAGGGCTAGCGGGGGTGGTCCTCGAGCAGGCGGCGCAGCTGGTGCCCGACCTCGGCGGCGACGGCCTTCGCCAGGGCGTCGGGGGAGTCGCCCGCCGGCTCGGGCACGAGGTGGTGCACCGTGCCCAGCTCGTGCAGGTCGATGGCGGAGACCCGCTGCTGCTCGGCCATCTCGGGGGCGTGGTCGACGTCGCCGTGCACGATGGCGCTGGCCCCCTCCGGCGGCAGCGGCGACAGCCACGCGTTCTCGGTGGCCACCACGACGTCGGCCGGCAGCATGGCCAGCGCCCCGCCACCGCAGCCCTGCCCGAGCAGGACGGAGACGGTGGGCACCCGCATCGTCGCCATCGAGCTGATGCAGCGGGCGATCTCCCCGGCGATGGCGCCCTCCTCGGCCTCGGGGGAGAGCTCCGCGCCCGGGGTGTCGATGACTGAGACGAGCGGCAGGCCCAGCTCGTCGGCCAGGCGCATCCCCCGACGTGCCTCGCGCAGGGCGCCCGGGCCCATCGGCGAGGAGGGAGTCTGCTTGGTGCGGTCCTGCCCGATGAGGACGCACGCGACGCCGTCGAGCCGCGTGAGCGCCACGAGCATCGCGCTGTCACGTTCGCCCTCGTCGGTGCCCTGCAGGCGGATGGTGGCGTCGCTGCCGTGCCGCAGGACGTCACGCACGCCGGCTCGACCCTCCTGGCGGGTCACCTCGATGGACTCCCACGGCGTGCGCTGCCGCTCGACGGCGCCGGTGCGGCGCTCGCGGGTGGGCTCGGCCGTCTGGTCGCGCAGCAGGCCGATGGCCCGGTCGACGACGTACGGCAGCTCATCGGGCAGCACGACGGCGTCGATGATGCCGCGGTGCGCGAGGTTCTCGCTCACCTGGATGCCGGGCGGGAAGGGGCGGCCCTCGAGCAGCTCGTAGACCTTGGGTCCGAGGAAGCCGATGAGCGCGCCGGGCTCGGCCACGGTGATGTGGCCCAGCGAGCCCCAGGACGCGAAGACCCCGCCGGTGGTGGGGTGGCGCAGGTGCACGAGGTAGGGCAGGCCGGCGGCGCGGTGGTCCATGATCGCGCGGGAGATGTCCACCATGTGCACGAAGGCGGGCGTGCCCTCCTGCATCCGGGTGCCGCCGGACGCGGTGGACGCGAGCAGGGGCAGCCCCTCCGCGGTGGCGCGGCGGACCGCGGAGACGATGCGGGTGGCCGCGGCCCGGCCGATCGACCCGGCGAGGAAGCCGAACTCGTTGAGCAGGACGGCCACGGGCCGGCCCTTCACCAGGCCACGTCCGGTGACCACGGACTCGTCGACGCCGGAACGCTCGGCGGCCTTGGCCAGCGCCCGCTGGTAGTCCGCCGGCTGGTCGGAGATGTCGATGGGCTCGTCCCAGGACTCGAAGGAGCCGGCGTCGAGAACCAGCTCGATGAGGTCGTGTGCGGTGAGAGGGTCGCTCATCGCTGTCCTTCCACCGGGTGCTCGGGGTGCTCTGGCAGGCCCAACGTACCGAGGGTCGGGTGCTCGGCGGCCAGGCGGACTGGCCTCGTGCCCCGCGGCGCTACCGTGGCCGCGTGGAGAACGGCGACGCGATGAGCGATCACTGCTGCTCGCCCCACCGTGACGGTGGCGGCGCGACCCCGGGCCCTGCGGCGCCCGACCCGACGCCCGCCACCGACGGGCGGCTCCCCGGTCTGGTCGACGTCCCGGGCGGGGTCTTCCTGATGGGCAGCGACGACGCCCTCGCCTACCCTGCCGACGGCGAGGGGCCCGTGCGCGAGGTGGGTGTGGACGCGTTCTCCATCGCCGCGACGGCGGTCACCAACGAGCAGTTCGCCCGCTTCGTCGACGCCACCGGTCACGTCACCGACGCCGAGCAGTTCGGCGACTCCCTCGTGTTCGTCGGTCTCCTCGCGCCGGACGCCCCACCGACGCGAGCCGTGGCGGCCGCGCCGTGGTGGCGCCAGGTGCCGGGGGCGAGCTGGCGGGCGCCCGAGGGGCCGGGCAGCACCGTGGAGGGTCGGGAGGACCACCCCGTCGTGCACGTGTCGCACCGCGACGCGGTGGCCTGCGCTGCCTGGGCCGGCGGCCGCCTGCCCACCGAGCCGGAGTGGGAGCTCGCGGCGCGCGGGGGCCTCGTGCAGCAGCCCTACCCGTGGGGGTCCGAGCGGGAACCGGGCGGCGTCGCCCGCATGAAGACCTTCGCGGGGACGTTCCCGGGCGGACCGAGCGAGCCCGTCGGCACCGCTCCGGTCGACGCCTACGAGCCCAACGGGTTCGGACTGTCCAACACCACCGGCAACGTGTGGGAGTGGACGAGCGGCAGCTTCACCGCCGGCGACCCCCGGTTCACGCTGCGCGGTGGCTCCTACCTGTGCCACGACTCCTACTGCCGCCGCTACCGGGTGTCGGCGCGCACCGGCAACACCGCGGACACCTCCCTGGGGCACACCGGCTTCCGGCTCGTGCGGGCCTGAGCCCTCGGGCAGGCGTCAGTCGGGGTCGTTGATCGGCACGATCCGTCCGGTATGCAGGGCCGCCCAGAAGTCACCGCGCACGTACTTCGTCGGGTCCACCGGCAGGTGCTCCCAGGACGTCGCCACTCCGTGGGCGAGAGCCTGCTGGACGTAGCGCCGACGTTCCTGGCTCTCGCGCACCTCGGCCTCGAGCGTCGCGAAGTCGTAGCGACGCTCGATCTCGGCCCGCAGCTCGGCGAGAACGCTGCTGGAGGCCGGGTCGTCGACGAGGTTCACGAGCTCGTCGGGGTCAGCGACGACGTCGAAGAGCAGGTCCGGGTCGGTGGGACAGACGATCAGCTTGTGCGGACCGCGCACGAGGGTGATCTGCGGGGCGACGACCCCCTCGGCCAGGTACTCGATGATGGCCTCGTTCGGTCCCTCGTCACCGCCGTCGGCGAGGGTGACCAGGCTCGAGCCGGCGCCGGGGCGCGCCTCGCCGTCGGCGAGCTCGACGAGCGTGGGGGCGAGGTCGACCAGGGAGACGGTGTTGTCGACCCGTCGGGGGGTGAACCGCCCCGGGGCGTTGATGATGAGCGGCACGCGGGAGGACTGCTCGAACGGCGACATCTTGTACCAGAGCCCCCGCTCTCCCAGCATGTCGCCGTGGTCGGCGGTGACGATGATGACGGTGCTCTCGCGCAGGCCGAGCTCCTCCAGGCGGTCGACGATCTTGCCGACCTGGTCGTCGACGTAGCTGACGCAGGCGTAGTAGGCGCGGCGGGCGTGCTGCACCTCCTGCGCCGTCGGGGTCCGCTCGTCGAGGCCGCACAGCGTGAGCAGGCGGCGGCTGTGCGGGTCGAGGTCGTCCGGGTCCATCGTCGCGATCCGCGGTGCGTCGATCTCGACGTCGTCGTAGCGGCGCCAGTGCTCCAGGGGAGGCTCGTAGGGGTCGTGCGGGTGGATGAAGGAGGAGACGAGCAGGAACGGCTGGTCGTCGCGAGCCCTGACCCGGTCGTTGAGGAAGCGCAGCGTGCGGAAGATGACGTCGTCGTCGAAGTCGCGCTGCACCGTCGCCGTGCTCACGCCGGCGCCGAACACGCTCTCGGCCTCGTGGTACCACTGCAGCCGTTCGCCCTCGGGCAGGTCCCAGTCCGGCACCATGTCGAGGTCGGCGGGGTAGACGTCGGTGGTGAGGCGTTCCTCGAAGCCGTGCAGCTGGTCGGGACCGATGAAGTGCATCCGGCCGACGAGCGAGGTGTAGTAGCCGGCGGTGCGCAGCTGGTGGGCGAACGTCGGCACCGACGCAGCGAAGTCGGCGGCGTTGTCGTACCCGCCGATGGTGGACGGCAGCTCCCCGGTCATCATCGACGCCCGCGAGGGGGCGCACAGCGGCGAGTTGCAGTAGGCCCGGTCGAACACGACGCCCTCGTCGGCCAGGGCGTCCATGTGCGGGGACTGCACGGTGGAGTTCCCGTAGGCACCCAGGGCGTTGGCGGCCAGCTGGTCAGCCTGGATGACGACGATGTTCGGGCGGTCGGTTCCGGTCGCGGACGTCACGGGGTGTCTCCTGGCCATCGGGGTACGGGCAAGCCTGCACTCCCTGATCTACCAGTCGCGCCTCAGGATCCGCCACCCCGGGGCGTGCGGCGCGGGCCTCAGGCGCGGGCGCCCGGCCCGGGCACGGAGTGCTCCTCGGTGCGCTGGGCGTCGGCCGCGGCGTCGTCCTTGGTGGCCACGAAGCGGTACCCCACGTTGCGGACGGTGCCGATGAGGGTCTCGTGGTCCGTGCCGAGCTTGGCGCGCAGCCGGCGCACGTGGACGTCGACGGTTCGGGTGCCGCCGAAGTAGTCATAGCCCCACACCTCCTGCAGCAGCTGCTGGCGCGTGAAGACACGGCCGGGGTGCTGCGCGAGGAACTTGACCAGCTCGAACTCCTTGAAGGTGAGGTCGAGTGAGCGCTTCTCCAGGCGGGCGGTGTAGGTGGCCTCGTCGATGGTCAGCCCGCTGGAGGAGATGACCTGCGTGTCCTCCGCTCCGGCGACGCCGGCGGCGATGCGACCGATGCCCAGCCGGAGCCGGGCCTCGAGCTCGGCGGGACCGGCCGTGGTGAGGATGACGTCGTCCATGCCCCAGTCGGAGGCGGCGACGGCCAGCCCGCCCTCGGTGAGGATGAGGATGAGGGGGCACTCCACCCCCGTGGTGCGGATGACGCGCGTCAGGCTGCGCACCTGGGCGAGGTCGAGGCGGCCGTCGACGAGGACGGCGTCGGCCTGGGGCGCGTCGATGAGCGCGCTGGCCTCGGCGGGCAGGATCTTGACCGTGTGCGGGAGCAGTGCGAGGGCGGGCAGCACCTCGACCGATGACTGGGTGCTCCGGCTCAACAGCAACAGGTGGGACACAGGTCCTCCAGGTCCTACAGAAAGAGGCCCGGTGGATGTCACCGTGGCCTCGTTGCGTGCACCACAATACGTCATGTGTCTCCCAGGTCTCCATCAGATGTCGAGAATGCGAACCACGTCACAGTCCGTTACTGGGCTGCGGCGCGCGCGGCCGCGGGGGTGGAGCACGATCTCGTCGACGTGTCCGACCCGGCCGCGCGCACCCTCGCCGCGGTGCTGGACGAGGTGGTCCGACGTCGGCCCGGTGACCGCCGTTTCTCCGACGTCGTGGACATCTGCTCGGTGCTGGTGGGGGAGGTTCCCGTCGGGGCGCGGCCGCACGAGGACGTGACCCTGGCGCCCGGGGACGTCGTGGAGCTGCTGCCACCGTTCGCGGGAGGCTGACCCACCCGCGAGCCGGCACCTGACATCATTTCGACATGTCACGGATCCCGGCCTCGCTGTTCTCCACGGCGTTGCTGGGGTTGGTGGTGCTGGCGGCGCTCACCGAGGTCTCGGTGCTGGTGGCGGCGCCCGTCCTGCTCGTGCAGGGCCTGCTGGCGGCGGCACCGAGCCCTCCGGACGCCCAGGGGCGTGCCCACGGAGGTCCCCGGTTCTGGCCGGCGCTTCTGGCGGGACTCGTGGCGACGGTGCTGGTGACGTGGCCGGGCCTGCTCGCGGGGCCGGAGGGGATGCGCGCCGGGCGCGAGGCGTTGGTGAGCAACGGGGTCATCTCCGGCATCATCCCGGCGGTGGCCGTGGCCGTGCTGGCGGCGCTGGTGGCGCAGATGCTGCGCCGCGACGGACGCCCGCACCTGGTGGCCTCCACGGGGCATGCGGCCACCCTCGGCGTGTTCGCCGCCCTGGCCGCGTGCTGGATCTCCGCGACCAGGGCCTCGCTGGGCGCAGAGGTGGTGATCGTCGCCGCCGTGGGCATCGCGGCGGCCCTGCTGGTGTGGGCGCTGCCGCTGGATCGCTTCGTCAGTGCGGGGCTGGCGCTGGTGGCGGGCGGCCTGGCGGCCGCGGGTGCCGGTGCCGTGCTCGACGGCCTGACGACGTGGCTGTTCGGCCTGGTGCTCGGCATGACGGCCTCGATCTTCGCGATCCTCGGCCAGGTGCTGGGCCGGGCATGGTCGGCCGGCCGCATCCATGCTTCCCAGGGCTGGGGCTTCCCCGGTGCCCTGGCGGTGACGTTGCCCGCGCCGGTGGTGCACGTGTGCGGCCAGCTGCTCGGCCTGCCCGGTCTCTGACGATCGGGTCGGGTGCTGGTCAGCCGGCGCGGGGTTGTCGTGGTCTGGTGCGGGCGGGCCGGGGTGTGAGCCGCCGGTTGATCTGGTGTGTGCCGGGGTCGATGGTGAAGTGGCCGGCGTGGACCAGTGAGTGGCATCTCGGGCAGAGGCCGATGAGGTTGGCGAGGTCGGTGGGGCCGCCGTTCGACCAGTAGACGACGTGGTGGATGTGGACGACGGGTCCGCGGCAGCCGGGGCCGGCGCAGAGGTCGTCCTGGCGGTGTCTGACGGCTCGGCGTTGTGCGGTGGTGCAGAGGCGGACGGCGCGTCCGACGTCCAGGACGGCGTGCTTGCCGCTGGTGAGGATGGGGGTGAGGTCGCTCTCGCAGAGCATCTGCTGCAGCTGTGCGGGGCCGATGGCGCCGAATCCGGCGAGGTGGCCGGTGGTGGTGTCGGGGTTGTCTGCGAGGTCGGTGAGGTCGACGGTGAGGTCGACGTGGGGGCGCACGCCCCTGTCGCGGGGCAGTCCGGAGGCGAGCACGTCGCTGAGGAGCTGGTCCAGGGCGGTGATGCGTCGCTCGCTGGTGGGTCGGTCGTCCTCGGCGCAGGTGGGCGCGGAGAGGGTGTCGAGCACGGTGGCGAACTTCGCTCCGGTGGAGGCGGGCAGGAACCCGGTGAGGTGGAAGCCGTCGCCGACGGGGCTGAGGTGGACGTCGTGCTTGTTCATGCCGCGTTGCCAGCGGTCGTCGAGGTCGTCGGGGTAGGTGATGTTGCGCAGCTCGCGGGTGGCGGCGCGTAGCTGTTGGGGTTCGGCGGCGGAGGCGAGCTGGAGCATCCAGTCCTGGGCGTCGATGACGATGCCGGCCTTGATGTGCTTGAGCGCGTAGCCGAAGGAGTCGACGTGCTCGAGGCTGATCGTCCCTGCGTCGGCTGCGGCGGCCACGTCGGGAAGGTCGGTGACGGTGCGTCCGGCCCGGATCAGGCGGTGGGCGTCGGCGGCGTCGAGGTGGAGCTGGTCGCGCAGCCAGTTCTTGACGCTGGAACACCCTTCGGCCTCGTGCTCGCCACGCTCGCTCATCTCGCGCACGAGCCAGACCTGCGCGGCCTGGACGGCGTTGACGGTGCGCTGCAAGGCGCGCAGGGCCTCGGTGGAGGGCGGGAAGGCATCGAGCAGGGCTGCGGTCTCCCGCAGCTCCTGGGCCACCTCCTGCGTCATCATCCATCTAGTATACAGAACAGATGAGCGATTTCAAGAGGTTCGGCCCTGCACTGAGTGACTTTCTCGGGCCTGTCGATGGATCCGGAGACCATGCCTGCTCCCCAGTGCGCCGCACCCCGACCACTCCCGGCAGAGCTCGAGCCGGGACCGAGTGCCAGGTGTGGTGTGGGCGTCGGCGGTAGCCTGAGGGAGTGTCCGGTCTGATCGTCCTGCTGCTCGCCCTCGCCCTGGCGGCCGTCGTGGCGCTGGTCTGGAAGCGCAGCAACGGACGCTTCCGCGACGCCGACGAGCCGCAGCAGGATGATGACCGCGAGGTCCTGAGCACCGAGGAGATCGGTGCCGACCTCGGCGACCGCGTCACCCTCGTGCAGTTCTCCACCAGCTTCTGCAGCCCCTGCCGCGCCACTCGGGCACTGCTCGCCGACGTCGTCTCCCGGCGCCCGGACGTCGCGCACGTGGAGATCGACGCCGAGTCCCACCTGGACCTCGTCCGCCGGCTCGACGTCCGCCGCACGCCCACCGTCGTCGTCCTCGACGCCACGGGCACGATCGTCGGCCGAGCCTCGGGCCTGCCGAGCCGCGAGCAGGTCGAGACCGTGCTCGACGGCGTCCCCGCCCGCTGACCGTCCTTGCACTGACACCCTCGCTCCAGGCCGGGCGTGGATGCTCACGCGTGCCACGGGCGCTTTACGCCAAGACGTGGTCCGTGAGCCGCCACTCGCCTATGCTGCGTGGGGCCGCCACGCACTCGATCGAGATCTATGGGGGAATTCCTCGCAATGATGATGGAACTGCGAGATGTACGGATCGGTGTGATCGGGCTCGGCTACGTGGGGCTGCCACTGGCGGCCTCGTTCTCCGCAAAGTTCGATGTGGTCGGGTTCGACATCAACGAGTCCCGCGTGGCGGAGCTGAACCGAGGCCATGACCGGACCAGGGAGCTCTCGGACCACGAGCTCGCTGCCGCACGGCGCCTGACCTTCACGACCGATCCGGAGCAGCTGGCCTCGGTGAACGTCTTCATCGTCACGACGCCCACGCCGATCGACGCGCACAAGAAGCCGGACATGGGATCAGTCCTCGCGGCGACCCGGACGGTCGGAGCGGCGCTGCAGCCGGGGGACGTCGTCATCTACGAGTCGACCGTCTATCCGGGGGCGACGGAGGAGGACTGCGTTCCCCTCCTGGAGCAGGTGAGTGGCCTCGTTCTCGATGAGGACTTCTTCGTGGGGTACAGCCCCGAGCGCATCAACCCGGGCGACAAGGAGCACCGCTTCGAGACGATCTGCAAGGTGACTTCTGGCTCGACGCCGGAGGCTGCGGCATTCGTCGACTCCCTCTACCGTGAGGTCGTCACGGCGGGCACCCACTGCGCGCCGTCGATCAAGGTGGCTGAGGCCGCCAAGGTCATCGAGAACACCCAGCGTGACGTGAACATCGCCTTGATCAACGAGCTGGCGATGGTGTTCAACCGGTTGGGCATTGACACGCACGACGTCCTGGCCGCCGCCGGCACCAAGTGGAACTTCCTGAACTTCAAGCCCGGCCTGGTGGGCGGTCACTGCATCGGTGTGGACCCGTACTACCTGACGCACAAGGCCCAGGAGGTCGGCTACCACCCAGAGGTGATCCTCGCGGGCCGCCGCCTGAACGACTCGATGGGCGAGTACGTCGCGTACCAGCTCGTCCGGGAGATGCTCCGACGTGGCATCGACACACGAGGTGCCCGGGTGCTGATTCTCGGCCTCACGTTCAAGGAGAACACCCCGGACCTGCGCAATACGCGGATCGTCGACATCGTCGCGGAGCTCACCGAGTTCGGTCTGAAGGTCGACGTCCACGACCCCTGGGTTGACGCTGACGAGGCCCTCGAGGAGTACGGGATCGAGACCGTATCGGATCCGGAGTCAAGCGCCTACGCTGCGGTTGTCCTGGCCGTCGCCCATCAGGAGTTCCGTGACCTAGGCTCAGAAGGACTACGGGCGTTCGGTGTCGACGGCGACCACGTGCTCTATGACCTCAAGGGAATCGTTCCGAAGGAGCAGTCCGATGCTCGGCTCTAGGGCATGGTTCGCCTGCTCATGATCCCGACGAGCTAGGCACTGCCATGAGTGCACGCCTCGGATCGAGGCTCCGCCGGATGGCCCGGCACCCGGTCGTCGGAGCCTCAGGGCTGAGAGTCCTCGGCACCTTGCTGGGTGTCGTCGCGAGCGTGATCATCGCTCGCCTCGGGGGCGCCGAGGTCAAAGGAATCGCCAGTGCCTACGCAGCCGCCAACGCCCTTGCCTTCCTCGTCGTCAACTTAGATCTCGCTCAACAGGTCCTTAAGGATGGTCGACGTCGAGCTGACCTGAGGTCAGTACCGCGGAGGATCGTTCGGCTCTGGCCACTTTACGCCGCTCTGGCTGGGGTGGTGATGCTGCTCGGCTTCGTGCTCGGGGGTGGGGTGGCGTGGCTTGCAGCCGGCACATTCGCGTTCTTGGTCGGAGCGCAGCTTGGCATGATCTCCAATGCTCTTGCCGGCCCGATGATTGCTGCTTGGGGAGCAGTGCTCCAGCAGGTTGGCATGGCCATCGGGGCAGCGATCGTGGCACTGACGTACGGTCTCGATACTGACAGTGTCAGAGCGATCATCATCCTCTCCTACCTCGTGCCGATGCCGCTCTTCGCGTGGGCTGTGCTCAAGAAGAGCGTCCCCCCGGCCGTGGAGCCTGTGCTTCCCCCACAGGGTCTCGATCGACTGGTACGAGGGGGACTAACGTGGCAGCCCGCTCGACTCGCGCAGTTCGTCATGATGCGTGCTGACACGTTGCTGGTCTTCGCTTGGCTCGGGCCGGCGGCTGCCGGCGTCTACTCGGTCGGACTCGCAACAGCCACCTTGGCAGGGCTCGTCCCGGCCCAGTTCGCTGCCGTCACCACCTACTCAGCCACGATGAGCTTGGGCGGGTCCGCACGGACGAACGCCGTGCGAGCGCTCTACACGGGAGCCGGAGCTAGTGTCGTCCTCGTTGCCGTGGGGTATCCGCTGATCCTTGTGGCCTATGGTGCCGAGTTCAGCGAGGCCTACGGAGTGCTCGTCGTCTCGTCGGTGGGTGTGACCGGCTATGGGGTGCTCCAGGTCTTGACCGCGCACGCACGGATTGTCTCGGGTCCACAGATCATCACCATGTCCAGCATGGCTGGCGCCAGCGCGATGCTGATTTCGCTCGCAGCGCTCGTGCCGACCTTCGGCCTGCTGGGTGCAGCTGCGGCCTCCTCGCTCGGTCCCTGCGTGGCGGTGGCTGTCGCTGCTGCACTATTGAGGCGGAAACGGGCCTTCGGTACCGGGACGCCAGGGGACCGGGACCTCTGAGGCGAACCTGACCACCTCATCGACCGTCGGGAGCCTGATGACCTTTGACGCCGTCGATTGTGCGAGTGCCTCGACGATCGCTTCATAACTGCGGTCGTGGAGAAACGTCTGGATCTCGTCGGCACTCGTTGTTTCGTTGAAGCGGGCTGATGACCGACCTGGGCGAAGAAAGTTGGCGACACAGTCGCCCCGGGGTACGTCCAACCAGATGAAGATGTCTATCGAAGCGGACAGCATCCTGACTGCCCAACGGAGAAGTACGTCGCTACCACGACGACGCCGTGTTCCATAGAGCCCGACGAACAGGGCATGCAGCGGGCCTTCATCGAAGAATGTCGGAGTGGTTCGGCCGGCCTTGGCTGATAGGTACCGTCTCGTCACGGAGGCGACTCTCCGCAGCTCCGGGCCCGAACTGGCACCCCGCATGATGAAAAGCACGTAGAGCACTGAGTGGACCCACGGAGCGCGCAGAAACAGGGCCATCGTCGGAGGCAAGAGGCGAGACTGGTTGTACGCGTTGCTCCACTCAGTCTGTGTGGAAGATGCCGTTTCGATCTCGATGCGTTGGATCGCGGTGGACTTGCCGGCTCCGGGAAGTCCGAGGAGCTCGACAATCGGACTGCCACTCGAAGCGCGCTTCATCCAGAACGCTTCAGGAGCCAGATGGTGTTGGTGCCGAGACGATGTCGGCGGCTCAAGCGATTCAAGTTGTAGGACTCAATTCGCTCAGCGATGGAGTCAGAGAATCCGTAAACGTGCGAGTCTGAGTGAGGCAGGACCCCCAGAGAGTGGGACTTTACGACGTGGAATCCACGTTCGCGAAGTGGCTGGAGAAGCTCGCGGTTGAGGGCCCCGGGCGCGGCGGAACCGCGTGTACGTCGCACGACGTAGGACGGTGACCAGAAGTTCCGATGATTGTTCAGCAGCAAATGACCACCAGGGCGGACTGCGCGCGCGACTGCTTTGAAGCCTTCGTCTCTCAGCGCTTGGTCGGCATTGGGAAAGAACCGGAATGCACTGACAAGATCGATTGATCCATCCGGTACCTCTCGATGAAGATCTTTAATGTCGCAGTGGGTGAACTCCGCGCTCAAGACTCGCGTTCGAGCGACATCGAGCATCGAGCGAGAAACGTCGACGCCCGTAATCTGCGCGCCCGGGAACACATCGCTGAGCAGGGAGGTGATGCGACCTGTGCCGCAAGCGATATCGAGCACACGGTCCACAGAAACGTTCTCAAGCAACTTCGCGATCGCTTGTGATTCAAGTTCGGTCAGCAAGGCGCGGACGGCAAGCAAATCGAAATTGTGATCGTAGTCCGTCCCGCGGCCGACGTGACTCGCGGTGTAGTCGTCGGCCTGGCGGTCGGGAGTTCGCCGGAAGATTGCCTTCATCGGATCGTCCTAAACTTTCCGTGTCTTGACGATTTTCGCTGGGTTGCCTACGACCGTTGCCCCGGGTGGAACATCCTTCGCGACAACGGATCCAGCTCCTACGGCCGCTCCGCGGCCGATGGTCACACCAGGGAGAACCGTCACACGTCCGCCGATGAACGCATCCTCCTCGACGCGGATGGGCCTGTGAACGGACCGCATGTCGCGAAAAGACCCGTGATCTGGAGGGACTGGATGGTCTCCGGTGACGAAGTAGCAGTCTGGCCCCATGGTGACGTGCGGCCCGATGTGGACTTCACCGCTGAGAATCGAGCGTTCTCCTACGCCGCCGTGCGGCCCGATGGTGACGCGCCAACTGAGGCGGGCCTTCCGATTGATGGTGGCCGTCTTGTCGACGGATGCGCAGAAGCCCCTCGCGCAGAGGACCCGGAGACGCTTCCCGGTGCGGAGCCAGCTCGGAAGGTGGCTGACGAATAGGGCGTAGGCAAGCCAAGCTATGAGAGGTTTGGGCGCCGGGATCGTTCGCTTCGAGTTCAAAGAGGTCGCTCCGATCATCTCTTCGCGCCACATGCGCGACGCTTCCGTGGATGTTGTGACCCTGCCCTGTCCGGGTAGTTCAAGGAGGTGGCACCGCAGTAGCTCCTGCGCCACTTCCGTCGGGTCGGCTAGGTCGCACGTATGGACGTGGGTAGGAAAATCTCCTCGGAGTTCTTCCAGTCCGGCATTCTGTCCACCTACGACATGGCAGCCGCTGGATATCGCTTGGAGTGCAAGGTTCGGCGATCCCTCGGAAGGAGAAGTGTTCAGCAGACACCGCACCTGTGTGAGGAGAGAGGCCGGCTTCTCGATCCAGCCAGCGGATTGGATGTTCGGCAGGGTCGAGTCCACCGCTGCGCCGATGACTGTGAAGCTTAGCTCGGGGCAATGAGCTGCGACCTCGTGGAGAACCGGAGCGTCTCGCGGGGTCCCGCTCCGCGCGTACCAAAGCACCCCTAGGCGGGACGTCTCCGTGCCAGCATGTGGCGGGTCGACATCGACGCCATTGGGCAGCAGCCTCGTCTCGATCGCGATGCTCGGGAAGAACTCGCTGAAGTCGTTGAGTAGGTGGCGGGCGGGAGCGATCAAAAGTTTCCCGCGTCCCCATGTTCCAATTTGTACCAGCAAGCGACCGCGGCTAGATGAGGCGCGGGCCTCCGGCTCACTTCTGAAGGTCTCACTTCCACCACCGGTGAGTCGAACGACGTGTCGTGCGCGGATGATATTGGCGGCCATCGACGCGGCCACTGTGGCAGAGCCGAACTGGAGCGACACGACCGTCGCGGGCCTGGAGCAAAGAACCTGCAGAAACGCGGCGACCACGAACGTCAGCTGCCCAAGCCGCGGCGCCTTGGAGAGAGCAGCGCTGGACCCAACTCTGTGGACCGTCAGGGGCAGGTGGGGGTCGACGTACCGTTTCGGCTGACCGGGAAGTGCTTGGGTGACGACTTGAACACGTTCACTCGATGCCGCGAGCTCAGAAAGAACTGTCCGAAGTTGCCGCTCGGCCCCTCCCTCGCGCGGCCAGAAACTTCCTGACACCAACGTCACGACCGGTCTCTTCATACCGTTTCCTTCCTGGGGACTGCCAGCGCAAGAATGGCCCACGTTGCTGGGGCGAGCTCGATCGACTGAACCATCTGGGAGACGACGACGACGATGACTGACGCGAGCGCGAGAGTCCCGGCGCGGAGGCTCCGGAGGGCGGAATGCGCCGCTATGACGAGAGCCGCGATCCAGAGCACTGCGCCGACGATCCCGGTGGCAGCTGCGAATCCGAGGATGGAATTGTGGGTGGATCGCTCTACAACAAGGCCCTCGCTCACCCGAAGAGTGCCGGAGCCGATGAACGGACTGGCGAGAAAGTCCCGCCACGCCACTCCGTATAGATCGGTCCTGCCTGACAGTGACAGGGTGTCGTTGGAGAGAGTCGAGACGACATCTTGCTGCAGACCCGCGAGTGCCAGTGCGGTCACTCCGAGTGCTGCCGTGATGAGCGTGCCGACACGGTCAAGGCGTCTCGATACGACCAGTGCTCCGGCAAGGAGCAAGGCGGCCAGTCCGGCGATCCCCTGATCTGAGCCCGACCGGAGAATCGCGATCGGCACCGCGACAACCCCGGCTCCCATCGCTAGCGTGGCGAGGGGAGTGACTCTCCTCAACATGTACGCCACCATGGGAGGCGCAAAGATCAGCAGGCCGAACACCATTCGGTTCGGGTTACCTGAGATCCCTTCAAGACGCAGGCCGGTTGGGTCCACCGAGCCTAGAACGATGCTCGCGGCGACGAACAAGAGACCGACGATCGCGAAGGGCGGCACCCAGTCGCTCTCTTTGTGTCGACAAGCTAGAGCCAAGATGAGTGCACCCGCACTCGCGGCGACGGCGCGGGCGACGTCCACCTCCGCTTCTAGCAGCAGTCGGAATCCCAACCAGCCGAGTGTTGTTGTCAGTAGGGCGCCCCACAAGCCGACAGTTCGCCGATTCGCGACGCTGTCGATAGCTGCGACTGCACCGCCCAAGACCAGGAGGTAGGAGCCGGCGAGAACTGCCGGTCCGAATTGCGAAGAGGTGAGCGTCGCCCCGACCCCTACCGCCAGGACGACTTGGGGGCACCGCAAAGCAGCCACGACCGTTCCAACGCTCGCCGCTACCGCCCCGGCGAGGGTGGGGCTGACAACGGCCACGAGGCCTGCGACGATGCCAGCCGGGATGGTGGCGAGGGAGGTTAGCCAGATGCATGCGTCTTGGCGCGGCCTCATCGTGGGATCGCGCACACTTCGAGAAGATCCTGGCAATACTGATCGATCGTCCGGACGGGATCCGGTAGCTCACTGGCTGAAGCGGACTCGTCGAGGGCAAGCTTGAGGGCGTTGGTCAGAGACTTGCGGTCTGCGGGGGGAACGCAGCGGTCGCGCGGACCAAGCACCATGGCGGTGTCACCAACATCTGTCGCTACGACGCGAACGGATTGCGCTTTCGCCTCCAGCACGACCCGAGGAAGACTCTCGGAACGAGATGGATGCAGCAAGACCGAAGCGCGTGCGTAGTCCGCTGGAGTGACCAAGGTCGATTCGAAGATCTCCATAGTTTTCTCTGATCCCGGAGCAGCGAGTGCCCACGCGTTCCGCACGGCGGAGCCGTCGTTCGTGAATACGACTAGGTGTAGGGGGATATCGACCGCGAGAGCTGCCGCAACCCCATCGAGTTGCGCCTTCTCCGGTCGGGCGTTGCCGATCATCAGAACACGTCGCTTCTCTCGAACGACATCCTGTTTCGAGAGCCAGTCGCCCCCAAGCGCACTGGCGTTGGTGCGCACCCGATGCGGCGCTATGCCGTGCCGGGTCAAGACCTCGGCCGCTGCCTGAGAATTGGTCATGTATCGGTGGACGAGCCGCTGCGTCCAGCGGTCGACCGTCCATCCGGCACGACCGCGCCCGTACTCCAAACCGTTCCTCGCGTCCACGACGAGCGCCTGCGTTCCTACAAGGCGAGCGAACCTGGCGATGAGCGAGGCGCGGAGTCCGAACGCGAGGATGACGTCTGACCGCTCATTGCGGAGATGCCGAAGAGCGTCCAACGGAGATGTGGCCCGGAGAGTCCTTGGGCCGAGGCTGTGGAGGAAGGAGTCGAATCGAGCGCCCTTCTCCCCGAGGTGGAGCGATTGGCAGTCCACGCCGAGCTCGGCCAGCCGCGGTATGAACTCGGCCGCTCGGCGCTCGGTGCCTCCGATACCGGTCACTCGACCCCAGAGGAACGTTATCGATGGGTGGCTCACAGCGCGCGGAACTCTCTCATCCACTCCGCCGTATTCGAGAGTCCGGTCGGGAGCGGAGTCGGCGCGACCTCTCCGAACAAGGCGCGAAGTCGACTGTTGTCGGCCTGCGAGTGCTTGACGTCGCCGGGACGCTCCTCGACATGCTCCACGTCGATCGAGTGACCGAGCGTGGTCTCGATGAGTTTCACGATGTCGAGCAGCGACGTCCGGGTGCCGAAGGCCAGATTGCATGGCGGCGAAGTCGTTCGCTGCAGGAGTGCCGAGGTGATGAGCTCCGCAACCGTTCCAACATAGGTGAAGTCTCGGGATTGTTCGCCAGATCCGTGGACGGTCAAGGTGTCACCGCGAAGTGCAGCATCTAGGAATGCGGGGATTACAGCAGCGTACGCGTGCCCAGCGCGCTGGCGAGGGCCGTAGATGTTGAAGAAGCGAAACGGCAATACGGGGAGTTCGTAGCAGTGATGAAATGCCATGGCGTACTGCTCCGTCGCCAACTTCGAGACCGCGTACGGGCTCATCGGAGCGCAGGCTAATGTTTCGGCTTTCGGAAGCGTCGGGTTCGCGCCGTACACGGACGAAGACGAAGCAAGAACCACGTGAGCGTTGTTGCTGCGTCGAGCTGCCTGGAGCACATTAAGGGTGCCCGTGGCGTTCGCCTCATGGGACCCGAATGGGTCGGCGACACTACGCGGAACTGACCCGAGGGCAGCCAAATGAACGATTGCATCGGCACTGTCAGCTGCCCGCGCGAGCACGTCTGGATCGACAATGCTGCCCTCGACGAGCTCGACCGGGAGACCCTCCAGGTTTGAGACGAAACCGGTGGAGAAGTCATCGATGACCCGGACCTGTTGCACCTCGGGCTGTCGGGTGAGTGCCGCACACAGATTGCTGCCGACGAACCCGGCGCCGCCAGTGACCAGAACCTTCATTGTTGACCTCCATACTCTGGGGTGTCGGTGTGAATCTTCGCGCTGAGTTGTTGATGGCGGCGTTGGGAGCCTTGAGTCTGTGGGAGCAAGCTGAAGAGATAGTCGGCGTGGGAGGCCTGAACCACCTGTCTCGAGAAGTGCGTCGAGACGTACTCTGCCGCTGCGGCTCCTAGCCGGTGCCGCAACGCGTCGTTCTCAACTAGAACCGTCAGCCAACGGGCGAGATCTTCGGCATCGCCGACCCGCGCAACGAGGCCGGTAACGTCATGGATAACCGAGTCCTTTGCGCCAGTAGCCGATGTCGTGACAGTGGGTACCCCGGCAACCGCAGCTTCGAGCACTACGTTCGGGAACCCCTCCCTATATGTTGGCAGACACAGCACATCCATGAGCGGGAAGTATCGTTCCGGATCGTCCACGTGGCCGGCGCATACAGTGCGCCTCTCTTGGCGAGTTTGACCCTCCAAGATAGGCGGCGAATCGTCGCCATCAGCGCCGCCAATTATGAGTAGGACATGCCTAGTGCCGGCTTGGCCAAGCATCGTGCTCGCTTCGTTCAGGTCTGCAATTCCCTTGTCGGGAGTCAGTCGCCCGACAAAGCCGATGACCTTCTCGTCGATGCCGATAGCGAGTTCGCGGCGTAGGTCTGCCACGTCGGACGGATCGGAAGGGTTCCTCACGGCCACTCCGTTTGAACTACCCTTACCAATCACAACGATCTTGGGCTCAGCGCAGAGCCCCAACTCGATGGCGCGATTTCGCAGACTCGGACTGACCGCAATGACGTGCGTGGCGTTTCCACAGGCGACTCGTTCGAGAAGGGATAAGAGCTTGTGTCTGAGGCCGTGTTCAGATTCGAGCCTTAGCCCTCGTAGGAGATAGACGCGAACTGGAACTCCCGCCCAGCGTGCCGCCACCATTCCGAGGAGGCCCGCTTTCGGAGTGCCGGTCTCTACGATATCGGGGCGAACCCGTCGCAACATCCGATGCCACCGCAGCATCGCGAGCAGGTCCGCGAATGGCCTCGGCTCTCTTGCCATAGAGATGTGGTGGTGCTGGACTCCAGGGTGTGCGGTGCTGCCTTCTCCTTCGGGCACGACATGTACGTCGGCGCCCGAAGAAGCGAGGAACTCGGGGAATCCATTTAGCAGCCGAAGTGAGAGCGGCGACGTGACCCCGAGGACAAGTCGCACCTCGGGAAGCCGACGAGGGCCAGCGTGACCTTCAACATCGTCAGCCATTGGCACAGCCGCGCAAAGGACACACGCCGATAGCTCTCGGTCCCAAGACCGGATTCGTGCCGACACCGATCGTGCGAGCACCCTTGCAACGGTGGCACGCACAACCGTAGGGAGGCGCGGACCTAGCGATCCGGGTGGAAAGTGTCATGGTTCCACACTCATAGGTTTCGAAAGGTACTCAGAACTCAGGATGCCAACCTGCACAAGGTCAATATGCTTTCCAGCGCGCCAGACATGTTGGCGGAGGCGCCCCTCTTCACGCCAGCCGCACTTGTCGATGTACACCCGCAGGGACGGGGCGTTGGTCGCCAAGATTGTGCTGTGGAGTCGGTGCAGACCCACGTCCTGGAAGGCAAAGTCGGCGATGGCACGCACGGCGGCCGCGCCGTAGCCCTGCCCGCGAACGTCGCGTGATCCGCCCAGCTTGAGTGCCGTCATCGCGTTGCCGTTGCGGAAGTCGACGTCCCACAAGCCCGTCATGCCGATGGGCTCGCCTGCTTCGTTCAACACCGTGAAGCGGCGCTCGGTCGGTGAACTGGCCGCGCGGTCGTACCAGGCCTCTTGGGTGGACCGGGCGAGAGGCCAGTCCCAACCTACGACGCGGTTTCTGACACCCGGATCGTTCGCGAGTTCGGCCAAGAACCCGAGATCATCGCGCTCCAGCGGTCGAAGGGTGACGCTCTTGTTCGTCATCGCGGTGGCTCCTTGTCCTGGCGTTCAGCACGACCAAGGTCGTCGACCTCTCCGGCTGTCTGGTCGAGTCGCACCCCCCGTGCCGTGGCAACTCCGACGATCGTGCTCCACAACAGGCTGGCATCGAGCACGGGACCGACGCGACGGACGTACTCAAGGTCGGACTCGATCCTCACAGACCACAGCGCGTCGTTGCGATACCGGACCTGCGCGAGCCCAGTGACCCCCTGCGGTACTTTCAACCGGCCACGTTGCTCCTCGGTGTAGCGCTCGACCTGGCTCGGCAGGGCTGGGCGAGGCCCGACGAATGACATGTCACCTCGCAGGATGTTCACAAGCTGGGGAAGCTCGTCGAGACTGGTCCGTCGGAGTGCCTTGCCGAGTGGTGGAACAAGGTCTAGCCCGGCTGGCATATAGCCGCCGCCTGCCTCCTCTGCTCCGTTGACCATGGTGCGGAACTTGTACAGTGTGAATGGCCCGCGGTGACCTATCCGTCGGTGCGCGAAGATCACGGGCTGACCCATCCGGGTCCTCACGAGTACTGCGATGATCGCGAAGAGCGGCGCGGACAGGACGAGAGCGATCCCGGAGAGGATGACCTCGGCGAACCGACGGACGCTCAGATACATGGGCAGGATCCTAGGCGCTGGTAGCACGGTAGGCCGGGAAGAAGCCGGTCTCGGAAAGGGCGGACGGGGATGTCTCGAGCTCCTGGGATCGGGCCACCGTCATGGCCTCGTACTGCGGACGATCCACGACAAGCCGACCAATCTCGAACGGCCGGGCGGAGCCACCGAAGGACTGCTTGAAGTCGAAAAGCGAGTCGTTGGCCCGGAGCCCACCCCCGAGGTGGACGGACGTCCTCTCGTTCTCCCCGGCCCACGTCAAGAGGCGCCACAGCATCAGGTTCGTTGCGCCCGGGGCAGTTCCGCTTGATCCAGACAGGTGGTAGTGCGCGATATCGCTGTCGAGCAGGACGAGACAGCTTGCTACGGCCGTTCGCTCCCTGTCGACGACGCGGACCATCCGCACACGGTCGGGTTTCTCGAGGAGCTGGTGGTAGTAGTCCAGACCGTGCCGGTGCTGACCAGCGGCGCTGACTCTTTCCATTGTTTGGTCGTAGAGACAACGGAACGTGTCGAGACCTTCTTCATCGACACACCCGACTGTCGCGCTCAGTCCGGCCTTCTCGGCCGCCCGCACTGCCGTCCGAGCCCGGCCCCGCATCGTCGACCACATGGAGTCCGGATCTGAGATCTCCACCAGGACGGTGTCTGAGAGATGCTCGACCTCTAGACCTTCGAGTGCGCGAACCTGTGCCGCGCTGCCGCTGGCGGCGAACGGTGCGAATCTGAAGAACACGGAGATGATGTTCTGGTCGCACAGCAACTGGAGGAAGGCGCTCCACAGAGCTGATCGCTCATCCGGCCGTAGCGATGTATCGATGTGGATACCGCCGTACCCGTAGGGCGTAATGGCGTCTCTGGCGCCATCAATTGACAGAGGGCGGATGAGGAGCGGCACCTGGAAGCGGCCGTCCGGTGTACTGGCCACGCGCCAGTCGCCCCCCTCGGACGCCGAGACCGCGCGTCCATACTGCGCCTCGGCGTAGATGGTGGGGGGTGCCACGGGGTTGCGCTGGGCGAGTTCGATCATGCGTTGACCAGCTCTCGGACGGCAGTCCCGATGCGGCTCATGTCTGCTCGGTTGTAGCGATGGTCGATGGGTAGCGAGATGAGATCACAGGGAAAGGAGGCCTCGGCCAAGCGGGGTGGACGCGGCCAGTGGATGGGGCAGTAGATCGCTTGCTTCGCGAGGGCCTGCTGCATCGCGCGAGGCTCGTCCACCCGCAGCGGGAGATGGGACGGCACACTAGCCTCGACAAGGATCTCGTGGTTCACCGGAAGAGCGGATCGGAGTGCTTCTGCGTTGGAAGTTCGACGATTGGCCAGTTGCCGGTGGCTAAGCCGGGACAGAGCTTCCAGCGTGCGCGGTGACAGCAGCGCGGGTTCTAGCTGGGAGAGAGCACGGTCGCTCTGCGTGAACAACTCACCTGCCCGTTCGAGGTCGCCAGCTGACTTCGCCTCCATCGCCTCCCACCCCGGGTGGGACCTCGGGCCCTCGGGAGCTGAGTGTTCAAGGATCGCAGGAGCCAAGACCCCTCGTAGGTAGGCCCCGTCCGGAACGGGAATAGTCTTGCGGAGACTGGCCACCGCCACGTCGCCGATGGGACGGGTGCTGGCAGTCAGCACACGGTGCGTTTCGTCCTCAATGACCCGGGCCCCCTTTGCTTGCAGAATCTGCAGCGTCGCGATGTGCTCGGAGTCGGGAGCGGCGCCGAAGTACGCCATCGTGAGGACGACGCAGCGCTCGTGTTGCGAGATGATCGTCGAGAGTGCGTGCGTGTCTGGACGGAGAGAGGCGTCGACAGGAAACGAGACGAGCGTCCATTCCGCTTGGGGAAACGGAGCGAGCATGCTGTCACAAGCAAACTCCGGTACGACCACGATATCTCGTCCCTCTACCTCGGAAAGGTAGCTGGCACAGGCACGAAGTGCCTGTTGCCCGGATTGGAGGTATGCGAGCGAAGTGTCAGGTTGCTGCCACGGGATCTCGGCAACGTCTCTCACCAGGTCGTCATTCGCAAGTTCGAAGAACGAGCCGATAGGGGTGAAGCGGAGAGGCGTCACAAGGTGGCTCGCAGGAATGTCTCGATCAGCCCCAGCACTCGATCACGAGCCGTCTGGTCCATGGCGGAACCGCTGGGCAGCGAAAGGCCCGTGCGAAACAGCGAATCCGAGGCCCCGGTCAGGAAGGACGGGCGGCCGGCGTAGACGGGCTGCAGGTGCATGGGCTTCCAGAGCGGTCGGCTCTCGATGTCGTCCTCGGCGAGTGCCTCGAGCAGGTCCGTGGTCGACCATCCAGCCGTCTCCGGGTTCACGACGATGGCGGTCAGCCAGCAGTTGTCCTGCGTGTCGCGCTCACGCCCGAAGATCTCCACACCAGGAACCTCGGCAAACAGTTCGGCGTATGCCTCGCGACGCTGGCGTCGGCGGGCGATCATCGAGTCCAGCCGCTCCAGCTGGGCTCGTCCGACGGCGGCGAGCAGGTTGGACAACCGGTAGTTGTAGCCCACCTCGTGATGCTCGTAGTGCACGGCGGGCTCGCGGGCCTGGGTGGCGAGGAAGCGGACGTGGTCGGCCAGGCCGGCATCGTCGGTGAGCAGCATGCCGCCACCGGAGGTGGTCATGATCTTGTTGCCGTTGAACGACAGGACGGCTGCGTCTCCCCAGCCGCCGGCCTGCACGCCCGCCCGAGAGGCGCCGAGAGACTCGGCCGCGTCGGAGAGGATGCGCACGTCGTGCCGACGGGCCACCTCGCTGATGGCCTCGTAGTCGGCGCACTTGCCGAGCAGGTCTACCGGGACGACGGCTGGGACGTTCTTGCCTTCACGGCGCAGCTCGGTGATGGCGTGGTCCAGCAGCTCGGGGTCGATGTTGCCGGTCACCAGGTCGCAGTCCACGAAGACGGGCGTGGCGCCGGTGTAGGTGATGGCGTTTGCTGTGGCGACGAAGGTGAGAGTCGACGTCGGGATGAAGTCTCCGGGGCCCACGCCCCACGAGACCAGGGCGAGGTGCAGTGCCGCCGTGCCGGAGGAGAGCGCCACGGCGTGGGACGTGCCGACGCGGTCGGCCATCTCACGCTCGAAGGCGTCGACGTGCGGCCCCAGGGGCGCCACCCAGCCAGATCGGATGGCGTCGACGAGGTAGCGCTCCTCAAGCTCTCCGACGTCGGGGGAGGACAGGTGGATCCGGGTCATCGGCCGGCGTCCCCAGCGTGGGGTCGGGTCATCGCCTCGCACGCATGTCGCATCTCGACCATGGTGTCAGCACGGTCTGGACGCAACAAGACGTCACCGGCCGTGTCGACGTGCGGGACCGTCACGTGGGAGATCAACGGGTGCACGGGCCGCTCGTCCGGTTCCGAGGGTGCGAAGAGCACCTCGTGCAGCTTCTCACCGGGCTTGAGCCCGGTGAACACGATGTCGATCTTCTCGCCAGCCTGGTCGATCATCTGCCGGGCGACGTCGATGATCTTGACCGGTGTGCCCATGTCCAGGACGAGCGCCTCCCCGTCACGCCCGATGGCCGCGGCCTGCACCACCAGCTGCACCGCCTCGTCCACGGTCATGAAGAAGCGGGTCACCTCCGGGTGGGTGACGGTCACTGGTCCGCCGTCGGCGATCTGGGCGGAGAAGGTGCCCAGCACCGAGCCGCGGGTGCCGAGCACGTTGCCGAAGCGCACGCTGATGTACGTGCCGTCCGCCTGGGCGCCCCGCTGGGCGGTGAGCCCCTCGGCGAGGCGCTTGGAGTAGCCGAGGGCGTTCTCGGGGTCGGCGGCCTTGTCGGTGGAGATGTTGACGAAGTGCTCGACCGCGGCGTCGGCAGCGGCCGTCAGGACGTTGGCGGTGCCCAGCACGTTGGTCTTGACGGCCTCCTGCGGGTGCCGCTCCAGGATGTTGACGTGCTTGAGCGCCGCGGCGTGGAAGACCACCTCGGGGCGGTGCTCCTGGAAGACCTCGCGCACCCGGTCCGCGTCGCGGATGTCGGCGAGCACCACGTCGGGCGACTCCAGGTCGGCCCGGCCCCCGAGGCTCAGCAGCAGCGCGTGCAGGGCCGACTCGTCACGGTCGAGCATCACGAGCCGTGCAGGAGAGAACTGGCTGATCTGGCGGCACAGCTCCGAGCCGATCGACCCCCCGGCTCCGGTGACGAGCACCCGCCGGTCGGTGAGGTAGTGGGCGATGGAGTCCAGGTCCGTCTCCACCTGGTGCCGGCCGAGCAGGTCGGCGGGGGAGATGTCGCGGACGTCGGCCAGGGACACCCGGCCGTCGAGCAGCTCGTGCACGTTGGGCAGGACCTTGACGTCGAGGTCTGCCTGGCGTGCTAGCTCGTAGACGCGGGAGATGACGGTGGAGTCCACGCTCGGCATCGCGATGATGAGGGTCGTGGCGCCCGTGCGCCTGGCCACGGCAGCCGCGTCGTCCGTGGTGCCGCGGACGGTGACGCCGCGGTGCCGGAAGTGCTTCCTGGCGGGGGCGTCGTCCAGGTAGGCAACCGGGTCCCAGGTGCCCCGGGGGTCGCGGCGCATCGTGCCCACGAGGTCACGCCCTGCCTCGCCGGCGCCCGCGATGATCACCGGCGTGCCGACGCCCGCTGCGTGGGTGAGCCTGGGCTGGACCACCACGGCCCGCCACAGGGCCCGGGGCCAGGCGCACAGGACGAACACGACGACGGTGGTCACCAGCACCGACGTCCGGGGCACGATCTGCTGGCCGCCGATCATGTTGATGACGCCGATGAAGATGCCTGAGGCGAGCACGATGGATCCGAGGGCGAACATCTCCTCGAACCCACCGATGGTGTGTCGGCCCTGGTGCAGGCGCAGCAGCCAGGCCAGGGCGCAGTGCACCACGGCGGCCACCCCGCCGAGCACGAGCACGCCGTAGAGCGGCACGCTGCGTCCGGCGTCGCTCATGTCGAAGGTGGCGGTGATGGCCGGGGTCTCGAACCGCAGCATCACCGCGAGGGCGAGGGCGACGAGCCAGGCCGAGCCGTCGAGCAGCAGGAGCAGGGGCACACGCGCACGACGCATGGCGAGAACCAGCCTGGCGCGCACGGCAGTGTTCCCCCCTCGCGATCGTGTCCGCGGTCCCTCACCGCCAACAGCCGCCCACTATGGCACGCACCCCTTGTTTTTGTGACATGTTTGCGCAAGTTCTGGAGCCCTTCGTACACCCCTACGATGGACCCCAGACCATCGAGACGAGGAGCGGGAGGTCCGTCGTGAAAAGGCTCGCCCTGCTGGTCGTCGGGCTGCTCGTGGCTGTCAACGTGGTGCTGCTGGTGGCCGTGGCGCGCACCGACAACTCCGCGGCTGGGCCCGACGGAGAAGGGCCAGACGAGACGTCCCCTGCTGCCTCCCCAACGTCGGGGACGACCGAGGATGGCGAGACCACCGAGTCCGCGTTCGGCGAGGACGCCGCAGTGGCGCTGGCTGTGGCCGGCGACGGCACGGTGCTGCGGTCCTGGCGAGGCGCGTGTGCCCGGGCCGGCACGGCGCGCGTGGACGTCTCGAGCGATGGAGGCGGCGGCTTCGACGAGCTGGCGCTGCCGCTGCAGCCTGCCGAGGACGGTGAGGACCAGGAGAGCGCACTGCGCACGGTGCTGGCCGTGCAGGCCGAGTCCGCCGAGGAGATGACCGTCATCGGCAACAACGCCGACTGCGACGTCCGGGCCTTCACCACCACCGACGGCGGGCAGGACTGGTCGCCAGAGGAGGACGTCGACGACTGGTACGTCGCCGCCTCCGGCGGTGAGCTGGGCTCGCCGGCGGGCATCGTCATGCCGGGGTGCGACGCGCTGCGTGTGGACCCCCTCAGCGACAGCAACGCCAAGGTGCTCTGCTCCGACGGCGCCATCCGGGGCACCAACGACACCGGGGTCGCATGGACGCTGCTGGGCATCCTGCCCGACGCGGTGGACCTCTCCTTCACCTCGCTTGGCGAGGGCCTCGCGCTGGTGCCCGGCGAGGAGTGCGACGCCCAGGTGCTGTCCTCCGGCGACGGCGGAGGACAGTGGGGGCCCGTCGGGTGTGCATCGTCCTCGGAGCCGCCGCGCTCACTCGTCGCCCGCGGCGAGACGGTCTACGCCCTCGCCGGCGCGCAGGTGCGGGTCAGCACCGACGGGGGAGCCACGTGGGCCGATGCGGGCGAGGACGACGAGGAGGACGAGGGCCAGGACGCCGTCGCCGAGTGAGCTGACCGGGCTGGGTCAGCGGCCGCGACGAGGCCGGTTGCGGCCGTCGGGGTCAACCGTGAGTGCGTCCTCGATGGCCGTCTCGTCCGGCGCGATGGGCCGCTCGGCCTGCGCCGTGCGCTCCGGCTCGCCCGGCTGGTGGCGCCGGTGCGGTCCTCCGAACGGGTCCTCCGAGGGGGCACCTGCACCGCCGGCTCTGCGACCCGTGCTTCCACCCGACCCGGCGGCACGCCGCCCACCACGCCTGCCGCGGCTCGTGCCCTGCGTCGGCTCTGCGACCACGGTGGAGGCGTCCGGTGCGTATCCGTAGCCATACCCGTAGCCGTACCCGGAGGCACGCTTGGACGTCGGCGACATGTTGGTGATGCTGCCGAGCAGCTTGGCGCCGACCGACTCCAGCCGGTCGACGGCCGCCTCCACCTGGTCGCTCGTCGTCTTGTTGTGGCGCACCACCAGCAGTGCTCCGTCGGCCTGGGCGGCGAGCACCGCGGCATCGGTGACGGGCAGCAGCGGGGGCACGTCGACGAGCACGTAGTCATAGCGCTGGCGCGCCTCGGTGAGCAGGCGGTGCATCGCCTCGGACTGCAGCAGCTCCGACGGGTTGGGCGGGGTGGGCCCGCTGGCCATCAGGGCACAGCGCGGGCTGACCTCCTGGACGGCGTCCTCGAAGCCGACCTTGCCCAGCAAGACGGTGGTGACGCCGACATTGGGCTCGAGGCCGAAGTACCCGGTGGCCTTGGGCCGGCGCAGGTCGGCCTCCACCAGCAGGACGGAGAAGCCGCCGTCGGCCAGGGCGAGCGCCAGGTTGCACGCGGTGGTGGACTTGCCCTCGCCGGGCAGGGCGCTCGTCACGACGAAGACGCGGCCCGCGGAGTCGACGTTCAGGAACTGCACGTTGGTGCGCAGCACCCGGAACGCCTCGGCCCGCGGCGAGTGGCTGTCGAGGCTGCTGAGCAGCGGCTGCTTCGGGGTGCGCTTGTCATAGGAGATGTGTCCCAGCGCCGGTGCGTCGCCCGTGGCCTCCTGCAGGTCACGCGGGGACTTGATCCGGGTGTCCAGGGTCTCGCGCAGGACGGCGATGCCGACGCCCAGCAGCAGGCCGAGCACCAGCGCGAGGCCGAGGTTGCGGACCGGCTGGGGCGAGACCGGCGAGCCCGGGGCGCTGGCCCGGTCGGTGATCGAGGCCTTGACCGGAGCGGTGGTCTGGCCGGGCGGCGTCTCCAGCTCGGTGACGTACTCGGTGAAGACCTCGGCCGTGGTCTGTGTGAGCTCACGGGCGCGGTCGGCCGAGGCGTCGGTGACCGAGATCTCCAGCACCACCGTCTCCGGCTCGACGGTGGCGGTGATCTGGTCCGCCAGCGCCCGCGGGGAGATGTCGCTGTCGAGCTCCTCGGCCACGCGCCGGGCCATCTCCTCGCCGGTGATCAGGCTGGCGTAGGAGGTGATGCGCTGCTGGGAGAACAGTCCGCCCTGGTAGGCGTCGGTGGTGTTGGACTCCGACGTCGAGACGAACAGCCGTGCGGTCGACTGGTACTGCGCCGTGGTGGTCAACGTCAGGGCCGAGGCCGCGGCCAGCGCCAGAAGGACCGTCACGGCGATCAGGATCCACCGTTGCCGGAGGATCCTGACGTAGTCCCGCAGTTCCATGCTTCCCCGATCGAGTCGTTGACAGGCTCCGGTCACCCTAGACGACAGCTACGTGGCCGTGCTGGCTCAGTCGACCTCGTCCGAGGGCGGCAGGGTGAGGTCGGGGTTGGCGTCCAGGTACTCGACCAGACCACCTTCGGACACCGCCTCGAAGAGGCTGGTGAGGCCGTCGGGGTCCAGCCGGACGATGCTGCCGGCGTCGGGGACCGTGTCGGTGCCCTGCGTCGGCACGGTCATGAAGGTGACGTCGCCGGGGCGGACGCCGCGCATCGCGACCGCGAGCGAGCGGATGTCGCCGTTGGACCAGTCGTCGTCGACCGCGAGGTTCTGGGCGACGGACGACACCGTGCTGCGCAGGCGCAGCGGGTTGGTCAGGGTGTCGCGGCTCAGCGTCTGCACCATCACGGCGCGCAGGAAGTTCTGCTGCCGCTGGATCCGGCCGAAGTCGCCGCCCTCGACGTCGTAGCGCTCGCGCACGTAGTCCAGTGCCTGCTCGCCGTCGTACTCGCTCGTGCCCTCGTCGGTGGTCATCGTGATGCCACCGAGGGAGTCGGTGATGGAGCGGAAGCCGTCCCAGTCGACCATCGCCACGTGGTCCAGCCGCAGGTCCGTGAGGTTCTCCACCGTGGAGATGGCACCGGAGGGGCCGTACAGCGACAGGGCGGAGTTGATCTTGTTGCGCCCGGTGGACTCGCCCCGCTCGTCGTTGACCTCGACGTAGCTGTCGCGCGGGATGGACATGACGACGGCGGACTCACGATCGCCCGGGATGTGCACCAGCAGGGTGGCGTCGCTGCGGTACTTGCCGGAGGGCCAGTCCCCGGAGGCGGCGTCCTGCAGGATGCTGCGCCCGTCGGTGTTGCGCTCGCTGCCGGCGTCGGTGCCGAGCAGCAGGATGTTGATGGCGTCGCCGTCCTCGCTGGGGGCGGGGCGGTCGGCGTCCTCCAGCGTCACCGGGACGCGCTCGATGTCGCCCAGGCTGCTGTTGAGCCAGATCGCGAACCCGCCGGCGATGAGCAGCAGCGTCGCGAACAGGCCGACGACGGCGGACAGCGCGCGGTGCCGACGGATGAAGCCGCGGCGAGGGCCAGCGTTGTCGGAATCAGCATCGTCGCTTGTGGTCGCGGTGTCGTCGCGATGTGATGCCATGGGCCCAGCTGTCCGTCCCTCGATGCGGTACCGCCCGGTGGGGCAGCGGGCCCATGGTATCCGGCCGCCACCGCTGATCTCGCACGTGCGAACATCCTGGGTCATATCGAATGGCGGACGCTCGTCTCACATGAAGAGACGCCGGGCTGTGGTCGGGCACCCCCCGACGTAGGCTGGCCGCATGTTCCTGACGACACACCTCACGCGGCGCCTGGCGGTCGACAACTGCCGTACGCGCTCCGCGCTGTGTCGCGACGCCTGAGCACACCGCCCCCGTCTCAGGAGCCGCCCCTCAGTGGCGCCGTCATCTGCAGGAGTCCGCATGTCCCAGCCCGAACGCGTCGACCCGCGTGCGCTGCGCTTCAACGCCGCCGCCACGTCGGTGGTCCTGGCGCTGGCGCTCGTGGCCTCGACGCCGCTGGCCATCGCGCTCGTCGCCCTGCAGACGGTGGTCTTCGCGATCAGCGCCCTGGTGGACCTGCGGCTCTCGCCGTACTCCCTGCTCTACTCGCGGCTGGTGGCCCCACGCCTGGCACCGCCGAGCGAGCTCGAGGACGCCCGCCCGCCGCGCTTCGCGCAGCTGGTGGGACTCACGTTCGCGGTCGTCGCCCTGGGCGGGCTCGCCCTCGGGCTGCCGGCCGTGTTCCTCACCGCGACGGCGCTGGCGCTCGTCGCGGCCCTGCTCAACGCAGTCGTCGGCCTGTGCCTCGGCTGCGAGATGTACCTGACCGCACGTCGGCTCACACCGGCGCGCGGCTGACCGACCGCCCTTTCCACATCGTCATTCCCACAACGCCCACCGGGCACAACGGAGGTATCCCATGAGCCGCGAGAACGCGCTCGTCACCGCTGACTGGGTCGAGGAGCACCTGAACGACCCGTCCGTCGTCCTCATCGAGGTCGACGAGGACACCGAGGCCTACGACAAGGGCCACATCCCCGGCGCCATCAAGCTGGACTGGAAGAAGGACCTCCAGGACGGCGTGCGCCACGACTTCGTCACCAAGGGCCAGCTGGAGAAGCTGCTCGGCGAGAAGGGCGTCGGCACCGGCGACACGGTCGTCTTCTACGGCGGCAACAACAACTGGTTCGCCGCCTACGCCTACTGGTACCTGAAGTACTACGGCCACCAGGACCTGCGCCTGCTCGACGGTGGCCGCAAGAAGTGGGAGCTGGACTCCCGCGAGCTCACCGCCGACGTCCCCAGCCGTGAGGCCACCACCTACACCGCGCAGGAGCCGGACGAGAGCCTGCGCGCCTACCGCGACGAGGTCGTCGCGGCCATCGGCACCAAGAACCTCATCGACGTCCGCAGCCCCGACGAGTACGCCGGTCGCCTGCTCGCCCCGGCGCACCTGCCGCAGGAGGCTGCACAGATCGCCGGCCACATCCCCACGGCGGGCAACGTGCCGTGGAGCAAGGCCGCCGAGGACGACGGCACCTTCAAGAAGGACGAGGAGCTGCGGGAGCTCTACGCCGCCGTCGGCTTCGACGACGCCAAGGACACCATCGCCTACTGCCGCATCGGTGAGCGCAGCTCGCACACCTGGTTCGTGCTGCAGGAGATCCTCGGCCACACCAACGTCAAGAACTACGACGGCTCGTGGAGCGAGTACGGCTCGCTGCGCGGCGTGCCCGTGGCACTGGGCGACGAGCGCGGGGAGGCCTGACATGTGCGGAGCCATCAAGGGCGGCCCGAGCCTCGAGGGCGTCGACGTCGCGAACCAGTCCGTCATCCAGGGTGTCGTGACCCGCGGCGAGGAGCCCGTGGGCAACGCCTACGTCCGCCTGCTCGATCGCACCGGTGAGTTCACCGCGGAGGTCCCCACCTCGGCCACCGGCCAGTTCCGGTTCTTCGCCGGTCCCGGCGAGTGGACGCTGCGCACGCTCGCGCCGCGTTCCGAGGCCGTCGACCTCGCCGTGACCGCGGCGCAGGGCGTCGTCGCCGACGTCGTCGTCGACATCGACAGGGTCTCCGTCTCCGTCTGACGCGACCCCTGCTCCACGAGGGCCCCGGCCGATCGGCCGGGGCCCTCGTGCGTGCGCACGCGCGGTGCTCGCACCGCGAAGTGGACCCCGGGCCGTAACCGATGACCGCCACGGCTCGTTCAGAGAGGTGGTGGGACCGGTCGTCCACGCCTGGTGGCGATCGCGGATCGGACAGCAGTCAGCTCAGGAGCACGCAATGAAGAAGCTCAGCGTCACGGTCGTCGCTGCCCTCGTCGCGGCCTTCGCCGTCGTGCTCCCCGCGCAGTCGGCCCAGGCGGCCGATGCCTACCCCGACCTCGTCTGCGACCTCGGGGTGAACACCTCCAGCATCATCGGTGGTGAGGACATCGCGATCAGCGTGTCCGCCGACGTCCCCACCGACCTCTCGCTCTCCTTCCTGGGTGAGACCCGGACCGGCGACGACTCCACGCTGCCGATCCAGGTCTTCCGGACGCCCGTCGTGGACACCCGCCGCACCGCCCTGGTCCGGGCCTCGTGCGCCCTCAGCACCCGCATCGCGGTCGTCGAGATCCTGCCGATCGGCGGCGACGACGGTGACGGCGGAGGTGACGGTGACGGCGGTGGCGGTGACGACGGCACGGGTGCCGACGGCGACGGCCTGGACGGTGACGGGCTCGACGGTGGCGGCCTGGATGGTGACGGGCTCGACGGCGGCGGACTGGACGGTGACGGCGGCGGCGCCGACGGCGGTGCCGACGGCGAGGACGTCTCTGCCGGTGCCGACGGCCTCGACGGTGACGGCCTCCTCGTCGACGGTCTCGACGACGCCAGCGCGAACGCCGCCGGCGACCGCGACGCGGCCCTCGACGGCAGCGCCGACGAGTCCTTCCTCGCCGGGGTCCTCCCCGACACCGGTGGCCCGGCCTGGTGGCTGATGCTGCTCGGCCTGGTCCTGGCTGCCGCCGGCACCGTCATCGCCGTGCACCGTCGACGTGCCTGAGACCGGACCGCGCTGCTCGTACGCCCTCGTCACCGCCCGGTGCGACCCCGTCCCGTCCGATGATGTGACCCATGTGGGCTGATCTGCTGCGCGACGAGCGTCGCCGACGCGTCGTCGTCCTGGTCGTCGTGACAATCCTGAGCCTCCTGCTCATCCTGCTCCTGTGGCAGGTGGCTCGCGCAGTCATCGCCCTGGACCGCGTCGGCAGCAGCGCGCCCGTGCTCGCAGGCCAGGTGAGCACGGGTGACGTCGACGGCGCCAGGTCGAGCCTGGAGCGGCTGCAGGACCAGGCGGAGCAGGCCCGGGACAGCTCCGACGGTCTCGTGTGGTCCGTGGCCGCGTGGTCACCGTTCGTGGGGGACGACCTCGACGCGATCCGCGTGCTGGCCCGGGAGCTCGACGTCGTCGCCACCCGGGCACTGCCGGCGGTCGTGGACGTCGCCGACGAGATCGCCCTGGACACCTTCACCCCCCGCGACGGGCGCATCGACCTGGAGGCCGTCGAGCGCGTCGCCCCGGTCGTGGCCAGCGCGAGCGAGGTGCTCGCGACGTCCAACCGGGAGGTGCAGGCCATCGACACCAGCAAGGTCTTCGGCCGGCTGCGGGTCCCGCTGCGCGACGTGCAGCGCACCCTCGACTCGGCCACGGTCGCGGCCTCCGCCGCCGACACGGCCGGGGCCCTGCTGCCGACGATGCTGGGTGGCGAGGACCCGCGTCGCTACCTCCTGCTGATCCAGAACAACGCCGAGCTGAGGAGCCTGGGCGGCATCCCCGGCTCGATCGCCGTCATCGACGCCGACGACGGCCGGCTCTCGATGGGCCGGCAGGGGTCGGCCCTGGACGTGCGTCCGGTGGACGAGCCGGTGGTGGAGCTCACCGAGGGCGAGCGGTCGGTCTTTCCCACCACGATCGGCACCGACCTGCGCAACACCACCTTCAGCCCCGACTTCTCCCGCGCCGCCACCATCGCGAGCGAGCTCACCGGCGACGCCTTCGACACCAGCTTCGACGGCGTCGTCTCCGTCGACCCCGTGACGCTGGCCTACCTGCTCGGCGGCCTGGGCAGCGTCACCCTCGACAACGGCACCGAGCTGACGGCCGACAACGCCGTCGGTGAGCTCCTCAACCGCGTCTACCAGCGCTACGACGACGACCTCATCGGGCAGGACGACGTGTTCGCCGACGCCGCCCGGCGGATCTTCGACTCCTTCGTGACCGGCGAGGGGAACGCCCAGCTCGTCCTCCAGGGCCTCGTGCGGGCGGCCACCGACAACCGGATCATGCTGTGGTCGGCGCAGGAGGGGGAGCAGGAGCAGATCGCCACCACCGGCATCGCCGGCGAGCCCCCGGGCGGGTCGCAGGCCCCAAAGGTCGGGGTCTACCTCAACGACGCGGTCGGCAGCAAGATGCAGTTCTACCTCGACGCGTCCCACCGCCTGCGCTCGGTGCAGTGCCTGGAGGACGACACCCAGCGCCTGGAGCTGCGGACCCGGCTGACGTCCAACGCTCCTCTCGCGGCGGCCGAGCTGCCCCTGTCCATCACGGGCTTCAACCCCGAGGCCGAGGTGCCCCGCGGGCACCAGCGGCTCAACCTGCGTGTCGTCGCGCCGGTGGACGGGCGGATCGAGAGGCTGACCGTGGACGGTGAGGAGCAGCTGGTCGTCGGCGGAGACCTGGACGGGCGTCAGGCCGCGATCATCCCGGTCGAGCTCCCACCGAACACCACGGCCAACATCGCCCTGACCATCCGGTCCGGCCCGGACCAGGCAGGCCGGGCCGTGCTGACCAGCACCCCCGGCATCGTCCCGGTCGCCAACGACGTGCGGGTCGGCAGCGCCTGCGGCTGACCTGGAAGGCACGGCCTGCGGCTGGCCTGGGAGATACAGCCCGCGGATCAGTCGATCTCGTCCTCGGAGGCCAGCTTGTCGTCGGGGTACTTCTTCAGGTACGAGCCCATCGAGTCACGACCGAGCGCCGTGAACAGCTCCTTGCTCTTGGCCTCGTCCAGGCGCACGACGTTGCCGAGGCCGGCGACGTCCTCGGTGGTCGCCACCGGCGCGGTCAGGAAGGTGACGTCGTCGGCCTTGGTGCCGCGCAGCGAGAGTGCGAGGGCGCGCATGTCCTGGGGGGCCCAGTCGCCGTCGACGGTCAGGTTCTCCGTGACCGCGCCGAGCGTCCGGGTGAGCTTGACGGGATTGGTCGTGGTGCCGCTGGCGAGCATCTCCTTCATCAGCGAGCGCAGGAAGTTCTGCTGCCGCGCGATCCGGTCGAAGTCACCACGCAGCAGGCCGTATCGGGTGCGGACGTAGGCGAGCGCCTTCTCGCCCTCGAGGGTCTGCTCGCCGGCCTCCCACTGCAGGTCCTGCTTGGGGTCGTAGAACGCCTCCGGAATGGTCACCGGGACCCCGCCGACCGCGCTGGAGAGGTCCTTGAACCCGTCCCAGTCGATGATCGCCAGGTGGGCCATCCGCAGCCCGGTGAGCTGCTCCACGGTGGCGATCGCCCCGTTGGGCCCGTGCTCGGAGAACGCGGCGTTGATCTTCTGCTCCGACGTCGGGTCGCCCTCGGCGTCGTAGATCATCGTGGAGGTGTCGCGGGGGATCGAGACCAGGTCCACCGAGCGCCGGTCCTCCGAGATGTGCGCGATCATCATGGTGTCGCTGCGGTACTTCCCGCTGGGCCAGGAGCCGGCCGTGGCGTCCTCGGCCACCGTCGTGCTGCCGGACTGGTCGCCCTGCGGCTCGCCCTTGTCCGAACCGAGCAGCAGGATGTTGAGTGCCTTGCCCTCGTCGGGGTCCGGGCGGTTCTTGATCGCGTCGGTGTCGACGCGCTCGACGTTGCCGAGCTGGGAGTTCAGCCAGTAGGCGTAGCCCGTCACGGTCCCCAGGGCCAGGCCGACGACGCTCACCAGCACCACGAGAGCCTTGCGGTGACGGCGGTGGAAGGGGATGCCGCCGGCACGGCGCTTGCCCGCGACGCTCTTGCGCGGGCTCGAGTCGCGTCGAGCCATGGGTCTCCCTGAGGTGATGAGTGGGAGGTCGTCCGGACGCGTCCCACCCAGCAGTCTAGGCCCCTTCCCTGAGCGCCGTTTCAGGAAGTCTTCGTGCTGGCTCGAGGGTGGGAGGTCGCCCTGTCAGCGGCACCATCTCCGGGGAGAGGCGCGGGTGTGGCGTGCTCAGCCTAGCGCCGCCCTCAGACACTCAGCAGGGCCAAGAAAAGACCGGAACAGCAGGCTGAAAGGGTTGCAGCACGTACATCTGTTCGATAAAATGGTGGGCATGATCGAGCGTGAGAAGACCATCGAGGCGCTGCGGGAGGCAGCTGCCGCGATGCGCTCGGTCTCCACTTCCACCACCGATGAGCTGCGGGCCATTGCCCGGGCCAAGCGTGCCTTGGAGGCCGCGCAGATCGAGCGGCTGGCTCTGCTGGAACAGACCCGTGAGCACGAGGACGAGGGCTCGTCCTCGATCGCCACGTGGGCCAAGCTCGCGCTGCGCGAGGACACCAAGTCCACCCGCGCGATGCTCAAGGCCGGTGCCACGCTCACTGCCCTGCCGGGCCTCAGTGCGGCCGTGGAGGCCGGCGAGGTGTCCTTGGAGCACCTCAGGGCGTTCACCTTCGGGCTGAATCACCTCGGTGCCGACCTCATGGCCACCGCCCAGGACTGGCTGATCGAGCTGGCTCGCACGTGCGAGCCGGCCCTGGTGATGGACAAGATCCGTGCCCTGCGCGCGGCGGTGTTCCCCGATGAGCTGGACCGCGCCTGGGCCAAGGGCATGTCCAAGCGGGACGTCAAGCTCGCCAAGACCATCGACGGCTGGGTTCTCACCGGCTTCCTGGACATCGAGACCGGCGCAGCCTTCAAGCTCGTCCTGGACTCCCTGTCCGCCCCGCGCGATGGCGACGACGAGCGGGACGCCGCCGAGCGACGCATCGACGCTCTGGCTGACCTCTTCGCCAGCATCCTGGATGCCGGCGCCCTGCCCACCGACAACGGCGTCAAGCCACACCTGAACGTCATCGTCGGCTCCGACGCCCTGCGCGCCGCCCTCGCGCCCACCCCAGAAGGTAAGGCAGACGTCAGGGCAACGAACAAGGACACGACGCTGCCGGGGATGCCTCCCCTCGCCCGGGCCGCGGTCCAGCCCGCCCACCTCATCGGCTTCGGCCCTGTCGGGCCCCAGCTCCTGGCCTACCTCACCTGCCAGAGCGACCTCACACCGATCCTCGTCGACTCCATCAGCCCCAACTCACCGATCCTCGACGTCGGACGCTCCTCGCGCCTGGCCAGACTCCCGCAGCGGCGAGCGATCCACGCACGGCAGGCTGGCGTGTGCGCCGCCCCCGGATGCTCCCACCCGATTCGTCACATCCACCACGTCGTGTGGTGGAGCCGCGGTGGCAGGACCGACCTCGCCCACCTCATCGGACTGTGCAGCAGCTGTCATCGATTGGTGCATGCCGAAAAGCTGCACATCGACACCGGTCCCCACGACTCCTTCACCTTCAGCAACGCCCGCGGCCACCCCATCAGGGGCCGAGACGACCTGCACACCGTCAAGACCCTCACCCGACTCACCCGGGCCGCCTGACCCATGTAGGGGGAGGTGTCCCGGCGCCCTCAGCGACGTCCGAACCACTACGTGTTCAACAACCACGCCTCCTCAGGTCAGGTCTCCAGCACGAGGGTCGTCGGGCCGTCATTGACGAGGTGCACGGCCATGTCGGCGCCGAACTCGCCCTCGGCGACCGTCGCTCCGGCCGCGCGGAGCGCTGCGCAGAAGTGGTCGTAGAGCGGCTCGGCCACGGGGCCGGGTGCGGCCGCGCTCCAGGACGGGCGGCGGCCCTTGCGGGCGTCGCCGTAGAGCGTGAACTGGCTGATCACCAGCAGGCCCGCGTCGCCGTCGGACACCGACGTCTCCCCGCGCAGGATGCGCAGCCCGTGGATCTTGCTCGCGAGCCGCTCCGCGTCGGCCGGGGTGTCGTCGTGGGTGATGCCCAGCAGCACCACCAGACCGGTGCCGATGGAGCCGCTGACCCGTCCGTCGACCTCGACGCGCGCCTCGCTCACCCGCTGCACCACTGCTCGCACCGGGCCAGCGTAGTCACGCCAGCCGTCGATCCCACCGGGTCCTCGTTACGATCGAGGACATGGCGTTCGAGATCCCGGCCGGCCTGCACCCCGACCTCGCCCCCGTGGCGTGGTTGCTGGGCACGTGGCACGGCAACGGTCGTGGGGAGTACCCGACGATCGAGCCGTTCGCGTTCGAGCAGGACGTGGCCTTCCGGCACGACTCGCGCCCCTTCCTGCACTACTTCAGCCAGACGTGGATCACCGACGACGAGGGCGAGCGGCTGCGGCCGGGTGCCCTGGAGACCGGCTTCCTGCGGCTCGGCGGCCCTGCGCCCGAGGGCGACGGGACGTCGGTCGAGCTCGTGCTCGCGCACCACAGCGGCGTCGCGGAGATCTGGTACGGGGTCGCCGACGGCCCCCGACTGACGATGGCCACCGACGCCGTGGCCCGCACGGAGACCGCCAAGGAGTACACCGCCGGCCAGCGCATGTACGGGCTCGTCGAGGGTGCCCTCATGTACGCCGTCGACATGGCCGCCGAGGGGCAGACGATGCAGTCGCACCTGTGGGGAAAGCTCGCCCGTGTCTGAGCGTCCCGAAGGCTGGCGGAGCCCGCTGCTCGACCTCCCCGATGCGGTGGAGGGCGATCCTCCCGACGAGGGCGTCGCGGCCCACCACGGCACCATCGCCCGCGAGCAGCGTCGGCTCGAGGCCGGTGAAGGATTCGTCGACCTCTCCCATCGCGACGTCCTGACGGTGAGCGGACCGGACCGCCTCACCTGGCTGCACTCCCTGACCACCCAGCACCTGACGGACCTCCCCCCGGGACAGCCCACCGAGGTGCTGCTGCTCTCGCCCCAGGGACGCATCGAGCACGCCTTCTCCGGGATCGACGACGGCGAGACCTTCTGGGCGCACACCGAGCCCGGAGCCGCGGCGGCCCTGGTCGCGTTCCTGGACTCGATGCGCTTCATGATGCGGGTCGAGGTGGCCGAGGTCACCGACGCCCACGCCGTCATCGGCCTGCCGGGCCTCGCGTGGCGGATCGTCCCGCGCGCCGACCTCGCCGGCCTGCCCGACGAGCTCGGCGAGCCGTCCGGCACCTGGGCCTGGGAGGCGTTGCGGGTCGCCGCCGGTCTCCCGCGCGTGGGCCTGGACACCGACGACCGCACCATCCCCCACGAGGTGGGCCTGCTGGAGCGGGCCGTGCACCTGGACAAGGGGTGCTACCGGGGGCAGGAGACCGTGGCGCGCGTCCACACCCTCGGGCGGCCGCCCCGACGGCTCGTGCTGCTCCACCTCGACGGGTCGGCCGAGCACCTGCCCGTGCACGGCGCGCCGATCGAGCACGACGGCAAGACGGTCGGCACGCTCGGCTCGTCGGCCCGCCACCACGAGCTCGGACCGATCGCCCTCGCGGTGGTCAAGCGCAACGTCCCGGTCGACGTCACCCTGCTCGTCGACGGCGTGCCTGCGGCCCAGGAGGTCGTCGTCGACCCGGAGGCGGGTCTGCACGTACGCCCTCGGCTGAAGGAATGAGGAGACGCTTCGCGGTCCTGGTCGTCTGCACGGCGAACATCTGCCGTTCGCCGCTCGCCGAGCTCCTGCTCACCGCTCGGCTGGATCGACGCCGCTTCGAGGTGGCCAGCGCCGGAGTCCGTGGCTGGGAGGACCACCCGATCGACGAGAGTGTCCAGCAGCAGGCGCTCCGGCTCGGGGTCGACGGGTCGTCGTTCCGATCCCGGCCGCTCCTGTCGGTGCACGTCGCGAACGCCGACCTCATCCTGACGGCGACGCGCGAGCACCGGGGAGGCGTGCTCGAGCTGGACCCGACGGCGCTGCGCCGCACCTTCACGCTGCGCGAGTTCGCCGCGCTGGGGCACGAGGTCGCCGCCGGTCCCGACCTGCCCGAGCTGGTCCGCACGGCGGCGTCGCGTCGCAGCACGGGACCGGTCGACATCGACGTCCCCGACCCGTTCCGCGCGGAGCCGGACACGCACCGCCGGGTGGCCGACCTCGTCGACGACTCCGTCCGCGACATCGCCCGTCACCTGGGGCACGTCTGACCGCCGCACCGTAACCTCCGGCCCCCTCGCTCGGTTAGTCCACTCGAATCGGGCAGAGCGGTCAGGAGGTACTGGGTCGTGACCCAGAGAATGGAACGCAGCATCAGCGGGGACTCCATGAGCCGCGCGATCCTGCCACCGCTGGCCCCGACCCTGCTGCGCGAGCCGCTCTCGGCCCCGCCGCCGCCCCCGACGCCACTGCCCACCCAGACCCGGCCCGAGGGCGCGGGCCTCGGTCCGCCCAGCGGCCGACGCCGCTGGCAACGCACGTTGGCGCGGAGCATGTTCGTCACCGACGCGGCGTCCATCTCGCTGGCCTTCGGACTGGCTTACCTGCTGTGGATCGGTCCACAGCCCGCCGAGATCACCTTCGCCGGGCTGGACTACTGGGTCCTCAGCGTCGGCTTCGTGCTGGCCTGGCTCGCAGCCACCACGGTGTTCCGCACCCGGGACCACAAGCTCCTCGGCGCCGGTGCTGCCGAGCACCAGGCCCTGGCCAAGGCCACGTTCTTCGTCTTCGGCTGGGTCGCGATCATCTCCCTGCTCTTTCGCTGGAACCTCTCGCGCGGGTACCTGCTGCTCGCCTTCGCCATCGGCTTCGGGCTGCTGCTCGCCAGCCGGTTGGCGTGGCGGGTCTGGTTGCGCCGGCGGCGCAGCCGGCGTCGTCTCGTGGCGCGCACGCTCGTCATCGGTGGCACGCGCAGCGCCCGCACCATGGCCGCACGGTTCGAGACCGATCCCAGCTCGGAGTTCGCGCTCATTGGCCTGTGGGTGCCGGACCGCTCCGCCATCCCCGATGAGTCCCTCCACGTGGGGGGCCTGACCATCCCGGTGCGGGGGGTCGAGACCGACCTCTCGGCGATCCTGGACCTCGGCGGCATCGACACCGTCGTGGTCACCGACACCGAGCACCTCGGCCACGACGGCATGGGTGAGCTGGCCTGGGAGCTGGAGGGTCGCGAGATCGACCTCCTCGTCGCCCCCAACATCCTCGACGTCGCGGGCCCTCGCATCCATGTGGACGCCCACGGCGCGATGCCGCTCATCTACCTCTCCAAGCCGACGTACTCTGCTGCGAGAACCTTCCGCAAGGCGATGTTCGACCGCTGCATCGCCCTCGGTGCGCTCACCCTCGCCGCACCCGTCCTCATCACCGCCGCGCTGGCCGTGCGGCTGAACGGGTCCGGCCCGATCTTCTACCGTTCCGAGCGCATCGGGCGGAACGGACGGCCGTTCCAGATGCTCAAGCTCCGCACGATGGTCGACGGGGCCGACCGGATGCGAGCCGACCTGGAGTCCTCCCACGACGGTGCGGGCCCGCTGTTCAAGCTGGTCGACGATCCACGGGTCACCGCGGTCGGTCGGTTCCTGCGTCGCTACAGCATCGATGAGCTGCCGCAGTTCGTGAACGTCCTGCGGGGTGAGATGAGCGTCGTCGGCCCCAGGCCGCCGTTGCGCACGGAGGTCGACCTCTACGACGACACCGTGCGTCGTCGGTTGCTGGTGCAGCAGGGCGTCACCGGGCTGTGGCAGGTGAGCGGGCGCTCCGACCTCTCGTGGGAGGACGCCGTGCGCCTGGACCTCACCTACGTCGAGAACTGGTCGATGCTGCGCGACCTGCACATCATCGCGCGCACGGCCAGGGCCGTCTTCCTCGGCCGCGGCGCGTACTGACCCCTCCCTCGGCCTCGGCCCCGATGCGGGCCGACGACGTCGGTGCGGGACAATGATGGGGTGCTCCAGGTCGTGAGCCCAGACATGTGAGCCCAGTACGCCAGGAGTCCTCGATGACCACACCGCCCCCCGAAGCCGCCACCCCGCAGGGCTTCGCCGACCTCGGTCTCGATGCTGCCGTCGTGACGCTCCTCGACGGCCTCGGCTACGAGCAGCCCACCCCCATCCAGGCCGCCGCCGTGCCGGTGCTGCTGGCGGGGCGTGACGTCGTCGGCCTGGCCCAGACCGGCACGGGCAAGACGGCGGCCTTCGCCCTGCCCATGCTGCAGCGCCTGGACCCGTCCCGCCGTTCCACGCAGGCGCTCGTCCTCGCGCCGACCCGTGAGCTCGCGCTGCAGGTGTGCGAGGCCCTCACCACCTACTCCAAGGCGGTGCCCGGCCTGCGGATCCTGCCCGTCTACGGCGGCCAGGGCTACGGAGCACAGCTCGCCGGGCTGGAGCGTGGCGCGCAGGTCGTCGTGGGCACGCCCGGGCGCGTCATCGACCACCTCGAGCGCGGCAGCCTCGACCTCACCGGGCTCGACGTGCTCGTGCTCGACGAGGCGGACGAGATGCTGGCGATGGGCTTCGCCGAGGACGTCGAGCGGATCCTGCGCGACACCCCCGAGTACAAGCAGGTGGCGCTGTTCTCGGCCACCATGCCGCCGCAGATCCGACGCCTGGCCAAGAAGTACCTGCACGAGCCGGTCGACATCGCCACGCCCAAGACCACGGCGTCGACCTCGACGGTGCGCCAGCGCTGGCTGCAGGTGCCCCACCACGCCAAGCTCGACACCCTGACGCGGGTGCTGGAGGTGGAGTCCGGCGACGGGATGATCGTCTTCGTCCGCACCAAGCAGGCCACCGAGGACCTCGCGACCGCACTGCGCTCGCGCGGGTTCGCTGCCGGGGCGATCAACGGTGACATGGTCCAGGCCCAGCGGGAGCGGACGATCAGCTCGTTGAAGTCCGGCGCGCTCGACCTGCTCGTGGCCACCGACGTCGCCGCCCGTGGCCTGGACGTCGAGCGGATCTCCCACGTCGTGAACTACGACGTCCCCCACGACAGCGAGTCCTACGTGCACCGCATCGGTCGCACCGGGCGCGCCGGTCGCAGCGGCGAGGCGATCCTGTTCGTGACGCCGCGCGAGCGCAGGATGCTCTCGGCCATCGAGAAGGCCTCGGGACGACCCGTGGAGCAGATGGCGGTGCCCACGGCGGAGGAGGTGAACGAGCGACGCTCGGAGCAGTTCGTCGCCGCGATCACCCAGAGCATGGGCTCCTCGCAGTTCCAGACCTTCCGCACGCTGATCGAGGAGTACGCGGGCTCGCACGACGTCGCCATGACGGACGTCGCCGCGGCGCTGGCCGTCATGAGCACCGACGACAAGGAGTTCTTCCTGCGTCCGGACCCGCCGCCGAGGGCCGGGGCCGAGCGGACCTCGGACCGCGAGCGCGACCGTCCCCGGGAGCGTCGCGAGAGCGGACCGCGGCCGTCCACACCGGGCATGGCCTCGTACCGGATCGCCGTCGGCAAGCGGCACAAGGTCGGCCCGTCGGCGATCGTCGGTGCGCTGGCCAACGAGGGCGGGCTGCGCCGGGCCGACTTCGGCAAGATCACGATCGGGGGAGCGCACTCCGTCGTGGAGCTGCCGGCCGAGCTGCCCCAGGCGGTCTTCGACGCCCTCGCCGACACCCGCATCTCCGGGCGTCGCATCGACCTGCAGCCCGACGACGGCCCGCCCGGCGGCTCGTCCCGCAGTGGCTCTTCCGGTGGCAGGCCCAGCGGTGGCTCATCACGTGGGCAGCGTCCGCCCTCGCGCGGACCGAGCTCGTCGTCCCGCCCCTCGGACGGTCCGCCCCGCAAGGCCCGAAAGCCCCGTCACCCGAAGTGATCCGTCGATAGGGTGACCGGCGTCGGACGCCCAGCGGAGAGGACGAGATGAGGCGACTGGAGAGCTCGCGTCGTACCTACGACTGGGGGTCCACCGACGACATCCCCGGCTTCCTCGGACAGCCGCCCGACGGCGAGCCGGTGGCCGAGGTGTGGATGGGCACCCACGCGCTGGCCCCCTCCCGGGTGGCCGGCCCGGACGGGCCCCGCTCGCTGCGCGACGTCGTGGGGGAGCTGCCCTTCATGCTCAAGCTCCTGGCAGCGGCACGACCGCTCTCCCTGCAGGTGCATCCCGGCTCCGACCTCGCCCGCACCGGCTTCGACGCCGAGGAGTCCGACGGTGTCCCGCTGGACGCGGCGCACCGCGTCTTCAAGGATCCGCACCCCAAGCCGGAGATGGTGCTCGCGCTCACGACGTTCGACACGCTGGTCGGGTTCCGGCCCACCGCGGAGATCCTGCGGATCCTCGAGGCCCTGCCCGTCCCGCTCGCCCGGGAGCTGGCCGACCAGCTCCGCTCGGCGCCCGGGTTCGCCGGCATCGTGGACCTCGTCGAGCGGCTGGTGACGCAGCCGCCCACTCGAGCCGAGGTGGCCGAGGTCGTCGCCGCGTGCGCGGACGCCAAGGCCAAGGGCATCGACATCAAGCGTGCCTACCTGACCGCGGTCGAGGTGGAGGGGCACCATCCCGGTGACGTCGGGGTCGTCATCTCCCTGCTGCTCAACCGGCTCACGCTGCAGCCCGGTGAGGCGGCCTACCTGGCCACCGGCATCATCCACGCACACCTGCGCGGCATGTGCCTGGAGGTCATGGTGGCCTCGGACAACGTGCTGCGGGCGGGCCTGACCTCCAAGCACCTGGAGCCGGAGAGGCTGCTGCGCTGCCTCGAGGGCGGGATGTCGCGACTCGCGCGAGTGGAGCCGCAGCAGTTCGGCCAGTCCACCGACGTCTTCAGCCCGGGCCTGCGCGAGTTCGCCCTCTCGATCACCCAGAGCTCACCGGCCGAGCCCCACGGGGCGCCGCTGCCCGACCAGGGCCGCCGCATCGTCGTCTGCACCGGGGGCACGGTGGAGCTGGTCAACGGTCAGGGTGAGCGTGAGGTGCTCACCCGCGGGCAGGCCGTCTACGCCGACGCCTCCGACGGCGCCCTGCTGGCACTCGGTACCGGCGAGGTGGCCCAGGCCTACACACCGACCGCCGAGGACAGGGCCACCCCGCTCACCGACCTCGTCTGACCCGGCCCCCCGCTGGGGGCACCTCCCGCTTGCGGGGGAGTGCTTGGGCGAGTGGCGCAGGTTCGCGAATCTGAGACGGCGTGTCGCGCGGATCTGCGCCACTCGGAGCCGGGTTTGCGCCACTCGGCACTCGGGCGGGTCAGAGCAGGTCGTCGCGGCCGGTCTCGGCGAGCCGCGCCGGCACCCGCTTGACCTGCTGGACGTGCTCCACGGTGGTCACCAGCAACGCGTCGCCGGTGTGCACGACCACCGCACCAGGGATGCCGACCACCGCGATCGCGACGCCCTCGGTGCTGAGCGCCAGCCCGTCGGCGTCGACCCAGACGGTGTTGTCCGGGGGGCCGTCCTCCGGCGAATCGTCGTGGCGCAGGTCGAGCAGCGCGGCGAAGTCCCCGATGTCGTCCCAGCCGAACCGACCGGGCACGACGGCGATGCCGCCCTCGAGGGAGACCGGCTCGGCGACCGCGTGGTCGATGGCGATCCGCGTCAGGCTCGGCCAGGTCCGCTCCAGCATGTCCTGGCGATCGACCGCCGGTGCTGAGGCGATCTGCCCCAGCCCGTCGTGCAGCGTCGGCTGGAGCCGGGCCAGGTGGCCGAGCAGCACGCTGGCCCTGGTGACGAACATGCCGGCGTTCCAGCTGAACGAGCCGTCCGCGACGTACCGCCGGGCCGTGGCAGCGTCGGGCTTCTCCACGAAGCGCCGGACGGCGCGGGCATCCGAGGCCCCGGGGACGGCCAGCGCATCGCCGGACTCGATGTAGCCGAAGGCCGTGGATGCCGAGCGGGGCGCGATGCCGATGGTCACCACGCGTCCCGTCCGTGCGGTGACCACGGCCTGGGTCACCGCGTCGGCGAAGGCCTCCGCGTCGTCGATGACGTGGTCCGCCGCGAACGAGGCCACGACGGCGTCGGGGTGCTCCTGCGCGATGAGGGCGGTGGCGAGGCCGATGGCGGGCATCGAGTCCCGCGGGGAGGGCTCCACCAGCAGGTGCTGCAGGTCGGGCAGCTGCTCGGCCACCGCGTCGGCGTGGTGGGGGCCGGTCACGACGTGGACGCGCTCGGGGGGCACGAGGGCACCGACCCGGTCCCACGTCTGCTGCAGCAGGGTCCGGCCGCTGCCCGTCAGGTCCAGCAGGAACTTGGGCCGGCTCGCACGGGACAGCGGCCACAGGCGCGTGCCAGCCCCTCCGGCGGGGATCACGACGTGCAGGTCGTGCAGGTCGCGCACGCTGGTCCTCTCGACACGGGGAGCCGGGTGCCGGTCGCGTCACGGACGGCGCGGGCCGGCGAGGTGGTCTGCCACACCCTATGTCGCCGATGACGCGGTGCGCAGCGTCTTGGGGCGCGGGCGTCGGCGCGGGGCAGCAACCCTCGGTCGCCCCGCCTGCCCCTACGCTGCCGTCATGGACGTGCTCGCCGAGGTGACCCGATCAGGACTCGTCGAGAGTCGCCACCGTGGGGTGGCCGTGCTCGTCGACCACGAGGGTCGCGTCGCCTGGTCGATCGGGGACCCGACGACGACGATCTTCCCGCGCTCGGCCAACAAGCCGTTCCAGGCGCTCGGGATGCTGCGCGCCGGCCTGCCCCTCGAGGGGCGGCTGCTCGCGCTGGCGTCGGCGAGCCACTCGGGGGAGTCCTTCCACCTGGCGGGCGTGCGGGAGATCCTCGCCCTCGCCGGCCTGGACGAGTCCGCGCTCCAGACCCCGGCTTCCTACCCTCTCGACCGGCACGAGCACGCGGCCTTGCTGCGTGCGGGCGGCGAGCGGGCGCCGATCCTGATGGACTGCTCCGGCAAGCACGCCGCGATGCTGCTCACCTGCGTCCAGCGGGGCTGGGACACCGCGACCTACCTCGAGCCGGAGCACCCCGTGCAGCAGCACGTCGCCGCGGCGTTCGCCGATCTGGTGGGCCCACCCCCGGTCGTGGGCGTGGACGGATGCGGCGCGCCCCTGCTCGCCGCCTCCGTGGCGGACCTCGCCGCCGGGGTCGGCCGGCTCATGGGTGCGGCGCACGGGCCCGAGCATGCTGTCGTGCGGGCGATGGTCGAGCACCCGGAGCAGGTGAGCGGGACGCGGCGACCGGACCTGGCCCTGGCCTCGGCGGTGCCGGGGAGCCTGGTCAAGTCCGGCGCGGAGAGCGTCGTGGTCGTCGGGCTCGCGGACGGCTCTGCCGTGGCGGTGAAGGTCGAGGACGGTGGCGAGCGCGCGCTCTTCGTCATCGCGCACCGGGTGCTGGAGCTGGCAGGCGTCGACGCGGCCCTGCTGCAGGAGCGACCGGAGGTCCTGGGCGGTGGCCGCCCGGTGGGGCAGGTCCGCCCGGCGTTCTGATCCCTGCTCAAGGGTGTGAGCCACCTCGCATGCAGGGTTGCTTGCAAATGCTTGCTCGAGCAAGCAGCATGGAGGCATGGCCAAGCTGAACGTGCAGGAGACCGTGGGCAACCTCGGTGAGTACCTGCGCGAGCAGCGCCGCCAGGCGCAGATGTCCTTGCGACAGCTGGCCGAGGTCTCGGAGGTCTCCAATCCGTACCTCAGCCAGATCGAGCGAGGCGTGCGTCGTCCCTCGGCAGAGGTGCTCCAGCAGATTGCCAAGGCGCTGCGCATCTCCGCCGAGTCGCTCTACGTCAGGGCCGGGATCCTCGACATCGACGAGACCGGAGCCCGGATGGTCGAGGATGCGATTGCCCTCGACAGCCGGCTGACCGAGCGGCAGAAGACGGCACTGCTGGACATCTACCGCTCGTTCGTCGGCGCGAACGTCGTTCCAGACGGCGACCTCGCCGACGTCGTCACCGAAGCCAACCAGGAGGAAACCGCATGAGCATCACCGATCAGATCAACAGCCAGGTCAAGGTCCTCGCCGCCGAGGTCAAGAACCTCACCGACACCCTCAAGAAGCTCGACGTCGACGACATCCGCTCGCAGGCCAACGAGGCCGTCGCTGCGTCCAGCACCGTCGCGCGGACGCGCTATGAGGAGCTCGTCAAGAAGGGCGAGGAGCTCGTCGTCGAGGCCCGCGCCCTGAGGCTCGACGACGTGCAGAAGCGCGCCGAGAAGTTCGTCGAGAGCCTGCGCAAGGACGCCAGCAAGAACATCAAGGACGCTCGCAAGGCTGCCGAGGACACCGCGTCGGACGTGCAGAAGCGCGCCGAGGACATCGTCGCCGAGGCCCAGGCCACGGTGAACAAGGTCGCCGGCCGCGGCACCACCAAGAAGTCCACGACCGCCCCGGCCAAGACCAGCGCCGCCGCTCGCTCCACCGTCACGCCGACGGCGAAGAAGGCTCCGGCCAAGAAGTCGACCACCGCGAGTGGCTCGACCGCCAAGAAGGCCACGGCGAAGAAGGCTCCGGCCAAGAAGTCGACCACCGCGAGTGGCTCGACCGCCAAGAAGGCCACGGCGAAGAAGGCTCCGGCCAAGCAGACCTCCACCGCCAAGAAGACCACGGCGAAGAAGGCCCCCGCCAAGAAGACCGCCACGGCCAGCGGCTCGCCCGCCAAGAAGACCACGACGGCCAGCGGCTCGACCGCGAAGAAGGCCCCGGCCAAGAAGGCCTGACCCCTTCCGCACCCGGACCGAGCCCCCTCCCGCACGGGAGGGGGCTCGGGCGCGCTCGCGGGACCGGATAGCCTGCACGCGTGCTCGAGGTCCAATCCGGAATCACCCTGGTCCTGACGGTGATCCTCTTCGTCGTCAAGGCGTTCGCCCTGGTCGACTGCGTGCGCCGTCCGCCGGCGGACTTCGCCGTGCGCCAGACGCTGGAGAAGAACGCCTGGCTCGTCATCCTGGGCCTCGCCGTCGTGGCGCACCTGCTGCTCTGGAGCCCCCTCGGCCTGCTCAACCTCGTGGGCACCGTGGCCGCCCTGGTCTACCTCGCCCAGCTGCGCAGCCCCGCCTGAGGGCCTGACCCTCTCCTCGATCAGAGAGCGGCGTCGAACGACCGAGCGGTCTGGTCCAGTCGGCCGGGGTGCAACCAGCGCGTCACGATGACCCGCAGCGTGCTCAGGGCGCCGTCCGGCTGCTCCTGGGCGCGCTGGAGGGTGGCGTGGGTGCCCAGGAGCACGACGAGCCAGCGGGCGCTGTCGGCCGGGTCCAGCTCGCGATCGGCCATGCCGTCGCGCATCGCTCCCACGAGGAGTTCTGCGAGCTCCTCCTCGACGCCGTCGGGGAACGGCGTCCCGGCGTGCGACAGCGCGTCGAGGCGATCGAGGAGTCGGTCCCAGGGGCTCACGAGGGGGAGTCTCGCACCTGCCGCCACTCCTGCACGAGGTCGGTCATCCGATCGGCGAAGAAGTGGAAGAAGTCACGGGACTCGCGCAGGCGTTCCAGGGCCGCCGGGTCGTCGGTGCTGGAGATGCCGTCGTCCATCGTCTCGGCCCAGCCGCGGACCTGCTGCGAGCGGGCGACCATCGACTCCCCCCACGACGAGCCCCGCACCGTGAAGCGGTCGCTGCGCTCGCCGGGGGTGCGACGTCGATCGGCCAGGCCCATCTGCGTGAGGTAGCGGGTCGCGCCACTGACCGCGCCCGCGCTGGCGCCGAGGGCGTCGCCGATCTCGGCCGCCGTGTGGCCCCCGGCCGGAGCGAGGAGCAGGGTCGCGAACACGCGTGCTCCCATGCGCTGCATGCCGGCCGTGCTGAGCTGGAGCGCCAGGCGCTCGACGAACTCGGCGTGATCGGAGGGCATGCGCACATCCTATGAAGATTCACGCACTACACAAGTTTCACAAAGATGTGAAATAGCAGTACGGTCGACGCATGGAGAAGGTCATCGACATCGCCGGGCTCCGCAAGAGCTTCGGCTCCACCACCGCGCTCGACGGGCTGGACCTCGCGGTCGCCCGCGGCGAGGTCCACGGCTTCCTGGGCCCCAACGGGGCCGGCAAGTCCACCGCCATCCGAGTGCTGCTGGGCCTGCTGCGGGCCGACGCGGGGACGGTCCGGCTCTTCGGTGGCGACCCGTGGAAGGACGCAGCGGCGCTGCATCGCCGGCTCGCGTACGTTCCCGGCGACGTCACGCTGTGGCCCAACCTCTCCGGCGGCGAGGTCATCGACCTGCTGGGCCGGCTCCGCGGCGGACTGGACCGGCGTCGACGCGACGACCTCGTCGAGCGCTTCGAGCTCGACCCCACCAAGAAGGGCCGGACGTACTCCAAGGGCAACCGGCAGAAGGTGGCGCTCGTGGCGGCGCTGGCGGCCGACGTCGAGCTGCTCGTCCTCGACGAGCCCACGTCGGGCCTGGACCCGCTCATGGAGGCGGTCTTCACGCAGTGCGTCGATGAGTTCAAGGACGCCGGCCACGCGGTGCTGCTGTCCAGCCACATCCTCGCCGAGGTCGAGCGGCTGTGCGACCGGGTCAGCATCATCCGCAGCGGCCGTACGGTCGAGTCCGGCACGCTGGCCGAGCTGCGTCACCTGACCCGGACCTCCGTCTCGGCCGAGCTCGATCGGGTGCCCGAGGGACTCGATGCGGTGCCCGGGGTCCACGGGCTCGTCATCGAGGACCGTCGCGTGGTCCTCGAGGTCGACAGCGACCGGCTCGGGCTCGCCCTGGAGCGGCTCACCGCGGCCGGTGTCCGGACGCTCACGAGCCAGCCCCCCACGCTCGAGGCGCTGTTCATGCGGCACTACGGCGACGACGTGGCCGAGGCGGGGTCGTGAGCGACTCGCTGACCGGGCTCGGCACCTTCGTCCGCTTCTTCCTGCGTCGCGACCGCTGGATGATCCTGTGGTGGACCATCGGCGCGACGCTCCTGTACTGGACGCAGGCCGTGAGCGTCGAGGGGCTCTACGCGACGCAGGCCGAGCTCGATGCGGCGGCGGCAAGCATGGAGGGCAACGCGGGGTTCATCGCCATGGCGGGGCCGCCGCGGGTCCTGGACACCGTCGGAGGCCAGGTGGCCTGGCAGTCCTCGGCGTTCGGCGCGATCGTGGCCGGCCTGATGAGCATGTTCCTGGTCGCGCGGCACACGCGTGCGGAGGAGGAGAGCGGACGCGAGGAGCTCATCCGCTCCGGCGTCGTGGGGAGCCGGGCCACGGTCGCCGCGACGATCGTCGTGGTCGCCCTGGCCAACGTCGTCCTCGGCGTTGTGATCACCGGCAGCCTCGTCGGCTACGGGCTCCCGGTCGCCGGGTCGGCCTCGCTGGGCCTGGCGGCAGCCCTGGCCGGCTCGGTCTTCGGTGCGGTGGCGCTCGTGGCGGCACAGCTGACCGACGGTGTTCGTGCCGCCCACGGCATCACGGGAGCGGCCATCGCCCTGGCCTACGTCCTGCGAGCGGCCGGGGACGTCGCGGAGAACGGGGCGTCGTGGCTGTCGCCCATCGGCTGGGGTCAGGCGATGAACGCCTACGCCGAGGAGGACTGGTGGCCCGCGCTGCTCTCGCTCGCCGTGGCGGGCCTGCTCGTCGCGCTCGCGCTCGTGCTGCTGGGTCGTCGCGACGTCGGGTCCGGAGTCTGGCCGGCTCGTCGTGGACCGGCGAGGGGATCGCTGGGCCACCTCGGGCTCGCCTGGCGTCTGCAGCGCGGCACGCTGGTCGGCTGGAGCCTCGGCATGCTCTTCGTGGGGGCGGCGTACGGCTCCATCGGCGACAGCGTCGGGGAGGTCCTGGGAGACTCGGAGTTCTCCGAGAGCCTGCTGGCGGCGGGGGCGGACACCATCACCGATGCCTTCTACGGCACCGCCATGCTCATGCTCGGTGTCATCACCTCGGCCTACGCCGTCTCCTCCGCCCTGCGGCCGCGGGGCGAGGAGACGGCCGGTCGGGCCGAGCCGCTGCTGACCACCCCCCTGCCGCGGTTGCGGTGGGCGCTCGCCCACACGGTGATCACTGTGGTCGGCGTCGTGGTCGTGCTGGCGGCGGCCGGCCTGGCGACCGGAGCGGTCCTCGCGGTCGTCGTCGGCGACGCCGGCCAGGTCCTCCGCCTCACGGGGGCGGCCCTGGCGTACGCACCGGCCGTCCTCGCGCTCTCCGGCGTCACCCGGCTCGCGTACGGCATCGCGCCTCGCGCCGCCACGATCGGCTGGTTCGGTCTGGCGTTCTGCGCGGTGGTGATGATGTTCGGGGAGGCATGGAGGATCCCCGGGTGGGTGCGGGGCTTCTCGCCCTTCGAGCACCTGGCCACGGTGCCGGTGGAGGACTTCGCCCTCGGCCCGGCGGTGACGGTCGGGGCGGTGGCGCTCGCCCTCAGCGCGGCCGGTCACCTGCTGCTCACGCGACGCGACCTGGCCTCGACGTAGAACATCTGTTCGAAGTCACCTAGGCTGGGCGCATGTGGTTCCAGGCCTCCCTGCTGGACTCCGGCGGCTCGGGCTCGGTCGGGGCGCTGGGCGCTGCCGTGCAGCGACGCGAGCTCGCCGGGGGAGCGTGGGTCGACGTCCGTCCGGGCTGGATGGCGGGGGCCGACGCGGTCTTCACGGCGCTGCAGACGCAGGTGCGCTGGCGCGCGGAGAAGCGCCAGATGTACGACCGGGTCGTCGACGTTCCTCGGCTGCTGAGGCACTACGGCGTGGGGCAGGAGCTGCCCGACCCGGCGCTCACGATCGCCCGGGAGGCGTTGAACGAGCACTACGGCGACGAGCTCGGCGAGCCGTTCGTGACTGCGGGCCTGTGCTACTACCGCGACGGTCGCGACAGCGTCGCCTGGCACGGTGATCGCATCGGTCGGGGGCAGAGCGAGGACACGATGGTGGCGATCCTCTCGCTCGGGGCCCCTCGACGCCTCAGCCTGCGTCCACGCGGCGAGCCCGCAGCGAGTGGGTCCGGCCCCGGGCAGGACGGGGGGCCCGTCGGCTTCGTGCTCGGCCACGGCGACCTGCTGGTCATGGGCGGCTCGTGCCAGCGCACCTGGGACCATGCCGTCCTCAAGACCGCCAAGCCGACCGGCCCGCGCATCAGCGTCCAGTTCCGTCCCGCCGGAGTCCTGTGACCACCTGCCCCGCACCCCAGCAGGCGGTGACTTGCTCGTCCTACCCCTGCGGTCGGTGACTTGCTCGTCCTACCCCCGCTGCACCGGTGGGTGAGTCGTGGAATGAGCGCCCGTTCCACGACGGACTCACCGCCCGGCGCTCGCGGGGCGCACGTCCACAGCTGCACGCTCCGAGGTTCGTTGTCCACAGCCGCACGTCGCAGGGGTGGGGGTCGTGGGAATCCTGGGGCTTGATGGAGTCATGCCCCGACGCCCCCGTGTCCCCGAGGCGCTTCGACACGGACCCTTCGCCCAGAGGTGGCCCGCGAGCACGGCGTCACCCCCACGATGCTCGGCGGGCCCACGTGGGTCAGGGTGCATCCGCGGGTCTGGGTGCACCGCGATCACCCCATGAGCGACCTCGACTGGATCACCGCCGCGACCTTGGCCATGCCCGGCCGCGCCCACCTGAGCCACGCGAGTCGCCTGCAGGCTCTCGGCCTCACCATCGCCGACCTGCTGCCGATCCGCTTCACGGTCCGGGGTGACCTCCACCTGGACCTCGCGGGCATCTTCCTGCACCGCACGGTCGCGCTCCCACCGTTGGACGATGTCGGAGTCACGCCGGCGGCAGCCTTCATCCAGATGTGCGCGGAGGGACGGCTGATCGACGTCGTGGTGGCCGGTGACTGGTTGCTCGCGAACGAGCACACGACGATCATGGCGATCGACCAGCTGGCCCGGCTCCAGGACTGGAGGCCCGGTGCGCTGATGAGCGTCGTGCACGCGGCGCTCGTGCGTCGTGGGTACGACGGCCCGCCGCCGGTCTTCGGGGGCGCATGGTTCGACCTCTTCGAGCCGATCGCCCTTCCGCCGGGGAGCTGATCGTGCGTCGAGGCGCGAGCCTTCGCGCCGCCGTCGGTGAGTCCGTCGTGGATACCGGTGCCATGCGGCTACTGAGTCACCGCTGAGCCATGCGTAGGACTAGTAGGTCACCGCCCACGGGGGTAGGACGACTGACTCACCGCCTCGGGGTCAGCGGCGCGACTTGGAGGCGCGCAGCCGCTCGGAGGAGTTCAGGATCAGCTTGCGGATGCGGACGTTCGCCGGCGTGACCTCGACGCACTCGTCCTCGCGGCAGAACTCCAGGCACTGCTCCAGCGACAGCTTCTTCGGCGGGATCAGCTTCTCGAAGTTGTCGGACGTGGAGGAGCGCACGTTCGTCTGCTTCTTCTCCTTGGTGATGTTGACGTCCATGTCGTCCTCGCGGCTGTTCTCGCCGATGATCATGCCCTCGTAGACCTCGGTGGTCGGGTCGACGAACAGCGTCCCGCGCTCCTGCAGGTTGGTCATCGCGTAGGACGTCGCCGCACCGGTGCGATCGGCGACCAGCGAGCCGGATCGACGGGTGGAGATGTCGCCCGCCCACGGCTCGTACCCCTCGAAGACGTGGTGCGCGATGCCGGTGCCGCGGGTGTCGGTGAGGAACTCGGTGCGGAAGCCGATGAGGCCGCGCGCCGGCACCAGGAACTCCATCCGCACCCAGCCGGTGCCGTGGTTGGTCATCTGCTCCATGCGCCCACGCCGCACGGCGAGCAGCTGCGTGATGGTGCCGAGGTACTCCTCGGGCGCGTCGATGGTCAGGCGCTCGACGGGCTCGTGCACCTTGCCGTCGACCTCGCGCGTGACGACCTGCGGCTTGCCGACGGTGAGCTCGTAGCCCTCGCGCCGCATCTGCTCGACGAGGATCGCGAGCGCCAGCTCGCCACGGCCCTGCACCTCCCACGCGTCGGGGCGGTCGGTGGGCAGCACGCGGATCGAGACGTTGCCCACGAGCTCGGCATCGAGCCGGTCCTTGACCAGCCGCGCGGTCACCTTGGTGCCCTTCTCGCGGCCGGCCATCGGCGAGGTGTTGGTGCCGATGGTCATGGAGATGGCGGGCTCGTCGACGGTGATGAGCGGCAGCGCCACCGGGTTCTCCGGGTCGGCCAGGGTCTCGCCGATGTTGATGTCGGGGATGCCGGCGATGGCGACGATGTCACCCGGGCCGGCCTTCTCACCGGGCTTGCGCTCCAGGGCCTCGGTGACCAGCAGCTCGGTGATCTTGACCCGCTCTGTGGTGCCGTCACGCCGCATCCACGCGGCCTGCTGGCCCTTCTTCAACCAGCCTTCCTTGACCCGCACCAGGGCCAGACGGCCGAGGAACGGCGAGGCGTCGAGGTTGGTGACGTGCGCCTGCAGCGGGGCGTCCTGCGTGAACTCCGGCGCCGGGACCGCCTCGAGGATGGTCTGGAACAACGGCACGAGGTTCTCGTCGTCCGGCAGCCCGCCGTCGTCCGGCTTCGTCAAGGAGGCGCGGCCGGCCTTGGCCGAGGCGTAGACCACGGGGAAGTCGAGCGCGTCGTCGCCGGCGTCGTCGGGCAGCAGGTCCAGGAAGAGCTCGTAGGTCTCGTCGACGACCTCGCCGATGCGGGCGTCGGGACGGTCGACCTTGTTGACCACGAGGATGACCGGCATCTGGGCCATCAGTGCCTTGCGCAGCACGAAGCGGGTCTGGGGCAAGGGGCCCTCGGAGGCGTCGACGAGCAGCACCACGGCGTCGACCATCGACAGCCCGCGCTCGACCTCGCCACCGAAGTCGGCGTGGCCGGGGGTGTCGATGATGTTGATGGTCACACCGCCGTCGGGCGCGCCGGGCCCGGCGTAGCGGACGGCGGTGTTCTTGGCGAGGATGGTGATGCCCTTCTCGCGCTCGAGGTCACCGGAGTCCATCACCCGGTCGGTGACCGCCTGGTGCTCGGCGTAGGCGCCCTGCTGCTGGAGCATGGCGTCGACGAGCGTCGTCTTGCCGTGGTCGACGTGGGCGACGATCGCGACGTTGCGCAGATCAGAACGGATGGGCATGCGAAGAGACATCCTTGCGAAGGGGGAGAGGTCCCGCGACGGCGGGACCGGTCCAGTCTAGTGGGGCGCAGCGGACGTCCCCGACGTGGCGGCCCCCGTGTGACCGATGTCATTGCATGTTCATGACATTGTCGCTTTCACAACTGTTGCACCATCGTTAGCATTCTCGGGTGAGTGCGACGCGCGATGACCTGTACGGCACGCTCGAGGAGTTCCTCGAGCGGGTCCTCAGCTTCTGCCAGACCGACGCCATGGACCAGCTCGTCGACCTCGACGTCTCGTTCTCGCAAGCCCGGATGCTGTTCGTCCTGGCCCCGGCGAGCGAGCCTCTGGCGATCAACGAGATCGCGTCGCGGCTGGGCCTGTCGGTCGCCGCGGCCGGTCGCAACGTGGACAGCCTGGTCCGGCTGGGGGTGCTCGAGCGACACGAGAGCCCCGATGACCGCCGGGTCAAGCTCGTCGCCCTCACCGAGCGCGGCTTCGACATCGTCGATGCGCAGTTCGCCCAGCGCAAGGCGGCCCTGCGGACCTTCGCCGAGCGCGTGCCCCAGACCGAAGCGCAGGACCTCGTCGCGGCCCTGCGTCCCATCCTCGCGGGGGACTACCTGCGAGAGAGCACGAAGGACACACCATGACCTCATCCGCCCCCGCGGCGCCGATGCCGGACAAGCTCGACGCCGCCGTCCTCAAGGTGGCCGGCGTCGTCGTCCTCGGCGCCATCATGTCCATCCTCGACATCACCGTGGTCAGCGTCGCCCTGCCGACGTTCGCCTCGGTCTTCGACTCCACCCTGGCCACGGTCGCCTGGACGATGACCGGCTACACGCTCGCCCTGGCCACCGTCATCCCGCTCACGGGCTGGGCGGCGGACCGCTTCGGCACCAAGCGCCTCTACATCGCGGCGCTCGTGCTGTTCACGGCCGGCTCGGTGCTGTGCGCCCTCGCGACCTCGATCGAGATGCTCATCGCCTTCCGCGTCCTGCAGGGGCTCGGCGGTGGCATGCTGATGCCGCTGGGCATGACGATCATGACGCGTGCGGCCGGCCCCGACCGGATCGGCCGGCTGATGGCGGTGCTCGGCATCCCGATGCTGCTCGGCCCGATCAGCGGCCCGATCCTCGGTGGTTGGCTCATCGACGCCTTCAGCTGGCACTGGATCTTCCTGATCAACCTGCCCATCGGCATCGTCGCGATCGTGTACGCCTCGATGGTGCTGCCCAAGGACACCGAGTCCCGGGCCGAGCGCTTCGACGTGGTCGGGATGCTCCTGCTCTCGCCGGGTCTGGCAACGTTCCTGTTCGGCGTCTCCTCGATCGCCGAGGGTGGCGACGGCGTGCACCTCGGTCCGCGTGTGTGGATCTCGATGACGATCGGCGCGCTGCTGATCGGTGCGTTCGTGTTCCACGCCTTCCGGCCGGAGCACCCGCTCATCGACCTGCGGCTCTTCCGCAACCGTCGCCTGACGGTCGCGACGCTCTCCCTGTTCGTCTTCATCATCGCCTTCATGGGCGCGGGCCTGCTCTTCCCGAGCTACTTCCTGCAGGTGCGTGGCGAGACGACGCTGATGGCCGGCCTGCTGATCGCGCCGCAGGGCATCGGGGCCATGGTGACGATGCCGATCGCCGGCACCCTGGCCGACCGCGTGCCGGTGGGTCGGACCGTCCCGTTCGCGATCCTCCTCATCGCTGCCGGCTTCGTCGCCTTCACCCAGATGGGCCCGGACACGTCCTACTGGCTGCTGTGCGGCTCGCTGTTCGTCATGGGGCTGGGCATGGGCGGCACGATGATGCCGCTCATGACCTCCGCGCTGAAGACCCTCACCAGCCACGAGGTGGCCCGGGGCTCGACTCTGGTCAACATCGTCCAGCAGGTCGGCAGCTCCGTCGGTGCCGCTGTCATGTCGGTCATCCTCACCAACAACCTGCAGGGCTCCGCAGCGGTCTCGGGTGCGGTCGACCCGGAGTCCGGGGAGGCCCTGACGGAGGCGGAGCTCGCCATCGCCTCGCAGATGGAGCCCGGCCTGGCCGAGCAGATGGGTCTGCCCGGTGACCTGATCAGCAGCGGCCTGGACTACGCGGCGAGTGCGTTCGCGTCGACCTTCACGGTGGCGCTGGTCCTGGTGCTGCTGACCCTCGTGCCGGTGCTCATGCTGCCGCGCCGTCGGGAGGAGTCGAACCTGTTGGAGGACGAGGACCGGCCCCCGGTCATCGTGCACTGAGGCTCGTCAGACCGACGACGCCCCGGCCCGCCGAGTGCGGGCCGGGGCGTCGGTGCGTCCCGGTAGCGTGGCGCCATGGCTGGTGGTGACAAGGAATCGGTGCAGCCGCTCGACGTCGCGCTGGGAGTCGGGACGGCGCTCTGGTACGCACTGCCGGACGTCGTGGAGTCACGCCGGGTGCGAGGCGTCGTCAAGACCGCCGTGGTGGTGGGCGGTGCCGGTCTCGTGGCTGTCCGGGCCCACGTGCGTCACGACCCGGTGCTCGACGACTCAGACGTGACCGAGGAGCAGCCGACCGCATCGATGGCGCCGGGCCGGGCAGCCGCCACGGTCGCGGTCACGTCGCTGGCCAGCATCGCCGGCACGGTCCTGCTCGATCGTTGCATGGTGGCGACCGCCCGCCGGCTGCGCGGGCACGGGGTGCGCCGTCCCTACACCGTCATGGGTGCCGGGATCGGCGCCGCGGCCATCGTCTCTCGCCCCTCGCAGACGTGGCGCGGCTGATCCAGTCCCTCCCTCGGGCGCTCGGAGACGACCGAGCCCCCACCGCCGTGAGGCGATGGGGGCTCGACAGGGTTCGGCTCAGCGCTTGCCGCGGCCCTTCTTGAGCGCGTGGTCGATGCGCCCGTCGACCGGTGCGGCCAGGTGCTCGTCGAAGTTCTCGACCAGCTCGTCCGCGACCTGATCGGACAGCTCCTGCTGCCACTCGCGCTCGCGCGCGCGGCGGGCCAGTCGGGTGATCTCCCGGTGCTCGCTGCTGAGCGCCTTGTAGGTGGCGAACGTCATGGCGATCATCACCACGCTGAACGGCACCGCTGTGAGGATGGCTCCCGTCTGCAGGGCAGCCAGACCACCAGCGAGCAGCAGGCCGATCGCCACGGCACCCTCGAGCACGGCCCACATCACGCGACTCCACGTCGGCGGGTCCTGGTCGCCTCCGGAGGCGATCATGTCCACCACGAGCGATCCGGAGTCCGAGGAGGTGATGAAGAAGATCGTCACCAGGACGATGGCGATGCCCGAGAGCAGTCCACTTGCGGGGAAGGTGCCCAGCAGGTCGAAGAGCACGTTCTCGCTGGCTCCGATCCCGTCCTCGCCGACGAGGTCGCCGACCTCCATCTGGCGCATGATGGCGCTGCCACCGAGAGCGGTGAACCAGACTGCGGTGACCAGCGTCGGCACGAGCATGACGCCGGCCACGAACTCGCGGACCGTGCGACCGCGGCTGATGCGGGCGATGAAGACGCCGACGAAGGGCGCCCAGCTGACCCACCAGCCCCAGTAGTACGTCGTCCACGCGGCCTGCCAGTCGATACCGGCCTGACCGGACAGCGCGCTAGTGTTGAAGCTCAGCGGGACGATGCCGGCGAGGTAGCCGCCGATGTTCTGCACGAAGTCGCGGAACAGGAACAGCGTCGGGCCGAGGACGATGATGAGCACGAGGAACACGCCGGCGAGGGCGAGGTTCGCGTTCGACAGCCACTTGATGCCCTTGCCGACGCCGGAGACCACCGAGATGGTCGCGACGGCCGTGATGGCGACGATGACGCCGACCCGCAGGCCGTTGGTGGGCTCGTCGACCACCCCGATGCTGGCCAGGCCCGCGGTGATCTGCTGCACGCCCAGGCCGAGCGAGGTGGCGACACCGGCGACGGTGCCGACGATGGCGATGACGTCGATGACGTCTCCGAGGCGCCCCTTGACGCGGTCACCGAGGAGCGGCTCGACGGTCCAGCGCAGAGACACGCTGCGGCCCTTGCGGTGGATGGCGTAGGCCATGGCGAGCCCGACGACGACGTAGATCGCCCACGCGTGGAAGCCCCAGTGCAGGAAGACCTGGGTCATGGCCGAGTTGGCCAGGTCGCCTTCGCTCCCGCTCGTGCCCGGCTTGGGGTCGGTGAAGAAGGTCAGTGGCTCGGCGGCCCCCCAGAACACCAGGCCGATGCCCATGCCAGCGGCGAACAGCATCGAGAACCAGGCGAAGATGCCGAACTCGGGCTTCTCGCCGTCCGGGCCGAGGGTGATGTCCCCGAAGCGGCTCAGGCCCATCCAGAGGGCGAAGATCACGAAGCCGCTCACGGCCATGGTGTAGTACCAGCCGATCGCGCCGACGACGTTGGACTGCAACGAGCCGAGCAGGTCGGCGGTGGCGTCCGGGAAGAGGATGCTGAGCGCCACGACTGCGGCCAGGATGATGACGGAGGGGTAGAAGACCCAGGGTGCCTTGGAGCCGACGACCGTCACGCCGTCCGTTCCGGGCTCGTGCGGGTCGGGTGGGGTGGATGGGTCCTTGTCGACAGTGGGGCTGCTCACGGCGGCCTTTCCGGTTGGAGGATGACTGAACCAGTCGTCCATACTCGCAACTTCTCAGGCTCTCCTCAACTCTGTCCCCGGCCGAGCATCCCCAGGAGCGTCGTCCGACGGCCCGTGCGACCCCCTACTGGGGGCGTCGTGCGACCTTGTGGTGCGAGGCCTGGTCCAGCGGCTTGACCACCACCAGGTCCACGTTGACGTGCGCGGGTCGGGTGGCCATCCACGCGATGACGTCGGCCACGTCGTCGGCCTCCAGCGGGTCCACGCCGGCATAGACGGCATCGGCACGGTCGGCGTCCCCCCGGAAGCGGGTGAGGGAGAACTCCTCGGTGCGGACCATGCCGGGGGCGATCTCGCAGACGCGGACGGGCCGGCCGCTGAGCTCCAGGCGCAGCGTCTCCGTCATGACCGCCACGGCGTGCTTGGCCGCGGTGTACCCGCCGCCGCCCTCGTAGGCGATCCGCCCGGCGGTGGAGCCGACGTTCAGGACGGTGCCCCCGGCGTCGGCCTCCAGCGCAGGCAGCAGGGCCCGCGTCGCCTGCAGGGTGGCGATGACGTTGATCTCGTACATCTGCCGCCAGTCGTCGGCGACCGCGTGCTCGAGGGGCTCCAGGCCGATGGCGCCGCCGGCGCCGTTCACGAGCAGGTCAAGCGAGTCGCCGACGGCCGCGGCGAGCGTGGCCACCTGATCGGCATCGGTGAGGTCGCACGTCACGGCCCGGCCACCGATCTCCTGCGCGAGCACCTCGATGCGCTCGGACCGGCGGGCGACGCACACGACGTCGAACCCCTCGGTGGACAGGCGACGGGCCGTGGCGGCACCGATCCCCCCGCTGGCTCCGGTGACGACGGCCGTTCGACGGTGCATGGCACCACGCTAGTCCAGCGTTGGCGTGTCGGCCGTGACCCGTCCGTGGGCCACGCCACGAGCGCCTGCGCAGGGCCAGCGCGAGGAACGTGGCGGGTTGCCCGCGTGGTGGGGTGCGTCAAGATGGTGGGGTGAGCACCGGACCCGACCCTCGTCGCGTGGCGATGCTGTCGGCCCACACGTCGCCGCTGGAGCAGCCCGGCACGGGGGATGCCGGCGGCATGAACGTCTACGTCCTGGAGCTGGCCAAGCGCCTGGCCGCCCGCGACGTCGCCGTGGAGGTCTTCACCCGTTCGACGTCCCGCCACCTGCCGCCGGTCGTGGAGGCGTGGCCCGGCGTCACGGTGCACCACGTCAGCGCGGGCCCGTTCGACGGGCTCACCAAGGACGACCTGCCCTCCCAGCTGTGCGGCTTCGTCCGCGACGTCCTGCGCGAGGAGGTCCAGCGCGGGCCCGACCACTTCGATCTCGTCCACAGCCACTACTGGCTCTCCGGCCAGGTGGGCACGGTGGCGGCCGAGCGGTGGGACGTGCCACTCGTGCACACGATGCACACGATGGCCAAGGTCAAGAACGCCAACCTCGCCGCCGGGGATCGCGCGGAGCCGGTGGGGCGCATCGCCGGCGAGGAGGAGATCGTGCGGCTGGCCGACAGCCTCGTGGCCAACACCGACGACGAGCGTCGTGAGCTCATCGACCTCTACGGAGCCCGACCCGACCAGGTCCGCGTGGTCCACCCGGGCGTCGACGTGGACGTCTTCCGAGGCGGTCGACGCGAGGAGGCCCGCGCCGCACTGGGCATCCCCGACGATCAGCACGTGCTGCTCTTCGCCGGACGCATCCAGCCGCTCAAGGCGCCCGACACGCTCGTGCGGGCAGCGGCGATCATGCTGGCCGAGCGGCCGGACCTGCGCTCGACGCTGCGGGTCGTCGTGGTCGGTGGGGCCTCCGGCTCCGGCCTGGACCGGCCGACGGCGCTGGCCGAGCTGGCGGAGCGGCTGGGCGTCTCCGACGTCGTCACCCTGGTGCCGCCCGTGGAGCAGGCCGTGCTCGCCGACTGGTACGCCGCCGCCTCGGCCGTGTGCGTGCCGTCCTACAACGAGTCGTTCGGCCTCGTGGCCATCGAGGCCCAGGCCTGTGGCACCCCGGTCGTGGCCGCTCGCGTCGGCGGGCTCACGACGGCCGTCGCCGACGGGGTCAGCGGAATCCTGGTCGATGGCCAGGACCCGGCCCACTACGCCGCGGCCCTGGGACGTCTGATCGCCGACCGGCACCTGCGCGAGGCCATGGGCGCCAAGGCCGTCACGCACGCTGCCTCCTTCGGGTGGGACGCCACCGCGGAGCGGACGCTGGAGGTCTACCGTCTGGCGATGAGCCAGCACCAGGAGAGGAGGCTCCGTGCCTGAGCTGCACGGGGAGGCGCGTGAGGTCATCGCCGCCGTCCTGGCCGAGTCCGAGATCGAGCACACCGAGCATCGGCCCGGCGTGTTCGACGTCGACCTGCCGGGCGAGCGAAAGCTCACGACCACCGTCCGGCTCGAGGTCGGCCAGCACGCCCTGGGGGTCCACGCGTTCGTCGCGCGACAGCCCGATGAGAACCACGAGGGCGTCTACCGCTGGATGCTGGAGAAGAACCTCAAGATGTTCGGCGTCGCCTTCGCGCTCGACGCCGCGGGGGACATCTACCTCGACGGTCGCCTGCCGCTGCAGTCGGTGACGCCACAGGAGGTGGATCGTCTGCTGGGGGCCGTCCTGTCCTACTCCGACGACTCGTTCAACACGATCCTCGAGCTGGGCTTCGCCTCGTCGATCCGCAAGGAGTGGGAGTGGCGCGAGTCCCGCGGCGAGTCCACCAAGAACCTCGAGGCCTTCACCCACCTGCGCCCCACCGACTGACCGCTGAGACCGGGTGGGCACGTAGCGTGGAGGCATGCAGGTCTCGGTCTTCTGCGACGTCACCGATCCGTGGTCGTACATCGGCGTCACCCGGCTCCATCGGGCCGCCGCGACGTTCACCATCATCACCGGCGAACCGGTCGTCACCGCGTTGCGGGCGAGCCAGCAGTCACCGGACGAGCCGAGTGACGGACGCCCGCTGATGACGGCGCTCGCCGAGGAGCTCGGTGGCACGGACAAGGCCGAGCTGCAGGGAGCCCAGGTGACGGCGGCCGCCAAGATCACCGGCATCGAGCTCAACCTGGTCGAGGCGGTGAGGGCCAACTCCTTCGACGCCTGGCGGCTCCTGACCTGGGCCGACGAGTCCGGGCCGGGCGTGCAGCACGCCCTCGCGCAGCAGCTGTGGCGGGCCCACTTCCTCGAGGGTGCCGACATCGCCGACCCGCTCGTGCTGTCCTCGAGGGCGGCTCTCGTCGGCCTGGACCTGGAGACGGCCGACGCCCTGCTGGCCAGCGACGAGTACGTCGACGCCGTGCGCACGCAGCACGAGACCGCGGCCTCCCTCGGCGCGCAGCAGCTGCCGTTCGTCGTCGTGGAGTCGCGCTGGACGCTCGCCGGCGCGCAGTCGCAGGACGACTACGTCCAGGCGCTGCATCAGACCTACCGGGAGTGGCGAGACTCCCTCGAGGGCTGAGCGGTCCGCTGGACGAACGCCTCGCCTCGGGGCGAGAGCCGGTAGCCGAGCTCCAGGCTCTCGGTGAGACCGAGCTCCTTGAGTCGGCGGACGTCGTTCTTGAAGGCCGCCCGGTCGCGGCCGAGCTCCCCGGCCAGGTCGGCTGCGGGTGTCGCGGGTCGCCGCGCGACGACCCCGAGCACGTCGCGCGTCCAGGGGCCACGTCGGCTGCGGGTGTCGATGTCGTCGAGCCGGGCGCTGATGCTCGCGATCGTGGCGTCGTCGAGGTCGGCGTCCTTGCTCAGGCCGATGCGTGGGTCGGCGCCCGCGTGGTGCAGCGTGATCCGGTAGAGGGTGCCGTCGCGCTCGCTCAGGGTCGCGAGCAACGACGACCGGCTTCGCTCGCCGGCGGTGCGGGCGTCGGCGGCGGTGATGCGCGAGAGCGAGGTGGTCTCGACCGCGTCGATGGCGACCACGCCCAGCGCGGTGCGCAGCGTGCCACCGGCGCGAACGGTGGGCCGCGTCCATCGGCGGAACTGCAGCGTCACCTCGCCGTCGCGGATGCGCTCCAGGACCGCGCGGGCGATGAGCACACGACCATCCTCCCGCCGGGCGCCGGCGGTGTCGAGCCGCGCCGGTAGGGTCGAGTCATGACCTACACGCTCGTCCTGCTGCGTCACGGACACAGTGAGTGGAACGCCAAGAACCTGTTCACCGGCTGGGTCGACGTCGACCTCAACGAGCAGGGTGTCGCGGAGGCGGGGCGGGGTGCGACGCTGCTCGCCGAGGCAGACATCGCGCCCGACGTGGCCCACACGTCCTTGCTGCGTCGAGCCATCCGCACCTCCGAGATCGTGCTGGACGGCATCGATCGCCACTGGATCCCGGTCAAGCGTTCGTGGCGGCTCAACGAGCGGCACTACGGCGCGCTGCAGGGCAAGGACAAGAAGGCCACGCTGCAGGAGTACGGCGAGGAGCAGTTCATGACGTGGCGTCGCTCCTACGACACGCCGCCGCCCCCGCTCGCCGACGACGCGGAGTGGAGCCAGGCGGCCGACCCGCGCTACGCCGACCTGCCCGACGAGCTGCTCCCGCGCACCGAGTGCCTGTCGGACGTGCTGGACCGGATGCTCCCCTACTGGTACGACCAGGTCGTCCCGGACCTGCTCGGCGGCAGGACCGTGCTCGTCACGGCGCACGGCAACTCGCTGCGCGCCCTCGTCAAGCACCTCGACGGGCTGGGCGAGGACGAGGTCGTGGGGCTCAACATCCCCACCGGCATCCCGCTGGTCTACGAGCTCGACGCCGACCTGCGTCCGACCGTCGTCGGTGGCCAGTACCTCGACCCCGACGCAGCCGCCGACGCCATCGCCGCCGTGGCGGGGCAAGGCCGCTGACGCCGCATCAGCACCGTCTCGAATGCGGCTGCAGTGGCTTCACGGTCCGACGCCTCCGGCGTGAGACGTTCAACCTGCCGCGTGAGCTCGGGCGCTGAGCGCCTCGTCACGCGTCAAGCTTGTAGCCCAGGCCGCGGACCGTGGTGAGGATGACCGGGGTGCCGGGGTCGGGCTCGATCTTGGCGCGCAGACGCTTGACGTGGACGTCGAGCGTCTTGGTGTCGCCGACGTAGTCCGCGCCCCAGACGCGGTCGATGAGCTGGCCGCGGGTGAGGACCCGTCCGGGGTTGCGCAGGAAGAACTCCAGCAGCTCGAACTCCTTCAACGGCAGGCGAACCGTCTCGCCGTCGACCGAGACGAGGTGCCGCTCGACGTCCATGCGCACCCGGCCGGCCTCCAGCACCGCGTCGTCGTCGATCTCCTCGGCGATGCCGCGGCGCAGGACGGCGCGGATCCGGGCGACCAGCTCACGGGGGGAGTAGGGCTTGGTGACGTAGTCGTCGGCGCCGAGCTCCAGTCCCACGACCTTGTCGACCTCGGTGTCCTTGGCGCTGACCATGATGATCGGCACCGACGAGGTCTGCCGGATCTGTCGGCACACCTCGGTGCCGGGCAGGCCGGGCAGCATCAGGTCCAGCAGCACGATGTCTGCGCCACCTCGCTCGAACTCGGTCAATGCGTCCGGGCCCGTCTCCGCGACCGCGACGTCGAAGCCCTCCTTGCGCAGGACGTAGGAGAGTGCCTCGCTGTAGGACGCCTCGTCCTCGACCACCAGTACGCGTGTCACGCGGGCTCCTCCTCGAGCTCGAGCCGGTGCTCGGGCAGCACCAGCGTGAACGTCGAGCCCGCTCCGGGCTCGCTCCATACCTCGACCGTGCCGTTGTTGCTGGCCGCGACGTGCTTGACGATCGAGAGTCCCAGTCCGGTCCCCCCGGTGGCACGGGCGCGCGCCGGGTCGACGCGGTAGAACCGTTCGAAGATCCGCTCGAGCTCCTGCTCGGGGATCCCGATGCCGTGGTCGGCGACCGTGATGCGCACGGTCCCGGCGTCGAGCTTCGCGGTCACGGCGACGCGTGAGCCCTCTGGGCTGTAGGCGACGGCGTTCTCGACGAGGTTGCTCACGGCGGCGTGCAGCTGGCTGCGATCACCGTCGACGAGCAGCTCGGGCTCGACGTCTCGGACGATGTCGATCCGCTTGTTCTCGGCCTCCGTGGCCGAGTGCTCGCAGGCCTCGGAGACGAGCTCGTCGACCTTGACCACGGCGGCATCGTCGCTCACGAGGTCGTTCTGCAGACGGGCGAGGTCGATGATCTGCTGGACGAGGCGGGTGAGTCGCTCGCTCTCGGAGTGCATGCGACCGGCGAACCGCTGGACCGCCTCAGGGTCGTCCTTGGCCTCGGAGACCGCCTCGGCCAGCAGGCCGATGGCGCCGACGGGTGTCTTGAGCTCATGGCTGACGTTGGCCACGAAGTCGCGTCGGATGGCCTCGACGCGACGCTCGCGCGTCTGGTCCAGCGCCAGAACGATGATCAGTCGGGACGTGAGGCTGCCGACGCGGACGCGGACGTGGGCGGTCGAGCCGCGTCGGGGTTGCAGGTCGAGGTCGACCTCGCGCACCTGGCCGTCGCGACGCACCTGGCGCACGAGGCCGAGGATCTCCTCGTGGAGGACCCGGCCGTCGTGGACGATGCCCAGCGCCACGGCGGGGGCGGAGGCCTTCACGACCTCCTCGGAGGCGTCGAGGATGACGGCGGAGGAGGACAGGACCGACAGCACGGCGTCGGCACCCGGCGGGACGAGCGGAGCGGGCTCGGGCGGGGCCTCGACCTGGCGCCGCTCGCTGAAGCGCCAGGTGTACGTGATCAGTGCGCCCAGCAACGCCCCCACGACGCCCGCCGTCAGCAGGCCTGCTCCGATGTCCACGACCTGATCGTAGGCCCACGCCGTCGGCCGACCAGTGCGTGAACGTCGTGTGACGAGGTCCTTTACGACGCTGTTCACGCCACGTTCACCGCGGTACGCCGCTCGTTCACCCGCTCGCCCTAGATTGGGGTCATGCGCGACCAGTACTACGAACAGCTCGACACCATCGTCGACGACCTCGTGACCCTCACCGGCACCGTCCGCAAGGCGGTCTCCGCAGCGACGGCAGCCCTGCTCAACGCAGACGGCCCGCTCGCGGAGTCGGTGATCGCCGGCGACAAGGCGATCGACGAGACGACCGAGGAGATCGAGGAGCGTGCCCTCCTGCTCCTGGCGACCCAGCAGCCGGTGGCCACCGACCTGCGCCAGCTCGTGGCCACGTTGCGGATGCTCACCGACCTGCAGCGGATGGGCGACCTGTCCGTCCACGTCGCCAAGGTCGCACGGCTGCGGATGCCCGACGTCGCGGTGCCCGGCACGCTGCAGCCCACCATCATGGCCATGGCCTCGGTGGCCGACCAGATGATCCACGCCGCCTCGCGCATCGTCGCCAACCGCGACGTCGACGCGGCCGCCCGGCTGGAGGACACCGACGACGAGATGGACCGCCTGCGCAAGGACCTCTTCCGCTCGTTGCTCGGCGGCAGCTGGGAGCACGGCATCGAGCCGGCGATCGACCTGGCGCTGCTCGGCCGCTACTACGAGCGCATCGGCGACCATGCCGTCTCGATGGCGCGACGCGTCGTCTACCTCGTCACCGGCGAGATCACCCCGCCGGGCTGACGCGCCCCACGCACGACGGGGCCCCGCGACCGAGTGGTCGCGGGGCCCCGTCGTCTCGTGCGCGGGTCCGGTCTCAGGGCGTTGCCGTTGTCTCCGGGTCGTCGGCCCCGTCCTCGGAGTCCTCCTCGGGCTCCACGGGCGCCGCCGCGACACCGGAGTAGTCGGCAGTGCGCTCGACCACGGGCGCGTCGACGGTGACGTCGCCGGCACCGTCGAAGGTCAGCGTGATGGTGACGTACCGTCCCTCGCTGGTGCCGGGGACCTCCAGGCCCGCGAGCTCGCCCGCCGAGCCGATGGTGAAGACGCCGCCCGCGGCCACCGTGACCTCGGAGGAGGGGGTGACCTCGGTGAGCTCGGCGGCGTCGTCCTCGGAGGTGCTGGGGACGAACGAGGCACCCTCCAGCGTCTGGGGCTCGTCGACGTCGTTGACGATGCCGCCGGAGAAGGACAGCGTGCCGTCGCTGTTCTGGACCAGCAGTGCGTTGTAGACGGTCACGTCGCCCTCGCGCTGGTTGGCGCCGATGCCCGGCTGGTACTGCTGGTTGGTGGCTGCATCGAAGCCGGTGCCGCACGCGGAGAGGCCGACGGCGGCGGCGAGCGCGAGGGTGGCGGCCGCAAGGCGGCGGGGTCGGTCCGTGGTCACCGGATACCTGCTTCCCGTCGAAATGGGGTGGCTGAGCGTGGTCGCTCCGATGCTATCGGAGACGCGCTCTGGACAGCGCGTCGACCTTGCTGCTATGGGCGATGTCCCCTCGCATTGCGGGGATTTGGCGTCCGCGCCCCGTGTTAGACTGGTCACCTAGGAAAGGTGCGCCTTATATGATTTTCACTGTCGGAGAGACGGTTGTGTACCCCAATCACGGGGCCGCAGTCATCGAAGACATCGAGACCAGGACCATCAAGGGGGAGGAGCGCGAGTACCTCGTGCTCCGGATCGTCGCCCAGAACGATCTCGTCGTCCGTGTCCCAGCATGCAACGTCGACCTGGTCGGCGTGCGGGACGTGGTGGACGCGGACGGACTGGAGAAGGTCTTCGGAGTCCTCCGCGCGGAGCACGTCGAGGAGCCGACCAACTGGTCGCGCCGCTACAAGGCGAACCTCGAGAAGCTGCACTCCGGTGATGTCATGAAGGTGGCCGAGGTCGTGCGCGACCTCTGGCGCCGCGACCACGAGCGCGGGCTGTCGGCCGGGGAGAAGCGGATGCTGGCCAAGGCCCGCCAGATCCTCGTCTCCGAGCTGGCTCTCGCCGAGAAGACCAACGAGGACAAGGCCGAGAGCCGCCTGGACGAGGTCCTCGCCTCCTGAGTCGCACCCCAGCTCGACGCCCCTGCCCATCGGGCAGGGGCGTCCTGCGTCCCGGGGGCCTCCTGATTCCCATGGCGGGTCCGCAGCGTGGATGCAACACCTGATGATGTGAAGGTGTTGATGATGGTTGATAGTCGGTTTTCGCCGCGGATGCGGTTGGATCTGCAGCAGCGGATGTGGGATGTGTGGCTCTCGGGCCAGGAGATGGATGTCGTGGGGGCTGCGGTCGGCCTCGATCGCAAGTCGGTGTTCAACCGGGTCAGTCAGGCCGGTGGGATCCGTCCACGGCGACGCCAGACGCGGGCACGGTTGTCCTTTGAGGATCGGGTCCACATGGGAATCAGCAGAGCTGCACGAGAATCTTGCATGTGCACGGGTTGCTTCCCGTGCACATGCAAGAAAACCGTGCACCTGGCGTGGGGCGACGTGCAGGCCGCCCAGCCGCGGCTCAGTCGGCCGTGAGCAGGGCCGTCGCGATGGCGGCGACGCCCTCGCCGCGACCGGTGAGCCCGAGGCCGTCGGTGGTAGTGGCCGAGACGCTCACCGGGGCCCCCAGGACGTCGGTGAGGAGCTGCTGGGCCTCGCCCCGCCGGGGCCCGATGCGCGGGGCGTTGCCGATGACCTGCACCGCGACGTTCGCGATGTCGAAGCCGGCCTCGTGCACCAGTCGCGCCGTCTCGGCGAGGAACGCGGTACCGGCGGCACCGGACCACTGGGCGTCGGACGTGCCGAAGCGGGAGCCGATGTCACCGAGCCCGGCGGCGGACAGCAGGGCGTCGACGATCGCGTGGCACGCGGCGTCGCCGTCGGAGTGTCCCTCCAGGCCCGCGGGCTCGTCCGGCCACCGCAGCCCGAGCAGGTGCATGGGGCGGCCCGCGACGAGGCGGTGGACGTCGGTGCCGAGGCCGGTGCGCAGGCGCATGGCCCCATCCTGTCGCACTACCAGCGCCAGGTGTCCTTGGGCAGCGCCTTGCCCTTGGGTCGCATCACGTAGGTGACGCCGCCGCTGCCCTTCAGCCAGGCGCGCTCGAGCTGCGTCCGGGAGTAGACGCGACGCACCGAGGTGTTCGACGGCCCGGCGGGGTCGTTGACGATGACACGGCCGTCCGCGGTGAACCCGCGGACGACCAGCAGGTGGCCGTTCGTCGAGGAGATCGGCGCACCGCTCAGCTCGCCGCGGCCGAACCTGACCGAGAGCACGAGGGGGATGCCGGCCTTGATGAACGCCTCGGCGTCGCGTAGGTCAGAGAGCCTGGCGACGAAGGAGTCGAGTCCGTGCTGGGCGGCGTAGGCGGTGCTGAACGACCAGTTGCCCGTGCCCTTGTAGCGGTGGTCGTAGGAGTAGCGGGCGGCGTGGTCGACCTGGCCGTCCGTGCCGGCCCAGGCGTGCTTCGAGGCGGGCGGCCCCGCCTTGAAGTAGCGCAGGATCATGGCCACGGACGTCGGCGAGCACCAGGCCTCCCCGCCCCCGCCCCACTGCGGGAAGTGGCCACGGTGGGTCATCTGCGACATCGACGGGACCCGCAGCTCCTGGGTGCGGGTCATCGTCGTCCTGCTGGTGCCGATGCTCCGGGTGGCGTAGGAGGAGATGGACGCGCCGACCGAGGAGACCTTGGGGGTGTGCGTCGTGCCGGGCTTGCGCAGCAGCTCGATGCGCAGCTGCCACGAGCTGAAGCGCTTGTTGGGGTTGGCCTTGACGGTGTCGGTGGCGACGGAGGCCAGGTCGTCGGACTGGGTCGGACCGGAGCTGCGACGGGTGCTGTTCGGCCCGTAGGACCACTCGCCCACGACGTCCCAGCTGCCCACCGTCGAGCCGCGCTTCACCCGGGCCAGCACGCGCACGAAGGTGCCGTGCGGCAGCGATGCGCCCCAGGACGGGATGAGTCGGTTGGCCTGGGTCCCCGCGCTGGTCCAGGGCGACGTCCAGTGGCCGTAGCTGTAACGCACGCGCCGGTTGCCCGAGAACGTGTCGGTGTGCACCTTGCTCGAGCGGGGGTTGGACAGGACGAGCGACGAGCCACTGACCTTGACGCCGTGGAACGAGCCGGCGCCCAGACGAGCGGGTGAGTCCCAGCGGACGGTGCGGGAGTGGTCGGTGACGGCACTGGCCGGCGCGGCGGTCAGTCCGGTGGCGAGCAGTGACAGCACGGCCACGAGGGCGGCACCAACGGAAAGTCTGCGCATCGCGTCATCGTAGGTGAATCCTGGGACGCGTGGGGCCAGTGTGAAAACTTCCGCGGGCACCGGTCGGCCGATGGCGCCCGATAGGGTTGGTGGGTGAGCATCCGCCTGTACGACACCGCGACGCGTCAGCTGCGCGACCTCGACCCGGTCGTGCCGGGACACGTGGGGATCTACCACTGCGGACTCACCGTGCAGGGGCCCCCGCACATCGGGCACATCCGCAAGGAGGTCGTGTTCGACGTCCTGCGCCGCTGGCTCGAGCGCGACGGCCTCGACGTCACCATCGTCGCCAACGTCACCGACATCGACGACAAGATCCTCGCCAAGGGCCTGGAGCAGGACCGCCCCTGGTTCGCGGTGGCCTACGAGAACGAACGCGCGCTGCACGCCGCGTACGAGGTGCTGGGCTGTCGCCCCCCGACGTACGAGCCTCGGGCCACGGGAGTCGTTCCGGAGATGATCGAGCTGATGGAGACGCTCATCGAGCGGGGCCACGCCTACGCCGCCTCCGACGACCCTGCTGACGAGAGCTGGGGCGACGTCTACTTCGACGTGCGCTCCTGGCCGGACTACGGCGAGCTGAGCAACCAACGGGTCGAGGACATGCAGGCCGCGCCTGACGCCCCGCCGGACGGCAAGCGCGACCCCCGCGACTTCGCCCTGTGGAAGGGCCACAAGCCCGGTGACCCCGAGTCCGCCTCCTGGCCGACGCCGTGGGGACGCGGGCGTCCCGGCTGGCACCTGGAGTGCTCCGCGATGGCGGCCAAGTACCTCGGCACCGAGTTCGACATCCACGGCGGCGGCCTGGACCTGCGCTTCCCCCACCACGAGAACGAGATCGCCCAGTCCCGCGCCGCCGGTCAGCCCTTCGCCCGGCACTGGATGCACAACGGGATGCTCAACCTGAGCGGCTCCAAGATGTCCAAGAGCGTCGGCAACACCCTCCTGGTCAGCGAGGTGGTCAAGCGCGTCCCGGCGATCGCGCTGCGCTATTACCTCGTGGCGGCGCACTACCGCTCGATCATCGAGTTCTCCGAGGAGTCGCTCGCCGAGGCCGCCGTCGCCTTCGAGCGCATCGAGGGGTTCGTGCGACGTGCCGCCGAGCGGATCGGACCCGGCGCCCTCGGCGACGTCGCGCCCGGGTTCGCTGAGGCGATGGACGACGACCTCTCGGTGCCGGCCGCCCTCGCCGAGGTGCAGGCCGCCGTGGGCGAGGGCAACAAGCTGCTCGCCGACGGGTCGGACGACGCCCTCGTGGCCGTGCTCGCATCGGTGCGTGCCATGCTCGACGTGCTCGGTCTGGACCCGCTGGCCGAGCCGTGGGCGACGGCTGCCGGCGACGACGCTCCGGCCCGGGCACTGGCGCCGCTCGTGGACTCGCTGCTGGAGCAGCGTCAGCAGGCTCGCGCCGACAAGGACTTCGCCACCGCCGACCGGGTGCGTGACCAGCTCGCCGCGGCGGGCATCGACATCGAGGACACGGCGCAGGGTCCGCGCTGGTCCGTGAGGAGCACCTGATGGCCGGCAACAGCAAGCGTCGCGGAGCGATCCGCACCTCCAGCAAGGGCAACCCGACCGCCGGGTCGGGAGGACGTCGACGCAAGGGACTCTCGGGCAAGGGGCCCACGCCCCGCGCCGAGGAGCGTCCCAACCACAAGGCGTACAAGGAGGCCCGCGCCACCGACAAGCGTGAGGCCGCCCGTCCCAAGCGCAAGAAGGCCGACGGTGGGCCGGAGTGGGTGGCAGGTCGCAACAGCGTCGTGGAGCTGCTGCGGGCCACCGTGCCCGTGGCCGGCCTCTACATCGCCGAGGGCGCCGAGCGCGACGAGCGCATCCGCGAGATCTTCCGCCTCGCTGCCGACCAGCACGTCTCGCTGCTGGAGATCGGCCGGCCCGAGATGGACAAGCTCACCGGTGGTGCTGTGCACCAGGGTGTCGCCGCGAAGCTGAACGCCTATGACTACGCCGATCCCGAGGACCTGCTCGCTGCGGCGAAGGAGCGGGACGAGCCGCCACTCGTCATCATGCTCGACGGCGTCACGGACCCGCGGAACCTGGGCGCGGTCGTGCGCTCGGCCTCCGGCTTCGGAGCCCACGGCGTCGTGATCCCCGAACGACGCTCCGCGCAGATGACGGCCGCGGCGTGGAAGACCTCCGCCGGCGCCGCGGCACGCGTCCCGGTGGCCCGGGCGACCAACCTGACCCGACAGCTCAAGGCCTACCAGGAGGCCGGCCTCATGGTCGTCGGCCTGGCCGCAGACGGCGACGTCGCGCTGCCCGACCTCGACCTCGCCGACGGCCCTCTCGTGGTGGTCATCGGCAGCGAGGGCAAGGGCATCTCACGGCTGGTCGGCGAGACGTGCGACCAGATGGTCTCCATCCCGATGGCCACGAGCCTGGAGTCGCTCAACGCGGGGGTCGCCGCCGGCATCGCGCTCTACGCGATCTCCCAGCACCGCGTCTGACGCCAGGGGAGTCCCCAAGATTTGTGAGCGTACGCACCCATAGGTCCTTCACGGGCTCCACTCGGGTGCACCCGCTCACAAATCTCGGGGATCAGGCGTCGGCGTAGCCCTGGGGGTTCTGGGACTGCCAGTTCCAGGTGTCGCGGCACATGTCGTCGACGCTGCGCGCCGTGCGCCAGCCCAGCTCGCGCTCCGCCTTGGTGGGGTCGGCCCAGAAGGCGGGCAGGTCACCGGCGCGACGCGCGACGACCTCGTGCGGGATCTCCCGGCCGCTGGCGCGCTCGAACGAGCCGATCATCTCCAGCACGGAAGTGCCCTGCCCGCTGCCGAGGTTCCAGGTGTGCACCGCCGCGTCCCCAGCGGCGATCGCGTCGAGCGCGACGACGTGACCCTCGGCGACGTCCTGCACGTGGATGTAGTCCCGCTCGCACGTGCCGTCCGTCGTGGGGTAGTCGCCGCCGAAGACCGACAGCTTCTCGCGCCGGCCCACCGCCACCTGGGCGATGAAGGGGACCAGGTTGTTGGGGATGCCGCGCGGGTCCTCGCCGATGCGGCCGGAGGGATGCGCGCCGACGGGGTTGAAGTAGCGCAGCAGGGCGATCCGCCAGCGCGGGTCCGCCGCCGCGACGTCGGTGAGGATACGTTCGGTCATCACCTTGGTCTGGCCGTAGGTGCTGGAGGAGTCCAGGGGCTCGAAGTCCTCGACGTAGGGCACCGGTGCCTTCTCGCCGTAGACGGTGGCCGAGGAGGAGAACACCAGCGTGCGGACGTCGTTCTCGCGCATGGCGGCGAGCAGCGAGAACGTCGTGCCCAGGTTGTTGGCGTAGTACTCCAGCGGCTTCTGGGTGCTCTCGCCGACCGCCTTGAGCGCCGCGAAGTGGATCACCGCGTCGACGTCGATGCGACTGAGAAGGTCCGCGGTGGCGGCAGCGTCGGCGAGGTCCACCTCGTGCAGCGGGACCTCGGCGCCGGCCAGCTCACCGGCGCGGCGGACGGCCTCGGCGTTGCCGTTGACGAGGTTGTCGACGACCTCCACCTCATGGCCGTCCTCCAGGAGCGAGACGACGGTGTGGGAACCGATGTAGCCGGCGCCGCCGGTCACGAGAACGCGCATGGCACCACCCTAGGGCCCGTCAGGTGATGTCCTCGGGGCGTCGTGGCCGCGGGACGGCCGTCACCTCGGGCGGCAGCCCCCACTCGTCACGACCCAGGCGCGACAGGGGTGCGAGCCGCTCGATCTCGGGGTGGCCGTCGACCATGACGTCGGGGTCGACGGTGATGGCCAGGACGTCGCCGAGCACGAGCACGGAGTTGCCGAGGTCGTGGGTCGAGTGCAACCTGCACTCCAGGGAGGCGGGGGAGGAGGCCACCCGCGGGGTCGAGACGTGCGCACTCGGCTCCATCGCGATGCCCAGGGCGTCGGCCTCGTCGACGTCGGCGGCGAACCGGGCGCTGCTGTTGTTGATGACCTCGAGGTGCTCGCGGCTGGCGATGTTGACGACGAACTCCCCGGTGGCCATGACGTTGGCGAGCGTGTCCTTGCGGCCGACGGAGGTGAACGACACGATCGGCGGATCGGCGCAGGCGACGCTGAAGAACGAGTGCGGCGCGAGGTTGCCGACCCCGTCGGCCGAGAGCGAGGAGATCCACGCGATGGGGCGGGGGACCACGAGCGCGGTCAGCAGCCGGTAGGCGTCGACGTCGTCGCTGTCGGTGCGGAGCACGGTGCGCATGCGGGTGATTCTCCCCGTCACCCGCGACAGTCGCCCGCTGGGGAGGCGATCGTGGCCCGCTCGGGTGAGGATGGTCGCGTGACGTGGTTCGAGGCGAGCAGAGAGTCCCAGGCAGTCGTGCGTGCGAGCCCGGAGAGGATCTGGGCCATCCTCACCGATCCGGGGCTCGTCGCGGAGATGACGCCGTTCGTGCGTGCCATCACCGAGGACGGCGACCACTGGCGGTGGGACCTCGCCACCATCCCCGGCCTCGGCGTCTCGATCGCCCCGTCGTTCACGGTCCGGATGGAGTTCGACGAGCCGCGCCGCATCGGGTTTCGCCACGACCCGCCCGACGGCGAGCGCGAGCGTGCCGGTGCCGACGGGACGTACGTGCTGGAGGAGGTCGAGACCGGGACCCGGTTGTCCATCGATCTCGCGACGAAGGTCGACCTCCCGCTCGCGCGCCTTGCCTCGCCCGCCGTGTCGGCCACGATGCGGGCGGTCCTGGCCGAGATGGGCCGCCGCTTCTCTTCCAACCTGCTGGAGCACCTCGACACCACCGCCGACGAGCTGCCCGAGGACCTCCGGGAGGGCTAGCTAGGCCGCGGCGAGGGCGATGATGGTGTCGTCGTCGCAGGAGCTCCAGAATCCGCCGACGACATCCTCCACGTGGTTGAACGACTCGGCCGCGTAGAGCACCTCCTGGTAGTGGGTGATGTCGTAGGAGGTCGTACCCATCGCGACGAGGTCGAGGGGCCGGATGGTCATGCCCCGGAACTCCTCGATCTCACCGGGGCTGGACAGGATGCCGGCTCCATAGGCCTTGAGGCCGTCGACCTCGCGCAGGATGCCGAACTCCAGGGTGAACCAGAAGACCTTGCTGATGAACTCCAGCGCGGCGTCGCTCTCCACCCGGCGGGCGGCCGCGCCGGCCGCCTCGTAGAGCGCGGTGAAGCGGGGGTGGGCCAGCGTGTTGCCGTGGCCGACGACCTCGTGCAGGACGTCGGGCTCGGGCGTGTAGAGCGGGACGGAGTGGTGCCGCACGTACTGCGTCGCCCAGAACTGGTGGTCGGCGAGGACGCCGTAGAAGTCGCGCAGCGGGACGAGGCCGGCGGCGGGGCGGTAGGCAAAGCCGGTGAGGGGCTCGAGCGCCGCGCTCAGGTCCTCCAGCTGGGGGACGTGGTCCAGGGGCAGGCCCAAGGCCTGCTTGCCCTCGAGGAACTCCTGGCACGCATAGATGCGGTGCTTGGCCTGCAGGTTCTCGCTGACGACGCGCCAGACGTCGTGCTCGTCGTCGGTGTACTCCACGCGGGGGCACGGCTGGCCGGGCTGCCAGGCCGCCGCAGTGGTGGCGAGATGGTCACGGCGCTCGCGGTAGACCGGGTCCTGCAGGCCGGGATGCCCCTCCCCGAGCTCCACGGCAAGACTGCCGTCGCCCTTGTCGACGATGGGGGCGAAGTGCTGGCCTTCCTCGAACATGCTTCCTCCTGTCCGCGGACGACGTGGTGGACGCCCGCCGGTGGTGGCGGTCCGACGGCGGGTCACGCCGTCGGACAGGACCCGCCGCCTGGTGTGTCGCGGGTCACATCCATGAAAGCACAGGTCGTGCTCACTCCCCGACGGAGCCGTCCAGCGCCTCGCGGATCAGGTCGGCATGACCGTTGTGGCGGCTGTACTCCTCGATCATGTGCACCACGATCCAGCGCAGGCTGAAGTGCTCCCCGGTGTGCCGGTCGGGGCGGGTCGAGAGGGTGTCGAGGCCGTCGGCCGCGGCGGCGAGGAGCCGGTCGGACTCCGCGACGCGGGACTCCCACAACCTCAGCACGTCAGCGGGCGCGTCCTCCCTGGTGGAGCTCCAGTCCCAGTCCGGGTCGGCCCTCCAGTCGACACCGTCGAACGGTGCGGTGGCGTCGTTCCCGGCGAGCACGATGCCGAACCACCAGTCCTCGACGTAGGCGAGGTGCTTGACCATGCCGAGCAGGGTCATCGACGACGGTGGGTGGGGCGTGCGCAGCTGCTCGGCGCTCAGGCCCTCCGTCTTCCAGCGCAGCGTGCCCCGGTGGAAGTCGAGGAAGGCGCGCAGGGTGGTGACCTCGTCGGACGCCAGCGGTGGGTCGGTGCGGCCCTGCTCGTCGACGCGCGGTGTGCTCATGAGGTCACTGTGCCACCGCCCGGTGACAGCTCGAGTCGTCGTGGACGGGCCTGGCTCAGCGTCCGAGCACGCGCTCGAGGTAGGGGTTGGTGAACGTGCGCGCGGGGTCGGCCTCGTCGCGCACGGCCAGGAAGTCGTCGAACCGCGGGTAGAGGCCGCGCAGGTGCCCGGCGTCCAGCGTGTGCAGCTTGGCCCAGTGCGGGCGACCCTCGTGCGCGGTGAAGATCTCCTGTGCGGCGGCGAAGTAGGCCGTGGGGTCGGTCCGGTGGTACTGGTGCACGGCGACGTAGGCGTTGTCACGCTCGTGGCCCGTGGACAGCCAGATGTCGTCGGCCGCGGTGAACCGGACCTCCAGCGGGAAGCTGATGGTCTCGTGCCGAGCATCGAACCAGCGAGTCAGCTCGGAGACGACGTCCGGGAGGGCCTCCCGCGGGACCGCGAACTCGGACTCGCGGAAGCGCACCCGCCGAGGCGAGACGAAGACCTCGTGGGAGTGGTCGGTGTACTCCCGGGCCCCGAGCGTCGACGCCGCGAGGCCGTTGATCCGGGGGATGAGCGACGGCCGGAGCCGGCCGGCACGGTTCAGGGCCTCGAAGCCGACGTTGCTGGCGAGCTCGTCGTCGAGGAGGCGCCGGGTGCGGCTGAGCGGCTGACGTGCCGTGCCGTCGGGGACCCGGTTGTTGCGCTTGAGCAGCGCCTTGTCGGTGTGTGGGAACCAGTAGAGCTCCATGTGGTCGTTCTGCTCGACGAGGTCGGGCAGCTGCGCCATCACGTCGGACAGCGCGGCCGGCTCCTCCCGGGCGTGCAGCAGGAAGGCCGGCACGCACTGCAGCGTCACCTCGGTGAGGATCCCGAGGGCGCCCAGCCCGACACGGGCGGCGCCGAACCAGGGGTGCTCCTCGTCGACCTCGACCACGTCGCCCGAGCCGGTGACGATCTGCAGCCCGGCGACGGCGGCGGCGATGCCGTGCAGGCGGCCACCGGTGCCGTGCGTGCCGGTGGAGATGGCGCCGGCCACGGACTGCGGGTCCACGTCGCCGAGGTTGGGCAGCGCGAGGCCCAGCGCGAGCAGCTGCGGGTTGAGCTCGTGCAGCGAGATGCCGGCCTGCACCCGGACTCGACCCGTGGCGGGGTCGTGCCACAGGACGGTGCTCATCCGGTCCAGCCGCAGCAGCAGGCCGTCGGTCGCGGCGATCGGCGTGAAGGAGTGGCCGGCGCCGACGGCCTTGACGCGCAGGCCGGCGCTTGCGGCCTGCGTCACGAGGGCCGCGACCGCTCCGGTGGAGGACGGGTGCTCCACGCGCACCGGGTGGGCGCGGACGTTGCGGGCCCAGTTCTGCCAGACGTTCACGCTCATCCGAAGTTCTTCCCCTCGCCCCGGTAGGTGGGCAGCTCCTCCACGATGCCGGTGGAGTCCACGAGCGCGACGGCATCGAACCGCTCGCACATCTCGCCCGCCTTGGCGTGGCGCATGAGCACGCGCTCGCCCACGTGCAGGTGGGCCGCCGCCTTGCCCGTGACGGGTGTCTGCACCTCGCCGGCACCCTCGGAGCCGAGCAGGCTCAGGCCCTCGGGCCACACCGGGGTGGGCTGGCGGGAGTCGGTGGCCGGGCCGGAGGCGATGTAGCCACCGGAGTACAGGGTGGCGACGGAGCGCCTGGGCCGACGGACCACGGACAGGGCGTAGTAGGCGGCCGGGTGGGCCTCGAAGGCGTCGTAGCGGTCGAACAGCGTGGGCATGAACAGGCCGGAGCCGGCGGTCAGCTCGGTGATGGTGGCGTCACTGCCGGTGGTCTCCAGGCTCCCGGTGCCGCCGGCGTTGACGATCTCCAGCCCCGCATGCTCGCCGACCGCGGTGACGACGGCGCGGCGACGCGAGTGCAGCTCGGCGTTCGAAGCCTTCTTGACCAGCCGCACGGCGGGGGAGGAGTCCGGCAGGCCGGCGATCTGCGCGTCGTAGAACATGACGCCCACCAGGTCGAAGCCGCGGCGGACCTCCACGGCTCGCGCCACGGCTCGGGCCTGCTTGACGGTGTGCACCGGCGAGCGTCGTACGCCCAGGTGTGCTGCGGTGAGGCCGAGCGCGCCGACCCGCAGCGACGCGTCGACGTCCAGGCAGACGCGCAGAGGACGGTGTCCGCCGCCGGTGGCGTGGTCGATGAAGTCCAGCTGGTCGACCGAGTCGATCATCAGGGTGATGGCGGCCCGGGCCCGGTCGTCGGCAGCCAGCGCCTCCAGGCCGGCGGCGTCCGTGGTGGGGTAGGCGAGCAGGACGTCGTCCACGCCGTGCTCGACGAGCCACAGGCTCTCGGCGAGGGAGTAGGACATGACGCCCGCGAAGCCCTCGCGCTCGAGCGTGCGCTCGATGATCTGCCGGACGCGGACGGACTTGCTCGCCACCCGCACCGGCACACCAGCGGCGCGGCGCACGAGCTCGTCGGCATTGGACCACAGCGTCGGCTCGTCGATGACGGCCAGCGGGGCCGGGAGCTCGGCGGTGGCGGAGAGCAGGCGCCCGTACGGTGCGGTCACCGAGTCAGGATGGCACGACTCGGTGCCGCGACGGGGCTGGGCGACGCAGGCGAGGCGTCGGCCCTGAGTACCATCACCGGCATGACTCGGGGAGCTCTGTCGTCACTGGTCCTGGCCGCTGTCGCGGCGTTGGTGCTGGGTGCGTGCGGTGGAGGTGGAGACGACGCGCCTGAGGTCGAGCCCATCGAGATCGTGACGCCGCCGGACGGCACCGGCGAGCCGATCGACCTGGACCTCCCGGCGGACCCCTCCGGCGCGTTCGAGCTCGAACGGTGGCCGTCGGCATGCGAGCTGGTCAGCGAGGAGACCGTGAAGGCGATCTTCCCGCAGGCCGAGGGGCTGGACCAGGACCCCACCGCACAACAGATCCAGATCATCAACATCACGCCGGATGGTGAGGCGCGTGGGCCACAGACAGTGCCGGAGGCCGACTGCCGGACGCGGGTCGGCTTCTCGCAGGAGGGCCTGGGCCTCTCGGACGGCGTCGTCGTGCTGGAGGTCGCCTCGTCGGTCCAGGCCGCCGGGGAGGCGGAGTTCGTCGAGCGCAACGCGCAGGAGACGGCCGGGGAGGACGTGGAGCTGGCCGGCGCGCCGTGCACCCTCGCCGACGACGGTCGCACCTACCAGTGCAACGTCGGACAGGTCGTGTTCACGATGACCATCGACATGCGCCAGTACGCGCAGTACGTCGGCACCGACGGCAGCGAGTACACCGTCGACGGCGAGGCGATGACGTTCAGTGGCCAGGACCCCGCGTTCGACGCGGTCGGCACGGACCAGGTCCTCACGCCGCTGGCGTCGGCGGCGGTCGACCGTCTGGGCTGAGGGAGGACCCGTGGACGCGAGCGAGGAGCCCGAGGGACTGCTGCTGGCCGCCGGTCGCGGGTCGCGGATGGGTCGACCGAAGGCGCTGATGGCGACCGACGACGTCTCGTGGGTCGCGCGCGCCGCGGAGGTGCTCCGCGAGGGCGGTTGCGGGCGCGTGACGGTCGTCCTGGGCGCTGCCGCGGAGGAGGCGCGCGGACTGGTCCCGGCAGGGGTGACCGTGGTGGTCGCTGCCGACTTCGCGACGGGCCTCTCGGCGTCGCTGCGCACCGGGTTGGAGGCGCTGTCCGCGGGCGACGCGACCTCCGCACTGGTGCACCTGGTGGACCTCCCCGACGTGACGCCCGCCGTGGCGCGCCGGGTCCTGCAGGCCGGTGCCGCGGCAGGATCGTTGGCCCGCGCGACGTATGCCGGACGCCCCGGCCACCCGGTCCTGATCGGGCGGGACCACTGGTCGCCGGTCCTCGACTCGCTGTCGGGCGACGAGGGTGCACGTGGCTACCTGCAGTCCGCAGATGTCGGCTTGATCGAGTGCGGTGACCTGGCCGGCGGCGAGGACGTCGACCGACCCGGTGGCCGCCGCAACCGTTGTTGACTCTTTGCCAACAGCGGTGGTAGACATCACATCTCGGACGTCGTCCCCCCGCTGCGCTCCGGTCTTTCCCCTTCCACTCCAACGGAAGAGACCACCGTGACACTTCCTGAAGACCTGCCCGAGGACGCCTCGGCACCCTCCCGCGAGCCCCACGCACCCGATGGCGGCACCCCCGACCCGGCCGGCCTGAGCCGGCGCCGCTTCGTCGGATACGTCATCGGCGGCGCCGGCCTCATGGTGGCCGCTGACCTCGGGCTCGGCGGCTCTCCGGCGCAGGCGCTGCCGGTGCCCTCGGTCCCACAGATCCCCGAGGCGTACGACCTCAACGACTTCCTGACGCACTGCGCCCTGCCGACGTCGGCGCTCATCGCGATCCACGTCGACGAGAAGGGCGACGCACACTTCGCGCTCCCGCGGATGGAGGTCGGCCAAGGCATCACCACCTCGACGGCGATGATCATCGCCGACGAGCTGGACCTCCCGATCGAGCGGGTGCACGTCACCCTGGCCCCCGCTCGGCCGGAGCTGTTGTTCAACCAGCTCACCGGCGGGTCGAACACGACGATCTCCACCTACACGCCGATCCGCGTCGCAGCCGCTGTGGCGCGCAAGGCCCTGCTGGACGCAGCGGCGATCGCCCTCGGCGCCCAGGTGGACAGCCTGGTGATCAAGGGCGGCAACATCATCGACTCCCTCGGATCCTCCCTCGGGTTCGGCGAGGCGGCCGGCCTGGCCGCCTCGCCGGAGAGCCGCGAGGTCGAGGTGGACCTCAAGGCGACCAGCGAGCGCACGGTCGTCGGCACCCGCCAGCGGCGCGTCGACGCCCGGGACGCGGTGACCGGGGCGAAGAAGTTCGCGATGGACCTCGAGGTCCCGGACGCCCTGCCCACCATGGTGTGCCGGGCCCCGGACCTGAACGGCACGGCGACCTCGGTGCGGAACCAGTCGGCCGTCGAGTCCATGCCCGGCGTCACGCACGTCGCGATCATCCCCACGGGGGTGGCCGTGCGCGCCAAGACCTTCGGGCAGTGCATCGACGCGGTCCGCGCGCTCGACGTCGAGTGGGAGGCCGGCACCGTGGCCGGGAAGTCCTCGCAGGACATCCTGAAGGAGCTGAAGCGGGCCGAGCTCCCGCTCGCGGCGCCCGCTCTCGGCGCGCTCAGCGTGGAGGGCAGCTTCGTCTTCCACTTCCGCAGCGGCTCCGCCCTCGAGCCGAACTGCGCCATCGCCGACGTCCGCTCCGACTCCGCCGAGATCTGGTCCGGCCTGAAGTCGCCGATCGACGCGCAGTCCAAGGTCGCCAAGGCCGTCGGACTGCCCCAGACCAAGGTGAAGGTCAACGTCATCACCGGTGGTGGCTCCTTCGGCCGCAAGCTCTTCAGCGACGGAGCGATCGAGGCGGCTCGTGCGTCCAAGGCGTTCGGCGCCCCGGTCAAGCTCATGTGGCATCGCGCCGACGAGCCCCGCCAGGGCCGGGTGCACCCGATGACCACGTCCCGGAGCCGGGCGACGTCCCTGCTGGGCAGCGTCGCCACGTTCGAGCAGCGGCACACGTCGGTCACCACCGACTTCACCCACGGCCTGGGCGAGCGGATCATCGCCGAGGCGGCGGCGCTGCCGACCGGAGTGGGCAACCAGGGGTTCTCCCAGACGGTGTTCCTCCTGACGCAGGAGCTGCCCTACAACTTCGGGGTCGTCACACAGCTGCTCAACGAGACGGACTTCGACGTCGAACGCTTCAACACCAGCTCGGTGCGCAACATCTACTCGCCCGAGGTGCGGATCGCGAACGAGCTGATCGTCGACCAGCTCGCGAAGCGGCTCAAGCGCGACCCGGTCGAGTTCCGTCGCGCCCATCTCAAGAGCAGCGTGGTCAAGCGGGTGCTCGACCGTGCCGCCGAGCTCGGGGAGTGGGGCAAGTCCATGCCGGCCGGCACGGCCCAGGGCATCGCGATCCACAAGGAGTACAAGGGCGCGACGGCCGTGGTCGTCGATCTCGACTGCCGACCCGAGACCGTGAACCGCCAGGTGCGGGAGGCCGTGACCGGTCCACGCGTCACGAAGGCCACCGTGGTCGTCGACTGCGGCCTGGCCATCAACCCCCTCGGCATCGAGGCGCAGATGATGGGCGGCTTCAGCGACGGGATGTGCCAGGTCCTCACCTACTCCAACCACCTGGTCGACGGACGCTTCCTCGAGGCCAGCTGGGACAACTCGGCGTACACCCGACAGTGGAACACCCCGCTGGAGTTCCAGTGCGAGGTGCTGGAGTCCGACAGCCCGGAGCCCGGGGGCATCGGCGAGGCGGGAGTGGCAGCCTCGGCGGCCGCGGTCGCCTGTGCCTACGCCCGTGCCACCGACACCATGCCGACCGAGTTCCCGATCAACTTCTCCGACGAGCTCTTCTTCGAGCCCAAGCCCTTCGTCCCGTCCGTCCCCGAGTCGCCGACCAACGGCCTCGACGTCGTCTCCTGAGGTGTCACGTGCCCCGATACAGCTTCCAGCTCAACGGTGAGAACGTCACGGTGGACGTCGAGGAGGGCGTCCGTCTGCTGTGGGTCCTGCGGGACGTCCTCGGTGTCACCGGCCCGAAGTACGGCTGCGGCATCAACGTCTGCAAGGCCTGCACGTCCCACATCAACGGCAAGGCCTTCAACCCCTGCGCCGTCCCGGTGGACGCGATCAAGGCCACCGACGAGGTGACCACGATCGAGGGGCTGGCCGACACCGTCCCCGGTGACGGCCTGCACCCCATGCAGGACGCGTGGCTCGAGCAGGACGTCGTGCAGTGCGGCTACTGCCAGCCCGGCCAGATCATGGCGGCGGTCGACCTGGTCGAGCGGGTCCAGGGCGAGGGCCGTGCCATCACCGACGACGACCTCGACTCGATCCGCAACGTGTGCCGCTGCGGCACCTACTCGCGGATCCGCGACGCGGTGCGTACCGGCGAGAAGCTGATGAGGTAGTCGTGGCCGTCGCAGACGACGTGCTGGCCTCCACCGCCTCGTGGAGCGCCGAGGCACCGGTGGCGCTGGCCACGGTCACGGCGGTCTCGGGGTCCGCCCCGCGGACGCCGGGAGCGTCGATGGTGGTCTCGACGGATGGGCGGGTCGCCGGGTCGGTCTCCAGCGGATGCGTGGAGGCCGCGGTCTTCGCGCAGGCGCAGGAGTGCCTCACGTCCGGCGAGCCGACCGTGCTCACCTTCGGCGTCGCGTCCGACGACGCGTTCGAGATCGGTCTGACGTGCGGTGGCCGGATCGAGGTGTTCACCCAGCGTCTGACGGCCGCCGACGGGCTCGATCGGCTCGGCGCCCAGGTCGCCGCCGGCGACCACGTGGCGGTGGTGACGGTGCTGGAGCATCCGGACCCCGCCGCCATCGGGACCCGGCTGACGATTCGTCCCGGCGAGATGACGCCGGGTGCCCCGTCGCCGACCGTCTCGCGTCGGCTCGTGCGCAGCCTCGCTGACCGGGCGGAGGCGATGCTCTCGGTCGGTACGGACGGCCAGGTCCGCTGCGGTCCCGACGGCTCGCCGCTGGGTGAGGGCGTGCGGGCCTTCGTGCAGGTCTGGTCCCCGCCTCCCCGCCTGCTGGTCTTCGGGGCGATCGACTTCGCGGGTGCGCTGGCAGGGGCGGGTCGGTTCCTCGGCTACGACGTGACGATCTGCGACCCGCGAGCCGTCTTCGCCACCGCGGAGCGGTTCCCCCAGGCCCACCGGGTCGTCGTCGACTGGCCGCACCGCTTCATCGAGCAGGAGGAGGCCGCCGGCCGGATCGACTCGCGGACCGCGATCTGCGTGCTCACGCACGACGGCCGGTTCGACGTCCCGGCGCTCGAGCGGGCGCTCCGCCTGCCACGGGTCGGGTACGTCGGCGTCATGGGGTCACGACGCACGCACGACGACCGGCTCGCCCGGTTGCGGGCTGCAGGGATCACCGACCTCCAGCTCGCCCAGCTGCGGTCCCCCCTCGGCCTGGACCTCGGGGGACGCACGCCCGAGGAGACGGCGCTCAGCATCGTCGCCGAGCTCGTGGCCGACCGTCGTGGCGGGAGCGGTCGACGGCTCGGTGAGCTGCGCGGCCCGATCCACGGCCTCGACGACACGGCGGACGACGTGCTCGACGCCGACGCCGCATCGGCCTGAGCCCAACGATCCGAGGCGGCCGCGGCCCGGCTCGCGCCGCGTTCTCCACTACGATGGCCGGGCGGCATCGCCGCAGGCCTCCGTAGCTCAGTTGGTAGAGCGCCTCACTTGTAATGAGGATGTCGCGGGTTCGACTCCTGTCGGAGGCTCTGAGCGTGAGGCCGTCGACCTGCCGGGAACGCTGGCTCGTCGCGGCTGTCCGCTCTGGGCGTCGCGGCTCGCGCGTGTCCCGGCGCCCCCCGGCTCGTTCGGTGAGCTCGGCGAACCGATGACGACCACGGGGGCAGTCGATGACTCAGAGCAGCGGGCGGGGCGACGCAGGAATCTGGACGAGCGAGGACGGGGCCGCCGCCGTCCTGGAGCGCTACGAGCAGCATCTGGCCGCCTGGCCGGTCCCGGTGCGGCGCCACACGCTGGACACGACCCACGGCTCGACGTTCGCCCTCACCTGTGGCGACGACGAGGCCCCGGCGGTCGTGCTGCTGCACGGAACCGGCGCGAACAGCTCCGTCTGGCGGGACGGGATCGCCGAGCTCGCGGCCGAGCACCGCGTGGTCATGGTCGACCTGCTCGGTGAGCCCGGCTTCAGCTCCCCCGTCCGGATCGATCTCGCGACACCGGACACCGCGGACTGGCTCGTGCAGACGCTCGATGGGCTGGGAGTCGGCTCCGCGGCCGTCGCCGGACTGTCACTGGGCGGCTGGACCGCCGCCGACCTCGCGAGCCGGCACCCTGATCGGGTGCAGCGCCTCGCCCTGCTGAGTCCCGCCGGGATCGGGCGACAGACGATCTGGAAGGTTGCTCCGGCGTTCTTCCTGAGCTTCCTCGGCGCCAGGGGCCGTCGTCGCTCGGCAGAGATCGTCACCGGGCTCGACGGCCGTGAGCATCCTGGCGTGCTCGAGGAGATCGACCTGGTGTTCCAGCACTTCCGCCCCCGGACGGAGCGGTACCCGGTGCTCGGGGACGACGCCCTTCGACGACTGACGATGCCGGTGCTCGCCGTCGTGGGTGCCCGGGAACGGGTCTTCGACCCGGTGCAGACGCAGCGACGGCTGACGGCGCTGCTGCCGGACGTGCGCGTGGACGTCCTGCCCGACGCCGGGCACGCCCTTCTCGGGCAGGTTCCGCGGATCGCGGAGTTCCTCGCGTGAGGGCGGGCTCTCCGCCGCCGAGGCCGCCCGGGCTCCGTGCGTCGGTGAGCCGCTTCTCGTGCCGGAGTCAGTTCCCGAGCAGGGTGCCCAGCAGGTCGCCCAACGGGCCGCGCTCCCGCTCTGGGGTGGGGGACGGGCTGGGCTTGGGGGCCGGCTTCGGGCTGGACGGCGTCGACGTGCTCGAGGTCGTGCGGCGTGGCGTCGGCGAGGTCGTGGCCGGAGCGCGGCTGACATCGGGCTCGGGGGAGGTCGAGGAGCGGGGCGGCGTGGAGGTCGCCGCCGGTGCGGGGTCGTCGGTGCCGTCCGCGGGGGGCTCGTCGGCATCGGTATCGGCGTCGTCGTCCCGGGTGTCGGGGGAGGCCGAGACCGAGGGGGTCGGCAACGGGCTGGACGGCAGGTCGGGCGCACCCTCGGCGGCCTCGGCCGCGACGTCGTCGTCACCGCGGTCGGCGGTCACCACCGAGAGGGTGCCGGCGGCGAGCATCGCCACGACGGCTCCGGCGCCGACGCGCTTGGCGATGGTGGATCGCATGGTCTCTCCTGCTGGTGGGCACGCTGCTCGTGGTCAGCCGACGACGATACCGCGCTCAGCCGCTCGGGGACAGGCCGTGCGTCACACCGTGCAGCGCCTCAGTGCGTCGTGGCTCCCGCGGGCGGCGGCAGCAGGCGTGTGGTGACGGTCTCGGTGCGCAGCGCCGTCGTGCCCGCCTCGTCGCGACCGAGCATCGTGCGCACCGTCTCCACCACCTCGCGGTCGTCGAGCACGAGGTCGAAGGCCGCTGCCACCTGCAGGGCCATCCGGCCGAGCGCGTGCAGGTCCTGGTGCCGGTGCAGGCGGCGGCCGAGGTCGGCCTGGGCGACGGCGTCGAGGCCGTGGGCGCGGACGGTCTGCAGGAGCATCGCGACGTCCACCCCGTAGCCGGAGGCGACGGGCTGGGCCGCCACGGCGTCGCGGACGAAGGCGCACTCGCCCGACAGCGGCTGCACGAAGCCGGCCAGCTCCGGCGCGCGGCGGGCGATCAGTGGGCGGGCCACCAGCTCGGTGACCCGGCCACCGCCGGTAGCGCCGCTCGGTGTCTCCGGGCCGACGTTCCAGGGGCGGTCGTAGAAGGCCTTGACCATGACCAGGCCCGGGTCCCGCAGCAGTGGTGTCAGCAGGCCGCGGACGAAGTCGGTGCCGAAGTCCCTGACGTCCGCGTCCAGGAAGACGCCGACGTCGCCGCTCATGTGGGCGATGCCGGTGCGCAGCGCGCCGCCCTTGCCGGTGTCGCCGCCGTCCGCGGCGTCGTCCACCGGCACCACCGTGGCCCCGGCCTCCCGTGCGACGGCCGCCGTCTCGTCGCGCGAGCGGGAGTCGACCACGAGGATCTCGTGCACCAGGCCGGTGCGACGCAGCTCGGTGTCGACCGCCCGGATGATGGCGCCGACGGTGGGCGCCTCGTCGCGGGCCGGGAGCACCACGCTCACCCGACGACCGGCAGCCATCCGGACCAGCTCCTGCGTCGTCCCCGGCGGCCCGTGATGGGTGTGGGTGGTGAACCAGTCGCGCACGCGGTGGTCGACGTCAGGCAAGGCCGCGCACCGCCCGGGCCGGGGAGCGGTCGCCGGTGATCGAGGCCGTCATCTCCAGCACCCGCACCGTCGCGGTGACGTCGTGGGTGCGAAACAGGGCGCAGCCGGCGAGGGCCGCCACGGTGGTGGCCGCGAGGGTGCCCTCGAGCCGCTCCTCGGGCGGCAGGTCGAGCGTCTCGCCCACGAAGTCCTTGCGCGAGAGGGCCATGAGCACGGGCCGGCCCGTGGCCACCAGCTCATCGACCCGGCGCAGCAGGCTCAGGCCGTGATGGGTGTTCTTGCCGAAGTCGTGCGTCGGGTCGATCAACAGTCCGGCCGCCGGCACGCCGAGCCGTTCGGCCCGGTCGGCGGCGGCGGTCGTGGTGCGGACGACGTCGGCGACCACGTCCTCGTAGGCCACGCGGTGCGGCCGGGTGCGGGGGGCGGCGCCTCCGGTGTGGGAGCACACGAACCCGGTGCCGAACGCCGCGGCCACCTCCACGACGCCCGGGTCGTGCCCGGCCCACGTGTCGTTGACGACGTCGGCACCGGCGTCCGCCGCGGCCTCGGCCACCTCGGCCCGCCAGGTGTCGATGCTGATGACGGCCTCGGGGAACCGGTCGCGGACCAGCGCCACGAAGGGCACGGTGCGTTCGCGCTCGGTCGCGGCATCCACGGGGTCGCCGGGACCGGCCTTGACGCCGCCGACGTCGATCACGTCGGCACCGGCGTCCAGTGCTCTCCCCACGGCCTGCAGGGCGTCAGCCGGGTCGAAGGTCGCGCCGCGGTCGTAGAAGGAGTCCGGGGTGCGGTTGATGATCGCCATGACGAGGGCCCGGTCCCGGCGCACACGTCGGCCGCGAAACGTCAGGTCTGGCACGGGAACAGCGTCTCAGGACTGGTCGAGCGCGTCGCGCACGGCCTCGAGCGCACCGGTGATGGACTGGCACAGGCGTGCGTCGCCGGTGTCGACCGCGCCCCACCCGGGTCCACCGAGCAGGACCACGGAACGTTCGGCCGCCGCCGTGACGACGCGTGAGAGGGTGTCGCCCTCCACGCGGGGCAGCGAGGCCCAGAGGAAGACGGCAGCCGGGTCGATGCGCAAGGTGATGCCCGCGACGCTGGAGGCCGGGGTCCGTGCGCCGAGCACGTGGCAGAAGACGCCCTCGTCCGCGAGCGCCGCCTGCAGGGCCAGCAGCGGCAGGGCGTGCTGGTCGTCCTCGGCGCTGGCCAGCAGGATCGGGCGGTGGGCGGTGGGCCCCGTCGTGCGCACGTGCGTGTAGGAGCGCAGCGCAGCGACGATGCTGTCGCTGACGAGGTGCTCGCCACCGACGCCGAGCCCGCCGGTGCTCCACTCCTCACCGACGCGGCGAAGCGTCGGTGCCAGCTTGGTGGTCCAGGCCGTCGCGACGTCCTCGTCCTGCAGGCACTGGGAGACGAGCTGGTTCAGCGCCATGCTGTCGTAGGCGCGGGCAGCGACGACGACGGCGTTGGTGAACTCGCTGGGCTCGTCGAGTGAGTCGTGGGTGGTGGTGCCGGCAGCCTCGGCGCGGTGGACGATGCGGGCCGCCTCCGCGGCGGACACGCCTTGCGAGACGAGCGAGGACATGTGCTGCAGGCGGACGGCGTCCTCGGCGACGTAGCGTCGGTGCCCCCCGGAGCTGCGGGCGGTGGGCCCGATGCCGTAGCGCCGCTCCCACGTGCGCACCGTGGAGGCGGGCAGCTCCAACCGGCGGGCCACCTCACCGACGGACCACAGCTGGTCGGTCTCCCACAGCGGCGTCGTCGACATACATCCATTCTATGTTCTTGTTCAGGCGCTTGCATCCCTGAACAAGTTCGGGATAGGTTCTCAGACATCACTTGAGCAAAAGGTGAGCAGAACTTCCACCGTCAGGGGACGTTGTCATGGCGAATCTCAAGAACCTTCCACTTCCACTGCAAGAGGTCTACGAGTGGCAGTACGACGCCGCCTGCCAAGGCCTGGAGTCCGCCCGCTTCTTCTCCCCGGACGCCGAGCGCGGATCGCGTCGACGTGACCGCGAGGAGCAGGCCAAGACCATCTGCGGCTCCTGCCCGGTGCTGGACCGCTGCCGTGAGCACGCACTCTCCGCCAAGGAGCCCTACGGCGTCTGGGGTGGCCTCACCGAGCACGAGCGTGCTGCCATCATCGCGGCAGAGAGCGAGTCGTTGGCCAGCTGACGGCCTCGACCGGTCCCGGCAGCAACACCGCGTGCAGCGTGCGGCCGGCCGGATCGGTCAGTCTTCTGCGCCTGCGTCGTGGAGCAGCTCGGCTGAGTGTGAGTCCTCCCTCGGCGCGGCCGGATCCACTCCACGATCGATCTGCTCGTTGCCGTAGCGCAGCACCTCGGTGACGACAGCCGCCACGGGCACTGCGAGGAACGCGCCGGTGATGCCGAAGAGGGTTCCGCCGGCGGTCACCGACATCAGCACGACCCCCGCGTGCAGGTTCATGCTCTTGCCCTGCAGCCACGGCGAGAGGACGTTGCCCTCCAGCTGCTGCACCGCCAGGACGATGATGGCGGCGATGACGGCCGCGCGGAAGTCGACCGTCACGAGCGTCACGAGCACCGCCAGGAAGCCGCTGACCAGCGCACCGATGATCGGGATGTAGCCACCGAAGAACGTGATGACGGCGAGCGGGACGGCGAGGGGGACGCCCAGGATCCACAGACCGACGCCGATGATGACGGCATCGATGAAGGACACCAGGGTCTGCGTCCGGATGAACCCGCCGAGCGTCCGCCAGGAGCGCGACAGCACCTGCACGAGGTGGTCGCCGACGCGTCGACCGCCGAGGGTGTGCACCCACGGCAGGAAGCGGTGACCGTCCTTCATGAAGAAGAACGTCAGCATCAGGACCAGGACGAGGTTGATGATGGCGTTGGTGGCGGCGCTGAGCCCGGAGAAGACGCCGGAGCTGATGGCCGTCGCGCTCTCCTGGAGCCGGTCCTGCACCGCGCCGATGGCTGCGGTGATCTGGCCCTCGGTCACGCCGAACGGTCCGTCGACGAGCCAGGTGCGCACGCGTTGCAGGCCGTCGGAGGCCTGCTCGGCGATCTGCGGGGCCTGGCCGGCCACCTGGGGCGCGAGCACGGCGACGATCCCGGAGATGAGGCCGAGGAAGATGAGCATGACCAGCGCCGCCGACAGTGCGGCCGGGACCCGGCGCGTGCGCAGCGCGGACGCTGCAGGCTGCAGCACGGTGGCCACGACGAGCGCCAGCGAGATCGGGAACAGCACCATCCAGAACGTTCCGGCCACCCAGCCGAGCACGTACAGCGCGGCCGCGACGACCACGATCCGCAGGCCCCACGTCTGCATCGAGCCGGCCCAGTCGTTCAGGACGTCGCCGCGGTCGCGGTAGCCGCGATCGGCGCGGGGGCTCCGGGCCGGGCTCCGCGTCGCGTCGCCGTGGTCTGTCGTGCGGTCGTCCTCGGGCAGGGGCGCGTCGGCCGAGGGGGGACGGGGAGTGTCGCTCACGTCCCAACCCTAGGTGGTCAGACGCCAGTCCGGCGGCTCGGCGCCCTGGGCGCGCAGGAGCTCGTTCGCGCGGCTGAACGGTCGCGAGCCGAAGAACCCCTTCGAGGCCGAGAGCGGACTGGGGTGCACGCTGCGCACGAGCGGGGTGTCACCCAGGAGAGGGGCCAGCTCCTGGGCGTGCCGTCCCCACAGGATCGCGACGAGCGGGGTGCGGCGTTCCACGAGAGCCACGATGGCCCGCTCGGTGACGGCCTCCCAGCCCCGGCCGCGGTGGCTGCCGGACTCCCCGGCGCGGACGGTGAGGGCGCGGTTCAGCAGGAGGACGCCCTGGCCGGCCCACGCCGAGAGGTCTCCGTGGGGTGCCGGCTCGATCCCGAGGTCGTCGTGCAGCTCGCGGTAGATGTTGACCAGGCTCCGCGGCAACGGGCGAACGTCGGGCTGGACGGAGAACGACAGGCCCATGGGGTGACCGGGCGTCGGGTAGGGGTCCTGGCCCACCACGAGGACCCGGACGTCGGCCATCGGCTCGGCGAACGCTCGCAGCACGGCGTCCCCGGCCGGGAGGTAGGGGTGTCCGGCGGCGACCTCGGCGCGCAGGAGGTCACCCATGCGCGCGACGTCGTCGGCCACGGGGGCGAGGGCCTCGGCCCAGTCCGCGGCCATGAGCTCGTCCAGGGGTCGGGGGGCTGCCATGGCCCCACCCTAGGAGGACGAGGCGACGGCGGGACGCGCGTCGGCGTCCGTAGACTGACCGGCGCAGTGTCAGCCATCACCGCGTACCGCACGCTGCTGCGGACGGTCGGGCCCGCCTACGTCGTCGTAGCCTTCCTCGGGCGAGTTCCGCTTGCCATGAGCCAGATGGGCACCCTGCTGCTCGTCAGCCAGGCCACCGGGCGATACGCCCTGGGCGGCGCGGCTGCCGGCGCGCTCGCGGTGGCGAACGCGCTCGGCGCCCCGTTCTTCGGCTCGCTCGCCGACCGCATCGGGCAACGGCCCGTCGTGCTGGCACAGTCGCTGGCTGGCGCCGCCGGCCTGGTTGCCATCGTCCTGGTCACCAACGCCGACGCGCCGGCCTCGGCGATCATCGCCACGGCCGCCCTCGCCGGCCTGGCCACCCCGCAGATCGGCCCTCTGGCCCGTGTCCGGTGGCAACCCATCACCCGTCGCTCGAGTGACCAGCGGCGCCTCGTCGACGCGGCCTTCTCCTACGAGGGCGCGGCGGACGAGGTGTCCTTCGTGCTCGGGCCGGCGATGGTCGGGGCCGTGGCCGTCATCATCGACCCCGGCGGCGCCCTGCTGGTCGCCGCCGTCGTGCTGGGTGCCTTCGGCTCGTGGTTCGCGGTGCACCCGACCGCAGCGCTCACCGTGCCGGACGCCGACGAGTCCCGCTCGACCACGCGGGTGCTGAGCGTCGTGCTCGTGGCCCTGGTGGTTGCACAGATGTTCATCGGTGTGCTGTTCGGGGCCACGCAGACCGGGTCCGCGGTGCTCGCGACGGCCGAGGGCCAGCCCGGGCTCGCGGGTCTCATCCACGCGACGCTGGGAATCGGCAGCGCCATCGCCGGGCTCGCCGTGGCCGCGCTGCCCGAGCGCATCGGCTACCCCCGGCGGATGCTCGTCTCGGCCGTCGGCCTGCTCGTCCTCTCCGCTCCGCTCCTCCTGGTGGACTCGGTGGCCCAGCTCGTCGTGGTGATCGCGTTCCTGGGGTTCGCCGTCGCTCCCTACATGATCAGCAACTTCGCGATGGCGGGGCAGGTCGTGGCGCCCGATCGCGTCGGCCTCGCGATGACGCTCCTGGCCGGCGCGACGGGGATCGGCTACGCCATCGGCTCGTCCTTGGCCGGCCGGCTGGCCGACGCCGCGGGCACGGACGGTCACACGCCTGCCTTCGCCGTCACGGTCACGGCCACTGCGGGCGCCGCCCTGCTCTCGCTCGTCTTCGCATGGCGTTCCCGCGTCGGGCGGTGACCTGCTCGTCCTTCCTGAGTGAGCGGTGATCTGCTCGTCCTTCCTGAGTGAGCGGTGATCTGCTCGTCCTTCCAGGGCGACGGCGGTGGCTCACTCGTGGATACGCCCGTGATTCCGCGAGCCACTCACCGCCCGAGCGGGTGGAAGGACGGGGAGCGTGACCCTTGACACATCTACTGAGTAAGTGATTTAGTCACTTTCGTGACCACGACCACACTCTCCCTGTCAGAGCGCCTCGCCGAGAGCATCGTCGAGCTGATCCGCGACGAGGGCCTCGCCCCCGGCGACGCGCTGCTGTCCTCCCGTGACCTGGCCCGACGCTTCGACGTCACCACGCCGACGCTGCGCGAGGCGCTGCGCCGGCTGGAGGCCAACGACCTCATCCGCTTCCGCCACGGGTCGGGGACCTACGTGGGCGACGGCATCGGTCGTCGGCTCATGTCCAATCCCTATGCGGGCCCGGTGGATCACGACTCGGTCCTCGAGCTCGTGGAGGCCAGGCTCGTGCTCGAACCGGGCATCGCCGCCTCCGCGGCCACCCAGCGCACCGACGCCGACCTGCAGCTGTTGGACGCGGCCACGGCCAACGCCCTGGAGCCCCAGCGCGGTGATGAGCGTCCCGCGGTGCACTTCCACGTCGCCGTGGCTGCCGCCGGCCGGAACCGGTTGGTCCGGGAGGCGGTCGAGGCGTTGCTGCGCGTCCGGGTCCGCGACCAGGTCGAGATCCGGCACCGCTACGACGACCGCGACCGTGACCACACCGAGCACCTGCAGATCGTCGAGGCCATCCGGGACCGCGATGCGTCCGCCGCCGAGCACCTGACCCGGGAGCACCTGGAGTCCATCCGCGCCACCGTGCTGGCCCGCGCCACGGAAGGAGGCCTCGCATGAGCAACCGCCTGGCCGACATGACCACCCACGAGGCCGCCGACGCCGTCCGCCGCGGGACCACCGTGCTGCTGCCCGTCGGGGCCTTCGAGCAGCACGGCCCCGGGCTGCCCCTGGCCACCGACATCGTCAGGGCCGAGGCCGTGGTCGAGCGGGTGGCCGACCAGCTCGGGGACGGCGTGGTCGTCGGGCCGTCGGTCCCCGTCGGGGTCTCGCCGCACCACCTCGCCTTCGCCGGCACCCTCAGCCTGCGTCCCGCCACGTTCGTCGCGGTGCTGCACGAGTACCTGCAGGCGCTCGCCGGCCACGGCTGGCGCCGGGTCCTCATCGTCACCGGGCACGGCGGCAACAACGCTGCGCTCGGCGTGCTCGCCCAGGACGTGCTCCGCGACCTGCCGGACCTCGAGCTCGCGTGGACGCCGGTCACCGCGCTCGCCGCAGACCACGTCGGAGCGATGGACGTGAGCGAGGTGCACGGCCACAGCGGTGAGGCGGAGACCGCCCAGATGCTGCACGTCGCGCCCGACTCGGTGCGACGCGACCTGCTCGAGCCGGGCACCACGACGCTCGACGAGCTCGACCCGCTCTCCCACCTCGCCCGCACCCACGGGCCACCCACGCTGGCGCTCCCCTACGACCGACTGAGCAAGAACGGTGTCCTCGGCGATCCTCGCCGCGCCACCGTGGACGACGGCCGCGCGATCATCGACCTGGTCACGCAGCGCATCGTCACCTTCCTCGCGGAGTGGTCCACCACCTAGCCGCTCCCGCCACTGCCACTCAGTGGCTCCGCCCGCCCGACCCTGCCGGGGACGTCCCACGTCCTCGGGCGATCCCGCACACCCTCGACCCGTCCGGAGGACGATCACGATGCACCCCACCCACCGACCTCGCGGCCACGCCAGGTCCGCCCGGTCAGCACTGCTGGTCGTGACGCTCGTCGCAGCCGTGCTCCCCGGAGCGGCGGCGGCGTCCTCGGGGCCTGCGCCCCAGGATCGACCGTCGCGCTGCACGCTGCCCACCGACCAGGAGCCCGCCAGCAGCCAGAAGCACACCATCGACAGCGGCGACCGTGAGCGCTCCTTCATCCTGCGCCTGCCGAAGGGCTACGACCAGCGAGCCGACTGGCCGCTGGTGGTCGCCTTCCACGGCCGTGGCAGCACCGGGGCGGAGGTCGAGGGTTACTCCGACCTCTCCTCCCTCCCGGCCGTCGTGGCCTACCCCGACGGGGTGGCCGATGCCGAGGACGGCGAGCGCTTCCGCAAGGCCTGGCAGGGTGCCCCCTACGAGGTGGACGGCGTCGACGACGTCGCGTTCACCGAGGACCTGCTCGACCACCTGCAGTCGACGACGTGCGTCGATGAGACCCGGACCTACGCCACCGGCAAGTCCAACGGCGCCGGTCTCGCCGCACTCCTGTCGTGCCGGCTCCCGGACCGCTTCGCTGCCGTGGGCCTCGTGGCGGCGGCGCTGTACCCGGGGACGCAGGACGGATGTGCCGACGCCCCGCCCGTGCCGCTCGCCCTCGTGCACGGCGAGGGTGACGCGACCATCCCCTACGACGGTGACGCGGACCGTGACCTCCCCGCCGTCCGTGACTGGCTGACCGAGCGCGCCGAGCGTGACGGCTGCCGCACCCCCGGGCGGACCGGGCGGATCGGACGCGACGTCACGACGGTGCGCTGGACCGGCTGCGACGACGGGTCGGAGCTGCGCCACCTCGCCGTCGCCGACGGCGGCCACGTGTGGCCCGGCGCCGTGACGTACTCCGGTGGCGGCCACGTCACCAGCACGATCAGGACGCACCAGCAGCTCTGGTCGTTCTTCCGCCAGCACGAGCTCACCGCCGGTGGGCCGGACGTCCAGGAGGATCCCCGATGAGTGCATCGACCACTGCCAAGCAGGACGAGCTGCCCCGGATCATCCGGGCGTTGGGCGTCATCGAGCGTGTCGGCAACAAGCTGCCCCACCCGTTCTGGCTGTTCTGGATCCTCGCGGCCATCCTCGGGGTGGCCAGCGCGATCATGGCCACGGCCGGCGTCACGGTCATCTCGCCCAGCGACGGGGAGACCGTCGCCGTGCAGAACCTGTTCAGCGGCGAGGGCCTCGCGATGGCGCTGTCCACCGCGATCGACAACTTCGCGACCTTCCCACCGATGGCGACGATCATCGTCGTCATCATGGGCGTCGCCGTGGCCGAGCGGACCGGTTTCCTGCAGGCCGCGATGAAGGTCGGTGTCTCCCGGGTGCCCGCAGGATGGGTCGTCTTCGCCGTCGCCTTCATGGGCACCGCGTCGCACGTCGCCTCTGCGGCGGCCTACATCATCCTGGTGCCGCTGGGTGGGCTCGCGTTCCGAGCGGTCGGCAAGTCCCCGATCCTCGGCATCGTGGTGGCCTACACGTCGATCGCGTCGGGCTACGACGCCAGCCCGATCCCGACACCCAACGACGCGATCTTCGCCGGCATCACGACCGCCGCCGCGCAGATCGTGGACCCGGACGCCTACGTCTCACCCCTGAGCAACTGGTACTTCAACATCGCCTCGTCGCTCCTGCTCGCGATCGTCATCACCCTGGTGACCACGCTGCTGCTATCCAAGCGACCCGACATCGAGGCCGACGAGGATGCCGATCACGGCGACGACACCCTGGTGCTCTCCGACCGTGAGCGGTCGGGTCTGCGCCTGGCCATGGCCGCCATGTTCGCGGCGTTCTTCGTGCTGGCCGTCATCGTGGTCCCGGCGGGCTCCCCGCTGCGTGGCGACGGTGGCGCCCTGGCGGAGTCGCCGTTCCTGGACGGCATCGCCATGGTGGTCGCCCTCCTGTTCGGTCTGGTCGGCATCGTCTACGGACGACGCACGGGGGCGATCACCAAGCCCGGCGACGTCCCACCGCTGATGGCCCAGGGCATCAAGCAGATGGCGCCGGTCATCGTGCTGTTCTTCGCGATCGCGCAGTTCCTGGCCTACTTCGACTGGACCCGCATGGGCGACGTCATCGCCGTGGAGTCCGCGGCCCTGCTGGAGCAGAACAACGTGCCGGTCTGGGTCATCTTCCTGATGGTGCTGCTCCTGCTGAGCGTCGTGAACGTCATGGTGACCAGTGGCTCGGCGATGTGGTCCATCGCAGCCCCGGTGCTGGTGCCGATGTTGATGATCCTGGCCGTGCCGGCAGAGACGACGCAGGCACTGTTCCGCATCGCCGACTCGGGCTCGACCTCCATCACGCCGATGAGCCCGTACTTCGTCATGGCGCTGGGGTTCCTGCAGCGGTACCGCAAGGACGCCGGCATCGGCACCCTCGTGTCGTACACGCTGCCGCTGGCGATCCCGATGACGATCATGTGGACGCTGCTGTTCTTCCTGTGGTGGGGCCTGGGCATCCCGCTCGGCCCGGGCGCCCCCGTGCGCTGACCGCCCGACCCGCCGACGACGGCCGTGCCCACGGGCACGGCCGTCGTGGTGTCCTCAGGCGGCGAGGCGGGCCTGCAGGGCCGCGCGGACCGCCGGCCACTCGTCGTCGAGCATCGAGAACTGCACCGTGTCGCGCCAACTCCCGTCCCGACGCACCTTGTGCTTGCGCAGCACGCCCTCCCGCTGGGCGCCGAGGCGCGCGATGGCCGCCTGCGAGCGCTCGTTGCGGATGTCGGTGTGCCACACGACGCGGACGCAGCCGAGCGTCTCGAAGGCGTGGGTGAGCAGCAGCAGCTTGGCCTCGGTGTTCACGGACGTGCGCCAGAAGCGGCGGCCGAGCCACGTGTGGCCGATGGCGACGGTCCGCAGCTCCTCGTCGACGTCGTAGAACGTCGTCATCCCGGCCACGTCCCCGCTCGCGACGTCGCGCTGGGCCCAGGCCGAGACCGGCATCGCGAGGTAGCGGGCGACGAGGGCCTCGGCCTGCTCCATCGTGGTGGGCCGGGCGGGCCGCAGGTGCTCGAAGACGGCATCGTCGTCCGCGGCCGCAAGCAGGCCACCGGCGTGGCCCGGGTGCAGCGGCTCGAGCCGGACGTGGCGCCCGGCGAGCTCGACGGCGTCACCCCAGGTGGTCATGGGCCCATCGTGCCGGGTCGTCGACACCGGTTCAGGGCCGGGTGAGCCGGTCGAGGAAGGCGACGAGCAGCGCCTCGCGCAGCGCCGGTGGGGCGACGTCCAGCAGGGCGTTCACCGGGGCCATCCGCTCGGGCACCGCCACGACTCCGCCCTCCCCGGCCAGCCCGGCGACCTGGAGCAGGCCGTCGAAGGTCGCGTCGTCGAGCGCGGCCGGGTCGATGCTCTCGGCCGCGGCCCTCAGGTTCGCGTCGACGACGATCGGGCCGGCCGCCACGGCCTCGATGACGCTCTCGCGCAGCGCGTCGAGCAGGGCGGGGACCGACGCCGCGGTCGCGGCCGACACCGAGAGGTGCAGCGTTGCCGGGCCGCCGCGGAAGCCCATCTGCGGCTGCACGAACCAGCCACGCTCCAGCATCAGGTCGCCGAGGGTGAACACGTCACAGGCCCCGTCCGTGCCCACGGCCACGAGCGAGGAGTCCGGCGGGACGACGACGTGCAGGTGCTCGAGCCCCTCGACGCCGTCGACGAGCGCCCGGGTGCCGCCCATCGTGGTGCGGACCAGGCGTGCGTAGCCCTCCACGCCGAAGTACTGCACGACGGCCCACGCCGCGGCGAGGGGACCGCCGGACTTCGTGCTCTGCACGGTGGAGTTGAGCATCGTGTAGCCGGGCCAGTCGGCGCTGGCGAAGAACTGCGTCCGGCGGCCGTCCGGGTGCGCGTGCAGCAGCAGCGAGACGCCCTTGGGCGTGTAGGCGTACTTGTGCAGGTCCGCCGAGATGCTCGTGACGCCCGGCACTCGGAAGTCCCACGCCGGTGCGTCCTCGACCCAGGGCAGGACCCAACCGCCGATGCACGCGTCCACGTGCAGGCGCAGGCCACGCGACGAGGTGGCTGCGGCGAGCTGCTCGATCGGGTCCACGACGCCGTGCGCGTAGGACGGGGCGGACGCGGCCACCAGGACCACCCGCTCGCGGTGGTCGTCCATGGCGGCGGCCATCGCCGCGGGGTCGGCGCGGAACGTCACGGGGTCCACGTCGACCTTGACCGTGGCGACGCGCAGGTAGTGCGCCGCCTTGTCGAACGCGGCGTGGATCGTCGTCGGGACGATCATCACCGGGTCGGAGACCTCCGGCATCGCGTCGCGGGCCGCCTTGACCGCCAGGATGATCGACTCGGTGCCTCCGGACGTCGCGGAGCCGACGACGTCTGGCCCGCCGTGCAGGACGCCCCGGGCGAAGGCCACGAGGTCGTTCTCCATCGCCAGCAGGCTCGGGAACGCCGTCGGGTCCAGGCCGTTGGTCCCGCCGTACATCGCGAGCGCGTGCCGGCCGAGCTCGTCGGCCTCGGCGACGCCGGAGTCGTAGACGTAGGCCAGGGTGCGACCGCCGTGCGTGGGCAGGTCCGCCTCGCGCAGGGCGGCGAGCCGGTCGATGATCTCCGCAGGTGTCACGGGGCGAGCTCCTCGTCGAGTCGGTAGTGCCTCAGGATCAGCAGGCTGGCCGCGATGAGCACGGCCGGCACGACGGAGAAGCCGACCGCGATGGCGGTGAGCGCCGAACCGGGCTGCACGGCATCGGCGCCGGGGCCGGAGGACACGTAGCCACCGACGGCCAGGATGACGGCGAACAGGCCGGGTCCGAGCGCCAGGCCCAGCGTCTCGCCGGCCGTCCACACGCCGGTGTAGACGCCGATCCGGTTCTCACCCGTCCGCTCGGCGTCGCGGGCGGCCGCGTCGGGCAGCATCGCCATCGGGAAGACCTGCGCCCCCGCGTACCCGATGCCCACCAGGGCTGCGGCGGGGTAGACGACGACGCCGAGCGCCTCCCGCGAGGCGAGCAGGGCCAGCGCCCCGACCGCCATGCACAGCGACGCGGCGACGTACCCGGCCTTCTTGCCGCGACGGACGAAGGCCCGCTCCCACAGCGGTGTCACCAGCAGGGCCGGCCCGACGAACGCCGCGAACAGGAAGGTCGCCGCGCTCGCGGAGTCGAAGAGCTGGTTGGCCACGTAGGCGACGCCCGCGAGCATCGCCCCGATGCCGAGCGCCTGCACGACGAAGGTGAGCAGCAGTGCCCGGAAGTCGGGCTCGGCCGCCACGAGGCGCACCTGCTCGCGCAGGGAGCCGCCGGCCGGGACGACGTCGTCGCTGCGCGGGGCGTCGCGCGTGCCCCACCAGGCGCCCACGACGCCCGCGGCGATGATCACGGCGACGTACACCCCCATGAGGCGGTAGCCCTCGGGGCTCGGCTCGCCACCGAAGGCGTTGACGACCATCGGAGCCGTGGCGCCCGACAGCAGGATCGCCAGCGCCAGCACCACGACGCGCCACGTGAGCAGCCGCGTGCGCTCGGTGTACCCGTCGGTCATCTCCGCCGGCATCGCCACGTAGGGCACCTGGAAGAACCCGTACGCCGCCGCGCACAGCATGAACGTCACCACCACCCACGCTGCCCCGGCCACGGGGGAGACGGGGCCGGCGAACATCAGGGCGAAGAACAGCGCCAGGAGAAGTCCGCCGCGCAGCATGAAGGGCCGACGCCGTCCGGCCGGATGGGTGGAACGGTCGGACATGCGTCCCGCCACGGGGTCGAGCACGACGTCCCACAGCTTCGGGACCACGACGATGATGCCGGCCACCGCGGCGGCCACGCCGAGGGAGTCGGTGAGGTACGGCAGCAGGAGCAGGCCGGGGACCGTGCCGAACGTCCCGGTGGCGACGCTCCCGAGCGCATAGCCGCGACGCACCGACGGCGTCAGCTCGCTGCTCATGCGGTGAGGCTAGGGCAGTCGTGGCTCAGGTCCACGACGCCAGCTCCGCGACGACCTCGTCGTGCAGCACCTCCGGCGTGACGATGCCGGGATAGCTGATGGCCTGGACGGCCCACCCGTCGATGAGGACGTGGAGTCGCCGGGCGCGGGACTCCAGGACCGGGTCGTCCAGGACGTCGGCGAGACCGTGGGGGCGGGGCGCTCCGGCGAGGTCAGCCGCGACGATGCGAGCCACGTGGCGCGTGCCGTCCCAGCCGGCCTGGCGGACGTGCCCGAGGTCGGGGTCGAGGCGGGACCGGTCGGCGAACGCCACCCACACCAGGCACTCGCCGCGGCGGGTCTCGTCCAGGGGGAGCAGCTCCTCGACGAGCCGGACACCTCGCGCGAAGGGGTCCGTGCGGTCGTCGGCCACGTGGGCGCGCACGCGGGCCGAGGTCTGCTCGATCATGAGCTGCAGGGCGAACCCGAACAGCTCGTCCTGCGTGGAGAAGTAGTGCCGCAGCGCCCCGGCGGACCAGCCCGCCTCGGCCGCCACGGTGCGGACGGAGGTGTCGTCCACGCCGTGCGTGCGGAGCACGCGCCACAGCGCCGCCGCGAGCTCGCGGCGGCGCGCGTCGTGGTCGACGATCCGGGGCACGTGGACATTGCAGCACGGCTGTGCTGGAATCGTCACGACACAGTCGTGTGAAAAAGGGGTGGGCGTGGAGACCTGGAGCCTGGGCGGCCTCGTGGTGCTCGCTCTCGTGGACAGCACGAGCTTCGGGACGCTGCTGATCCCGCTGTGGATGATGCTCGCCCCCCGCGTCCGTGCCGCCCGGCTGCTGCTCTACCTCGTGGTGGTGGCCTTCTTCTACTTCCTGGTGGGCCTCGCGCTGCTCGCCGGCCTCGACGTCGTCATCGCCGCCGCGTCCGACGTCGCGGAGAGCCGGGCCGCCCGGGTCGTCCAGCTCGTGCTGGGGGTCGGGCTGGTCCTGCTGAGCTACGTCATGGACCCGGCCTACGACGGCATCGGCCGCAAGCGGCCGGCCGGGGAGCGCGGCCCGAGCCCGCGGGCCCTGCGCTGGCAGTCCCGGCTGACAGCGTCTGACGCCTCCGTGCGCACCGTGGTGGTGATCGCCCTGACCGCCACGGTCCTGGAGGTCGCCACGATGCTGCCCTACCTGGCGGCGGTGGGGATCCTGAGCACCTCCGGCCAGCCGGTGGCCCTCCAGGTGGGCCTGCTCGGGGCCTACGTCCTGGTGATGGTCCTGCCGGCCCTCGTGGCCCTCGGTCTCCGGCTCGCGGCCCGGCGACTGGTGGAGCCGCTGCTGGAGCGCCTCAGCGGCTGGATGACCCAGAAGGCCGGGAGTGCCGTCGCCTGGGTCGTGGGCATCGTGGGCGTGCTGCTCGCGCTCAACGCGGTCGGCTCGCTGCAGGGGTGACGCGGGTCAGCGGGAGCGGGACGGTCGCATCTTCTTGTCGTGCGTCCCGGTCATGGCACCGAGGTCGTCGAGGAAACCGGTGGCCCACGCATCGATGTCGTGCTCGATGACCTGCTTGCGCATGGCCTTCATCCGTCGGCTGTTCTCCTTGGGAGTCGCCCGCATCGCGTCCTGCAGGGCCGCCTTCATGCCGTTGATGTCGTAGGGGTTGACCCGGTAGGCCTGCCTCAGCTCGGCGGCGGCCCCTGCGAACTCGCTCAGCACGAGCGCGCCGTCGTCGTCGTAGCGGCACGCGACGTACTCCTTGGCCACCAGGTTCATGCCGTCGCGCAGCGGCGTGACGACCATGACGTCGGCCGCCCGGTACAGCGCAGCCATCTCCTCGCGCGGGTAGGAGGCGTGCAGGTAGGTGACCGGCTGCTGGCCGATCCGTCCGACGTCGCCGTTGATGCGACCCACGAGCCGGTCGATGTCGTCGCGCAGGATCCGGTACTGGTCCACCCGCTCGCGCGAGGGCGTGGCCACCTGCACGAACACGGCGTCGTCGGCGTCGAACGAGCCCTCGGTGATGAGCTCGCCGAAGGCACGCAGACGCTGCCGCAGGCCCTTGGTGTAGTCGAGCCGGTCGATGCCGAGCAGGACGTGCTCGGGGTTGCCGAGGCTCTCGCGGATCTCCGCGGCCCGGGCCGTGACCTCAGGGGACCGGGCGAGGGTCTCGAAGCCCTGGGTGTCGATGGAGATGGGGTAGGCGCGCGCCGTGACGGTCCGGTTGTCCGGCAGGTAGACCGTGTCGCGGTGCGTCTTGTGGCCGACGCGCTGGCGCACGAGGCGGACGAAGTTCTGCGCCGCCCCGGGCAGCTGGAAGCCGACGAGGTCGGCACCGAGCAGCCCCTGGAGGATCTGGCGGCGCCAGGGCAGCTGCTGGAACAGCTCGGCGGGCGGGAACGGGATGTGCAGGAAGAAGCCGATGCGCAGGTCCGGGCGCAGCTCGCGCAGCATCTGGGGCACGAGCTGCAGCTGGTAGTCCTGGATCCACACCACGGCACCCTTGCGGGCCACCTTGGCGGCACGCTCGGCGAAGCGCTGGTTGACCTCCACGTAGGAGTCCCACCACTCGCGGTGGAACTCAGGGGGAGCCACGACGTCGTGGTAGAGCGGCCAGAGGGTCGCGTTGGAGAAGCCCTCGTAGTACTCGCGGACCTCCTGCGACGTCAGGTGCACCGGGACGAGCTTGAGCCCGTTGTGCTCGAAGGGCCGCAGCCGCTCGTCGGCCGCACCGTGCCAGCCGATCCAGGCGCCGCCGTTGCGGCGCATCACCGGCTCGAGGGCCGTCACCAGTCCGCCGGGAGAGGTGCGCCACGTGGTGCCGCCGTCCGCGGTCGCGACCCGGTCGACGGGCAGGCGGTTGGCGATCACGACGAATTCTGCGAGACCGACCGGCATGGCCTCACCCTATGCCGACGGCCCTCCCGCGGCGATCTGTCGCCGGATCTCGTCCATCTGCGCCATCACCGACAGGGTGCCCTCCAGGGGCAGCAGCGTGGACTCGGTCCGCCCCTCGCGCAGGCACCGGGCCACCTCCATCACCTCGTGGGCGTAGCCGCGGCCGACGACCGGCTCTGCGACGACGCGTCGGGTGTCGCCGTTGATGACGGTGAACTCGGTGGGGTGATGGAAGCGGGAGGGGACCTCGATGCGTCCTTCGTCCCCGGAGACGGAGGCGAGGTTGTCGGTCCACGCCAGCTGGGTCCAGGCGATGCTCGCCACGGCGCCGCCGGGGTAGACCAGGGTGGCGCCTCCGCCGGTGTCGAAGCCGTCGTCGTGCCACGTGCCGGCCGCGCTGATCCGATCCGGCTCGCCCAGGACGGCGTGCGCGAAGGTCAGGGGGTAGATGCCGAGGTCGAGCAGCGCACTCGCCCCCAGCGCGGGATCCCAGAGGCGGGTGACCTCGGGGCCGGCCACGAAGCCCAGCTCCGCGCGCAGCTGGGCGACCGTCCCGAGCGTGCCGTTCCCGGCGAGCTCGACGATGCGGCGCACGTTGGGGTTGACCCGCATCCACATCGCCTCGGCCAGGAACAGGCTGCGGTCGCGCGCCACGCGAACCAGCTCGGTGCTGCTGGCGAGGTCCAGGGTCAGGGCCTTCTCGCACAGCACCGCCTTGCCGTGCTCCAGGCACATCAGCACGTCGTCGTGGTGCCGGCCGTGGGGGCTCGCAACATAGACGACGTCGACGTCGGGGTCGGCGGCCAGCGCCTCGTAGGAGTCGTGTGGGGTGCCACCGTGCTCGGCGGTGAAGGCGCGGGCCGAGGTCGCCGAGCGGGAGCCGGCCGCGACGAGGGTGTTGTCCTCGACGAGGGCGAGGTCGCGGGCGAAGGTGTGGGCGATGCGGCCGGTGGCGAGGATGCCCCAGCGCACGGTGGGGTGGGAGGACACGTACGCCATCCTCACACCTGATCGAATGACAGCGGTGTTGTTCGTGCCGTAGGATCCCTGACATGAGCGCAGTCGAGCAGTCGAACCACGACCTGGCGACGGACTCCAGCTCCCTCAGCGAGCGAGATCGCGAGATCCTCTCCCTCGAGCGTCTCTGGTGGCAGTACGCCGGCGCCAAGGAGCAGGCCATCCGTGAGAAGTTCGACATGTCCTCCACGCGCTACTACCAGGTGCTCAACGCCCTGATCGACCGTGACGACGCCCTCGCCTTCGACCCGTTGCTCGTCAAGCGTCTGCGTCGTCTGCGGGCCCAGCGCCAGCGGAGCCGTTCCGCGCGGCGCCTCGGCTTCGACCTCTGACGAGAGGGCGGTCGGTGGTCGCGCACCGCAGGACGGTCAGCAAGCGGGGCTCGGTCCTGCCCGGGTGGTTCTTCGTCGTCGTGGCGCTGCTGAGCGTGGTGGGCACGGGGGCGCTGGGCTACGTCGCCTACGACGTGTTGAGGCCCTTCGACGACCGGGACGCGGTCTCGGCCCCGCCGTCGTCGGCCTCACCGACACCCACCCCCACACCTTCGCCGACACCCACCCCGACCCCGACCCCGAGTCCCAGTCCGACGCCGAGCCCCACGCCGTCGCCGACTCCCGAGGCGAGCCGGGGCGACATCGCCGTCGTCGTCCTCAACGCCACCCGGATCACCGGGCTCGCGGCGCAGGTGGGCGGCCGCGTCACCCAGGCCGGGTGGACGCTCAGCGCGACCGGCAACTGGCGGGCCGCCGCGGCCCAGACCGCGGTGCACCACCCGCCGGGACGCGAGGCCGAGGCTGAGCTCCTGGCCGAGGACCTGGGCATCCCCGCGGTCTCGCCCAGCGTCCAGGGCATGGCCGCCGACCGACTCACGGTGCTCGTGCTCTCCCTGCCATGATGACGCGCATGCCTGCGCGATCGCACGAGGTGGGGACCGGCCCGCCCGACGGACCGGTCGTCCACGACGCGGTCCTCGCCGACCCGGCCGGCACCCTGCTCGGCCTGGACTTCGACGGCACGTTGTCGCACGTCGTCGACGACCCGACGCAGGCCTTCGCCCACCCGGACTCGGTACGGGCGGTCGCGACGCTCGGGAGGCACCTGGGTCAGGTCGCGATCATCACGGGCCGACCCGTGCGTCAGGTGCTGGAGCTCGGTGGGTTCGAGGGACTGGAGGGACTGGAGGGGCTGGTCGTCTGCGGTCAGTACGGAGCCGAGCGCTGGGACGCGAGCACCGACGAGCTGGTCGTGCCGCCTCGCCCCGAGGCGATCGAGGAGCTGGCCGGGCTGCTGCCGAGCTGGCTGGCCGCCCGTGGAGCCGCGACGGCTCGCATCGAGGACAAGGGCCTGGCCATCGCGATCCACACCCGCGGCCTCGCACCGTCGGTCCTGCACTCGCTGACGGGGCCGATCGGTGACCTGGCCGCCGAGCGCGACCTGCACGTCGAGCCGGGCCGCCAGGTCCTGGAGCTCCGGGGCAGCGCCGTCGACAAGGGCACGACGCTGACCGGTCTGGTCCACGACCTCGGGACGCGGCACGTCGTGTACGCCGGTGACGATCTCGGTGACCTGCCGGCCTTCGATGCCGTCGACGCCCTGCGTCCGCGTGGCGTCACCGGCTTCCTGGTGTGCTCGGCCTCGGCGGAGCAGGATGCTCTCGTGGAGCGCTCCGATCTCGTCCTCGACGGCCCGGACGCCGTCGCGGGCTGGCTGGGGGCGTTCGCCGACGCGGTCGTCGCCCGGGCGGGGTAGGTGGTCGGAGATGGGCCAGACCTCCTGGACGCGGGTCCGGGAGATCGTCAACTGGCTCAACCTCAGCACGCCGCTCGGGCTCGCGGTGGCGCGGCTGGGCGGCGCCCACGTGGTCCGGCACGAGCGCGGGACGTGGCTCGCGGGTGGGTATCGCTGGGGGTTCCCCGTGGCCGGCGCCTTCACGGTCGGCAACGTCATCCTCAGCCGGCGCGACGTCGAGCAGCTGCGGACCCGGCCCCGGCTGCTGCGGCACGAGGACCGGCACTGCACGCAGTACGCGTTCGTCGTCGGACCCCTGCTGCTGCCGCTCTACGGCATCTTCGCGCTGCTGTCCTGGGTGGTGGCCGCCGACTGGCACTCGGTCAACCCGTTCGAGCGCCTGGCGGGGCTGGAGGACGGTGACTACCCGCCGCCCACCACACGGATCGCCCGGCGGCGTTGAGTCCTGACGGCGGCGGGCGGACTCCCGCTCCGTCGGTCTGACCACCTCCCGAGACCGACCATCTCGCATCGCGGACCAATTGGACGCATGGTGAGACGGTTTGTAGGCTGACGGTGCTCATCCAGAGGGGTGGAGGGAACGGCCCGACGACACCCCAGCAACCAGCTCATCCGCGAGCCAGGTGCTAAATCCGTCCCGGCGCAGGTGCGACCGGGGGAGATGACCAGGAGGTTCACGTGAGCACCACGACCGCTCCACCCACCGGCACGACCACGGTGCGCGACGGCGCCTTCGGGCCCGCCCGCGAGCTCGTCTGTCGCGAGTGCGGCAGCACCCAGCCCCTCGGCCCGTTCTACGTCTGTCACGAGTGCTTCGGCCCGCTGGAGATCGGCTACGACTTCGGCACCGTCACCCGTGAGCAGATCGAGAGCGGGCCCGCCAACATCTGGCGCTACAAGGCCCTGCTGCCCGTGCCGGACGACATCGAGACCAGCCCCAACACCGAGCCGGGCTTCACGCGGCTGCTGAAGGCGGACAACCTCGCCGCGGAGCTCGGCCTGCGTTCGCTGTGGGTCAAGGACGACAGCACCAACCCGACCAACTCCTTCAAGGACCGCGTCGTCGCGATCGCCCTCTCGGCGGCCCGCGAGCTCGACGCCAAGGTCTTCGCCTGCCCCTCGACCGGCAACCTCGCCAACGCGGTGGCTGCAGCGGGCGCCAGGGCGGGCATCGAGACCGTCGTGTTCATCCCGAGCAACCTGGAGACACCGAAGCAGGTCAACTCTGCGGTCTTCACCGAGAAGCTCGTCGCCGTCGAGGGCAACTACGACGACGTGAACAAGCTCGCCAGTGAGATCGCCGGCGAGGAGGAGGGCTGGGCGTTCGTCAACGTCAACGTGCGCCCCTACTACGCCGAGGGCTCCAAGACGCTGGGCTATGAGATCGCCGAGCAGCTCGGCTGGCGCCTGCCCGACCAGATCGTCATCCCCGTCGCCTCCGGCTCGCAGCTGACCAAGGTGCACAAGGCCTTCCGGGAGCTCGTCGCGCTGGGACTGGTCGAGGACAAGCCGTGCAGGATCTTCGGCGCTCAGGCCGAGGGGTGCAACCCGGTCGCGACGGCGTTCAAGGACGGCGTCGACGCGATCCGCCCGGTCAAGCCCGACACGATCGCCAAGTCGCTGGCCATCGGCAACCCCGCGGACGGCATCTACGTCCTGGACATCGCCCGGGAGACCGGCGGCGCGGTCGAGCAGGTCACCGACGACGAGATCCGCGAGGCGATCGTCCTGCTGGCCCGCACCGAGGGCATCTTCACCGAGACGGCCGGCGGCACGACGCTCGGCGTCCTCAAGAAGCTCGCGGCCTCCGGCCACCTCGACCTCGAGGCCGAGACCGTGGTCATCAACACCGGGCACGGCCTGAAGACGCTGGACTCGGTGTCCGGCACCGTCGGTCCGTTCGCCACCATCGCCCCCACCTACGCCGCCTTCACCGCGGCCGGCATCGCCTGAACAGGAGCAGCCTTGTCCGTCTCAGTTCGCATCCCCACCATCTTGCGCAGCTACACCGACGACACCTCGCAGGTCAGCGCCGAGGGCGCCACCCTGACCGAGGTCCTGGACTCCCTGGAGTCCAACCACCCCGGCATCAAGGCCCGGATCGTCGACGACAACGGCGCGCTGCGTCGCTTCGTCAACGTCTACGTGGCCGAGGAGGACGTCCGGTTCGCCCAGGGTCTGGACACCCCGACCCCCGACCAGACCCAGATCTCCATCATCCCCGCTGTCGCCGGGGGATGAAGAGCTCTCGGGGATGATGAGGGGCGGAGCCCCGCTGTCGCGGGAGGCTGAAGAGCTCTCGGGGATGATGAGGGGCGGAGCCCCGCTGTGGCGGGAGGCTGAGCGCTTTCGCACGGTGATGAGGGGTGAAGCCCCGCTGTCGCGGGAGGCTAAAGAGCTCTCGGGGATGATGAGGGGCGCCGGTTTACCACGGTCCCTCGGAATCTTGTCACTTCCCGTGGGATCTCTCCCACGGGAAGTGACGGTTTGCCGAGGGACCGTGGTAAACCGTCACCCCCGGCAAACCTGCGGTGAACGGGGAGCCGCCCGGCGTATACGCTCATGGGCGTGGGTCGCCCGGGCAGGGGGCGGCCCGACTCAGGCAGGTGGGAGCTCGTCATGGTGCACGGCACCGTCAAGTGGTTCAACGCGGACAAGGGCTACGGCTTCATCGAGGTGGAGGGCCAGGACGACGTCTTCGTCCACTGGTCCAAGATCAAGTCCGACGGCTACAAGACCCTCGAGGACGGCCAGGCCGTCGAGTTCGACGTCGTCGACGGCCCCAAGGGCCGCGAGGCGCACGAGGTCGTGACGCACTGAGCCAGCCCGCTGATCCCGCACCTGGGGCCGGCTCTCCGGCCCGTCGCGCAGATGACGACGACGTGAACGACGGTGGCGCAGGGCAGGGCGTGACGCAGGCCATCTGACGCCTGGCGTGGCGAGTGGCGCCGTGCATGCACTCGGTCTGTTGCCGGCTGCCGAACCGCCCCGGCGTGTGATCCGTGATCACCCCGCACAGGAGGTCAGGGACCCCGGCGTTGCGGCCGGTTGATTAGCACTCCTATAGTGAGAGTGCTAGACATCGGGACTGGCTTCGATGAGGGCGTGAGCCGAGGCGGGAAGGGTTCGCCGACAGCAGCGCTCGTCCGTCGCGGGCATCGAGCCGTCCATCACCACGTCGAACCGGAGAGTTCCACATGGCCAAGTCCATTGCGTTCAACGAAGAGGCCCGTCGCGGCCTCGAGCGCGGCATGAATCAGCTTGCCGACGCCGTCAAGGTGACGCTCGGCCCCAAGGGTCGCAACGTCGTCCTCGAGAAGAAGTGGGGCGCCCCCACGATCACCAACGATGGTGTCTCCATCGCCAAGGAGATCGAGCTCGAGGAGCCCTACGAGAAGATCGGTGCCGAGCTCGTCAAGGAGGTCGCCAAGAAGACCGACGACGTCGCAGGCGACGGCACCACCACCGCCACCGTCCTGGCCCAGGCACTCGTGCGCGAGGGTCTGCGCAACGTCGCCGCGGGCGCCAACCCGATGGGCCTGAAGAAGGGCATCGAGGTCGCCGTCGAGGCCATCAGCAACCAGCTGCTGGGCCTGGCCAAGGACGTCGAGACCAAGGAGCAGATCGCCTCCACCGCGTCCATCTCGGCCGCCGACTCCACGGTCGGTGAGGTCATCGCCGAGGCGATGGACAAGGTCGGCAAGGAAGGCGTCATCACCGTCGAGGAGTCCAACACCTTCGGGCTGGACCTCGAGCTGACCGAGGGCATGCGCTTCGACAAGGGTCACCTGTCGGGCTACTTCGTCACCGACGCCGAGCGCCAGGAGACGGTGCTGGAGGATCCCTACATCCTCATCGTCAACAGCAAGATCAGCACGGTCAAGGACATGGTCCCGGTGCTGGAGAAGGTCATGCAGTCGGGCAAGCCGCTCGTCATCATCGCCGAGGACGTCGAGGGCGAGGCCCTCGCGACGCTGGTGGTCAACAAGATGCGCGGCACCTTCAAGTCGGTCGCCGTCAAGGCCCCCGGCTTCGGTGACCGCCGCAAGGCCATGCTGGCCGACATCGCCATCCTCACCGGTGGCGAGGTCATCAGCGAGGAGGTCGGCCTGTCGCTCGACACCGCCGACCTGTCGCTGCTCGGCACCGCCCGCAAGGTCGTCACGACCAAGGACGAGACCACCATCGTCGAGGGTGGCGGGTCGCAGGACCAGATCACCGGCCGGGTCAAGCAGATCCGTGCGGAGATCGAGAACTCCGACTCCGACTACGACCGCGAGAAGCTGCAGGAGCGCCTGGCCAAGCTGGCCGGCGGCGTTGCGGTCATCAAGGTCGGCGCGGCCACCGAGGTCGAGCTCAAGGAGCGCAAGCACCGCATCGAGGACGCCGTGCGCAACGCCAAGGCGGCCGTCGAGGAGGGCATCGTCGCCGGTGGCGGCGTGGCACTCGTCCAGGCCACCGCGGCAGCGTTCGAGAAGCTGCAGCTCGAGGGTGACGAGGCCACCGGTGCGAACATCGTGCGCACCGCTGCCTCGGCCCCGCTGAAGCAGATCGCCATCAACGCCGGCCTCGAGGGCGGCGTCGTGGCGGAGAAGGTCGCCGGTCTCGAGCCGGGTCACGGCCTCAACGCCGCCACGGGCGAGTACGTCGACCTCATCGCCGCGGGCATCATCGACCCGGCCAAGGTCACGCGCTCGGCGCTGCAGAACGCAGCGTCCATCGCGGCGCTGTTCCTCACCACCGAGGCCGTCGTCGCCGACAAGCCGGAGCCTGCCGCCGCCGGCGGCGGCGCCCCGGACATGGGCGACATGGGTGGCATGGGCGGAATGGGCTTCTGAGGCTCGTCCGCTGACGAGGGCCCCGCACGCATCGCGTGCGGGGCCCTCGTGCGTGTCGGTGGCTGCTGGCAGGCTGGTGGCCGTGACACGCGCACCCGTCCCCGACCACTGGATCACCCGCGTGCGCGGCATCGTCGAGGCGTGGCCCCAGGTGCGGCAGGAGAAGGCCTGGACGGGGATCCGGTGGACGGTGCGCGGCGCGACCTTCGCGCACGTCTTCGGGGGCGAGGACCAGCTCGTGCGCATCACGCTGCGGGCCGAGATGGCCGAGGTGGCCGCGTTCGAGCACTTGGGGGAGCGGTACTTCCGTGTCGGCCGTGTCGGCAACGCCGTCGGCATCGTGCTCGACGACGCGACCGAGGTGGCAGAGCTCGCCGAGCTCCTGACCGACTCCTACTGCCTGCAGGCCCCGCAGTCCCTCGCCGAGCAGGTCTCCCGCCCGGCCCCGTGAGCCGGCCGGGCAGGCTCACAGGTGCGTGCGGACGTCCAGCAGCTCGGGGAAGAACGTCAGGTCCAGGGCACGCTGCAGGAACCCGACGCCGCTCGAGCCGCCCGTGCCCCGCTTGAAGCCGATGATGCGCTCGACGGTCTTGAGGTGACGGAAGCGCCAGAGCTGGAAGCTCTCCTCGATGTCGACGAGCTCCTCGCAGGCCTCGTAGTCCGCCCACTGCCGTTCGGGGTCGGCGTAGACCCGCCGGAACATCTCCACGACGCCGGGGTGGGACTCATAGGGCTGGGTGACGTCCCGCTCGAGCACGTCGGCCGGGACGTCGTGGCCCCGGCGGGCGAGGTGACGCAGGAAGGTGTCGTAGAGCCCCGGCGCCTCGAGGTCGGCCTGCAGCTGGTCGTGCAGGACGGGGTCGTGGGCGAAGACCCGCACCATGCCAGGGGTCTTGTTGCCCAGCAGGAACTCGACCGTCCGGTACTGCGCCGACTGGAACCCCGAGGCCTTGCCCAGCGAGTGGCGGAACTGCACGTACTCCACCGGGGTCAGCGTCTCCAGCACCGACCACTGCTCGAACATCTGGCGCTGGATGGCCTTGATGCGGGCGAGGCGCTTGAGTGCGGGTGGCAGGTCGTCGGCGCCGATGAGGGCGATGGCCGAGCGCAGCTCGTGGACCAGCTGCTTGAGCCACAGCTCGGTCACCTGGTGCTGGATGATGAACAGCATCTCGTCGTGATGGTCCGAGACGGGCTGCTGGGCGCTGAGCAGGGTGTCGAGCTGTAGGTAGGAGCCGTAGGTCTGCTCGCCGGCGAGGTCGGTGGCGACGCCCTCCTCGATGGGGCGGTGGGACGACGTCATCGGGCCACGGTAGCCCCGCGTGCGCTCAGCGACGCAGCCGCACGCTCTCGCCCGGGCGGACCTGGGCCAGGCGGTCGACCCCGTCGCCGACGACCACCGCCACGACGGGGTAGCCGCCGGTGACGGGGTGGTCCGGCCCCAGGACGACGGGGTGTCCGGCCGAGGTCACCTGGATGCTCCCGCGCACGCACGGCTCGCTGGGCAGCTCCGCGGTGACGGCGCGCTCGAGGGCCGGGCCTTCCAGCCGGACCCCGATGCGGTCCGAGCGCGAGGAGACCGACCAGGGGGTGGACAGGAGCGTGCGCACGGCGGCCTCGGTGAACCAGTCGTCGCGTGGGCCGAGGACGACGTCCACCGTGGTCTCGCCGGGGCTGAGCAGCGCGGGAACGTCGAGCAGGTTGGGCAGCCCGACGCCGGGATCGGCCGGGGGCAGGTCGGTGGTCTCGGTGCGGCCGACCTCGAGCCGGTCGCCGTCGGCCACCTGTGCGGGCCCGAGCCGGCTCATCAGGTCTGTGGACCGGGACCCCAGGACGGGCGCGACCTGCAGGCCGCCCGCGACGCCGACGTAGGCGCGCAGGCCGTGGGACACCGGGCCGAGGCTCAGCCGCTCGCCGCGCCGCAGCAGCAGGACGCGGCCATGGGCGGCCGGACGTCCGGCGACGTCGAGCGGCCCCACGCCACCGGTGACGGCCACGCGGTGGTCCCGCTCCGCCTCCAGCTCCAGGCCCCCGCCGAGCACCTCCAGAACGGCGGCCGTCGGCTCGTGCCCGAGCAGGTCGTGCACCTGGGCGAGGGCTCTGCGGTCGAAGGCGCCCGCCCGGCCGACGCCCTGAGCCGCCAGCCCGGGTCGGCCCGCGTCCTGCACGAGCGTCATCGCCCCCGCTCGGCGGACCGTGAGGCTCACGCGAACACGTCCTCAGAAGAACCACCGTAGGAACGTGTTCGCATTGGAGGTACCCCCAGCTGGCGCGCCCCCACGCCCCCACTCGCAGAGCTCGCGGGAGGTGCCCCCAGCAGAGCTCGCGGGAGGTGCCCCCAGCTCACGGGGCCTCCTGGAACCGGACGCGGGCGCCGGCGGTCAGGAGCGCGGCGGGGTCGCGGTCGACGTCGAACATCACCGCGTCGGTGCTGCCGATCAGCTGCCAGCCGCCGGGGGACTCGCGGGGGTAGATGCCGCTGAACTCACCGGCCAGGCCGACGGCGCCGCGAGGCACCGCCCCGCGAGGGGTGTCCCGGCGGGGGACGACGAGCCGCTCGTCACCGCCGACGAGATAGGCGAAGCCGGGTGCGAATCCGCCGAAGGCCACCGTCCAGGGCGTCGCGGTGTGGGCCCGCACCACCTCGGTCTCGTCGAGCCCGGTCAGTCCCGCCACCTCGACGAGGTCGGGGCCGTCGTACCGCACGTCGATGACGACCTCCTCGCCCTCGCTCGGTGCTGCGTGGTCGAGGAGCGTCGTCGCGGAGACCACGGACCGCAGGCGCTCGGGGTGGCCCCGCAGGAGCACCGTCCGGGCCCCGAGGACCGCCTCCTCGACGTCCTCGTGGTCGGCGAGCGTGGCGAGCCAGCGCTGGGCGTCGGCCAGGTCGTCGCAGTCCAGCAGCACTGCCGCGTCGCCGCACGGCAGAACCCTCATCGCGCTCCTGCCGGGCTGCTCATGCGATCACGTCCTCAGAAGAACCAGCGTAGGAACGTGATCGCATTCGGGATCTATTGGTCACGCCCCCTGCGCCCCCACTCGCAGAGCTCGCGGGAGGTGCCCCCAGTAGAACTCGCGGGGGTACCCCCAGCTGCCGCTTGCTCATGCGAAGGCCCGCACCTCGGCGCCAGCAGCCACCAGAGCGGTTCGCACCGACCGGGCGAGGGCGAGGGCACCGGGGGTGTCGCCGTGCAGGCACAGCGACTCCACATCGCTCGCCAGCCGCACGGCCTGGGCCGTGACGTCGTCCTCGAGCTCCAGGACGGCGCCCGGCTCGGATCGCGGGACGAGCGTGCCCTCCGGCGTGTACGCACGATCCGCGAAACCCTCGACGACGACCGGCAGGCCCTCGGCGCGCGCGATCCGCAGGACTGCCGACGTCGGCAGTCCCAGCAGCGGCAGGCCGTAGGGAGCGACCGCTTCGACGACCGCCGCCGCTTGCCGCTCGTCGTGCACGATCGTGTTGTAGAGCGCACCGTGCGGCTTGACGTAGGAGACGCGGGTGCCGGCAGCATCGGCGATCTCGGCCAGCAGGTCGACCTGGCCGCGAACCTGCTCGACGAGCTCCTCGTCGGACGGGTCCATGGGGCGGCGGCCGAAGCCCTCCGGGTCGGGATAGCCCACCTGGGCGCCGACGGCGACGCCGTGACGCACGGCCGCCTCGCAAGCGGCCTGCATGAGCTCGGCGCTCCCGGCGTACGCGCCGCAGCAGACGTTGGCGCTCGTGACGACGTCCAGGAGCGAGAGGTCGTCCTCGCTCTCGGCGACGTCGGCGTTGAGGTCGATCAGCACCCCGCCAGCCTAGTGGAGCGGACGCGCTCGCTTCGCTTCGCGCTCGGGCGTGCTGGAGCGGACGCGCTCGCTTCGCTTCGCGCTCGGGCGTGCTGGAGCGGACGCGCTCGCTTCGCTTCGCGCTCGGGCGTGCTCGGCGCCGGGGCGCCTCGCACTGCCGCTCCCTCGTCGCTTCGCTCCTCGCTACGGGACCCCCCCGTCCGGGTGGCGGGTGGCGGGGAACGTGGCCTGGGCTCTAGCCTTGCCAGTCGCCCAGCGTGTCGAGCGGCGCGATCTCCCCGATCCGCAGGGCGTTGCCGAACGGGTCGCGAAGTCCCATGTCGCGGCCGTAGGACATGTCGGTCGGGGGTTGGGTGATCTGCACGCCCTTGGCCACGAGCTCGGCGTGCAGGGCGTCGACGTCGTCGGTCGAGAAGCCGATCCAGCCGCCGCCGGCCCCCTTGCTCACCAGGGCGCGGACCTCGTCGGCCGTTGCGGGGTCGTGGGCCGGTGGCCCTGGGCGCTCGAGGAGGATCTCCCGGTCGTCTCCGGGAACCTTGACGGTGAGCCAGCGCATGAAGCCGAGGTCGGCGTCGACGGCGACCTCGAGGCCGAGGACGCCGACGTAGAAGTCCAGGGCCTCGTCCTGGTCGAGGACGAACAGTGATGACAAGCGGGTGTGTGTGAGTGGCATGTCCTGAGGCTAGGACGCCGGTGGCGTGGGGCGCTTCTCCGAAATCGACGAGCTCGCCGTGGGGTGCGTCGACGTTGCCGGCCGCTGCCACGCCATCAGGAAGCAGCCAGCGGTCGCAGGCAGCGGTCCGCGTCGACGATGCTCGCTGGGTGACTCACCCACGATGTTCGCGAAGGTCCGGCTGAACGTCCCGAGGCTCGTGAAGCCGACCCGCAGGCAGACCTCGGTGATGGAGCGGACGCGCTCGCTCCGCTTCGCGCTCGGGCGTGCTCGGCGCCGGAGCGCCTCGCTCTGCCGCTCCCTCGTCGCTCCGCTCCTCGTCATGGCTGAGTCGCTCGATCCGTCGGCGCTGCAGGTAGCGGTGCGGCGTCTCGCCGAAGGTCTCGCGGAACTGGCGGACCAGGTGGTCGGGGGACAGGTGGACCGAGGTGGCCAGCGTCGCGAGGTCGAGCGGCTCGCCGTACCGGGCGTCGATGGCGTCGCGGACCCGCAGCATCTCGCGGTGGCGGGTCGGCCGGGCCGACGTCACCGGACCGGATCCACGAGGAAGGCGCGGGCGCCGGGGCCGATGCGGGCGAGCACGATCGTGGCGGTCCGCGTGCCGGTGAGCCGCAGGCGCCGCACGAGCTGCTCGGGGACGACGTCGACACCACGCTTCTTGACCGTCAGGGTGCCGACGTCACGGGCGGCCAGGGCGGCCTTGAGCTGCTTCTCCCGGAACGGCAGCTCCTCGACGACGGTGAAGGAGCGGGCCATCGGGTCGGTCACCGGCTCGTCGGTGGTGACGTAGGCGAGGTGCGGGTCGACGAGCCTGCCGGCGATGCGCTGGGCGAGCTCGCCGACGAGCCCGGCGCGGATCACGGCGTCGTCGGGCTCGTGCAGCCACGCGCCGACATCGCCCACCTCGCCCGGTTCTCCGGAGCCCGTGAGCTCGTGGCCGCCGGGCAGCACTGTCGCGCGGCGGGGTGGGCCGGCGAGCGCGCCACCCCACAGGCAGGCCTCCACGAGGTCACCGCCGTCGCTGACCCACTGCGCTTCCACGCCGTCCGGGACCATGGCGTGGGCGAGGCCGGGCTTGGTCTTCACGACCGCGCCCCGCGCCAGCATCCGCTCGACGTAGGACCACGGCGGCGTCATCTGCTCCGGGTCGAGCACGCGGCCGCGGCCGTCCCGGCGGGCGGGGTCGAGGAAGGGCACCTCGTCGTCGTGCGTGACGACGTCGGCGAGGTCGGCCTCGAGGACCTCGCCGTCGAGGCCGAGCGCGGCAAGGTTCGCCCGGGCGACGGCCGCGCGGACGGGGTCCAGCTCCACCCCGCGCACCCGCAGCCCGGCCCGGGCGAGGGCCACGAGGTCGCCCCCGATGCCGCAGCCGAGGTCGAGGACGGCGACGACGCCGGACGCGGCAAGTCGCTCCGCGCGCAGCGTCGCCACGGGGGCCCGGGTGGCCTGCTCCAGGGCGTCGTGCGTGAAGTACATCCTCGCCGCGTCGTCGCCGAGCTTGGCCCGTGCGAGCCCGCGCAGGTGGTTCTGCGTGACGGCGGCTGCGACGAGCCCCACGTCGTGGTCGCGACGCAGCCGGGTGCCGAGGGCGAGGTCGGACTCGATGCCCGCCCGCTCGTGCACCTCGGCGAGCAGGTCCTGCCCCTCGGGGCCGAGCAGCCGCTCGAACGTCGCCAGGTCCACACCCCCATCCTCCCAGCTGACACCTCCCACGGAGGCTCGCGTGGGGCGGAAGGTTCCCGTAGCGAGGAGCGGAGCGACGAGGAGCGGCAGTTCGAGGCGCCCCGGGAGGTGATGACTCGCCGGGGTCTGGGGGTCCCCGTGGCGAGGAGCGGAGCGACGAGAAGCCGCAGTGCGAGGCGCCCCGGCGCCGAGCACGACTGAGTGCGCAGCGAAGCAAGCACGTCGGCTTAGCACTCCTAGACCCTGAGTGCTAGATTCGGAACTGGCACTCGTCCTAGCCGACTGCCAACCGTGCACGACCCCCGCGACGGCGTGCACACACCCATCGTTCATCTGCCTGAAGGGAGTCGACAGTGTCGACCATCAAGCCGCTCGAGGACCGCGTCGTCGTCAAGACCGTCGAGGCCGAGCAGACCACCGCATCCGGTCTGGTCATCCCGGACACCGCCCAGGAGAAGCCGCAGGAAGGTGAGGTCGTGGCCGTGGGCCCCGGTCGCATCGACGACTCGGGCAACCGCGTCCCCGTCGACGTCTCCACCGGCGACCGTGTCCTGTACAGCAAGTACGGAGGCACCGAGGTCAAGCACGGCGGCGAGGAGTACCTCATCCTCTCCTCGCGCGACCTGCTCGCCGTCGTCTCCTGACGCAGCACCCCGCGGGCCGTCCCCGGAGGACGGCCCGCGGGATCCGCGTCCCTGTGAGCCGGATGCTGCCCGAGGCAGCCACGCTCGCGCCCGCGGCGATGTTCGCCGCCTGAGGCGCGAGGACTCCCCGCCATCGGCGAGCCGCCCCAGGGACGCACCCCCTGAACACCTCTGATCCAGAAGGAACCCAGATGCCCAAGATTCTCGAGTTCGACGAGGACGCGCGCCGCGCCCTCGAGCGCGGCGTCGACAAGCTCGCCGACACCGTCAAGGTCACCCTCGGCCCCAAGGGCCGCTACGTCGTCCTGGACAAGAAGTGGGGCGCCCCCACGATCACCAACGACGGCGTGACCGTCGCCCGTGAGATCGAGCTGGACGACCCGTTCGAGAACCTCGGCGCCCAGCTCGCCAAGGAAGTCGCCACCAAGACCAACGACGTCGCCGGTGACGGCACCACCACCGCCACCGTCCTGGCCCAGGCCATGGTCCACGAGGGCCTGCGCGCCGTGGCCGCCGGCGCCAACCCGGTCGGTCTCAAGAAGGGGATCGAGGCAGCCGTCGAGGCCGTCTCGACCCGCCTGCGCGAGAACGCCCGCGACGTCGACGACATCCAGGACATGACCTCGGTCGCCACCGTCTCCTCGCGTGACGGACGCATCGGCGAGCTCATCGCCGAGGCCTTCGACAAGGTCGGCAAGGACGGCGTCATCACCGTCGAGGAGTCCAACACGCTCGGCACGGGCCTGGACTTCACCGAGGGCATGCAGTTCGACAAGGGCTACCTCTCGCCGTACATGGTGACCGACACCGAGCGCATGGAGTCCGTCCTCGACGACCCGTACATCCTGGTCAACCAGGGCAAGATCTCCTCGGTCGCCGAGGTGCTCCCGCTCCTGGAGAAGGTCATCGCCGAGGGCAAGAGCCTGTTCATCATCTCCGAGGACGTCGAGGGCGAGGCGCTCTCCACGCTCGTGGTCAACAAGATCCGCGGCACGTTCACCTCGGTCGCCGTCAAGGCCCCGGCCTTCGGTGACCGGCGCAAGGCCATGCTGCAGGACATCGCGACGCTCACCGGCGCCACGGTCGTCACGCCCGACGTCGGTCTCAAGCTGGACCAGGTCGGCCTGGAGGTGCTGGGCACGGCTCGCCGTGTCGTCGTCACCAAGGACGACACGACGATCATCGACGGCGGCGGCGAGGCCGGCGAGGTGCAGGGTCGCGTGGGCCAGATCAAGTCCGAGATCGACAACACCGACTCCGACTGGGACCGCGAGAAGCTGCAGGAGCGCCTGGCCAAGCTGGCCGGTGGCGTCTGCGTCATCCAGGTCGGCGCCGCCACCGAGGTGGAGCTCAAGGAGAAGAAGCACCGCATCGAGGACGCCGTCTCCGCGACGCGCGCCGCGATCGAGGAGGGCATCGTCGCCGGTGGCGGTTCGGCCCTCGTCCACGCGGTCTCCGTGCTCGACGACGACCTCGGCCTCAGCGGCGACGAGGCCGTGGGCGTGCGCATCGTCCGCAAGGGCGCCGACGCCCCGCTGGAGTGGATCGCCCGCAACGGCGGCGTCTCCGGGGAGGTCGTGGTGTCCAAGGTCCGCGAGTCCGGTGACGGCTACAACGCCGCCACCAACGAGTACGGCGACCTCGTCGCCCAGGGCGTCCTCGACCCGGTGAAGGTGACGCGCTCCGCGCTTGCCAACGCCGCGTCGATCACGGCCATGCTGCTCACCACCGAGACGCTGGTGGCCGAGAAGCCCGAGCAGGACGAGGACGAGCACGCAGGGCACTCGCACTGACGTTGCCCTGAGCCTTCCCGGCGCCCGTCCTGCCCCACCGTGGGCAGGGCGGGCGCCGTCGGCGTTTCCAGGGACGGGGGTGTGGCGCAGACCACGGCACCTCCGCACCCTCGCGGCCTGACGTCAGGTTAGGCTTCCCTACATGAATCTTCGACACATCGCCGCAGGCGCCGCGCTCGCGCTGGCCCTGCCCCTGGCTGCCTGTGGCGGCTCGGACGACTCCGGGTCCGGCGCCTGGACCTACACCGACGACGTCGGCACCGAGCTCTCCCTCGACGCGGCCCCAGAACGGATCGTGGCCCACAAGGACGTGGCCGTGGCCCTGGCCGACATGGGCTTGGGAGACCAGGTCGTGGCGACCTTCGGCGCGCCGGCCAACAGCGATCCCGACCTGGGCCTGCAGTCGGAGAACCTGGACCTCGAGGAGGTCGAGGACGTCACCGGCGGCGGCGACTACGGTGACATCGACCTGGAGCGCCTCGCCGGGCTGGAGCCCGACCTCATCATCACGAGCACCTTCGGGGACGACACGCTCTGGTACATCAACGACGAGGTCGCCGGGAAGCTGGAGGGCAGCTACGACATCGCCGTCCTCAACTACGAGGGCGAGACGGTCGAGAGCGTGCTGGACAACGCAGAGCGCCTCGCGACCGCCCTCGGTGCCGAGGAGGCCGACTTCGAGGAGGGCCGCACCGCCCTGGCCGACGTCAACGAGCGGTTGGCCACGGTCGCGTCCGAGGCGGGCGACCCGAGCATCCTCGCCGTCGCGCCGAGTGCGGACCTCCTCTACGTGGCGAACACGCCGGCCTACATCGATCTGATCCACCTGCGGGACGAGGTCGGCCTGGACCTGATGACGCCCGACGAGAGCGACCTGGACGAGGGCGGCTACTGGCACAACCTGAGCTGGGAGAACGCCGACTTCTACGACCCTGACATCGCGATGTGGGACTCCCGTGGCGGCGAGGCGAACCGCGACATGCTCGAGGACCAGCCCGTGTGGAACGGCGTCACGGCCGCCGAGGAGGACGCCTACGTGCCGTGGCGCGTCGAGACGGCGCCCAGCGCGCTCGGTTACGCCACCACGTTCGGACAGTTCGCCGACGACTTGGAGGAGATCTCATGAGGACACGTCGCCACACGAGGACACAGAAGGGACTCGTCCGCCTCGCGGTCGCGGGGGCGGTCGTGATGGTCGCGGCGGCGTGCGGCTCGTCCGGGTCGGGCGATGACGGTGATGCCTGGACCTTCACCGACGATCTCGGCACCGAGATCGAGCTGGACGCCATGCCCGAGCGCATCGTGGCGCAGTCCTCGGTCGCGGCGGCCCTCACCGACCTCGGGCTGGGCGACAAGATCGTCGGCGTCTTCGGCCCGGTGGAGGGTCCCGACGGCGGCCTCGACCCGCAGGCCGAGGGCCTGGACGTCGACGCCGTCGAGGACGTCACCGGCGGTGGCGACTACGGCGACATCGACCTGGAGGCCCTCGCCGGCCTCGAGCCGGACCTGGTCGTCACCAGCATGTACCTCGAGCCGCAGCTCTGGTACATCAACGAGGACGTCAAGGAACGGCTGGACCAGGGCTACCAGACGGCCGTCATCAACTTCGAGGGCGAGTCGCTGCCGGGGATCTTCGACAACACCGAGCGGCTCGCCGCCGCCCTGGGTGGCGAGGAGTCCGACTTCGCCGACGGACGCGAGGCGTTCACGGCAGCGGGCGAGGCGCTCACGGCTGCCGTGACCGAGCAGGGTGACCCGACCTTCGAGGCCGTCGCGCCGGACACCGACATCATGTACGTCTCCAACCCCGACGCGAACCCGGACCTGAAGTACTACCGCGACGAGCTGGGGCTGGACATCATCACGCCTGAGGAGTCCGAGCTCGACGAGGGCGGGTACTGGCGCTCGGTGAGCTGGGAGAACGCCGACGCCTACGACGCCGACGTCGCCATCTGGGACGCTCGCGGCGGCCAGGCGAACCTCGACGCCCTCAAGTCGCAACCCGTCTGGGGCCAGACGACGGCGGCCCGCGAGGACGCGTACGTGCCGTGGAACTCCGTCGCGCCCCCGAGCGCGCAGGGCTACGCCACCGTCATCGAGCAGTTCACGGCCGACCTCGAGTCGCTCCAGCGCTGACCGGGGGTCGCACGCTCGCCTTCATCGCGGACCGCGTCGACGCGTCCGCCCACTCGTCGAGCGTCGCGGTCACCGAGGTGCTCTCGCCCGGGCTGCGCAGGCTGGTCCTGCGCAGCCCGGACTTCGCGGAGCTGGGTACGGACCCGTGCGACGTGACGGCGTTCCGGGTCTCTCGCGTCGACTACCGGCACTACACGCCGGCCGGGCTGGAGCCCGTGGACGGCGGCGCGGACCTGACGATCATCGTGCAGCGGCACGGTGAGCACGTCGCCGACGAGCCGACGCCCGGCCACGACCTCATCGAGGGTTGGACGGCGGGTGACGACGTCCGCGTCTGCCAGTGGTCCTCCACGCGCGCCTTCCGCTGGCACGAGGACGACTCGCCGGTCCTGCTGCTCGGGGACGCCACGGTCATCAGCCTCGCGACGGCCATGCAGCGACGGGCGACGCGGGAGGGACGCGACCTGCTGTCCGTGCTGGAGGTCCCCGTCGAGGACGTCGACGCGGCACTGTCTCTCGTGCCGGACGCCGTGGTGGTGCCTGCCGGACGCGAGCCGGGCATCGCGACCGACGCGTGGCTCGCGGAGAACGTCGAGGCGCTGCGCCTGCTCCACGCGCCGAAGGCCTACCTGGCCGGGCACGGGCAGTCCATCCAGCGCCAGCGGTCCGTGCTGTGCGACGTCGTCGGGCTGGACCGTCGCAGCATCCGGACGCAGCCGTACTGGGCGACGGGCAAGGCCGGCCTGTAGTCCTGACGTCGTGCAAGGCCCGCCTGCGCAGGACGCGGCGCCGGAGTGTCGCTAGCGTGCCGGTGTGACGATCGAGCCCGGACTCCCCGTCGGCCTCGCCCTCGTGGCGCTGCTGGCCCTCGCGCTGGTGGTCCACCGCATCGGCGGGTACGGGCTGGAGCGCGCCACGGCGATCGCAGCCGCCAGGGCGCTGCTGCAGCTCGCGGTCATCGCGCTCGTGATCGCCGCCGTGGTCGAGAACCTCGCGCTCACCGCCGTGCTGGTCGTGGTGATGTTCGCGACCGCGGTGCTCACCACGTCCCGCAGGGTCGGGTCGATCGCGCTGTGGCCGGCGGCCGCGCTGGCCATGGGTGCGGGTCTGCTGCCCGTCCTGGCGATCATCCTGGCCACCGGGGCCGTCCCGCTGGAGGGCATCGCCATCATCCCGATCGCCGGGATCGTCATCGGCAACACGATGTCCGCCCACACGCTCGCCGCCCGACGCGCCCTGGACGCCCTGCGTGACGAGACGTCGCAGTACGAGGCCGGGCTGTCGGTGGGGCTGCGGCCCGCGCAGGCGATCCGCGAGGTCGTCCACGGTCGCGTGCCGGAGGCGCTGCTGCCGGACCTGGACAAGCTCAAGACCACCGGACTGGTGACGCTGCCCGGCGCCTTCATCGGCGTCCTGCTGGGTGGTGGGTCACCGGTGCAGGCGGGCACGGCCCAGGTGCTGGTGCTGTTCGGCATCATGGCCGCGCAGGTCATCACCGTCGTGCTGGTGGAGCGGCTGGTGGCCGCCCGGATGCTGATGCCGGCGGACCTGCGGGATGCACTGCCCGCCTGACCGGGGCCGCTCGCCCGCACCGCCGCCGGGGGCACGTGGGCTGGATCACGGGCGTAGGATCGGCGCATGGATCAGCCGGGCATCCCAGACAAGTTCGCCGCCCTCGGACTCACCTACGACGACGTCCTGCTGCTGCCGGGCGAGACGGACGTCATCCCGAGCGAGGTCGACACCACGGCGCGGCTGACGCGTGAGACGACGCTGCGCATCCCGCTGCTGTCCAGCGCGATGGACACCGTCACCGAGTCGCGCATGGCGATCGCGATGGCGCGCGAGGGCGGCATCGGCATCCTGCACCGCAACCTGTCCATCGAGGACCAGAGCTACCAGGTCGACCTGGTCAAGCGGACCCAGACCGGCATGATCCCCAACCCGGTCACGATCGGCCCGAAGGCGACGCTGGAGGAGCTCGACGAGATCTGCGGCGAGTACCGCGTCTCGGGCCTGCCCGTCGTCGACCCCGACAACCGCCTGCTGGGCATCATCACCAACCGCGACCTGCGCTTCACCCCGGTGGCGGAGTGGGCGACGACCCTCGTGGTCGACGTGATGACGCCGATGCCGCTGGTCACCGGGCCCGTCGGGATCTCCCGCGAGGACGCCTCGGCCCTGCTGCGCCAGCACAAGCGCGAGCGGCTGCCGATCATCGACGCCGACGACCGGCTCTCGGGCCTGATCACCGTCAAGGACTTCGTCAAGAGCGAGCAGTACCCCCTGGCCAGCAAGGACGACGAGGGACGCCTGCTCGTCGGCGCCGCGGTCGGCTTCTTCGGTGACTCCTGGGACCGGGCCAACGCCCTGCGCGAGGCCGGGGTGGACGTGCTCGTCGTCGACACCGCCCACGGCCACGCCCGGCTGCTGCTGGACATGATCCGCCGGCTCAAGGCCGACCGCGCCTTCGACGGCATCCAGGTCATCGGCGGCAACGTCGCCACCCGGGCCGGCGCCCAGGCGCTGGTCGACGCCGGGGTCGACGCCGTCAAGGTCGGCGTCGGGCCGGGCTCCATCTGCACCACGCGCGTCGTCGCCGGGGTCGGCGTGCCGCAGATCTCCGCCGTGTACGAGGCGTCGCTGGCCTGCGGCCCGGCCGGCGTCCCGCTCATCGCCGATGGCGGTCTGCAGTTCTCCGGCGACATCGCCAAGGCGCTCGTGGCCGGCGCGGACACCGTCATGGTGGGCTCGCTCCTGGCCGGGTGCGAGGAGAGCCCCGGCGACCTGATCTTCGTCAACGGCAAGCAGTTCAAGAGCTACCGCGGCATGGGCTCGATCGGCGCGATGGCCTCGCGCGGCAAGCAGTCCTACTCCAAGGACCGCTACTTCCAGGCCGACGTCGTCAGCGACGACAAGATCGTCCCGGAGGGGATCGAGGGCCAGGTCGCCTACCGCGGTCCGCTCGGCGCCGTCGCGCACCAGCTCGTGGGCGGCCTGCACCAGTCGATGTTCTACGTCGGCGCGCCGACGATCCCCGAGCTGAAGGAGCGCGGCCGCTTCGTGCGGATCACCACCGCCGGGCTCAAGGAGAGCCACCCGCACGACATCCAGATGGTCGCCGAGGCCCCCAACTACGGCAGCCGCTGACCGACTCGCTGCGCGTCGTCTCACCCACGCAGGCTCGTCCGTCGACCTGACGTGCACCCTTCGCTCCTTGCGTCGCTCGTTCATGGTCGGGGGTGCGCGGGCCTCAGATCTCTCGCATCGCGCGCGTTGCGATGCGCTTGCCGAGGTCGTCCAGCTCGTCCAGGACCGCGCTCGCTCCCCACACCTGGTTGCGCTTGCGTCCGGTGAGGGCGCTGAGGATCCCGGCCTCCTCCAGCCTCGCAATCGACTTGTAGACGCTGCGCTCCGGCACGCCGGGCAGCCGCCTCTCGATGTCGTCGGCAGAGGTGATCGGGGTGTCCTGCAAGAGCGTGAGGACGCGGTCCGTCGCTGAACCTGTGCGGACGCGCCCGAGGGTCTGTCGCCATGTGGTGGGCACCTCGGCCAGGAGGTCGGCCGCCTTGCTGGACTCCTCGGACGCGATCTTGGCTCCGGCCGTGAAGGTCGTGAGCAGTGGCGCGACGTGCCCGGAGCGGTAGGCCCCGAGATCGGAGAAGTAGCGACTGCGACGGGCGACGATGGCGCTCGCGAGCGGGACCACGCAGTAGGTGGTCACACCTCGGCGACGGAGGATGGCGTTGATCAGCGCCCTGCCGGTGCGACCGTTGCCGTCGGTGAAGGGGTGGATGGACTCGAACTGAGCATGCGAGATGGCCGCCTGGGTGAGAACGGGGATGTCGTCGCGGTTGGCGTACGTGACGAGGTCGGCCATGTACTCCTCGACAGCCTCGGGCGGCGGTGGCACGTAGTCCGCCGCGATGGGAGAGTGGTCACTCGTGCCGCCGATCCAGTTCTGCATGTCTCGAAGGACCCCGGCGTAGCCGCGCTCGGACGGGTCGTCTGACATCAGCGCCTCGTGCGCCCTCAGGATCGAGGACGACGAGATCTGCTTGGTTCGACCGACCTCGTCGACCATGGCTGCCAGTGCTTCGGTGGCCGCGACCATCGATGTGGCGGATGCGTTGGCCTTGATGCCGTGCAGGGCGCGAGCGTAGTCCTCCACGTCTGCTTCGATGTCCTCGATCTTCGACGACGCCACCGACTCGGTGCGGATCAACAGGGCGTTCAACGACCTCAGGCTGCCGCCGTGGACCTGGTCGAGGCGGTTCACCTGGCGCAGCGCGTCCTCCATGGCGGCCAGAAGTGTCGGGGCAGCGTTGTGGTCGAGGTCGGCGATATGCGGCGGCAGGTTGACCTCGACCTCGGTGAGCTCCCTGTCGATGCGACTCGCGGCACGGTTCCGGCTCGACCACGCGACGGTCTCCTGACCGTGCGGGGGCCAGTCGCTGGAGTCCGTCTCCCCGCGTGGGTGGCGTCGTGGGTCGATGGTCATGAGGTGTCCTCGTCTGGCTGGTGGGTCCGCAACTGACAACAACTCTACCGTTGTTGTCAGTTGACCTCGGTAACTGACACTTGAGACGCGGTGGTGCCAGGTGGCTCTGAGACCCCAGTGCCTGGTTGCCGCTGCTTCCGTCGAACCGGAAGAGTCCCCAAAGGGTCACGTCCGCGTCGCTGGATGGGACGACCGGGGTTCCCCCTTAGGGTGAGCGCATGGCTGAGATCGAGATCGGGACCGCCAAGCGCGGCCGCCGGGCATACTCCTTCGACGACATCGCGATCGTGCCGAGCCGGCGCACCCGCGATCCGGAGGAGGTCTCCACCCACTGGCAGATCGACGCCTACCGCTTCGACCTGCCGGTGATCGCCGCGCCGATGGACTCCGTCATGAGCCCGGCGACGGTCATCGAGCTCGGCCGCCACGGTGGCCTGGGCGTGCTCGACCTCGAGGGCCTGTGGACCCGCTACGAGGACCCCGAGCCGCTGCTGGCCGAGATCGCCAGCCTCGACGGCGTCACCGCCAACGCGCGCATGCAGGAGATCTACGCCGAGCCGATCAAGGCCGAGCTCATCACCGCCCGGCTGCAGGAGATCCGCGATGCCGGGGTCACCGTCGCCGGCGCGCTCTCGCCCCAGCGGACCAAGGAGTTCGCTGACGTCGTCGTGCAGGCCGGGGTCGACCTCTTCGTCATCCGCGGCACCACCGTCTCCGCCGAGCACGTCTCCGGGCAGACCGAGCCGTTGAACCTCAAGGAGTTCATCTACGAGCTCGACGTCCCGGTCATCGTGGGCGGCTGCGCCACCTACCAGGCGGCGCTGCACCTCATGCGCACCGGCGCGGCCGGCGTCCTCGTCGGCTTCGGCGGCGGGGCGGCGCACACCACCCGCTCGGTCCTGGGCGTCGCGGTGCCCATGGCCTCGGCCGTCGCCGACGTCGCCGCGGCCCGGCGTGACTACCTCGATGAGTCCGGTGGCCGGTACGTGCACGTCATCGCCGACGGCTCGATCGGCCGCAGCGGCGACATCGCCAAGGCCGTGGCCTGCGGCGCCGACGCCGTCATGATCGGCTCGCCCTTCGCCCGCGCCACCGAAGCCCCGGGCCGCGGCTTCCACTGGGGTGCGGAGGCCTGGCACTCCGAGCTGCCGCGTGGCGAGCGCGTCGGCTTCAGCACCGTCGGGTCGTTGGAGTCCGTGCTGTTCGGTCCCTCCTCGGTCCCCGACGGCACGATGAACCTCATCGGGGCCCTGCGCCGTGCGATGGCCACCACCGGGTACACCGAGCTCAAGGAGTTCCAGCGGGTCGAGGTCGTCGTCTCCTGACCACTCCCGCGGCGGTCCGCGCCGTCGCGTCGACCCGGCGCGAGAGGATCGCCACAGGGTGGTGCGCAGATCACATACCGGCGGTATCCTGACGCTCATGTCCATCGCCGGCGTCGTCCCCGAGTCCCGTGTTCGCAGCCTCACCGGGATCATCCGCAGCACCACGCAGGAGACCCGGACCACGTCCTCGCCGCTGACCGGCGAGGCCGTCGCCGCCGTCCCGACGTCAAGCATCGACGACGTCGAGACGGCCTTCGACACCGCCCGCGTCGCACAGGAGCGATGGGCGCGCACTCCGCTGCGCTCGCGCTCCGAGGCCCTGCTGCGCCTGCACGACCTCATCCTCGATCACACCGACGAGCTGCTCGACCTCATCCAGGTCGAGTCCGGCAAGTCCCGCGCCCACGCCTTCGACGAGGTCGCCCACCTGGCGCTCACCGCCCGCTTCTACGCCCGCCGCCTGCGCCGCCAGCTCGCGCCGCACCGACGCAACGGGGCGCTGCCCGGCTTGACCAGTGTCGAGGTCAACCAGGTGCCCAAGGGCGTCGTCGGCATCATCAGCCCCTGGAACTATCCGCTGTCGATGGCACTGGCCGACGGCATCCCGGCCATCGCCGCGGGCAACGCCGTCGTGCTCAAGCCGGACAGCCAGAGCCCGCTCATCGCCCTGGCGGGGGTGGAGCTGCTGCGCCGGGCCGGCGTCCCGGCCGACGTGTGGCAGGTCGTCAGCGGCCCCGGCTCGGTGGTCGGCACGGCGATCATCGAGCGCGCCGACTACGTCTGCTTCACGGGCTCCACGGCCACGGGGACGATGGTCGCCAAGCAGGCCGCGGAGCGGCTGATCAGCTGCTCGCTGGAGCTCGGCGGCAAGAACCCGATGATCGTGCTGCCCGGTGCCGACGTCGAGCGGTCCGCCGCCGGTGCCGTCACCGCGTGCTTCTCCTCGGCGGGCCAGCTGTGCGTCTCGATCGAGCGGCTCTACGTCCACGAGTCCCAGTACGACGCCTTCCGCGACGCCCTGGTCCGTCGCGTCCGGGCGCTGAGCCTCGGCGCCTCGCTGGACTGGGACACCGACATGGGATCGCTGATCTCGCAGTCGCAGGTCGAGACCGTCACCAAGCACGTCGAGGACGCGGTGGCCAACGGAGCCACGGTGCTCACCGGTGGTCGTGCCCGTCCGGACCTCGGCCCCTACTTCTTCGAGCCGACCGTCCTGGACGGCGTCACCAACGCGGCCGAGTGCTTCGCGCAGGAGACCTTCGGCCCGCTCGTCTCGCTGTACCCCTACCGCAGCGTCGAGGAGGCGGTCAGCCTCGCCAACGCGGGTGACTACGGCCTCAACGCATCGATCTTCGGCTCGGTGCGCGAGGCCCGGCGCATCGCCCCGCGCATCAAGGCCGGCACGGTCAACATCAACGAGGGCTTCGCCGCGAGCTTCGGCAGCATCGACGCCCCCATGGGTGGCATGCGCAGCTCGGGCGTCGGCCGCCGGCAGGGCATCGAGGGCATCCTGCGCTACACCGAGCCGCAATCGGTGGCCGTGCAGCGGGCCGTGCCGATGGGTGGACCGGCGTTCGTCCCGCCCGAGACGTACTCCAAGCTGCTCACCGCCGGCCTGAGGGTCCTGCGGCGGACACCCCGAGCGTGACGGCCCGAACGGTGCGCGGAGGCAGGGCACGACCATGAGGAGGAACGGATGAGCGGGTTCGACCACGACGTCATCGTCATCGGCTCGGGCTTCGGCGGCAGCGTCTCGGCGCTGCGCCTGACCGAGAAGGGCTACTCGGTGGCCGTGCTGGAGGCCGGCAAGCGGTTCCGGGACGAGGACTTCGCCAAGAGCTCGTGGCGGCTGCGCAAGTTCCTGTGGATGCCGCAGATCGGCTGCTACGGCATCCAGCGCATCGACAAGCTCAAGGACGTCCTGATCCTGTCCGGCGCCGGGGTGGGCGGCGGCTCCCTGGTGTACGCGAACACCCTCTACGAGCCGCTCGACCCGTTCTACAAGGACCCGGCCTGGGGCCACATCACGGACTGGAAGAAGGAGCTGGCCCCGTACTACGACCAGGCCAAGCGGATGCTCGGGGTCACGACGTACCCGATGCAGACGCCGGCCGACCGGATCATGAAGCAGGTGGCCACCGACATGGGCGTGGAGGGCACCTTCCACCACACACCGGTCGGGGTGCTGTTCGGTGAGCCCGGGGACAAGGTCGCCGACCCCTACTTCGGTGGTGCCGGGCCGGAGCGCAACGCCTGCATCAACTGCGGCGAGTGCATGACGGGCTGTCGCCACAACGCCAAGAACACGCTGGTCAAGAACTACCTGTACCTCGCCGAGCAGAACGGCGCCGAGGTCCATCCGCTCACGACGGCCACGGCGGTTCGTCCCCTGCCGGGAGGCGGGTACGCGGTGGAGGTCCGAGGCACCGACAAGCGCTTCCGCCGGCGTCGCACGATGACGGCCGAGCAGGTGGTCTTCGCCGCCAGCACGATGGGGACGCAGAAGCTCCTGCACGCGATGCGCGACACGGGCGTCCTGCCGGGCGTCTCGCAGCGCCTGGGGCTGCTCACGCGCACCAACTCCGAAGCCCTGCTGGGCGCCATCGCCGACGGCACGGACGTCGACTACTCCGAGGGCGTGGCGATCACGTCGTCCTTCCACCCCGACGAGCACACGCACGTCGAGCCGGTCCGCTACGGCAAGGGCTCCAACGCGATGTCGCTCATGCAGACGGTCCTGACCGACGGCAGCGGCCCGAACGCCCGCTGGCGGGTCTGGCTGCGCGAGATGTGGGTGCAGAAGCGCAACCTCTTCAAGCTCTACGACCTGCGCCACTGGTCCGAGCGGACCATCATCGCGCTCGTCATGCAGACGCACGACAACTCGATCACCACCTACACCAAGCGCGGCCTGCTGGGTCGTCGCCTGACCTCCAGGCAGGGCCACGGCGCGCCGAACCCGGCCTTCATCGAGCCCGGCCACGAGGCCGTCCAGCACATGGCCAGGCACATGGGCGGGACCGCCGGCGGCACGATCGGCGAGCCGTTCAACGTTCCGCTGACGGCGCACTTCATGGGCGGTGCCTGCATCGGCGACTCGGCCGAGAGCGGCGTCATCGACCCGTACCACCGGCTCTACGGCCACGCGGGCCTGCACGTCGTGGACGGCTCGGCGATCAGCGCGAACCTGGGCGTCAACCCCTCGCTCACCATCACGGCGCAGGCCGAGCGGGCGATGGCGTACTGGCCCAACAAGGGCGAGAGCGACGTCCGGCCGGCGGTGGGCGAGGGCTACCGCGCCCTGGACCCGATCGCGCCGAAGAACCCGATGGTCCCCGACGACGCCCCCGCGGCGCTCCGCCTGCCCATCGTGGGGGTCAGCTAGTCGCCTCGTCCCACGAATTTCGTGAGCCAGTGCACCCAGATGTGTGAACAGTCGGCATGGTGGGTGCAGGGGCTCACGAAATGTGGGCAACGTGGACGGTCGGCGTTGGCGTCGGGTCGGGTCAGCGGGCCCAGTCGATCGCGTGGACGTGGTGCGAACCGGGGATGCCCTTGAGCTGCACCTCGCGGGAGTCGGTGACGACGAAGTCCTGCTCGTCCAGCTGCTCCAGCACCGTGTCGCTCACGAGGATCTCGCCGCCCTCGGCCTGCGAGGCCACGCGAGCGGCGTGAGCGACGTTGCGGCCGAACAGGTCGTTGTCGCGGTGCACCGTCGAGCCCCGGTGTGCCCCGATGCGGACGTTGACGGCCGAGAAGCGCGAGCCGGGCCGCACCATCGCAATGTCGCGCTGGACGTCGATGGCTGCGCGCACCGCCTGCTCGGGGGAGCCGAAGGCCACCATGAAGCCGTCACCCTGGGTCTTGACCACGTGTCCACCGTGCTCCTGCACGGCGCGGTGGACGATGCGGTCGTGCCGCTGCAGCAGGTGCACCCAGGCGCGGTCGCCGAGCTCGTGGTTGAGCGCCGTGGAGTCCTCGATGTCGGAGAAGAGGATGGTCACGGTGCCGTCGAGGGCGGCGATGCGCACCAGGTCCGGCCGCTCGACGTCGGCCCAGCCGGCCAGGTCCTCGATCGAGCTGCGCAGGACCCCGCCGAGTCCGTGGTCCTTGACCATGATGGCGGTCTCGACGGCACCTCGGACCGCCTGCGTCGGGGTGGGGACGAGCCGCCGGCGACGACGTCGGGGCTGCTCGACCTGGTCGAGCCGCTTGCGCAGACCGATGGCCTTGCGCCGTGCCCGAAGCCACAGCACCGTCGTCACGACCCATGCGGCCGAGAGCAGCGCGACGACCGGCAGGAGGACGAGCTCGAGGATGGACATCAGCTGAAATCTAGCGTGAGAGGGCGCAGAGGCGCGGACGGTTCGAGGCCTGGCTGGGACGGACGGCCCCGGACAGCACAGGACCCGGTCGGGAGGGAGCTCACGGACCGGGTCCTGTAGTGCCACCAGGAAGTGGACACCAGATCCAACGGGAGGGAGTGTTGTCAGATCTATCCGGTTCAACGATGCGCGTCCCGGGGGGTTACGAGGTGATCGAGAGAATTTTCGCGCCGATACGATGAGGCGTGTGACCCCAGACCATGACCTCGTCCTCGTCGTCGACTTCGGGGCGCAGTACGCCCAGCTCATCGCCCGTCGCGTGCGAGAGGCCAAGGTCTACTCCGAGATCGTGCCCCACACCATGCCCGTCGAGCAGATGTTGGCCCGCGAGCCCAGGGCCATCATCCTGTCGGGGGGCCCGGCGTCGGTCTACACGCCCGGCGCCCCGCACCTGGACCCGTCCCTCGTCGACGGCCGGGTGCCGGTGTTCGGGATCTGCTACGGCTTCATGGCCATGGCGGCGGCGCTCGGGGGCGATGTCGCCCGCACCGGGCAGCGTGAGTACGGACGCACCGCCGTGGAGGTCGTCGAGCCGGGAACGCTGCTCGACGGACTGCCGTCCTCGCTGGTCTCGTGGATGTCGCACGGGGACGAGGTGGTCGGTGCGCCCGAGGGCTTCGTCACCACCGCCCGGTCCCCACGGGCCACGGTCGCGGCGTTCGAGGACGTCGAGCGTCAGCTGGCCGGGGTCCAGTGGCATCCCGAGGTCCTGCACTCCGAGCACGGCCAGGACATCATGCAGCGCTTCCTCGTGGACATCGCCGGCTGCCGCCAGACGTGGACGAGCGTGAACATCGTCGAGGAGCAGGTGGAGAAGATCCGGGCCGAGGTGGGCGACGCGCGCGTGATCTCCGCCCTGTCCGGTGGCGTCGACTCCGCCGTCTCCACCGCGCTGGTGCAGCGCGCCGTGGGGGACCGGCTCACCGCCGTGTTCGTCGACCATGGCCTGCTGCGACGCGGCGAGGCCGAGCAGGTCGAGAAGGACTACGTCGAGGCCACCGGCGTCGACCTCAAGGTCGTCGATGCGCGGGAGCAGTTCCTCGGCCACCTGGCCGACGTCACCGACCCGGAGGAGAAGCGCAAGATCATCGGCCGGGAGTTCATCCGGGTCTTCGAGGAGGCCGAGCGCGAGGTGCTCGCCACCCCCGGGCCGCCGGTGAGGTTCCTCGTGCAGGGCACGCTGTACCCCGACGTCGTGGAGTCCGGCGGCGGCGAGGGTGCGGCCAACATCAAGAGCCACCACAACGTGGGCGGCCTGCCCGAGGACCTGGAGTTCTCGCTGATCGAGCCGCTGCGCACACTGTTCAAGGACGAGGTCCGCGAGGTCGGGCGTCAGCTCGGCATCCCCGAGGCGATCGTGGGCCGTCACCCGTTCCCCGGCCCGGGCCTGGCCATCCGGATCATCGGCGCCGTCGACGCACACAGGCTGAGCATTCTCCGCGCGGCGGACGCCATCGTGCGCGAGGAGACCACGCGGGCCGGGCTGGACACGGACATCTGGCAGTTCCCCGTCGTGCTGCTGGCCGACGTCCACTCCGTCGGCGTCCAGGGCGACGGACGGACCTACGGCCACCCCGTGGTGCTGCGGCCGGTCTCCAGCGAGGACGCCATGACGGCGGACTGGAGCCGCCTCCCGTACGAGGTCCTCGAGCAGATCTCCACGCGCATCACCAACGAGGTCGAGGACGTCAACCGCGTGGTGCTGGACATCACGAGCAAGCCGCCGGGGACCATCGAGTGGGAGTGAGCGCCGTGCGGGAGTCGACCCCCGCTGGTCCGCGCCCCCCGGCTCGCTGCGATAGGTTGGAGGCTGGTGAGCCGGGAAGTCTGGTCGGCACCGTGTCGTCGACCCCAGAGAGCCGTTTCGTGATCCTGCCTGTCCGAGGCCCCGTCCGGTGAGCCTGCTGCTCCTGGTCGCGGCGACCACCGGTCTCGTGGCCCTCGCCCCGTTGCTGGCCGCGACGCTCGGTCCGCGCGCCGGGTGGCCGCTCGCCGCCGGGCTCGGTGCCGGCACGGCGGGCGCGGTCGTCCTGTGGTCGTCCGGGGAGCTGACGCAGAGCGTCCCGTGGATTCCCTCGCTCGGCGTCTCGTTCAGCCTGCGCATGGACGGCCTCGGCCTGCTGTTCTCGGTGCTCGTGCTGGGCATCGGTGCGCTCGTGATGCTCTACAGCGCCAGCTACATCACGCAGGCCCGGCCGTTGGCCTTCTACACGCTCATGGTGCTCTTCGCCGCGGCGATGCTCGTGCTCGTCCTCGCCGACGACCTCGTGCTGCTGTTCGTGGCCTGGGAGCTGACGACGCTGTGCTCCTACCTGCTGATCCTGCGCTCGGGACCGAACGCGGTGGCCCCGGCGACCCGCACGCTGCTCGTCACCGCGATGGGTGGTCTGTGCCTGCTCGGCGCCGTCGCCCTGATGATTGCCCGCACCGGGACGACCAGCCTGTCCGAGGCACTCACCGACGACGCCTGGACCACCGACCCTGCCTTCGCCACCACGGCCGCCGTCCTGGTGGCCGTGGCGGCGCTGACCAAGTCGGCCCAGTTCCCGTTCCACGCCTGGCTCCCCGACGCGATGGTGGCCCCGGCCCCCGTCAGTGCCTACCTGCACGCCGCGGCGATGGTCAAGGCCGGCATCTACCTGCTCCTGCGCTTCGCCGACGCGGCGTCGGCCTCCCCGGCCTGGCCGGTCCTGCTGGTGGGCCTCGGTGTCGTGACCTCGGTGATGGCGGCGGTGTTCGCCCTGCAGCGCACCGACATCAAGGAGCTGCTCGCGTACTCCACGGTGAGCCAGCTGGGCCTGCTTGTCGCCATCATCGGCGTGGGCGGCTCCCACGCGATGCTCGCGGCCTGCGTGCACGTGGTCGCGCACGCCCTGTTCAAGTCGGCCGGGTTCATGTACGTGGGGCTGATCGAGCGCCGCAGCGGCACGCGGGACATCCGCGAGCTGCACGGGCTGGCACGGGCCATGCCGTGGACCTCGCTCATGCTGGCGCTCGCGGCGCTCAGCATGGCGGGCGTCCCCCCGCTGCTCGGCTTCGTGAGCAAGGAGCTGATCTTCGACGCCGGGCTCGACGCGCAGGGCTGGGTGGCCGTGGCCGGCATCGCTCTCGCTGCCGTGTTCACCGCGGCCTACAGCGCCCGCCTCGTGGTCCACACCTTCGCCGGTTCGCCGATGGCGCTGAACGGGCCCCGCGGCACCGTCTCGATGGTCTCGGCCGTCTCGGTCTCCGCGCTGGGAGGCGCCCTGCTCGGCTTCGGCGCCCCGCTGCTGGACTGGATCGTCCGTCCGGCCGCCGCGGCGGCCGGCGGCGTCCCGCTCGCCGAAGTGCCTGACGTCTACCTCTGGCACGGACTCAACACCGCCCTGCTCGTCTCCGCCGTCGTGCTGGGCCTCGCGCTCGCGCTCGTGCTGGCCCGTCGACGGGTGGACGTCGTGCTGGATCGTCCCCTGTTCCCGGGCACCGGTGTCGCTGCCGTGAACCGGGTCCAGGAGGTCGTCATCGCCGGCGGCCGGCGCGTCGGCGACCTCACCCGCACCGACCAGCCGGCCGCACACCTCGCCGTGCCCATCGTCCTGGTGGCGCTGGCGGGGGTCGCAGCGGTGGTGTCCACCGGCGGGTGGCGCTCCGGAGCCCCGGCCGCGGAGCCCGTGGATGCCGGTCTCCTGCTCCTGGTCACGGTGGGCGTCGTCGCGGTCGTCTCCTCGACCAGCCGCATGGGTGCGGTCATCTCGGCGGGCATCGTCGGCTTCAGCGTGGCCCTGTGGTTCTTCGTCCTCGGTGCGGCAGACGTGGCGCTGACCCAGCTCCTCGTGGAGTTCCTGACCGTCGTCATCATCGTGATGGTGCTGCGTCGCCTGCCGCGGACGTTCCGCCCCCGGGCGCCCCGTCGCCGGGCCGTCACCGGCGTGGTCGCCGTCGCCGGTGGCGTCGCGGCCACGGTCGCCACGCTGGCGCTCACCGGCCGCAGCACCCTCTCGCCGGCCGGTGAGTACTACGTTCGTGAGGCCGAGAACGAGACGGGCGGCAGCAACGTCGTCAACACGATCCTGGTGGACTTCCGTGCCCTGGACACCTTCGGCGAGCTCGTGGTCCTCGCCGTCGCCGGCCTCGCGATGGCGGTGCTGCTGCGCTCTCGCCGCCCCCTGGAGGGCCCACCGGTCACGATCGACCACACCGCCCTGGACGACTCCCCGGACAACCTGGTCTTCCTGCGCACCCTCGCGCGCGTGCTGGTGCCGATCATGGCCGGCTTCTCCCTCTACGCGCTGCTGCGCGGCCACAACGCCCCCGGTGGCGGGTTCATCTCCGCCCTCGTCGGTGCCGCAGCGGTGGGCGCGGCCTACCTGTCGGCCTCCAGCGACCGATGGACGACGCGTCGCCTGCCCTATCTGGCGATCGCGGGATCCGGCGTGCTGCTCGCGGCCGCGATCGGGTTCGTCGGCCTGGTCGACGGCTCGTTCCTCCAGCCGATCAAGCTCGACCTGCTCGGCTGGGAGGTCTCGACGGCGCTGGTGTTCGACCTCGGCGTCTACCTCGCCGTCTTCGGCGTGATCCTGGCCGCCATCAGCCTGCTGGGGTCCCCTGTCGTCGAGGACGACGAGGCACCCCTCGAGGAGGCAACGCGATGATCCTGGCCCTGACCGTCGGCGTGCTGACAGCCGGTGCGCTCTACCTGCTGCTCGACCGCACGTTCCTGCGCGTCGTGCTCGGGTTCGTCGTGCTGAGCCACGCCGTCAACCTCGTGATCTTCGCCGCGGGAGGGAGCGCTCGGCGGGTGGAGCCGCTCGGCAGCGACCTCGACCCCGCCGTCGTGGCTGACGCCCTTCCGCAGGCGTTCGTGCTGACGGCCATCGTCATCGCCTTCTCCATCACCGTCTACCTGCTCGTCCTGGCCGTCACCGGTCGTGAGGACGAGGAACCGGGGCTGCTGGACGAGGAGCCCGGACTCGATGGGCCCGGACTCGATGGGCCCGGACTCGATGGGCCCGGAGTCGAGGAGGGCGGACCGCGATGAACGACGTCATCCTGCCCCTCATGGTCGCGGTGCCCCTGGGCATGGCCGGCCTCACCGCGATGGCCCCCGCGGCCGCCCGGTGGGTGCTGCCGGTGGCCTTCGCCTCCCTGGTCGGACTGCTGGTGGTCTCGGGCCTGTTCGTGGCCGAGACGAGCGACGGCGAGGTCGTCTCCCATGCCGTGGGGGGCTGGCCCGCCGGCATCGCCATCCCCTTCGTGGTCGACCAGCTCTCCGCACTCATGCTGACGGCCACCGGCCTGCTGGTCCTGGTGTGTGCGTGGTTCGCCGTCGCCTCCGGTCCCGGCCGCGAGCCGCTCTTCGCGCCGCTGCTCCTGGTGGTGACGGCCGGCGTCAACGGAGCCCTGCTCACGGCGGACATCTTCAACCTCTTCGTGTTCATCGAGGTCATGCTGCTGCCGTCGTACGGGCTCCTGGTGCTGGCGGGGCGGCGCAAGGGGACCGATCGATCCGTGCGCGGATCGCGTCTCTACGTGGCGTTCAACCTCTTCGTCTCCACGCTCTTCCTCGTCGGCGTCGCCTTCGTCTACGGCACCGCCGGCACCGTCAACCTGGGTGAGCTCGCGGGCCGGGCCCAGGAGTCGCCCACCGTCGCGGCGGCCACCGCCGTCTGCCTCGTCGCACTGTCGATGAAGGCGGCGACCTTCCCCACGCACGGCTGGTTGGCACGGGCCTATCCCGCCACCTCGCCCGCGATGACGGCGCTGTTCTCCGGGCTGCACACCAAGGTCGCGATCTACGCCATCTACCGGATCTACTCCGTGGTGTTCGACGGCGACGAGCGCTACCTCTGGATCGGTCTGGTGGCCTTCAGCCTGACGATGCTGGTGGGCGCGCTCGGGGCGGTGGGGGAGCGGACGATGCGCTCGATCCTGGTCTTCAACATGATCAGCGGCATCGGCTACGTCCTGGTGGGGCTGGCGCTGTTCACGGGCGCTGGACTGGCGGCCGGCATCTTCTACCTGCTGCACCACATGATCGTGAAGGCGTCGCTGTTCCTGTCCACCGGCGCGGTCGAGGTCCGGCACGGCACCTCGCGGCTCGCCGAGATCGGGGCGGTCGCGAGACGCGAGCCGGTGGTGGCTGCCGCCTTCCTGATGGCTGCCCTCTCCCTGGCCGGTCTGCCGCCGTTCTCGGGCTTCGTGGGCAAGGTGGCGGTGGTCGTGGCGGCGGTCGAGGCCGACCAGCTGGCGGTGGCCGCGGTGGCCGTCGCGGTGAGCCTGCTGACCCTGCTGTCGATGCTGAAGATCTGGGACGCGGTCTTCGTCTCGCCCGAGACCGAGACCGAGACCGCGACCGAGACCGCCACGGGTGGGCCCGTGGCGGCGCCGCCGAGGGTCGGCCTGGCGCTCGCCGGCCCGGGCCTCCTGCTCGCCGTCGCCACCCTTCTCCTGGGCCTCGGCGGTGAGGGCCTGCTCGCCCTCACCGACGTCGCGGCGGCCGGGCTGCTGGACACCACCAGCTACGTCGAGGCGGTGCTGTCATGACGGGGACGAAGCGTGCACTGCTCCTGCCCGGCCGGCTCGTGGTCTTCACCGGGTGGTTCGCCTGGCAGGTCCTGATCTCCTCGGGCAAGATCCTGCACGACATCGCGACCCCGGGCTCGGACGCGACTGCCCGCGTGGTGCGGATGCCGTTGCGCTCGCGCACCGACGCCGAGGTGACGCTGATCGGCACGTTCATCACCCTCACCCCGGGCACGCTGACGCTCGGCGTCGTCCCCCGCGAGGACGGCGGCCGGTGCCTGCTCGTGCACTCGATGTACCACGCCGACCGTCACTCGGCCCTGGCCGACCTGAGCCACATGGAGGACCGGATGCTGCACGCCCTGGCCGTGGAGGACAGCCGATGATCGGGCTCGACGTCGCCCTCGTGGCGTGCGGCTTCGCCTCGGTGCTCAGTGCGTACCGCATCGTCGTGGGGCCCACGCCCGCCGACCGTGCGGTGGCCTCGGACCTGCTGACCTTCGCCCTCGTTGCGCTCGTCGCACTCATCGGCGTGCGGGCCGGGAGCACGGCCACGCTGGACCTCGTGCTCGTGGCGACGCTCGTCGCCTTCCTGTCCTCGGTCTCCCTGGCCCGTGCCCTCACCAGGGGGTGGCGATGACCACCGTGCTGGAGGTGCTGGGCCAGGTCTTCCTCCTGGCCGGCGCCATGGTGTTCATCCTGGCCGCGGTCGGCCTGATCACCCTCTTCGACCCCTACACGCGAGCATCGGCGGTGGCCACCGCTGCGGGCATCGGTGTCGGCTTCGTCGTGGTCGGCGTGGTGCTCCTGGACCCGTCGGTGTCCAACGCCGTCAAGGCGGTGCTGGCGATCGCGCTGCAGCTGGTGACCTCGGCGATCGGCGGCATGGCCATCGCGCGGGGAGCCGTGCTCACGGGCCACGACTTCGAGCCCGGTACCGACGCCTCGGAGCTGCACGACCTGCACGACCCCGGTGACGAGCCCGACGCCCGATGAGACCGGCCCCATGACCGACGTCGCCCTCGCCGCACCCAACGAGGCCTCGGCCGACGCCGGTGAGCAGGTCGCGCGCGCCGGCGGCAACGCCGTGGACGCTGCGATCGCGGCGGCCCTGGTGACGATGGTCAACGAGGTGGGCATCGTCTCGCTGAGCTCGGGCGGGTTCGTCACGGTGCAACCGCCCGACGGCTCCACCCCGGTGACCGTGGACGGGTGGATGGACATGCCCGGGCGCGGTGGGCGGCGACCGGCGGACGGGAGCGGGACGTGGGACGTCCACACCGAGTACGGCGGTGGCGTGACCGTGACGATCGGCCCGGGCTCGGTGGCCGCACACGGTGCGGTGGCCGGCTTCGAGGAGGCGCACCGACGCTGGGGGCGCATGCCGTGGCGCGAGCTCGTGGCCCCGGCCACGGACGTCGCCCGTGGTGGCTTCCGTCTGGGCTCGGCGTCGCGCTTCTACCTGGAGCACGTGCACGACGACATCTTCGGCTGGGACCCGCGCAGCCGCTCCGCGGTGCACGAGACCCGGAAGGGCTTCGAGGGTGAGATCGCCACCGACCTCGTGGTCGTCCCCGACCTCGCCGGCTCGTTGGAGCTCATCGCCGAGGAGGGCGCTGCCGCGCTGCACACCGGCGACCTCGCCCGGTTGATCGCCGAGGACGTCACGGCTCGCGGTGGACTGCTCGGGCGGGAGGATCTCGCGGCGTACCGGCCGGTGGTGCGTCCCAGCCTCGCGACGCAGGTCGGCGGATGGAGCCTCGCGACCAACCCTCCGCCGGCCGTCGGGGGTGTGTGCGTCGCGGCCATCCTCCGGCTGCTCGACGGCCGCCCGCACGAGGTCGTCGACGGCCGCTGGTCGGATGCGGACGTCGACGTGCTGGTGCGCGCCCAGCGGGCCGTCCTCGGTCACCGACTCGACGTCCTGGACCACAGCGACGACCTGGAGCGAGACGCCGCCGAGCTGCTGCGCCTCGTCTCGGAGCAGCCGGGAGCCCTGCTGGGCCACGCCTCGGGCTCCACGGCGCACGTGTCCGCCACGGACAGCGAGGGAGGTGCGTGCGCGATCACCGTCTCCTCGGGGTACGGCTCGGGGATGGTGGCACCCGGCACCGGCATCTGGCTGAACAACTGCCTGGGGGAGCAAGAGCTGAACCCGGCCGGGCTGCACGGTCTCCCGCCGGGCACCCGGCTGCTGTCCAACATGGCGCCCACCGTGGGCCGGCACGCCGACGGAGCGGCCCTGGCCATCGGGTCCCCGGGAGCCGACCGCATCTCCACGGCGATCGCGCAGGTGCTCGCCGGCTTCGCGGGCGGGGGGCTGGGTCTGCAGCAGGCGGTGAACCACCCGCGCGTCCACGTCCATCGGGCCGGTCGTGCAGACGAGGTCGTCAAGCGGGAGTCGGACCTGACGATGTACTACGGCGGCGTGGGCGCCACCCTGCTGCGTCACGGCGACGGCGGGCGCGCCCACCTTGAGGCCGCAGCAGACCCTCGCCGCGACGGGGCGGTCCGCCTCGTCCGCGCCGGCGGCGGTGAGTAGGCCGTGCTACCCCTGCGGGCGGTGAGTCGGTGGTCCCACCTCGGCGCGGGCGGTGTGTTGGTCGTCGAATGGACGCTCATTCCACGAGACACTCACCGCCTCCGGGGCCGGCGGGCCCGGCGGGACACGGGACGCGCGCGTCCCGCCGCGTCACGGCAACGGATGATTGACTGAGGGCATGAACGCGCCGGTCGTCATCGGCCATCGTGGTGTCCCGGGGCACCGCCTGGAGCACACCCGCCCGTCCTACGAGCTCGCGATCGCGCAGGGTGCCGACTACATCGAGCCCGACGTCGTCGCGAGCAAGGACGGGGTTCTCGTGGTCCGCCACGAGAACGAGATCGGGCACACCACCGACGTCGCGTCCCGGCCGGAGTTCGCCGACCGACGCACCACCAAGCTCGTCGACGGGGTGGCCTTCTCCGGGTGGTTCACCGAGGACTTCACCCTCTCGGAGCTGACCTCGCTGCGCTGCCGTGAACGCCTGCCGCAGCTGCGCGAGCACAATCTCGCCCTCAACGACACCGAGCCGATCATGACCTTCGACGAGGTCCTCACCCTTGCGCGCTCAGCCGATCGGACGGTGGGCGTCTACGTCGAGACCAAGCATCCGACGTACTTCCACGACCTCGACCTGGACCTCGACGACCTGCTCGTGGACTCGTTGGAGCGGCACGGCCTCAACCGGCCGGACGCGGACGTCCCCGTCATCATCCAGTCCTACGAGATGCAGAACCTGCGCGGCCTGCGGCCGCGGACCCCGCTGCCGCTGGTGCAGCTGATGGACCGTGCGGGCGCCCCGTGGGACCTCGTCGTGGCGGGGGACGCCAGGACGTACGCGGACCTGGAGTCGGCCGAGGAGCTGGCCGGCATCGCCCGCTACGCCGACGGGATCGGGCCGAGCAAGAGCCAGGTGATCGGCCGCGACGACGAGCACCGGCTCACCGGACCCACCGGGCTGGTGGAGCGCGCGCACGCGGAGGGGCTCTTCGTGCACATCTGGACGATGCGCGACGAGAACAACTTCCTGCCGCTGGACTTCCGTCAGGGGCACGAGAGAGCCGCCCACGGCGGCGCCGAGAGCGAGTACCTCGCGTTCCTCGACGCCGGCGTGGACGGCGTGTTCTCGGACTTCACGCAGACGGCGGTGGCGGCTCGTGCGCGATGGTCTGCGAGCCGGGCGGCGCCTGCTGGGGCATGATCAGCCAGGCCAGCAGGTAGATCAGGATGAGCGACCCGAGGCCCAGGACCGTGGCGATGACCACGATCAGCCGGACCAGGTTGGCGTCGATGCCGGCGTAGCGGGCGACGCCGCCGCACACGCCACCGATCCACTTGTCATCAGTGCTGCGTTGGAGCTTCTTGCCCATCGGGGGCCTCCTCGGTGTCGGTGTTGGTGTCGGTGTCAGTGCTGAGGTCGGGGGTGCCGACGTCGTCGGGATCGTCGGTGGTCTCGAGCCTCTCACCGTCGTGGTCAGGACGCTCGGCCGACGGGGGGACGGATGGTTGGGCCGGCCGGCGGGAGATCCGGACGGTCGCCACGATGCCCAGGATGCCGAGCACGATCAGCGAGGCGGCGACCGCCGCACCCGCCGTCTCGGCGTCGAGCACGTCGAGCTCGCTGACGCTCCAGGCCAGGACGGTTCCGGCGAACAGGAGCCCGAAGACGGCACTGCCCCAGCGGAAGGGATGTCGGTTCATCGTCGCACCACCCTGATCTGTCCCATGGACTGCTCCATCTCCAGCGTGAGGACCGGGGCGGTCGCGTCGCTGCGTTGCTCGATGTCCAGGCCCGTCCCGCTCCAGCGTCGGTCGAGGAACGCGACGGCACCGGCCGTCATCCTGGCGTCGAGCTCGACCTCGAGCTCCTCCGGGACGATGACGACGGTCTCGCCCATGCCGTGCCTCAGGTCGACCGTGCGGCCCTCGAGGGCCGAGGGGTCGCGGACGTCGGTGAGGTCGAGCGTCAAGCGGCCCATCCCGAGGCTGTACTCGGACTCCACCGCAGCGGCCGACCGTGGTTCCCACCGCGGATCGCCGGCGTGCAGCGACGGCAGGAGCGCGCCGACCAGCAAGGCGAAGGTCAGCACGAGCCCGACGGGGATCAGGGGTCCGGCGTTGCCGACCACGGTCCCGACCAGCAGGCCGGCCGCGGTCAGGCCGAGCGCGACGGCGACGTAGACCGTCCAGCGCAGCGCCTCGCCCTGCTCGGCCCACAGGAACAGGCCGGCCATCGTGATCGCGGTGATCGAGACGGTCAGGAGCGTGAGAGCCCAGGAGAACGGCCGACGCTGCCTCGGTGGTCCGGGCGCCGGGGGAGGGGCGTACGGCCCGGGGCCGGGAGGCTCCGCGGGGGGCGGCCAGCCTGTGGCCGGGGTGTCGGCTCCATGCCCGGGGCCCGCCGCGGGGGCCTGGAGCGTCGTCGTGCCGTCGGACGGCGTCCAGGTCGACTGCTCGGCCTGGGGCTGGGTCGTCCAGGGCTGGGTCGTCGAGGGATGGGCGGGGGAGGTCGGGACCGCCCCGGCCTGCTGCCTGCGCGCCTTGCGGGGGCGGACCACGAGGAGCCAGTACAGGCCGACGACCGGGAGACCGAGCCAGGCCAGGACCCACAACGGCCAGAACGTGAAGCCCCAGCTGGTGTCGCCGATGACGGCGAGCAGGGCGAGGAGGCCGGCGACGAACAGGCCGGTCGTGCGGACCTGCGGCTCGCTCGGGCCGATGTCGAACCACTCGGCGGTGAGGCTGCGCTCGGCGTCGTCGGAGGGGAGGAGCAGCCACGCGGCGACGTAGATGATCAGTCCGGCCAGCCCCGCGAGGCACAGGACGGCCAGGACGACGCGGACGATGATCGGGTCGATGTTGAGATGACGGCCGGCGCCGCCGCACACGCCGGCGATCAGGCGGTCGTCCTTGGAACGACGCATCTCACCGACGGTGCGGACGCGGGCGGCGTCGAAGCCGTCACCGGGGGCGTCGTCGGGCCCTGTGGTGGGGCCCGGTTCGGTCTGGTTCATGCCAACATCCTGCCCAGCCCGCGGCCGGCGGACCATCGGGCACCACCCTGAACGGACCCCGGGATCACTCAGGGGGTGACCCGGGACGTCTCGGTGGCGCGGGCTCGCGCGCGCGTGTGACGATCATCAGGTGACCGAGACCCGTCGTGCCTACCGACCAGCCGAGCACCGGCTCGTCGGGGGTGTCGCCACGGGCGTCGCCGAGCACCTCGGGCTGCCGGTCCTCTGGGTGCGGGTCGCGTTCGTCGCCGCCACCTGGTTCAACGGGGCCGGCATCATCGCCTACCTCGCCCTGTGGCGGTTCCTGCCCCTGCGCACGCCGGAGCTGGCTCCCGGTCTCGACGCCGCGACGCGGCGCGGTGCCCGCCCGGGTGGCCGCCCGGGCGTCGTGGAGATCGTGCAGACCGTGGCCGTCCTGGCGCTCGGGGCGGGCGTGCTCATCCTGCTCGCGGTGACCGGCCGGGGGCTGCCCGGCGGCACGCTGCTGCCCCTGCTCGTGGCGGTCGTCGGGGTGGCACTCGTGTGGCGCCAGATCGATGACGCGACGTGGGGCTCCTGGCTGCAGCAGACCCGTGGCCTCGGCTTCGTGGCACGCCTGGTCGCCGGCGTCGTGCTGGTCGGGATCGCGGCCATCTACCTGCTGACGCAGGAGCGTGGGCTCGGGGCTCTGCGTGACCTGGGCTCGGCCTTCGGCATCGCCCTCGTCGGCCTGCTGCTCATCCTGGGCCCGTGGATCGTCTCCCTGGTCACGGACCTCTCATCGGAGCGGCGGGAGCGGATCCGTTCCCAGGAGCGCGCCGACGTCGCCGCCCACCTGCACGACTCCGTCCTGCAGACCCTGGCCCTGCTGCAGAAGAACGCCGATGACCCACCCACCGTGGCGACCCTCGCCAGACGGCAGGAGCGGGAGCTGCGGGCCTGGCTCTACGGCGACGAGACCGACCACGGCACGTCGCTGGGGGCGGCGCTGCGTGCCGCGGCCACCGAGGTGGAGGAGGCGCACCACGTGCCGGTGGAGCTGATCGTCGTCGGTGACACTGCTCTCGCCCCCGACGTCGTGGCCCTCGTCCGGGCCGCTCGCGAGGCGATGGTCAACGCCGGCACGCACGCCGCTGCGGATCGCGTGGACGTGTACGCCGAGGCAGGTGCAGGGCTCGTGGAGGTCTTCGTCCGTGACCGCGGAGTCGGCTTCGACCCCTTGAACATCGCCGAGGACCGGATGGGGGTGCGGGGGTCCATCGTCGAGCGCGTCGAGCGCCACGGGGGCCGCGCCGAGATCCTCAGCGCCCCCGGCGAGGGCACCGAGATCCGTCTCTCGATGCCCGTCCGGACCGGCGGCACACCCCGGCACGAACCCGGCACCGACGCGATGCCCGTCCAGCCCGACCCCCAGGAGGCCCCTCGATGACAGCCCTGCGCGTCGTGATCGTCGACGACCACGCGATGTTCCGCACCGGTGTGCGCTCCGAGCTGGAGCGCGGTGGGGTCGACATCGTGGCCGAGGCCGAGGACGTCGACACCGCGGTCGCGGCCATCACCGAGGCGGCGCGCACCGGGGAGGGGCCTGACGTCGTCCTGCTGGACGTCCACATGCCCGGGGGTGGTGGCGCGGAGGTGATGCGCCGGCTCGCCCAGCGTGGTCCGCAGACCACCTTCCTGGCCCTGTCGGTGAGCGACGCCGCCGAGGACGTCATCGGCATCATCCGTGCGGGCGCCCGCGGCTACGTCACCAAGAACATCTCCGGCCCCGAGCTCATCCAGGCCCTGGACCGGGTCGCCGGCGGCGACGCGGTGTTCAGCCCACGCCTGGCCGGCTTCGTGCTCGACGCCTTCGCCGGCACGATCGAGGTCGCGCACGTCGACGAGGACCTCGACCGCCTCACCGAGCGCGAGCGGGAGGTCATGCGGCTCATCGCTCGCGGCTACGCCTACAAGGAGGTGGCCAAGGAGCTGTTCATCTCGATCAAGACCGTCGAGACCCACGTCTCCAGCGTCCTGCGCAAGCTGCAGCTCTCCAGCCGCCACGAGCTCACCAAGTGGGCCAGCGACCGGCGCTTGATCTGAGACCCGCAGGCCGCAGCCGCGCAGCAGACCACCTACGGATGCATGGTCAGTCCCTTCGTCACCTTGTCGACGCCGTTCCTGGGGCCGTGCACGGCGATGCCGACGAGGTCCAGGTCGTCACGAGCCGCCGCCGCGACGACCGCACGGTTGTCCTCGTCGTTCCCGGTCGTGAACATCTCCCGGGTGTAGACGGCCAGCGGGTACCCACGGTCGACCGTCTTGCGGTGCGCGGCGCGGAGCTGCTCGCGGGAGCCCTGCAGCACCACGACGGGCTGCCCGAGGAGCGCCAGGTAGTGGGTGCCGTCGGCGTCCTCGTAGGGCTCACCGACCAGGTCGGGGTGGGCCGCCGTGATCCCGCTGGTGAGGAAGGCCGTGACGTTGAGTGCCTGCCAGGGCAGGAGATCGTCACCCAGGACGACGGTGATCTTGGTGTCGAAGCGTTGTGCCATGCCCTCAGGATCGGTGACCGGCCTCGGGCGGGTCTTGTACGTTCCTGACATGCAGGCGCCCGAGCGAGTCCGCGCGTGGCGGCCGGCCGTCCCCGGCGTCGCAGAGGTGCTCCACGCGCACTTCACCGAGCACGCCTATCCCGCCCACACGCACGACCACTGGACGGTCCTGCTCGTCGACACCGGTGGCGTCGACTACCTCCTCGGGCGTGACGGGCACCGTGCGCCGGCGGGGTCCCTCACGATCCTGCCCCCGGACGTCCCGCACGACGGCCAGTCGGCCCGGGTCGAGGGCTTCGACAAGCGCGTCGTGTACCTGGACGAGCGCTGGCTGCCCCTGGATCTCGTCGCCCGGGTGGAGCGCGACCCGCTCGTGCGCACTCAGGGCGTTCGACGAGCCGTGGCCGATCTGCACGACGCGCTCGGGTGCGCCGGGGACGAGCTGGAGAGCGAGTCGCGCCTGGCGCTGGTGGCCGAGGCGATCGGCGACCAGCTGCGCCGACGCGACCGTGTGGAGCACCGCGCGGCCCCACGGGTCGCTCGTCTCGTGCGGGACCGCCTGGACGCCGCCCTCGACCGGCCACCGACGCTGTCCGACCTCGCGGCCGAGCTCGAGGTGCACCCGACGCACGTCGTGCGGGCCTTCGCCCGGGAGTTCGGCGTGCCACCCCACCAGTACGTCCTGGGTCGCCGCCTCGACCACGCACGACGTCTGCTGCTGGACGGTGTCCCGGCGGCACAGGTGGCCACGGAGACCGGGTTCTTCGACCAGGCGCACCTCACGAGGCACTTCCGTCGGCTCCTGGGCGTGACACCCGGCGTGTTCGCCCGGCGTGCCACGGAGCCCGCCCCGCCCTCGGTGGGCGAGACGGGCTCAGGGCACGTGCCCCCTACTTGATCTCGGCTCGCAGCAGCATCCAGAGGCCGAGGGTGAAGGGGATGACCAGCCAGGCCAGCCCGGTGACGCCGAGGTGCGCCCACTCGATGCCCGTCGGGACCCTCTCGTACATCAGGGTCTGGTTGTAGCTGAAGTCCACCCAGGGCATCACGTCGCGGTACCACTCCTGCATCGAGGCCAGCAGTCCGCTCAGCGTCGGCACGAGTCCCCAGTAGATGAAGTACGCCACGATGGCGGCGGCCGAGCTGCGCAGCAGGACTCCGAGCATGAGGCCCACGCCCATGCCGAGCACCTGGGAGAGGACCAGGCTGGCGGCCTGGTCCAGCGAGAGGTCGAACGTCGGGTCGATCCCGCGGAGCATCGGCCCGACGAGGGCCCCGAGGGCGGCGACGGCCAGGGCGACGAGGATCGAGACGACGCCGATGAGCAGGGCCACGAGCGCCTTGGCCGCGATGGTCCGGCCACGCCGGGGCACGAGGGTGAACGTGGTCAGCCCCGTGCGCTGGCTCCACTCGCTCGTGACCGAGAGGATCGCCACCATCGGCAGCAGGATCGCCATCGGGGTGCCGACGGCGGCCCCGAACGTGTTGTAGGTGAGGGCCTCGTCCGGGGCCCACAGCATGACCGACGCCGTGGCGAGGACGGCCACGATGCCGATGCTCGCCAGCAGCCAGAAGCCGGCCCTGGTGTCGAAGCACTTGCGCAGCTCCACCATCACGACCCGGCCGAAGGGGATGGGCGCGGGGGCGGGGCGGGAGCCGCGTTCCCCGGGCAGGGGGCGAGGGGTGGAGGTCGTCGGCGACGACGAGGTGGTCAGGGTGGTCATGCTGCTGCTCCTTCGGAGGGGGTGGATTCACGCTGGGTGGCGGCGGTGAGCTCGAGGAACATGTCCTCCAGCCCCGCACCGTCGGCGGCCCGCAGCTCGGTGAGGTGGATGGACCCGGAGAGCGCCACGTGACCGATGCGGTCGGTGTCGGCGTCGACGCGGAAGGTGTCGCCGTCACGGGTGAAGGCCAGCGCCGCCGTCTCGAGCGCGCGAGCCAGGGACTCGGGCTCGCTGCTGCGCACGACCGCTCCGGCCGATGCGAGCAGCTCGGCCTTCGTGCCGCGCGCGACGATGCGCCCGTGGCCGATGACCAGGAGGTCGTCCGCCACGACCTCGATCTCGTGCAGCAGGTGGGAGGAGAGCAGGACGGTGGCGCCCTGGTCGGCGTAGCCACGCAGCAGGTCGCGCATCCAGCGGATGCCGGCCGGGTCCAGGCCGTTGGCCGGCTCGTCGAGGATGAGCACCTCGGGGTCGCCCAGCAGGGCGGTGGCCAGGCCGAGCCGCTGTCGCATGCCGAGGGAGTAGTGCCGCACACGACGCTCGGACTCTGCCGCCGTGAGGCCGACCAGGTCGAGCATCTGCGTGACACGGAGGGCGGGCAGCCCCATCGTCCGGGCTGCGACGGTGAGCACCTCGCGGCCGGTCCGCCCGGCGTGCTGGGCGGACGCATCCAGCAGGACGCCCACCTCCAGGCCCGGGTTGGGCAGGTCGGCGAACCGGCGGCCGCACACGAGCGCGGAGCCGGAGGTGGCGGGCGTGAGGCCGGTCATGACGCGCATCGCGGTCGACTTGCCGGCGCCGTTGGGGCCGAGGAAGCCGGTCACCCGACCGGGCTCGGCGGTGAAGGTGACGTCGTCGACGGCGGTGAATCGTCCGTACGTCTTGGTGAGGGACTCGATCGTGATCATGGACGCCACACTGGCGTCGAGCGTCCTCCGCCCACATCGGGGAAGACGCTGGTCCTGACCCTGAGGCGACCCCGAGACGCCTCGGTGCCCGGCCGCTGACCCTGGTCTTGAGCCTAGGATGGGCGCATGGAAGCGCGCGGGACGAGTGTCTCGACACTGACGGTCTCCGGGGTGCTCGTCGTGCTCTCGGGGTTCCAGGCCGGCCTCGCCGCGGGTGCTCCCTGGGGAGCGATGGCCTACGGGGGCCAACGGCCGGGGCGCCTGCCGGACGGCCTGCGGCGCACGAGCGGCGTTGCTGCCGCGGGGTATGCGGTCGGGGCTGCCTGGCTCGTGACCGGCTCCGGCAGCACGGCAGCCCGACGACGGACGCTCACCGGCCTGGTCGCCCTCATGGGGGTCGGCAGCGTGATGAACACCGTCTCCCGCTCACCGGCCGAGCGGGTGTGGGGCCCGGTCTGCCTCGTCGGGGCGACGGCCGCCTGGCGGGCGCGCGCCGACCTGCCTCGCGGGGACTGACGGCGGCGTTCACCCGGACGCAACGCATCGGGTCTAGCCTCGGTGCATGGACGAGCCACGAGGAGCTGCCGCATGAGCTGGGGGCACCGCCCGCGAGCTCTGCGAGTGGGGGCGCGGCAGCGAGTGAAAAGAAGGAACCGCCCCCAAACACGCCCCCGCAAGCGGGAGGTGCCCCCACGCTTCGCTGCGTGCAGGGTGGGACCCCCAATGCGATCGCGTTCCTACGGTGGTTTTTCTGAGGACGTGATCGCATGAGCGAGCCACACCTGATCGTGCTCTTCGGCGCCACGGGGGACCTCGCCCGACGCAAGCTGCTGCCCGGCATCCTGCACCTGCTGCGCTCCAACCTCGTCGCCGACTCCCGCATCATCGGCGTCTCGATGGACGACTTCGACGACGACTCGTTCCGGGCCTTCGCGCAGGAGGCGTGTCGCGAGTTCGGCCGCGAGGTGCCGGAGTCGGAGTGGGCGGAGTTCGCGCCCAAGCTGCACTACGTCAACGTCGAGGACGGCGCTGCCGTGCTCGCCGCCGTCGCGGGGAGGCTCGAGGCCGAGCTGTCCGGGGACGTGCGTCGCCTGCACTACCTCAGCGTCCCGCCCAAGGCCGCCCTGGACGTCGTCCACACCCTTGCCGAGGCGGACCTCGTCGAGCGGTCGCGGATCATCATGGAGAAGCCCTTCGGGACCGACCTGGCGTCGGCCAAGCGGCTCAACGCCGAGATCCACGAGGTCTTCGACGAGCAGCAGATCTTCCGCATCGACCACTTCCTGGGCAAGGAAGCGGCGCTCAACATCCTCGCGTTCCGGTTCGCCAACGGCCTGTTCGAGCCCATCTGGAACCGCACGTTCATCGACCACGTGCAGATCGACGTCCCCGAGACCCTCTCGCTGGAGGGACGGTCGGGCTTCTACGAGGGGACCGGCGCCTTCAAGGACATGGTGGTCACCCACCTGTTCCAGGTCCTGGCGTTCATGGCGATGGAACCGCCGACGTCGCTGGACTCGGAGTCGATCAGCGAGGAGAAGAACAAGGTCTTCCGCTCGATGCTCCCCCTCGAGCAGGCCGCCGTGGTCCGCGGTCAGTACCAGGGCTACCGCGAGGAGGAAGGGGTCTCCCCGGAGTCCGAGACCGAGACCTTCGTGGCGCTGCGGGCCGAGATCGACAACTGGCGCTGGGCCGGGGTGCCGTTCTACCTGCGTACCGGCAAGCAGATGGCCGAGGGGGCGCGGATCATCTCCATCGCCTTCCGCGAGCCGCCCAAGTCGATGTTCCCGCCAGGCTCGGGCGTCGGGCTGTCCGGGCCTGACCACCTGACCTTCGACCTGGCGGACTCCTCCCGCATGTCGCTGTCCTTCTACGGCAAGCGGCCCGGGCCGGGGATGACCCTGGACAAGCTCTCGATGCAGTTCGCGATGCAGGAGACCGAGCGCGCCGGCGACGTCCTGGAGGCCTACGAGCGGCTCATCCTCGATGCGATGAAGGGCGAGCGGACGTTGTTCACGACGGCGCAGGGCATCGAGCGGCTGTGGGAGATCTCCCAGCCGCTGCTGGAGGACCCACCGCCCGTGCGCCCGTACGCTCCCGGCACCTGGGGGCCCAACTCCGTGCACCAGCTCATCGCCCCGAAGGCGTGGCGGCTGCCCTTCGAGCGGACCTGGCGCAAGCCCAACCCCCTGGGGGAGTAGGCGGGTGCCGTGGCGCCTCAGGCCGGCTCGGAGCCCAGGTAGCCGAGGACCAGCTGCACCAGCTCGGACACGAACTCCTCGCGAGCGATGTCCGGCCGATCCAGCACGTAGCGCACCGTGAGCTGCTCGATCGCGCGCACGAGCAGCCAGGCCGCGGCAGGCGGCGCGACGTCGCGCAGGCCGCGCTGACCGCTGAGATAGGCGGCGACGAGATCGGTCACGCGATCCTCCAGGGCCGTGAGCCGGTGCCGGTGCTGGACCGACGGCAGGCCCTCGACGACCACGCGCAGGAAGGCCGCGTTGGCCTCGAGCGCGTCGAGCAGCGCCTCGACGCTGGAGCGCACCATCGGTGCACCACGCTCGCCGAGGTGGTTGGTGAAGGAGGCGGCGATCTGGCCGGAGAGGTCCTCGGAGTACCGCTCCACGACAGCCGCGACGATCGCCTCCTTCTCGCCGAAGTACTGATAGAGCGAGCCGGGACTGACGCCGGCGTGACGAGCGATGCGGTTGGTCGAGGCGGCGTCGTGGCCCTCGGTCAGCAGCACCTCCTCGGCAGCGTCCAGGATGCGCTCGACCATCAGCCGTGAGCGCTCCTGCTGAGGGAGCTTGCGGGGGCCGGGGGCGGAAGCCATGACGCGAATTGTATGCGAGTGATCGCTCGTGTCAGGCTCGAGGGCATGACGGTGACGAAGGACCTCCCGATCCCCACCCGGTTCCGGGCCGCCGAGGCCCGCGGCGAGCGGCTCGGCCGCCCCCTGCGGCGCTACGGTCGGGTCGGCGCGGTGGACGAGGAGCTGATGGCCCGCCTCGGACGCGGACTGATGGCCGTCGACGAGCCGGGCGATGCCCTTGCGCGGGCGCTGCGCGCCGGACCCGACGACCCCGACCGGGTCACGATGGCGCAGCTGCGCCGGACCCTCGCCCAGGGCATCGAGAACGTCCCCGACGCGCCGGAGCCGCTCGCGGCGTTCTTCGCCACGGTGCAGCAGGTGCCGGAGTGGGTCGACCTCGACCTCGTGGACGAGGGCGCCGCCGTCATGCGCCGGCTCGGACGGAACGCGGCCGACGTGCTCCTGCAGCTCTCGCTCATCGGCGGCTACCGCTTCGGCGGCCCGCCGGACCTGCTCGTCGCCACGGGCGGCCTCGTCGGTGATGCGACGCTGCGTCGCCTGGGAGAGACGCAGCAGTGGACGATCGCGGTCGCCCAGGACGGCGGACTGCGCCCCGGGGGCGAGGGCCTGCGCCTCACCCTGCACGTGCGCGCCATGCACGCCCTGGTCAACCGGACCTTCGCCGGTCCCGAGGGCAAGGGGCAGTGGGACGTCGCCCGCTGGGGCATGCCGATCAACCAGACCGACCAGGCGGCGACGCTCGGCCTGTTCAGCGGGGTCCTGCTGCTGGGGTGCCGCGCCCTCGGGGTCAGGGTGACCAAGGACGACTCCAGAGCCGTCATGCACCTGTGGCGCTACGTCGGGTGGCTGCTGGGCATCGACGAGCAGTGGCTCGTGGAGACCGAGGCCGAGCAGCACCGGCTCAGCTACCACGTCCTGCTGGCCCAGGAGGGCGCCACTGACGCCGGGGCGGCGCTGTCCCGCTCGATCGTGCAGGCGCAGTCACGGTTGCACGTCCGGTTCCCCACGCGGCTGCGTCGCTGGTACGCCAAGGAGAGGCTGCTCAGCATGCTGACGGTGTTCATGGGGCCGACGAGCATGTGGGAGCTCGGCCTGCCCCTGCGCCCGCCGTGGGCGATGCCGATGGTGATGACAGCCAACGTGGTCCGCTACCACCTGGTGGGACGCACCGCATGGGGTCGCGGGCGACTCCAGAAGTGGGGTGACCGGGTCCAGGCCGAGGTGCTGCGACGGCACTTCGGTCCCGACGAGGCGACGGTCGGGCGGCTCAGCGACCGGGGTCGCGTTGCAGGTGGATGACCGGGAACGGTCGCCCGAACGCATCCGTCGTGTGGGTGCGCACCCGGTGGAACCCACGGGACTCGTAGAACCCCAGGCCGTGCGTGTTGCCGGCGTAGACCTCCACGCTCGTCGGACCCGCCTCGCCGACCTGGTCCAGCAGCCGCGTGCCCAGGCCGGTGCCGTGCTGGGACGGCTCGATGTAGAGCATCTCCACGTGCGAGCCCCGGGCGCCGACGAGGCCGACGGGCGTCCCCTCGACGTCCTCGGCCAGCCAGACGTCCATCGACGGCAGCAGGTGGTCACGCACGTAGGGCCGGGCCTCGGCGAAGTCCTCGTCGCCCATGAAGCCGTGGGTGCTGCGGGCCGCCCGCTCCCACACGTCGGTCAGGGCGTCGAGGTCCGCCTCTCCGGCGACGCGGATGGTGCTCATCGGCTCCACTCCTGCTCCACGAGGCGCACGGCCTCGTCGCGCGACAGGCCGATGCGGCGAGCCGTCGCGACGTAGCCCTCGGCGGCTGTCGTCGCATCCGCGTCCGCGAGCAGCCGACTGGCGAGGAACGTCCCGCGTCGACCGTGGGTCTCGATGACTCCGTCGGCCTCCAGCTCGCGGTAGGCCCGTGCCACGGTGTTGACGGCGAGTCCGAGGTCGGCCGCCAGCTGGCGCACGGTGGGCAGCTTGTGACCCGGCGCGAGGGTGCCGTCGTTGGCCGCCGTGGCCACCTGCCGGCGGATCTGCTCGAACGGGGGCTCGGTAGCGGTCGGGTCGACCGCGACGGCGAAGGTGATCATGCGACCGCTGACCGCTGGGCACGGCGTCGCGCGGTCGAGGCCGTGGCGACCACCCAGGCCGTGACGGCCAGGAGGGCGATCGCCACGGCGACCCCCACCGCGTCCAGGCCGGGTGCGATGACGATGGCCACGTAGAGCAGGAGGACGAGCCCGTTGCTGAGGAGGTTCTCGGTGAACCGGTCCGCCGTGGCCGTGGTGAGGAGCTCGGCAGAGACGGCGTCGTCGGTGCTCCCCGCCGGGACGGGCCGTGCGAGCACCCAGCGACGGGTCAGGGCGGTCGCCGCGATCGTGAGCACGGCGGCCGCGGCGCAGGTCGTGGCCGCAGCGGCGTGCTCGACGCCGGCCCACCACGCGAGGGCCGCGAGAGCCAGCGCGAGGCCCGCGATGACGATGAAGGCGTTCTCGGCCGCTGCCTCCCTGCGGCTCAGGTGCGGCTCGCGCGACTGCAGACCGGCCACCCGCACCCCGGCGGGGGGAGCGGGGGTCGTCCGGGTCACGTGGACGACCTCCACGCCCACCGATGCGACGACGACGGCGGCCAGCACGATCGCGATGGGGAGCAGGCCCGGGGAGCCGGTCGGCTCGGCGATCACGAGCCAGAGCGCGATGGTGGCACCGACTGCGCCGACGGCCCCGCCGATGCTGGCGGCCCGGGTGCGCCGCGTGAGCGCGGAGACCAGCGCCGCGCCCGCGTCGACGCTGATGGTCTGCTCGTTCTCCTGCAGGCGCCGCACGGCCAGGCGGTGGGCGGAGTGCGGTGCGAAGAGGTACTGACATCCCACGATGGTGAGCAGGAGCAGGGAGACGAAGGTCAGGGCGATCATGGTTCCTCCCGAGGTGTTTGTGCCAACCACTGTAGCAATTGTATTGAGACAATCAAGTGGAGCGTCGTGCTCCCGTGCGTCAGGACCGTCGACGGGCGCGATCCGCTGTCGTGGGTGCCCTCTAGGCTGGACCCACGATGACGTCGCCGTTCCCCGTGCCCTCCGCCGCCCGCCCCGACCCGTCGGACGAGTCCTCGCGCGGTCGACGCCGTCCCCGGTCCGAGACCCTGCTGGAGGGCCTGAACGACGCCCAGCGCGAGGCGGTCGGCCACGGCGGTGGGCCCCTGCTGGTCGTGGCCGGCGCCGGGTCGGGCAAGACGCGGGTGCTGACCCGGCGCATCGCCTGGCTGATCGCGGCCCGGGGAGCGCACCCCGGCTCGGTCCTGGCCATCACCTTCACCAACAAGGCCGCCGCGGAGATGCGCGAGCGCGTCGCCGAGCTCGTCGGGGGAGCGGCCCGGATGATGTGGGTGAGCACCTTCCACAGCGCCTGCGTGCGGATCCTGCGTCGGGAGGCCAACCGCTTCGGCTACACCTCGACGTTCAGCATCTACGACGCCGCGGACTCACGCCGTCTGATGACGCTGGTGTGCCGCGACCTCGGCTACGACCCCAAGCGCGTCAACCCGCGAGCCGTCCTGAACTGGGTCTCCAACCTCAAGAACGAGCTCGTCGACCACGAGTCGGCCGGGTCGCGCGTCAGCAACCCCACCGAGGAGCTGTACGTCGACGCCTACCAGCACTACCAGCGGCGTCTCCGGGCCGCCAACGCGATGGACTTCGACGACCTCATCATGTCCACGGTGCACCTGTTCCAGGCGTTCCCGGACGTCCGTGAGACCTACCGCCGGCGCTTCCGGCACGTCCTGGTCGATGAGTACCAGGACACCAACCACGCGCAGTACGCACTCATCCGCGAGCTGTGCGACGAGTCGTCCGACCTCATGGTCGTCGGTGACTCCGACCAGTCCATCTATGCCTTCCGGGGCGCGAGCATCCGCAACATCCTGGAGTTCGAGGCCGACTTCCCCGGCGCCGACACCGTGCTGCTGGAGCAGAACTACCGCTCCACCCAGACCATCCTGACCGCCGCCAACGCCGTGATCAGCCGCAACGAGGGTCGCAAGGAGAAGAACCTGTGGTCCGCACAGGGCGAGGGTGAGCGCATCGTCGGCTACGTCAGCGACGACGAGCGGGACGAGGCCCAGTTCGTCTCCGACGAGGTGGACCGGCTCACCGACGCCGGCGACGCCAAGCCGCAGGACGTGGCGATCTTCTACCGCACCAACGCGCAGTCCCGTGTCTTCGAGGAGGTCTTCATCCGCGTCGGACTGCCCTATCGGGTGGTCGGAGGCGTCCGCTTCTACGAGCGCAAGGAGATCAAGGACGCCCTCGCGTACGTGCGGGTCCTCATCAACCCGCGCGACGCCGTCTCGCTGCGCCGCATCGTCAACGAGCCCAAGCGTGGCATCGGTGACGGTGCGCAGGCCGCGCTGGAGCGCCTTGCCGCGCGGGAGGAGATCAGCGTCTGGGAGGCGATGGGCCGGGTCGAGGAGGCCGATCTCGCGAGCCGGTCCGCCAAGGCGGTCGCTGCCTTCGCCGAGACCATGCAGGGCCTCATGGACCTGGCCGAGTCGGGGGCTGCGGCCGATGCCGTGCTGGAGGCCGCGCTCACGCAGAGCGGCTACCTCGCGGCGATCGAGAACAGCAAGGACCCCCAGGACGAGACGCGGGTGGAGAACCTGGCCGAGCTCGTCGCCGTCGCGCGTGAGTTCGTCTCGGACGCCTCCACCATCGAGGACTCCCCGGCCGAGGAGGCCCCCACTGACGGTGACGCCGCGGAGGGGCCCGCCCGGGACGACGCCGTCGAGGCGGTCCCGGACGAGGCCCCCGAGGGGCTGGCTCCAGGATCGCTCGGGGCGTTCCTGGAGCGGGTGGCCCTCGTGGCCGACGCCGACTCCCTGCCCGACGACGGCGACGGTGTCGTCACGCTGATGACGCTGCACACCGCCAAGGGGCTGGAGTTCCCCGTCGTGTTCCTCACCGGGCTCGAGGACGGAGTCTTCCCGCACCTGCGCTCGCTGGGTGACCCGGTGGAGCTGGCGGAGGAGCGTCGCCTGGCCTACGTCGGCATCACCCGTGCCCGTGAGCGCCTGTACCTCACGCGGGCCACCAGCCGCGCGGCCTGGGGGGCGCCCTCCTACAACCCGGCCTCGCGCTTCCTGGACGAGGTGCCCGACCACCTCGTCGACTGGCGGCGCGAGGCCCAGGCGCCCACCCAGTGGACCCGCACGCCGGCGGCGTCGGCGAGCTTCAGGTCGTCCACGGTGGCGGCGAAGTCCAAGCGCTCCCGTGACGTCCCCTCCCTCTCCCCGGGCGACCGGGTCTCGCACGACAGCTTCGGCCTGGGCACCGTCGTGGCCCTGGAGGGCCAGGGCGACAACGCCGTCGCGAGCGTCGACTTCGGCTCGTCCGGCGTCAAGCGCCTGCTGCTGCGCTACGCCCCCGTCGACAAGCTCTGACCGGCCCCAAAATTTTGTGAGCACGTGCACCCGAATGGGGCCCTAAGCCACGTTCGGAGTGCAGGGGCTCACGAAATTCCTGGGCTCAGGCGTGGCGAAGGGTGAGCCAGCGGTAGCGGTCGTAGACCGGGACGTCCCCCCGGTATCCCGCGCGGTGCAGTGCCTCCCAGACCCTGGTCACGACGCGGGCCGGTGTCGCCATGTCCTCGTTCACCCACCACGACGACCGTCCAGCCGGCAGCCTCGAGCCGTTCGCGTCGCCGCAGGTCCTTGTGCCACTGGACCGGGTCCTCGGCGTGATGTCGCCCGTCGTACTCGACCAGCACCCGATGGCGCCGGTACACGAGGTCGCCTCGTGCAAGGAACTGCCCGGCCGCGTCATGGATCTCGACGTTGACCTCCGGCTCGGGAAGACCGCTGGAGACCAGCAGAAGCCGCACATCGGTCTCGCGCGCGGAGTCGACTCGTTCCCGGACGTGGGCTGCGGCCCGGCGGGCAGCCTGGACGCCGTCGAGGTGATGAGTCAACGCGAACCTGGTGAAGGCGTCGGGCAGGAGATCGCCACGACGCACGAGCTCGTCCGCCACCCGCACGAGCGCGGCGGCAGGAAGCATGGCCGCGGCGTCGACCAAGAGACGTTCGGGGTCGAGGGTGCGACGCCCTCGCGCCTCGACGGTCTGCAACCGGTCCTGGCGACGGTGGAGCACGACGTCTCGCAGCGTGCTCTGCGAGGTGGTGTTTGTGGAGTAGTGCCTCGGGTCGCGCGTGCCGATGTCGATCCCGAGCCACTGCAGCCCGGTGACGTGGCTCAGATGTGCATCGGCGGGCAGGCGCAGCAGGTCGGCCTCGACCAGCATCTCGAAGGTCAGCACCGTCCCGGTGGGCAGGTAGACACCGCGGTGCACCTGGACGAAGTGTCGGCCCTGCAGCACGCGACGGGTCAGGCCATGGACCGTGGCCTGGGCGGCGGTGAACGCGTGACCGCGCAGGGCCCACGGCAGATCAGCTGGGTCGAACACGCTCCCAGCCTGAGCGCACGGGCGGGCTGGCCCAAGACCCACGTCTTCGACCTGTGGACAACTCTCGGGCACCCGCTCGAGCGCTCCACGATCTGTGAGCGCATGCACCCGATGTGGCCGTCAGACCCAGTTCTGGGTGCAGGAGCTCACAAAATTTGGGGAGGGGGACCTACGGGTTGACGCCGTGCTCGGCGAGGACGCCGATGGGGTCGACCGGGTCGCCGCCGCCGGGGCGGATCTCCAGGTGCAGGTGGGGTCCGGTGACGTTGCCGGTGGACCCGGTGTATCCGATCGTCTGGCCGGGAGCGATGGAGTCGCCGACGTTGACAGCGGTGCGGCTCTGGTGCGCGTACCAGACCTCCGTGCCGTCCTCCAGTGTGACGACCGTCTTGTTGCCGTAGGCGCCGTCGTAGCCGGTCTCGGTCACCGTTCCGGCCGCGATCGAGACGATCGTGGAGCCGGAGGGGCCGGCGAGGTCGACGCCGGTGTGCGTGCTGGACCACAACGAGCTGCTCTGGCCGAACTGGGCCGAGAGCCGGTACCCGGTGACGGGAAGGACCCACTGGTCGGACTCGAGCTCGTCGGCCGCAGCCTGCGCACGCTCGGTGAGGCTCGCCTGGGCCTGCATGGTCTGCTCGGCCTGGGTCGCGGTCTGCTCCTCCAGAACCTCTGGATCGAGGTCCTCGGTGATGTCGACGTCGCCCCCGGCACCGTCGGCGCTGCCGGTGTAGCTGGCCGAGATCGTCTGGTAGCTCGCGGCGAGCGAGTCCGAGTCCGTCTGGGAGGACACGGCCCCGGCGCCCACACCGGCGACGACCAGGACGAAGGCGCCCACCATGGCGGGAGTGAGACGCAGCGTTCGGCGTCGTCGGCGCGGCCGCACGGCCGCGCGCTTTCCGGCCGCACGGGGTGCCTGACGGACGTCCAGTCGGCGTTTGGGCGCAGACGAACTCACGCAGGAAACCTCCGGCTTGGTGGGTGGGACCGTCCGAGTCTAGGGGACAGGGGGTCACATTCCAACCGCGTTCAACCACCTGTGGACGTCCGACCGGGGCATTCTCGCGGGGGACCGGCGTCGGGGGTGACGCCTCTCACCCCGTGCGGGACCATGAGCAGATGAGCAGACGCAGGGTCGTGGTGGCCGCGACGGGGCCGGTTCGCGGCGATGAGGACGCGACGCTGCCCGCCTCCCGGCGGCTGCTGCTCGAGGGCGATGAGGTGGTCCACCTCGGCACTGGGCTGGGCATCGACGCCGTGGCCAGGGCAGCCGTGGCCGAGGATGCCGTGCACGTCGTGCTGGTCGAGCCCACGCCCGAGGACCTCGCCTCGTTGCGTGCGGCCCTCGACGCCCTGGACGCCGACGACGTGTCAGTGGCCGAGGACTGAGCCGCGGACCCTCAGCCGGTCTGCGTGACGTCGATCGAGGAGAGGTCGGCCACGAACGAGCGGATCGCGTCCGCGACGAGATCGGGCTGCGTCCGCACCACCCAGTGGCCGGCGACGACGTCGATGCGGCGCAGGTCCGAGGCGAAGCGGTCCAGCTCGTCGTGCACGGCCGGCATCACGTAGTGGTCCTTGGTCGGGACGAGGAGCTGAACGGGCAGGCTCGTCGAGGTGGGTCGGCCCGCGATCCGCAGGGCGTTGGCGCGATAGAGGTTGAGGCCGTTGAGCGCGTCGCGCACGAACGTCGCGCCCCAGTGGCTCTCGTTCTGGTCCTGATCGGGCAGTCCCTCGCGGGCGGCCAACGACACCGCGAGACGTCGCCCCGTCCGTGAGATGACGAGCTCGGGCAGGACGGGAAGCTGGAAGGCGGCGGCGTACCAGGACCGTGCGAGCTGCCGCGCGACGGTCAGCACCCGGCCACGGCGCAGCCCATGTCGCACGAAGTGCCCGTACAACTCCAGGCCCGGCCCGCTGATCGAGGTGAACGAGGCGATCCGGCCGGTGAGGCGCTCGTCCTCGTCGTGCCGGGCCAGGACTCCCCAGCCCTGGATGGAGCCCCAGTCGTGCCCGACGAGATGGACGGGACGGCCCGCCCCGACGACCTCGTCCAGCACGGCCACGAGGTCGTCGACGAGGCGGTCCATGCGGTAGCCGCGGCGCCCGTCCGGGGCGCTGGATCCGCCGGCACCGCGCACGTCGAACGTGACCACGTGGTGGTCGGTGGACAGCCGATCGGCCACCGGGTCCCACACGCCGCGATGGTCCGGGAAGCCGTGCACGAGCACCACGACCGGCGCATCGAGGGGGCCGCGTCGCTGGAGTCGCAGGCGGACGTCGGCGGTGTCGATCGACGAGACGGACATGGCCCGACTGTCTCAGATCGGTCGCCGCCTCGCCCGCCTCGGCTCGACCCCACGCCGCGTGGGCGAAGGAGAACGGCTAGAGTCCGAGAGGCCCTGGACCTACCGGCGGGGCCGAGATCGCAGCACTGGACTACCGAGAACAGGCTTCACCGTGGATCTGATGGAATTCCAGGCGAAGGAGCTCTTCGCCAAGCACGACGTCCCGGTCACGACGGGCATCGTCGCCACCACTGCCGACGAGGCGAAGGCCGCTGCTGAGCAGCTCGGCGTCGTCGTCGTCAAGGCCCAGGTCAAGGCCGGAGGTCGCGGCAAGGCCGGCGGCGTCAAGCTCGCCAAGACCCCCGACGAGGCGTTCGAGCACGCCACCAACATCCTGGGCATGGAGATCAAGGGCCTCACGGTCCACCGTGTCCTGATCGCCCCGGCGGTGGACATCGACCAGGAGTACTACTTCTCCTTCCTGCTGGACCGCAGCAACCGCAGCTACCTCACGATCGCGAGCGTCGAGGGCGGCGTCGAGATCGAGGAGGTCGCCAAGACCAACCCCGACGCCGTGCGCCAGGTCCCGATCGACGCCGGCACGGGAGTCGACGAGGCCAAGGCCCGCGAGATCGTGGCCGATGCCGGGTTCCCGGCCGATCTCACCGACCAGGCCGTGCAGACCGTCCAGGCGCTCTGGAAGGTCTTCGTCGAGGAGGACGCCACGCTCGTCGAGGTGAACCCGCTCGCGCGGCTCTCGGACGGCACCCTCGAGGCGCTCGACGGCAAGGTCTCGCTCGATGAGAACGCCGAGTTCCGACACGATGACCACGCCGCCTTCGAGGACAAGGAGGCGGCCGACCCGCTCGAGGCGAAGGCCAAGGCCAAGGGCCTGAACTACGTCAAGCTCGACGGCGCGGTCGGCATCATCGGCAACGGCGCGGGGCTCGTCATGAGCACGCTCGACGTCGTCGCCTACGCCGGTGAGAAGCACAGCGGCGTCAAGCCCGCCAACTTCCTCGACATCGGCGGAGGCGCCTCGGCGCAGGTCATGGCCGACGGCCTCGACGTGATCCTCGGCGACGAGCAGGTCAAGAGCGTCTTCGTCAACGTCTTCGGCGGCATCACCTCGTGCGACGCGGTGGCCAACGGCATCAAGGGCGCCCTGGAGCTCCTCGGCGACGACGCCACCAAGCCGCTCGTGGTCCGCCTCGACGGCAACAACGTCGAGGAGGGTCGGGCGATCCTGGACGAGCTGAACCACCCGCTCGTCACGCAGGTGGACACCATGGACGGGGCGGCCGACAAGGCCGCCGAGCTGGCGAACGACGCGAGGGGCTGACATGTCGATCTTCCTGAACTCACACTCCAAGGTCATCGTCCAGGGCATCACCGGCGGTGAGGGCTCCAAGCACACCGCCCGCATGCTCGCGGCCGGCACCGACATCGTCGGCGGCGTCAACGCCCGCAAGGCGGGCACGACCGTCACCCACACCGACGCGTCCGGCGCCGAGGTGGAGCTCCCGGTCTTCGGCTCCGTCGCCGAGGCGATGGAGAAGACCGGCGCCGACGTCTCGGTGGCGTTCGTCCCGCCGGCCTTCACCAAGGACGCCGTCGTCGAGGCCATCGACGCCGAGATCGGCCTGCTCGTCATCATCACCGAGGGCGTCCCCGTCCAGGACTCCGCGGAGTTCTGGGCCTACGCCCAGGGCAAGAAGACGCGCATCATCGGCCCGAACTGCCCCGGCATCATCACGCCGACGGAGGCCCTCGCGGGCATCACGCCGGCCAACATCGCCGGCAAGGGTCCGATCGGCCTGGTGTCCAAGTCGGGCACGCTGACCTACCAGATGATGTTCGAGCTGCGTGACCTCGGCTTCTCCACCGCCATCGGCATCGGTGGTGACCCGATCATCGGCACCACCCACATCGACGCCCTCGAGGCGTTCGAGGCGGACCCGGAGACCAAGGCCATCGTGATGATCGGTGAGATCGGCGGCGACGCCGAGGAGCGGGCCGCCGACTTCATCAAGGCCAACGTCACCAAGCCGGTCGTCGGCTACGTGGCCGGCTTCACGGCTCCGGAGGGCAAGACGATGGGCCACGCCGGCGCCATCGTGTCCGGCTCGTCCGGCACCGCTCAGGCCAAGAAGGAGGCCCTCGAGGCCGCCGGGGTCAAGGTCGGCAAGACGCCGTCGGAGACGGCGAACCTGATGCGGACGATCCTGGACGAGCTCTAGTCCGCAGGGGCTCCCGAGCCCCACGAGACGAGGCCCCGGCACCCATCATGGGTGCCGGGGCCTCGTCGTCGGGCTCACTCCTGCGGGAAAACGAGCCGCTCGCCCGCCCGGGTGACCAACCGGTCGAAGGTCCGCTCGCTGATGTCGAAGTCACCCGAGGGGGTGAACAGGACCTGGGCGACAGTGTCGCCTCGCCGGACGATGCCGGTGCGGTACACGACGTCCTCGCCGTCCTCGACCTCGAAGCGCACGAGCCACGTGCTGCCGTCGATGTCGTCGCCGCCGATCTCGGTCTCCTCGCCCACCGACGCCGACAGGTTCTGGTCCTCGCACCCTCGGACCTCCTTGCGCACCGTGGCCACCAGGTCCTCGGCGCTCTTCTGCGAGGTCATGGAGAAGACGGTCTCGGTGACGCCGAACTCCTGGGGCAGCTGCTGTGCCTGGGGGATCACGAAGATCCGGCTGAGGGCCTTCTCGATCGAGTCTCCACGGGCGGCCGTGTCGTCGCACAGCGTGGCGGCCGGGTTGCGGCCCTCCTCCGGCTCGAAGGGCTCGATGCCGGACCAGACGCGGTCGACGTCGGAGATCGGCGGGAGGTCGACGATGCCGAGGAACGCGGAGGCGTCGGAGGTGCGTGGGGGTGCGGCGTCCGCCACGGTGACCTCGTCGGAGCACTGACCACCGCTGTCGCGGCAGATCTTGGCGACGGACGTGTTGAGCATGCGGGCGAAGTCCTCGATCTCCGGGCCCTCTGCGCCGTTCTGCTCGTGCACCACCGTGCTGCTCACGCTGCCGGAGTGGGTGAACCCGACGGTGAAGACCCGCTCAGGGTCGCGGTAGGAGCGCAGCCGCATGATCCGGAAGTCACCGAAGGGACGCTTGACGACGAAGGAGCCGGTCAGCTGCACGCGGGGGTGGGCGCAGTTGGCGTACCAGCCCATCGTGGTCCGGTAGGCCTGCGTCGCCTCCTCGTCGGACCCGGAGACCTCGATCGCCTGGGCGACCCGGGTGCTGTTCTCGTCGTCGCCGTCGGCCTCGAACGTCCGCAGGAACACCCGGCTGGGGTCGTCGTCAGCGAACCGCTGGGGCGGACAGGTCGCGTACGGGGTGGTGTTCGCGGGGTCCTCGTCCGTGGCGGTCGTCCGCCAGCGCGCCTCGGGATCGAGGTCGGCGACCTGACTGGCCGTGAGCAGGTTGTCGCCGGCGATCTTGTTGGCCTCGAGGATCACGTCGGGGCGCTCGGCGCCCAGCTTCTCCCGGTAGGGCATGGATGCCTGGGTCGCGAGACCGTCACCGTCGGTGACGACCAGGCCCCCACCGAGGACGACGAGGACGGAGGCCGCCACCAGCAGGATCGTGTTGCGGCGGCGGCCTCGCTTCGCGGCGGTACGCACCTGGTCCGCCGGCGGCATCTGCAGGGTCTCGGTGACCGCGCCGAGGCCGACGAGTCGGCGCTCCAGCGCAGCCAGGTCGGCCCCGAGGCCGCTCTCGAGGGTGTCGAGCGCGACCCCGACCCGCTCGATGCCCTCCTCCTCGCTGACATCGACCTCGCGGGAGGCCTGCGCGAGGTCGGTCTCGCCCAGGGTGAGCAGGACCACGAGGCGTCGGTCGTCGGTGGCGAGGTCGTGCAGCGCGCCGAGCAGCTCGGTGTCGGCGTCCTCCTCGTGCCGACGGCGCAGCGGGTGCGTCCCACGACTCAGCGCGACGGCCTTCCAGGCCTCCGTCCGGACGTAGGCGAGGGGGCGTCGGTCCCGGATCTTGGTCCAGTCGCGCCAGGCGCGACGGTAGGCGTCGACCGTGGCCTCCAGAGCCACCTGCCGATCGCCGCAGAGGGCGTACGTGACGCGCAGGGCATCGGCCGACGTGGCGGCGTAGAAGCTGTTGAACTCATCGACGCGGGTCATCGGTCAGACCTCCCTCTGGTGCTCGGCGTGGCTCGGTGCAACGGCCCGACTTTACAGGTTGGATGGCTGGGTGCCTCCATCCGTCACGGCGCCCGACGAGGCGTCGTCCCTGCGTGCCGGGATGGTGACGGGGCTCGTGGCGACGATCGTCGGGGTGCTGCTCGCGACCGCGGTGGCGGCCGTCTCCGCCGTGGGTGAGGTCTCGCTGCTCGGCGCCTTCCGGTCCGGAGCACGGGCCTGGCTCGTGCCGCTCGGCTCCGGTATCGAGGTGCAGGGAGCCTCGATCGGGCTCATCCCGGTGGGTGGCACCCTCGTGGCCGCGTCGGTGGTCGCCCTGGTGGTGCGCTGGGTCCTGCGCGAGCCTCTCGCCGACGTCGCCCCCTTTGCGGCGACGGTCGCCGGGACGGCGGGTGTCCTCGCGGCGGTGCTCTCCGCGCTCTCGGACACCGACCAGGTCTCCACCTCCGGGGTGCGCGCGGCCTTCGGGGCCTTCGTGGTGGCCGGACTGGCGGCGGCCGTCGCGGCCCCGCGCTCGCCCGAGGTCGAGGCGACGCCGCGATGGCTGCGGACCCGACCCGCTGCCCTGGCCGTCGCTCGTGCCGCAGCCAGGGGTGCCGTGGTCTTCCTCGTCTCGTGCGCCGTCATCGTGCTCGTCCTGCTCGTCGGCTCGCTGCAGCGGGCCGGAGAGCTGTGGGCGGCTCTCGATCCCGGCGCGGGGGGCAGTGTCGCCCTCGGGCTGCTGTGCGTCGTCGCGGTTCCGACCCTCGTGCTCTGGGCGGGGGCCGTCGTCCTCGGCCCGGGGGTGCAGATCGGCACCGACACGACGTTGGACCTCACCGGTGCCTACCTCGGCCAGGTGCCGGGCCTGCCCGTGCTGGCCGCCCTGCCCGGGCCCGGCGCCTTCGGTGACTGGGTCGTGGTGCTGGGACTCGTCCCGGTGCTCGCCGGACTGGCGGCAGGCTGGGGCCTGGTCCTCCCGGGGGAACCTGCGGTCCTGCGTCGCGTGGGACTGGGAGCTGCCGCCGGTGCGACGGCGGGCCTGGTGGTCGGCGCGCTGGTCGGCCTGTCCGCGGGCTCGGTCGGGCCGGGACGCATGGCCGACGTCGGGCCCGTCGGTCCGTGGGCCCCGGTGCTCGCCGTGCTCGTCCTGGGCGCGGGCGGTGCCGTCGGTGCCGCGCTGGCGCACTATCGTGGCGTCCGTGCCCAGCAGCCGTCCGCCCGCGAGGATCGTCGTCCTCGTCTCCGGTTCCGGGACCAATCTCCAGGCCCTGATCGACGCGACGACTGACCCGGCCACCGGGCCCGCCTTCGGGGCGCGCGTGGTGGCGGTGGGCGCGGACCGCGCCGGCATCGACGCCCTCGCACGGGCCGACCGGGCGGGCATCCCCACGTTCGTGGTCGGCCTGGGCGAGCACCCGGACCGGTCCGCCTGGGACGAGGCGCTGACCGAGGTCACGGCCGAGCACGCGCCGGACCTGGTGGTCCTCGCCGGCTTCATGAAGATCACCGGACCGGCCTTCCTGGCCCGTTTCGGTGGACGCACCCTCAACACCCACCCCGCGCTCTCGCCGGCCTTCCCGGGCATGCACGCGCCTCGCGACGCCCTGGCGCACGGGGTCAAGGTCACCGGTGCGACGCTGTTCGTCGTCGACGAGGGGGTCGACACCGGGCCGATCGTGGCCCAGGTGGCCGTCCCGGTCCTGCCCGACGACGACGCCACGACCCTGCACGAACGCATCAAGGACAGCGAGCGGACGATGCTCGTGGAGCACGTCGGGCAGCTGGCCCGGCACGGCTTCACGGTGCGCGGACGCACCATCGATCTCGGAGGACTCCCATGAACGAGCGGCAGCGAGGGAACCATGGGCGTGTCATGCGGGCACGCTCCTACCGTGGCTTTTCTGAGGACGTGATCGCATGACCCATCGACCCCTGCGCCGAGCGCTCGTCTCCGTCTACGACAAGACCGGTCTGGAGGACCTCGCCCGGGACCTGCACGCCGCCGACGTCGCCATCGTCTCCACCGGGTCGACGGCCAGGACGATCGAGGCGGCCGGAGTCCCGGTCACTCCCGTGGAGGAGGTCACGGGCTTCCCCGAGTGCCTCGACGGCCGGGTCAAGACGCTGCACCCCCGCGTGCACGCGGGGATCTTGGCCGATTCCCGCCTGCAGGACCACGTTCGTCAGCTGGCCGAGCTCGAGGTCGAGCCGTTCGACCTCGTCGTGGTCAACCTGTACCCGTTCACGCAGACGGTCGCCTCCGGCGCGACACCGGACGAGTGCGTCGAGCAGATCGACATCGGTGGCCCGTCGATGGTTCGCGCCGCCGCGAAGAACCACCCGAGCGTCGCCGTCGTCGTCTCGCCCGATGCCTACGACGACGTTCGTGAGGCGCTGGCCGGCGGCGGATTCACGCTGGAGCAGCGCAAGCGGCTCGCGGCGACCGCCTTCGCCCACACGGCGGCCTACGACGTCGCGGTGGCCGAGTGGTTCGCCGGCACCCTGTCCGATGACGTCGAGGGTGAGTGCGGCTGGCCCGCGTTCGGCGGTCTGACGGTGAGCCGCCAGGCCGTGCTCCGCTACGGGGAGAACCCGCACCAGCAGGCGGCGCTGTACAGCGACGGCACGGGCGGCTTGGCCGCCGCCGAGCAGCTGCACGGCAAGGAGATGAGCTACAACAACTACGTCGACACCGATGCGGCCCGACGCGCCGCCTTCGACCACGACGAGCCGGCCGTCGCGATCATCAAGCACGCCAACCCGTGCGGCATCGCCGTCGGGGACGACGTCGCCCAGGCCCACGCCCGGGCCCACGCGTGCGACCCGGTCTCCGCCTTTGGAGGCGTCATCGCCACCAACCGCCCCGTCAGCGTCGCGATGGCCGAGCAGGTCGCCGAGGTGTTCACCGAGGTGATCGTGGCCCCGGAGTACGAGCCCGGGGCGGTCGAGGTGCTGCAGGGCAAGAAGAACATCCGCATCCTGCGGTGTGCGGCCGACGACCGCGACGGGTTCGAGATCCGCCCGATCTCCGGCGGAGAGCTCGCCCAGCAGCGCGACCTCGTCGACGCTCCGGGCGACACCCCCGACGGGTGGTCCCTCGTCGCCGGCGAGGCCGCCGACGAGGCCACGCTGGCCGACCTCGCGTTCGCCTGGCGGGCGGTGCGGGCGGTCAAGTCCAACGCCATCCTGCTCGCCGACGGCGGGGCGTCGGTGGGCATCGGCATGGGACAGGTGAACCGGGTCGATTCCTGCCGGCTCGCGGTGGAGCGTGCCGGCCAGGAGCGAGCCCGCGGCTCCGTCGCCGCCTCGGACGCGTTCTTCCCCTTCGCCGACGGTCCCCAGATCCTCATCGACGCCGGGGTCCGCGCCATCGTGCAGCCGGGCGGGTCCGTGCGTGACGAGGAGACGATCGCCGCGGTCGAGGCCGCCGGCATCACGATGTACACCACGGGGACGCGGCACTTCTTCCACTGAGCCGTGAGGGGGTGCCGCTCCGGCGGTACGCCCTACGGCTCGAGACCGGTGGCGTCGGCGATGATCGCGTCGACGGTCGTGCGGCCCTGCAGGTGGGCGCCGACGAGGTCGCGCAAGGCCTCGCTGAGGATCCGCGCCTCCTCCTGCTCGGGGTACTGGCCGCTCTGGCGACGCAGCGCCGTGCCGGCCACGAGTGCGAGCATCGCCGGGGCCAGCCGGTCGGGGTCAGGGATGCCCAGGGTCGTCAGCCATCGGGTGGCGAGCCGCTCGAACCCCTCGAGCGCTGCACGGGCCTCGCCACGCAGGGCCTCGTCGCGGCAGACGGCGAGCAGGATGGCCAGCTCTCGGCCGGCGACCTCCGGCCCACGTGCCGCGAACACCTGGGCGACGACGGCTGTCGCGGCGTCGATGCGGATCGGGCCGGCCGGTGTGGTGTCGAGCCCGGACAGCAGGTCGAGCTCCTGCCGCCACCGTGCGACGTGGTCGGCCAGGGCCTCGCGCAGGAGCTCCTGGATCGACGCGAAGTAGTAGGTCGTGCTGGCGGGCGGCAGACCGGCCCGGGCAGCGACGGCGCGGTGGGTGACCGCGCGGGAGCCGCCCTCGGCGAACAGGTCGATCGCCGCGGCGAGCAGGTCCTCGCGGCGTTGCCGGCTGCGGTCCTGGCTCAGCTGCGCGCGATTGGCCATGGAGCACCCTGTCGACGGAACCGGTGGTGCGTACACACTATGGCCTGGGTCTGGCCATGGGCGGGTCCCGATCCAGCCACGAGGAGACTCCATGCGACGCTTCGCCCGTGCCGAGCCTGCCCGTGGGCTGACCCAACCACCGGCCCACGAGGCCGCCCGCCCGTGACAGACTCTTCAGCGTGACGGCGCAGATCCTCGACGGCAAGGCCACGGCGGCCGCCATCAAGACCGACCTCACCTCCCGCGTGGCGCGGCTGCGCGACCAGGGCCTCGTGCCGGGCCTGGGCACGATCCTGGTCGGCGACGACCCCGGCAGCCAGTGGTACGTCGGGGCCAAGCACCGCGACTGCGCCGAGGTGGGCCTCGAGTCGATCCGCATCGACCTGCCGGCCACGGCGACGCAGGCCGAGGTCGAGGCCGCGGTCGACCAGCTCAACGCCGACCCCGCCTGCACCCTCTACATCGTCCAGCTGCCGTTGCCCCGCGGACTGGACGAGAACGCCGTCATCGGCCGGATCGACCCCGACAAGGACGCCGACGGCCTGCACCCCACCAACCTCGGCTGGCTGGTCCTCGGTCGCGAGGCCCCATTGCCCTGCACGCCGCGCGGCATCGTGGAGCTGCTGCGTCGACACGACGTGGCGATCGCAGGCGCGGAGGTCGTCGTCGTCGGGCGGGGGATCACGGTGGGGCGTCCACTGGGGCTGCTCCTGACGCGCCGCAGCGAGAACGCCACCGTGACGCTCTGCCACACCGGCACGCGCGACCTCGCCGCCCACGTCCGACAGGCCGACATCGTCGTCGCCGCGGCCGGGGTCCCGGGCATCATCACCGCCGACATGGTCAAGCCCGGAGCGGCCCTGCTCGACGTCGGCGTGAGCCGGGACGACGGGGGCAGGATCGTCGGCGACCTGGCTCCGGACGTCCACGACGTCGCCGGCTGGGTGGCGCCGAACCCCGGTGGGGTCGGACCGATGACTCGCGCGATGCTCCTGAGCAACGTCGTCGACGAGGCCGAGAAGCGCGTCGGCCGGTGAGATCGCTCGTTCCCCGCAGTCGCGGGTCGCGGATCTACCTGCTCCTGCTCCTCGGGGTGGCGGGCGGACTCGCCCTGGTGGGCCTGGGCGCCTGGCGCGTCGGGGTCCTCGCCATCGGCGTCTCCTTCCTCGTCGGTGCGGTCGCTCGCGTCGTGACCCCGCAGGACCACGTGGGCATGCTCCGGGTGCGTGGCAAGGCCTTCGACATCTTCTGGATGACGACGCTCGGCGCGAGCCTGGTCGTCCTCAGCGTCGTCGTTCCCCCCGGCCCGCCGGCCTGAGGCAGGGTGCGGCCCGCCGGCCCAGGCACCGAAATTCGTGAGCCCCTGCACCCGATCAGGTCCAATCACGACCTTGTGGGTGCAGGGGCTCACGAATCTTGGGGATGAGGGCTCAGATGAGGCCGAGCTCCTTGACCGCGTCGCGCTCCTCGACGAGCTCGGCGGCGGTGGCGTCCATCTTGCCCCGGCTGAAGTCGTCGATCTGAAGGCCCTGGACGATCTCCCAGTCACCGTTGCTCGTGGTGACGGGGTAGGAGTAGATGAGTCCCTCGGGGATGCCGTAGGACCCGTCGGACGCGACGGCCATCGAGGCCCAGTCGCCCTCGGGGGTGCCGGTCAGCCAGTCGCGGGCCGCGTCGATCGTGGCCGACGCGGCAGACGCGGCCGAAGAAGCGCCGCGGGCATCGATGATCGCAGCGCCACGCTTGGCGACCGTCGGGATGAAGTCGTCGGCGATCCAGGCCTGGTCGTCGACGACCTCGGCGGCGTTCCGACCGGCGATCTCGGCGTGGAAGATGTCCGGGTACTGCGTGGCCGAGTGGTTGCCCCAGATCGTCATCTTGCTGATGTCGGAGACCTTGGCGCCGGTCTTGGCGGCCAGCTGGCTCAGGGCCCGGTTGTGGTCCAGGCGGGTGAGCGCGCTGAAGCGCTCGGTCGGGATGTCGGGAGCGTTGCTCAAGGCGATGAGGGCGTTGGTGTTGGCCGGGTTGCCGGTGACGCCGATGCGCACGTCGTCGGCGGCGACCTCGTTCAGGGCCTTGCCCTGGGCGGTGAAGATGGCGCCGTTGGCCTCCAGCAGGTCGCCGCGCTCCATGCCCTTGCTCCGCGGGCGGGCACCGACGAGCAGGGCGAGGTTCACGCCGTCGAAGATGGTGGTGGCGTCGTCGCCGATCTCCACGGAGTCCAGCGTGTCGAACGCGCAGTCGTCCAGCTCCATGACGACGCCCTCGAGCGCCTTGAGGGCGGGAGTGATCTCCAGCAGACGCAGCTGGACCGGTGTGTCCGGGCCCAGCAGGGCCCCACTGGCGATGCGGAAGAGAAGGCTGTAGCCGATCTGGCCGGCGGCGCCGGTGACGGCGACCTTGACGGGGGTGCTCACGAAGATGCTCCTTGGGGACGACACTTTGCGACGATTCTGGGCGGTGCATCTCCGAAACTAGCCCACCAGCGCGCCGTCGGCTCCCCAGGGTGGCGAGACCCGAGCAGGGAGCCTTTCTGGAACTGTTCCAGAAAATCTGTCATGATGGATCCATGGTGATCGCGGCGGGGAAGTCCGGGGCCGAGGACGTCGGCGCCGTCCTGCGCGCCCACGGCCTGCGCGTCACCCGGCCACGGCTCGCGGTGATGGCGGCACTCGAGGCCCACCCCCACGCCGACGCGGAGGCGGTCGCCGACCTGGCCCGCGCCGAGCTGGGGACCGTCTCCACCCAGGCCGTCTACGACGTCCTGCACGCCCTGACCGACGCCACGCTCGTGCGTCGCATCGAGCCGGCCGGCTCGTCGGCTCGCTACGAGCTGCGGGTCGGCGACAACCATCATCACGTCGTGTGCCGCTCCTGCGGCGCGATCGCCGACGTGGACTGCACGGTGGGGCATGCGCCCTGCCTGCACACCGAGGACCACCACGGCTTCGTCATCGACGAGGCCGAGGTCACGTACTGGGGCCTGTGCCCCGACTGCAGCACCGCACGCTCCCTGACACACCGGAAGGACGACCATGACTGACCCCGCACACGACACCGCCGGGAAGCCCGACGCCGAGGTCGGCGAGATGAACCAGCCGCAGGAGGCAGCCGGCGCGTGCCCTGTCGGACACGGCAAGCTGCCCTACCCCACCGAGCGCAACGCCAACAAGGTGTGGTGGCCCGAGAGCCTCAACCTGAAGATCCTGGCCAAGAACCCCGCGGTCGCCAACCCGCTGGGCGGCGAGTTCGACTACGCCGCGGCTTTTGAGTCCCTCGACCTCGCCGAGGTCAAGCGCGACATCGAGCAGGTGCTCACGACGTCCCAGGACTTCTGGCCCGCAGACTTCGGCCACTACGGCCCGCTCATGATCCGCATGGCCTGGCACAGCGCCGGCACCTACCGCGTGTGGGACGGTCGCGGTGGCGCCGGGGCCGGGCAGCAGCGCTTCGCACCGCTGAACAGCTGGCCCGACAACGGCAACCTCGACAAGGCCCGGCGGCTGCTGTGGCCGGTCAAGAAGAAGTACGGTCGCAGCCTGTCCTGGGCGGACCTCCTGGTCCTCACCGGCAACGTCTCGCTTGAGTCGATGGGCTTTGAGACCTTCGGCTTCGCCGGCGGCCGCGAGGACGTCTGGGAGCCGGACGACGACGTGTACTGGGGACCGGAGACCGAGTGGCTCGGCGACGATCGCTACACCGGCGACCGGGAGCTGGAGAAGCCCCTCGCGGCGGTCCAGATGGGCCTCATCTACGTCAACCCCGAGGGTCCCAACGGCGAGCCCGATCCCCTGGCCTCGGCCCGGGACATCCGCGAGACGTTCGGCCGGATGGCGATGAACGACGAGGAGACCGTCGCGCTCATCGCCGGTGGCCACACCTTCGGCAAGACCCACGGTGCGGCCGACCCCGACGAGCACGTCGGTCCCGAGCCCGAGGGCGCCTCCCTGGAGGACCAGGGGCTGGGCTGGAAGAACAGCTTCGGCACCGGCAAGGGCGAGGACGCCATCACCAGCGGCCTCGAGGTCACCTGGACCAGCACGCCGACGCAGTGGAGCAACGGGTTCTTCGACCACCTCTTCGGCTTCGAGTGGGAGCTCACCAAGAGCCCCGCCGGTGCGCACCAGTGGCAGCCCAAGGACGGCGCCGGCACGGACGCCGTGCCCGGACCCATGCCGGAGTCGGCCCGTCGCGTGCCCACGATGCTCACGACGGACCTGGCGCTGCGGATGGACCCGATCTACGAGCCCATCTCGCGTCGCTTCCACGAGAACCCGGCCGAGTTCGCCGACGCGTTCGCCCGCGCCTGGTTCAAGCTGACCCACCGCGACATGGGACCCGTCGTGCGCTACCTCGGCCCCGAGGTGCCCAGCGAGACCCTCATCTGGCAGGACCCCCTGCCCGAGCCCGAGGGCACGGTCGTCGACGCCGCCGGCGTCGCGGACCTCAAGGAGCGCATCGCAGCCACCGGCCTGGGCGTGAGCGACCTCGTCGCCACGGCGTGGGCCTCCGCGGCCTCCTTCCGCGGCAGCGACAAGCGCGGTGGCGCCAACGGCGCACGGGTGCGGCTCGCTCCGCAGAACGGCTGGGAGGTCAACAACCCGGCCGAGCTGCGTCGCGCCCTGGGGGCGCTGGAGGGCGTGCAGTCCGAGTTCAACGCCGCGCAGTCCGGTGGGACGCACGTCTCGCTCGCCGACGTCATCGTCCTCGCCGGCGGTGTCGGAGTGGAGCAGGCGGCCAAGGCGGCAGGGCGTGAGGTCGAGGTGCCCTTCACCCCGGGGCGCGTCGACGCCACCGACGAGCAGACCGACGCCGAGTCCTTCGACTGGATGGAGCCGCGCGCCGACGGGTTCCGGAACTACCTCGGCAAGGGCGCCCAGATGCCGGCGGAGTACCTGCTGCTGGACCGGGCCAACCTGCTGAACCTCAGCGCCCCGGAGATGACCGTCCTCGTGGGCGGCCTGCGGGCCCTCGGAGCGAACCACGACCGCTCCGACCTCGGCGTGCTCACCGATCGCGTCGGTCAGCTGACGAACGACTTCTTCGTCAACCTGCTCGACCTCGGGACGCAGTGGACGGCCTCGCAGACCGAGGGCGTGGACTACGAGGCGCGTGACGACTCCGGCGCGGTGCGCTGGACCGGCAGCCGCGTCGACCTCGTGCTCGGCTCGAACTCCGAGCTGCGCGCGATCGCGGAGGTCTACGCCAGCGACGACGCCGCGGACGCGTTCGTCGCGGACTTCGTGGACGCGTGGGTCAAGGTCATGGAGCTGGACCGCTTCGACCTCGCCTGAGCGCTCGACGCACGACGGGGCCCCGAGCCACTGGCTCGGGGCCCCGTCGCGTCGCGGTGGTGCCCGGCCCGGGCGGACCTGCGGGATCGTGGGGCGCGCGAACCGATATCTTGAGGTCGAGAGATTCCGGTCGACCGACATGAGGGGTGGCCACGCATGGCCAAGATCATCTACACGCACACCGACGAGGCGCCCATGCTGGCGACCTACTCCTTCCTCCCCGTGATCGAGGCCTACGCCTCCACGGCGGGTGTGGAGGTCGAGACCCGCGACATCTCCCTGTCCGGGCGCATCCTGTCGGCCTTCGCCGACCAGCTGCCGGCCGAGCAGCAGGTCGACGACGCGCTCAGCGAGCTGGGCGCCCTCGCGGAGCAGCCCGAGGCCAACATCATCAAGCTGCCCAACATCAGCGCCTCCACGCCCCAGCTCAAGGCCGCGGTGAAGGAGCTGCAGGAGAAGGGCTTCGCGCTCCCGGACTACCCGGACGACCCGCAGACCGACGCAGAGAAGGACGCGCGCGCCCGCTACGACACCACCAAGGGCAGCGCCGTCAATCCCGTCCTGCGCCAGGGCAACTCCGACCGTCGCGCCCCCGCGTCGGTCAAGAGCTACGCCCGCAAGAACCCCCATTCCATGGGCGAGTGGAGCGCGGACTCCAAGACCTCCGTCGCCACGATGGGTGCCGACGACTTCCGGTCCCACGAGACGTCCGTGGTCATCGACGGCGACGACACGCTGACGATCCGCCACGTCGCGGCCGACGGCACCCAGACCGTGCTCAAGGAGTCGCTGCCGGTGCTGGACGGCGAGGTCGTCGACGCCACGTTCATGAGCGCCCGCGCCCTCGACGCCTTCCTGGCCGAGCAGATCGCGAAGGCCAAGGCCGACGGCGTGCTGTTCTCGGTGCACCTCAAGGCCACGATGATGAAGGTCTCGGACCCGATCCTGTTCGGTCACGTCGTCAAGGTCTTCTTCGCCGACGTCTTCGCCGAGCACGGCGACGCCCTCGCCGCCGCCGGCCTGAGCCCGAGCGACGGCCTCGCCTCCATCTTCAGCGGGCTGGAGAACCTGGAGAACGGTGCGGAGATCCGTGCCGCCTTCGACCGGGCGATCGCCGACGGCCCCGAGCTGGCGATGGTCGACTCGAGCCGTGGCATCACCAACCTGCACGTGCCGAGCGACGTCATCGTCGACGCCTCCATGCCGGCGATGATCCGCACGTCCGGCCACATGTGGGGCCCGGACGACGGCGAGCACGACGCCCTGGCCGTCATCCCCGACAGCAGCTACGCCGGCGTCTACCAGGCCGTCATCGACGACTGCAAGGCCAACGGGGCCTACGACCCCACGACGATGGGCACCGTCCCCAACGTCGGCCTCATGGCCAAGGCGGCCGAGGAGTACGGCAGCCACGACAAGACCTTCGAGATCGAGACCGACGGACGGGTGGAGGTGGTCGACTCCTCCGGGACGGTGCTGCTGAGCCACGACGTCGAGGCCGGCGACATCTGGCGCGCCTGCCAGACCAAGGACGTCTCCATCCGCAACTGGGTGGAGCTCGCCGTCGAGCGGGCTCGCGCCTCCAGCACCCCGGCGATCTTCTGGCTCGACGAGCAGCGCGCCCACGACCGCAACCTCATCGCGAAGGTCGAGACGTACCTCGCGGACCTGGACACCGACGGACTGCAGATCGAGGTGATGGCCCCGACCGAGGCGACCACCTTCTCGGTGCAGCGGATCCGTCGCGGCGAGGACACCATCAGCGTCACCGGAAACGTGCTGCGCGACTACAACACCGACCTCTTCCCGATCCTGGAGCTCGGCACGAGCGCCAAGATGCTCTCGATCGTGCCGCTCATCAACGGTGGCGGCCTGTTCGAGACCGGCGCCGGCGGCTCGGCGCCCAAGCACGTGCAGCAGCTGGTGAAGGAGAACTACCTGCGCTGGGACAGCCTGGGTGAGTTCCTGGCCCTCGCGGCCAGCTTCGAGCACCTCGCGCAGCGCTTCGGCAACCCGCGGGCGCAGTTCCTGGCCGACACGCTGGACCGCGCCACCGGCACGTTCCTGGACGAGAACCGGTCCCCGGGACGCAAGCTCGGCACGATCGACAACCGCGGCAGCCACTTCTACCTCGCCCTCTACTGGGCCGAGGAGCTGGCCCGCCAGAGCGAGGACGCCGAGCTGGCGGCCGCGTTCGCCGACGTCGCCGGGCAGCTGCGGTCCAACGAGCAGGCCATCACCGAGGAGCTCGTCGCCGTGCAGGGCTCGCCGGCCGACGTCGGCGGCTACTTCCGCCCGGACGACGAGAAGGCGGAGGCCGTGATGCGCCCGTCCGAGACGTTCAACCGCGTGCTGGGTTCGCTCTCGCTCTGACCCCGGCCCCGAGCCGACGACGAACGGCCCCCGACCTCGCAGCGAGGTCGGGGGCCGTTCGGGTCCGGCGCAGTGGTCAGCGGGCGTGCGTGTCCCGCTCGACCGTCGGATCGGTGGCCTCGGCCTTGGCGGCGTCGTCCTCGCTGCCGGGGTTCGGCTCGCCGCGCTCTGAGCGGACGAGCTCCTCGATGCGCTTTCCGGTGTCGGCGTCGACGTTCTTCCAGTAGTCGAAGGCCCGCTCGAGGACGTCACCCTGGACCCCGCCGAGCAGGTGCCCGGCGACCGTCTGCACGAACTCCTCGCGCTGGGTGTCGTCCCACACCTCGCGCACGAGCTGTCCGGCCTGCGACCAGTCGTCGTCGTCCGCGCGCAGCGTGTAGGCCTGGCGCACCATGGCGCCGTCGGCCTCCCAGCCGTCGTCGACCACACCGGTCTCGTCGCTGTAGCCACGCCCGGCGGAGTTCGGTGCGTACTTCGCCTCGTCGCCGGAGTGGTCGTAGGCCATCGGACCGTCGAACGTGTAGGTGTTCGGGTTCTCGACGTTCTTGGGCCGGTTGACGGGCAGCTGGTGGTAGTTCGGCCCGATCCGGTAGCGCTGGGTGTCGGAGTAGGAGAACACCCGCCCCAGCAGCATCTTGTCGGGGCTGAAGCCGATGCCGGGCACGATCGCGGACGGCTCGAAGGCCGCCTGCTCGATCTCGGCGAAGAAGTTCTCCGGGTTCCGGTTCAGCTGCATCGTGCCGACCTTGACCAGCGGGTAGTCCTCGTGCGGCCAGACCTTGGTGAGGTCGAACGGGTTGATCCGGTAGCCCTTGGCGTCCTCGTACGGCATCAGCTGCACCGAGAGCGTCCAGCTCGGGAAGTCCCCGGCCTCGATCGTCTCGAACAGGTCGCGACGGTGGAAGTCCGCGTCCTTGCCGGCGATCGACTCGGCGTCCTCGCCGCTGAGGCCCTCGACACCCTGGTTGCTGTGGAAGTGGTACTTCACCCAGTGCTTGTCACCGGCCGCGTTGATCCACAGGAAGGTGTGCGAGCCGTAGCCGTTCATGTGACGCCACGTCTTGGGGATGCCACGGTCACCCATCAGGTAGGTGACCTGGTGGGCCGACTCCGGGTTCAGGCTCCAGAAGTCCCACTGCATGTGGTTGTCGCGCAGGCCGCTGCCGCCGCGACGCTTCTGGCTGCGGATGAAGTGCTGGAACTTCATCGTGTCCCGCACGAAGAAGACCGGGGTGTTGTTGCCGACGAGGTTGTAGTTGCCCTCGGTCGTGTAGAACTTCAGCGCGAAGCCGCGGGGGTCGCGCCACGTGTCGGGCGAGCCCTGCTCGCCTGCGACGGTGGAGAAGCGCGCGAGCATCTCGGTCTCGACGCCGGGCTGAAACATCGCGGCCTTGGTGTAGGCGCTGACGTCCTCGGTGGTGGTGAACGTGCCGAAGGCACCGGAACCCTTGGCGTGCACGTTGCGCTCCGGGACACGCTCCCGGTTGAAGTGCGCCATCTGCTCCAGCAGGTGCCGGTCGTGCAGCAGGATCGGGCCGTCGGCGCCCAGCGTGAGGGAGTTGCGGTCCGAGCCGGCCGGTGCGCCGGTCTCGGTGGTGGAGCCGAGCTGGGCCTCCGGGGAGGGGGCGGTGGCGACCGAGTGGTCACCGTCGGGCTGTGGGACGTGGTGGGACATGTGCCGGCTCCTGACGTCGGGGGCGATCGCCCGTGGGGGCGCGTGCCTCCAGCCTCTCTCCCGTGTGGTGAACGCGCGAGTCGAGACGGTGTCAGGAGCGGGGGAGCAGGCGGGCCTTGATCTCGGGCTTGGTGACCTTGCCGACCTTGGAGCGGGGCAGGTCCTCCCACACGTGAACCTCCTTGGGAGCCTTCACGCTGCCGATCGAGGCCTTGACGAAGGTGATCAGCTCCTCCGGGTCGGCCACGCGGCCGGGTCGTGCCTGGACGACGGCGACCACCCGCTCGCCCCACCGCTCGTCCGGTCGGCCGATGACCGCGCAGTCCTGGACCGCGTCGTGCTCCATCAGGGCCTGCTCCACCTCGGCGGAGTACACGTTGAACCCGCCGGTGATGATCATGTCCTTGGCCCGGTCGACGATGAACAGGTAGGTGTCCTCGTCGAGGTAGCCGATGTCGCCGGTGTGGTGCCACCCGTGCTCCGACGCGGCCGCCGTCGCCTCGGGGTCGCGGTAGTAGCCCGCCATGACCAGCGAGCCCCGGACGACGATCTCGCCCCGCTCGCCCGGCCGCAGCAGGGCCCCGTGCTCGTCCATGATCGCGACGGTGACCAGAGGAGCGGGGCGTCCGGCGGACGACAGCCGTGACGTCGCGACGGAGCCGTCCTCCTCGAAGTGCTCCCGCGGCGGCATCATCGAGATCATCATGGGGGCCTCGGTCTGTCCGAAGAGCTGGGCCATGACCGGCCCGACGCGCTCGATCGCCTCCTGCAGGCGGGCGATCGACATGGGAGCGGCGCCGTACCAGAAGCAGCGCAGGGAGCTCAGGTCGGTCGAGCCCAGCGTCGGTGCGTCGAGCAGCATGTAGATGAGCGTCGGGGGCAGGAAGAGGTGCGTGACTCGGTGCCGCTCCACGGTCTGCAGCATCAGCGTGACGTCCGGCCGGCGCATGATGACGATCTCCCCGCCGCTGACGAGGATCGGGAAGCACAGGACCCCTGCCGCGTGGGTGAGAGGGGCCACGGCGAGGTAGACCGGACGGTCGCCGATCGGGTAGCCCATCAGCGTGAGGGACGTCATCGCCTCGAGGTTGTGGTGCGTGAGCATCACGCCCTTGGGACGCCCGGTGGTCCCACCGGTCCCGACGATCATCGCCAGGTCGTCGGGCCCATGACGGTCCACGCGAGGACCGTCGGGGGCCGCGGCGAGGAAGTCCTCCCATCCCAGGTGCTCCCCGCGGGGGCCCTCCAGGCAGACCCAGGTGTGGATCGTGTCGAGATCGGGCGCGATGGTGTCGACGAGCGCCGCGAAGGAGTCCTGGTAGATGAGGACCTCGCAGTCGAACCGGTCCAGCAGCTCGCGGTTCTCGTCGGCCTCGTTGCGGGGGTTGATCGGGCACCAGACCGCCCCGGCCCGACTGATGCCGAACACGCAGGCGAACGCGACAGGATCGTTGCCGGACAAGATGGCGACCTTCGCGCCGGGGGCCACGCCTGCTGCGGCAAGACCCCCGGCGATCCGGTCGGAGAGCTCGCCGACCTCTCGATAGCTCAGCGAGACCCCGTCGGTCGTCAGGCAGGGTGCGCCCGGGGCGACGGAGATGCCCTTGTCGAGATGGTCGACGAGCCGCATGTCAGCCCTCGATCGTCAGGCGCGGCTCGGAGACGAGCCCGAACGAGCGCAGCACACCCAGGAGCTCACGGTGACCGAAGGCCTGGCACCCGCTGGCGAAGCCGACCCGCCTCGGCGGCGTCTGGATCAGGGAGTAGGCGGCGTAGGCCTGCAGCAACCCGGTCTGCTTGTAGTTGCTGTTCCCGTGGATCACGCAGTGCGCTCGCCCGAGGGGACCGGATGCGTGGACGGAGTCCAGGGACTTGTTGACCCGGGGGTTCTCCCTCGGCGGCATCACGCTCATGACCTGACGGGCCGTCTCGGTGAGCGTGGCGTCGCGAGCGTCCTCGTCCATGTCCTTGGTGGCCTCCAACGCTCCCGCCACGATCTGGGGCACCCCGTGCATCAGCGCGGTGTTGAAGACCCCGCCCTGTGCCTTGCAGCTGGCGACGCGCGGATCGTTCTTGAACCACACCGGGTGTGACGTCCCGCCCCAGGGCAGGGACAGCGCGAGCTCGTGCTGTCCCGGCACCACCAGCGGGACCAGCCCCTGCTCGGCGTCGAACGGAACGTAGGCGTTCTGCTCCAGGTAGTGGGCGGTCGACGTTGCGGCGTTCACGAGAATCGTCCGGGTCGAGGCGATCGTGGGGCTCCCGCCCCAGAAGACCGCGATGTCGAGGGTGTCCAGTCCGGGCGTCTCCAGGCAGAGCTGGGCCGCGATCTCCCCGGTCGTGTACATCTGCGCGATCCCGGGGGAGAGCAGCAGTCCGGCCGCGGCGAAGCGCGCCCCGAACTGCTCCTCGCAGGTGATCAACCAGTCCTGCTCTCCCGTGGTGTCGGTGTAGTGGACGCCCGCGGCCAGGCAGGCCTCGACGACCTCCGGCCCCAGGTCGCTGAAGGGGCCGACGGTGTTGAGCACGACGGACGCGCCCGTGAAGAGCTGGGTCAGGGAGGCCACGTCGTGCTCGACGGCGACCACCTCGTGGTCGGCGGTCTCGATCCCGGCCACGTGCGAGTCCATGGACGTGCGCAGCGTCTCCTCGCTGCGACCGGCCGCGACGAACGGGACGTTGTACTCCCGCAGGTACTCACAGACCAGACGTCCTGTGTATCCGGAGGCCCCGTAGACCACCACTGGCTTGTTCGTCATGTCACATCCCCATTCCGCCGTCGACCGGCAGGCCGACTCCTGTGATGAACCGTGCTGCGTCCGAGGCCAGGAACACGACCGCGTCCGCGATGTCCGGCACCTCGCCGAGGCGGCCGGCCGGAGTGAGGTCGACGACCGCTCCGACGGCAGCCTCCGGGGACTCGAAGAGCCCGAGGGCGGCGACGTCGTTGGCCAGTCCCGCGCCCATGGCCGTCGGCACCAGCCCGGGGTAGACGCAGTTGACCCGGACCCCGTGACCGAGCTTGCCGGCCTCCATCGCCGCGACCCGGGTGAGTCGGTCGACGGCGGACTTGGTGGCGGAGTAGACCGAGATGCCCGGGAAGGCGATGGTCGCGGCGACGGAGGACACGTTGACGATCGCTCCGCCTTGGCCGGCCGCCCCCTCGGGGCGCATGGTCCGCAGGCCGTGCTTGATCCCGAGCGTGGTGCCGAGGACGTTGACCTCGAGCATGCGTAGGACGTCGGCCGGGTCGACCTCGGTGATGAGGCTGGTGACCTCGATGCCGGCGTTGTTGATGAGGATGTCCAGGCCACCCAGCGTGGACACCGTCGTCGCGACGGCGTTCTCCCAGCTGGCCTCGTCGGTCACGTCGTGCTGCACGAAGGCGTGGTCGTCGCCCAGGGACCGAGCGGCGGCGAGCCCCTCGTCCCCTTGGACGTCGGCGATCATCACCCGTGCGCCGGCGGCCGCGAGGGCCTCGGCCATGCCTTGGCCGAGCCCTTGGGCTCCGCCGGTCACCAGCGCCGTGCGCCCGGTGAGGTCCATTCCACTCATGTCGATGCTCCTTGCTCGAAGTGATGCACGACACACCATCGTCACAATGCTGGACAGTTGTCAAGAGTTTTCTGGACAGTCGTCAAGTTCGGGACGGGTCGGGGTAGTCTGAGCCGGGTGAGTGAGGGAGGACCATGTCCGGCACAGCGCAGGTGACCCGGGTCGACAAGACCGAGCAACGTCGACTCGAGCTGGCCGCATCCGCACTGAGGACGCTCGGCGAGCTCGGGTACGCCCGGACCGGGCTGCGGGAGATCGCTGCCAACTCCCCGTTCAGCCACGGGGTCGTGCACTACTACTTCCGGGACAAGACCGAGCTGATCACGTACTGCGTGCGGCACTACAAGACGTTGTGCTCACGGCGCTACGACGAGACGGTCGACAGCGCCACGACGACCGCCGAGCTCGCCGACGGCATCGTCGCCGTCATGGGCAGGACGCTCCTGGAGGACGACGGTCTGCACCGGCTCTGGTACGACCTGCGCACCCAGAGCATGTTCGAGCCGGACCTGCGTGACCAGGTGGCCGAGATCGACGGGCTCCTGCGGGACATGACCTGGCGCATCGTCGCGCGGTTCGCCGAGCTCAGCTCCACGACGGTGGTCGTCGACGCCCCCACCGCCTATGCCGTCGTGGACGGACTGTTCGAGCAGGCCCTCGTTGCTCGTACGGACGATCCCGACGTGGCCGCTGCCCATCTGGCCGAGCGGGTCCGAGCCCTGATGCCACTGCTGGTCGGCCCCGTACCCGGCGCTGCGGACCTCGACTGAGGCGCCACCGACTGCCTCGCTGCAACGCGGTGGCACCACACCCACCACCACGCCACCGACCCGGGACCGCCGGCACCGGGGCATGAGTTCAGCCACACCGGGAACATCGCGTCCACGCGTCGTCTTGGACCAGACGTGACCCTCGTCGACTCCCGCCCCGAGACCCGGGCCTCCCACGCCCCACTGGCCATCGTCGCGCTGGCCCTGGGTGGGTTCGCCATCGGCACCACGGAGTTCGTGACTATGGGCCTGCTGCGCGAGATCTCGGCCGGCATCGGAGCGTCCATCCCGCGCACCGGGCACATCATCAGCGCGTACGCCCTGGGCGTCGTCGTCGGCGCGCCACTGATCGTCTCCCTCGGGGCCCGCCTGCCGCGTCGCGCCCTCGCCGTGGGGCTGGTGCTCGCGCTCGCGGTGGGCAACGCCGCGACCGCTCTCGCCGCCGGCTACGACCAGCTCATGGTGGCGCGCTTCCTCGCCGGGCTGCCGCACGGTGCGTACTTCGGTGTCGCCTCCCTGCTGGCTGCCTCCGTGGTGCCGCCGGAGCGTCGTGGGCGCGCGGTCGCCGGCGTCATGCTCGGCCTGTCCGTCGCGACGGTGGCGGGCGTCCCGGCCAGCACCTTCCTCGGCCAGAACCTGGGCTGGCGCAGCGCCTACTGGCTGGTGGTCGTCCTCGCGGTCGTGACCGCAGCGCTGCTGCTCGCCGCCGTACCGGCCCGTCCGGGCGACCCGACCGCCTCGGTTCGCTCGGAGCTCGGAGCTCTCGCGAAGCCGCAGGTGCTGTTCGCGGTCTCCGCCGGCATGGTCGGGTTCGGTGGCGTCTTCGCCCTCTACAGCTACGTGAGTCCGCTCGTCACGGAGGTCACGGGCGTGGCGTCGACAGCCGTCCCGTGGTTCCTGCTCGCCTTCGGGATCGGGTCCGTGCTCGGCTCCTGGATGGCGGGCATCCTGGCCGACTGGGACGTCGTGCGCACGGTCGTCGGTGGCTTCGTGATCCTCGCGGTCGTCCTGGTCGCGTCGTGGTGGCTGACTCCGTCCGTGGCCGGAGCCCTGGCGACGATCCTCGTGGTCGGCATCCTCGGCTCGGTCCTCGCGATCGCCCTGCAGATCCGGCTCATGGATGCCGCGGGCGACGCCGAGATGCTGGGCGCGGCTCTCAACCACTCCGCGCTGAACGTCGCCAACGGCCTGGGTGCGGCCGTGGGCTCGGTCGTCATCGCCGGTGGCCTCGGCTACCGCGCCCCCGGTGTCGTGGGCGCCGGGCTCGCCGGCGTGGGTCTGCTCGTCTTCCTCACCGGCCTCGCGGTGTCGCGCCGCTCCTGAGCAGGAGCGGGACCCGTCGGACGGTGGGGCCGGTGGTCGTCGGTCCGTCCGGCCGTGAGCCGGACGGCAAGCACCGTGGTGATGCCGGCGACGAGGGACACGGCGGGAGCCACGACGTCCCATGCGGTTCCCCCGGGCGGTGCGAGGTCGTTCGGCACCGTCGCGAGGACCAGCTGGTAGGCGCCCGACGCCGTCACGGCGCTCGAACCGACCCACAGCGCGAGGGCAGCCCCCCACCGCGGGCCGCGACCGAGGTGCAGCAGCAGGAGCCCTGCGGCCGCGACCAGCACCATCGAGGTGTCGCCGAGGAGGTTGGGCCAGGAGACCGGTGGGTGGCGACGGGCGTCGAGCGGGACGAGGACGGCGGTCGCGGTGAGCAGGGTCAGCGCAAGGAGGGTCGTGCCGTGCACCCGGGTGCGGACCGACCGCAGGCGGGCGACGTGCCCCCAGCGTTCGTGGGCGAGCAGGCCCAGCAGGGTGAGCAGGGCGACGCCCTGCCACAGGAAGCCGGCGTAGACCATCAGGAAGACCCAGTCGGCGATCGGGGCCGTCTCGCTCGGCGCCCGCTCCGGGGTCCCCAGCACCACCTGCAGCGGCACGATCACCAGGACCGGGGCCAGCAGACCGGTCCCGACCCACAGCGGAGCCAGCAGCACGGGAGAGGGCACCCGGTGGCGCCAGCGCGCTGCGCAGGTCACCGCGAGGGCCACCGCCGCTCCCTCCATCACGACGGTGAGGGCGTTCGCGGCCATCATGGTCGAGCTCGTGCCGAAGTCGGGATCGAGCAGCCCGACCCGACCTCCACCCATCCAGACCAGCTTGAGCACGAGGTACGGCATGACGCCGACGACGACGGCCGCCGCGAGGACGATCCGGAGGCGGGCGGAACCGGCGATGCGGTGCAGGGTCACGTCACCAGCGTGGGCCGGGGCCGGCCGCCGGGCCATCGGTGACGTCCCTGGCGTCACCCCGAGTGCCGCCCGCGCGGCCCTCCACAGGGCGGCGGGCGGTGGGTGGTCAGTCCAGGCCCGGCCGGGGCCGCAGCCAGACGCGGTCGCCGGCGTGCAGGCCGAGGGCGTTGGCGTCGGCCCGGGTGACGACGACCTGCACCGGCGGGCCCGGGCGGGGCCCCTCGGGGGTCACCTCGAGGCGGACCTCGAAGCCGACGCGGGTCCACCGCGTGATCGTGCCGACGGCGGTCGCCGCCTGCTCGTACCGGGAGATCTCGATGTCGTGCGGGCGGATGAGTCGGTCGCCGAGCGTCGTGACGGGCCCGAGGAAGCTGAGCACGAAATCGCTGGCCGGCTTGTCGTAGAGGTCGTCGGGGGTGCCGATCTGCTCGATGCGGCCCTCGTTGATGACCACGATCGTGTCGGCGACCTCCAGCGCCTCCTCCTGGTCGTGCGTCACGAACACCGTCGTCACGTGGACCTCGTCGTGCAGGCGCCGCAGCCAGTCGCGCAACTCCTTGCGGACCTTGGCGTCCAGCGCGCCGAACGGCTCGTCGAGCAGCAGGACGGACGGCTCGATGGCGAGGGCACGGGCGAGGGCCATGCGCTGTCGCTGGCCCCCGGAGAGCTGCGACGGCATCTGGTCGGCCCACTGCGTCAGGTGGACGAGCTCCAGCAGCTCATCGACCGTCGCCTTGATCCGTGCCTTGGGCTGGCGGCGAATCTCCAGGCCGAAGGCGATGTTCTTGCGGACGCTCATGTGCTTGAACGCGGCGTAGTGCTGGAAGACGAAGCCCACGCCCCGCTTCTGCGCCGGCACGCCGGTGGCGTCGACGCCACCGATCTCCACGCGTCCCGCGTCCGCGCTCTCCAGTCCGGCGACGATGCGCAGCAGCGTGGACTTGCCACCGCCACTGGGTCCGAGCAGTGCTGTCAGGCCACCACCGGGAACGGTCAGGTCGATGTCCTGCAGTGCGACGAAGTCACCGAAGTGCTTGGTGACGCCGCTGACCTCAATACCCATCTCGGTCCTCCCGGGGGCGCAGGATCGCCACGACGACGATCGCGGCGACGGCGACGAGCGCGAGCAGGAACGACGTCGCGTAGGCGGTGCCCTGCTCGAACTCCTGGTACTTCTCCTCCACGAGGAGGGTGGCGGTCTGCGTCTGGCCGGCGACGTTGCCGGAGATGATCTTGACGGCGCCGAACTCACCGAGCGCGCGTGCCAGGCTCAGCACGACGCCGTAGACGAGGGCCCAACGCATCGACGGCAGGGTGATCCGCACGAATGTCTGGCACCCACCCGCACCCAGGCTGCGGGCAGCCTGCTCCTGCTCGGCGCCCACCTCCTGCAGCACCGGGACGATCTCGCGGATCACCAGCGGCAGGCTGATGAACGCCGTGGCGAGGATGATGCCCAGGGGCGCGTAGGCCACCTGTAGGCCCGCCCCCTCCAGCGTCGGTCCGAGGAAGCCGTTCGAGCCCCCGTAGGCGAGCAGGAGGGCCAGGCCCACCACGACGGGCGAGACCGACAGCGGCAGGTCGATGAGGGCGGACAGCAGCGCCTTGCCCGGGAAGTCGTGCCGCACGAGCAGCAGGGAGATGCCCACGCCGAAGACCGTGTTGACGACGACGGCCCACGTCGCGACGTAGACGGTCATCTGCAGGGCGAAGAGCACGTCGGCGTCGCCGAAGGCCGCCCGGAGGTTGTCCAGGCCGCCCTCGAAGGTGGCGGTCACGACCAGGGAGATGGGCCACACCACCAGGAGGCCGAGGTAGGCCACCACGAGGACGCGGCGCGCCCAGGTCCCGGGCGTGACGGGGGCGGCGGTCCGGCTAGCCACGGCGGGCCACCCATCGGTTGACCAGCTGCAGGGCACCGATCGCGGCGAGTGCGACGAGCAGAAGGAGCACGGCGACGCAGGCTGCGGCGGCGTCGTCGCCGTTCTCGATGTAGGTCAGGATGCGCACCGACGCGACCTCGGTCTGGCGCGGCAGGTTGCCCGAGAGCAGGACGAGGGACCCGTACTCGCTGATCCCGCGCGCGAAGGACAGCGCAGCGCCTGCCGTCACGGCCGGGGCCAGCGCGGGAAGGATCACCCGCCGCAGCGTCGTGGCGCGCGAGGCGCCGAGCGACGCTGCCGCCTGCTCCACCTCCGGGTCGAGCTCGAGCAGCACCGGCTCGACGGTGCGCACCACGAACGGCAGCGTGACGAACAGCAGCGCCAGGAAGACGCCCCACCGGGTGTTGCTGACGTCGATGCCCAGCGGGCTCCCCGGCCCGTAGAGGCTCAGCAGGACCAGGCCGGCGACGATCGTCGGCAGCGCGAACGGGATGTCGATGACGACCTCGAGCACCCGCTGACCCGGGAAGCGGTCCCGCACCAGGACCCAGGCGATCAGCGTGCCCATCACGACGTTGAGCGCCGTCACGAGCAGCGCCTCGCCGACGGTGAGGACGAGCGCGTCCACGGTCTGGGGGTTGGTGAGGGTGTCCCGGAACGTCGCCCACCCGCCGTCGGTGGCCTGGACGACGACGAGAGCGAGAGGGATGAGCACGAGCAGGCTGAACCACGTCAGGGCGACACCGAGCCCGAGGGCCGAGCCCCGGGTCAGGGTGTTCTGCTGCCGGCTGCGACGAGGTCGCCGGGGCGACGGGATGGTCGGCGGAGCGACGGGCGGCGCGCTCATGGCCCGGCCGCCTCGGAGAGCAGACGGGTGACGATGCCGTCCTCGTCGAAGAACGTCGCGTCCACGGCGTCCCACCCGCCCAGGTCGCCGTCGATCGTCGCGAGGCGGTAGGGCTCGGGAAACGGGTCGGACGGGTCCGTGGCTCCCTCGACCTCACCGACGGCCACGCCCTCGACCGAGCGGAGGGGACGGAACCCGGTGGAGGCGTAGAGGGCCTGGCCCTCGGGCGTGAGGACGAAGTCGAGGAAGTCCTGCGCGAGCGGGGAGGCGTCCGTGGTGACGGCGCCCGGGTTCTCGATCAGCAGCGTGTCCTCGGGGACCACGTAGTCGACGTCCTCGCCGTTCTCCCGGGCCAGGATCGCCTCGTTCTCGTAGGAGATCAGGACGTCACCCGTGCCCCCCTGGAACGCCGTGGTCGCGTCGCGGCCCGACCCCGGGAGGGCCTCGACGTTGTCCAGGACCGTGGACAGGAAGTCCTCGGCCTCCTCCCGGCTTCCCCCGGCGCCTGCCACGTGCAGCCACGCCGCGAGGACGTTCCAGCGCGCGGCGCCGGAGGACCCGGGGTTGGGCGTGACGATGCCGACGTCGTCCCGGGCCAGGTCGTCCCACCCGGCGATGCCCTTGGGGTTGCCCTCGCGCACCACGAGCACGACGACGGACTCGGTCACGATGCCGTGGCTCGGACCGGCGTCCCAGTCCTCGTGGACCATCCCGGCGTCGACGAGGCGGGTGACGTCCGGCGTGATGGAGAAGTGCACGTAGTCGGCCGGCAGGCCGCCGGCGACGGCTCGGGACTGCTCACCTGATGGCCCGTAGGACTCCCGCCACGACGAGCCGCTGCCCGCGTCGGTCCGGGCGAAGGCATCCTGCGCGGCGTGGTTGCCGGCCTTCGGCACGGCGAACCCGACGAGGCCCAGCGTGCGGGCATCGCTCGAGGCCGATGGCGCTCCCCACACCAGCACGGCAGCCACGACGACGGTCCCGCCGATCGCCCCGATGCGCTGGAGGATGCTCATGCCGTCCCTCGGTCCCGCGCCCGCCCCGGTGGCGTGCGTCGGGACGAACCTAGGCAGATCCCCGAGGCGCTCCGGCCGATCTCACGATGCGGAAACGGCAGGTCGCGTCCACCAGCTCGCGTATGCGGCGAAGGAGGTCAGGCGATCCTGTGGTCGACGTGCCGGGACGGTCGGTGCGCTCGGCGCGAGGCTTGCTCGTGGTGGCTGCGGGAGGACGTCGGCGCCTCGCACGGCCGTGACCGGTTCGTCCGACCGGCTCACCCTGCCTCAGTCGAACCAGCCGAAGAACTCATCGACCGACGCTCCGTCGCGATCGCCCCAGCGGTTGCCGACCCACGTCGTGAGAGCGGCGGTGCCGAGCACGGCGAGGCCGGCGGCGGCGACGACGCCCCAGACCACCGCCTCGCCCGCCTCGGGGTCGACCGCCGCGGCCGTGAGCGCCAGGAGCGGGAAACCAGGTACGACGGTCACGACCAGGGCCACGAGACTCTGCCCGCGGGCCACCCACAGGTGTCCGGCCAGGACGAGCGCGATGGCCACGAGCCCGACGGCCTGGGACACGTCCCGGCTGCCCGTGGTGCATCCGGCCGTCACGACGACCACGCCACTCAGCACGGTCAGAGTCGCGGCGACCAGCGCGGTGCGCCACACCCCACGGGAGTGCCGCGGCGATGGATCCCCGGCCGGGGTCGTCGAGGAGCCCTCGTCGCCGGCTCGGTGCTGGGCATCCCGGTTCACGGTCGACCGGCCCCGGTGCTGCCGGCAGGGGAGTCCCGGGGGCGCTCGGTCCTGAGACGGGGCCCGGGCTCCGGCGGAAGAGTTGGTCGCACGGCAGCATCGTAGGCGGACCGGCGCGGCGCGCCCGGAGGCGACGTCGTGACCTCAGCCGAAGACGACGGTGCGGGGGCCGTTCATCAGGACCCTCGACTCCGCGTGCAGCCGCACCGCGCCGGAGAGGGTCTGGGCCTCGACGTCGCGGCCCACGCGGGCCAGGTCGGCCGGCAGCTGGCGGTGGTCGACGCGCTGCACACCCTGCTCGATGATCGGCCCCTCGTCGAGGTCGGCCGTCACGTAGTGCGCGGTGGCGCCGATCAGCTTGACCCCGCGGTCGTGGGCCTGGTGGTAGGGCCGCGCGCCCTTGAAGCTGGGCAGGAAGCTGTGGTGGATGTTGATCGCCCTGCCGGTGAGGGCCCGGCACAGGTCGTCGCTGAGGATCTGCATGTAGCGCGCCAGCACCACGAGGTCGACGTCCAGCTCGTCGACGAGCGCCAGCAGCCGTGCCTCGGCCTCGGCCTTGGTGTCCTTCGTGACCGGCAGGTGGTGGAACGGGACGTCGTAGTTCGCGGCGAGGCGCTCCAGGTCGCGGTGGTTGCCCACCACGGCCGGCACCTCGATGTTCAGCGAGCCCGTGCTCTGCCGGTAGAGCAGGTCGTTGAGGCAGTGCCCCTCCCGGCTGACCATCACGAGTGTGCGCAGCGGCTGCTCGGCCGCCACCAGCCGGAACCGCATGGCCAGCTCCTCGGCCAGCGGCCCGAAGGCCGCGGTGAGGTCCTGCAGGTCCCGTGGACCCCCGAAGTCGGCGTGCACCCTGAGGAAGAACTCGCCGCCACGCACGACGTCGTCGCTGGGGTCGGTGTACTGCTGGCTGTCCAGGATGTTGCCACCGGCCTCGGCGATCCACCGGGTCACGGCGAAGACCAGCCCGGGACGGTCCGGGCAGGACAGGGTCAGGACGTAGGTCGGGCTCACCCGGGAAGTCTAGGAGTCCTCGGGTCGGCGCGGCTCAGGGCGCCGGCGCCGGAGACCGGCCTGCCGCTGACGTCGCGCTCGGGAGACGGGCGACGTCACCGTCCCTCGTCGCGCAGCAGGTCGTACGTGACGAGGTCGTCGACCGTGCTGTCGCCCAGCAGCTCCGCTTGCCGCTCCAGGCCCGTGCGCACGAACCCGGCCCGTTCAGCCACACGGTTGCTGGCGACGTTGCCGGCCGCCGCCAGCAGACTGAGCCGACGCAGGTCGAGACCCCGCTCGTCGAAGGCGTGCCGGGCGGCGAGCGCCAGCGCCTCGGTCATCAGCCCGCGTCCACGGGCATCGGGGTGCATCCAGTAGCCGACCTCGGCGGTCTGGGGGTTCAGTCCACCGAGGTCCATCACGGCGAGGTTCCCGAGGAAGACGTCACTCGACGCGTCCGCGACGGCCCACGTCAGCTTGAGGCCTGCGGCCGCACGCCACACGCAGTCGTCGAGGTAGGCCCGCGCGACCTGCTCCGTGTACTGCCTCGGCAGCCCGTTGAGCCAGTGCTGCGTCGCGGGGTCGCTGCAGGCCTCGACGACGCGCGGCACGTCCTCGGGACGAAATGGTCGAAGCCGCACTCGGTCGGAGAGGAGGTCGACCGGCTCGGCCCAGCGGGTGCGGGGCAGGGGGGCGTCGCCGAAGCGGATCGAGCCCGTCCAGGCGTCGTGCACCTCACCGCGCTCGACGAGCAGGCCGGGCGAGACGCCGTGCAGCGTGAACCCGCACCGGTGCGCGACCCGCAGGGAGGCGTCGTTCCCGACGCGACAACGCCAGTGCACCACCTCGACCCCGTTCTCTGCGAACACGTGGTCCACGGCCAGTCGCACCGCCCGCGACATGATGCCGCGCCTGCGCGCCCACGGGTGCAGGGCGTAGCCGATGTCGGTCACCGGCCCCGCACCCCGGACGTCGACGTTGCCCGCGTAGCGCGAGGTCCCGTGCTCGTCCTGTGCCTCGATCGCCCAGCCGCGCATCGTGCCCTCGTCCCAGCCGCGGGGGATGGTGTGCAGCGCGAACTCCTCGCTCATCTCCCGGGTGTGCGGGACCGGGATCGCGGTCCACCGCTGCATGTCCGGGTCCTGTGCCATCTGCAGCATCGGGTCGACGTCGGCGGGAGTGTGGGCACGCAGGGTCACGACGCCGTCGTCGAGGACGGGCACGGTCAGGGGCCATTGCATGGGCCCGATCCTTCCACCCTCGTGGCAGGCGGTCGGTCAGCCGTTCTCGGCCCGGAAGGGAGCAGCCGGGTAGACGCCCAGGACGGTGACGTCGGTGGTGAAGAACCGCAGCTCCTCCAGCGCGCGGGCGAGTCCCGGTTCGTCGGGGTGGCCGTCCACCTCGGCGAGGAACTGCGTCGCGGTGAACTCCCCGCCCACCATGTAGCTCTCCAGCTTGGTCATGTTGACGCCGTTGGTCGCGAAGCCGCCCAGAGCCTTGTACAGGGCGGCGGGGATGTTGCGGACGTTGAAGATGAAGCTGGTCATGACGGGGCCGTTGCCCGCGTCGGCGCGGTGCGGCTCGGGGGAGAGCTCCACGAAGCGTGTGGTGTTGTGCTCCTCGTCCTCGATGTCGCGCTGCAGGATCTGCAGGCCGTAGATCTCGGCGGCGAGCGGTGGGGCGATGGCCGCCTGCGTCGGGTCCTGCGCCTCGGCGATCTCACGAGCGGCGCCGGCGGTGTCGCCGGAGATCAACGGCGTCCACCCGTGCTGCTTGATGATCTTGCGGCACTGACCGAGGGCGTGGACATGGCTGTGCACGGTCCGGACCGAGTCCAGCGTGGCGTCGGGAACGGCCATGAGCATGAACTGGATGCGCAGGAAGTGCTCGGCCACGATGTGCAGGCCCGAGGTCGGCAGGAAGTGGTGGATGTCGGCCACGCGACCGGCGATGGAGTTGTCGATGGGGATCATCGCGAGGTCGGCCGCACCGCTCTCGACCGCCGCGAAGACGTCCTCGAAGGAGGCGCAGGCCACGGCCTCGGCGTCGGGGTGGTGCTGCTTGCAGACCAGGTGGGAGTTGGCTCCGGGCTCTCCCTGGTACGCGATGCGTCGGGCCGCTCCGGCCTCGGTGGCTGCTGTCACGGGACCAGTGTGGCACCGGCCGCCGGGCGGACGGCGAAGACCGTCGGCGCCGCCCAGCCCAGGGCGTCGAAGCGATGCTCGACGAGCTCGCGAACGGGTCCGGCCTTGCTCTGCGGGACGAGCGCGATGGCCGAGCCGCCGAACCCGCCGCCGGTCATCCGCGCGCCCAGCGCGCCGGCCTCCGTTGCTGCCTCGACGGCGACGTCCAGCTCGGCGCAGCTCACCTGGAAGTCGTCGCGCAGCGACTCGTGCGAGGCGGTGAGGATGGTGCCGAGCTGGGCCCACTGCTGGTCCCGCAGCGCCCGGACGGCGGCGCGGACGCGCGCGGTCTCGGTGATGACGTGGCGCAGTCGCGCCTTCAGCGTCTCGTCCTCGAGCGTCAGCATGGCGTCCAGACCGGCGTGCGCGAGCAGGTCGAGGCCGAGCTCGGTGGCCGCGCGTTCACACTCCTCTCGCCGCTGGCCGTACCCGCCCGCGGCGTGGGAGTGGTCGGCGCCCGTGGCGATGACCAGCAGCGACAACCCGGCTGCGGTGGGGTCGAAGGCGACCGGGTCCGCGCTGGGTGGATCGGCCAGCGGCTCGGTCAGCAGCGCGTGGCCCTCCTGCCCGTGCACGACGGCGAGCTGGTCCATGAGGCCCGTGGGCGCACCCACGAAGTCGTTCTCGGCACGTTGCGCCAGCAGGGCCCTGGCGGTGCCGTCCAGGCCCGCGCCGCCGAGCTCGTCGAGGGCCGAGACGACGCCCACGGTGAGCGCGGCCGACGACGAGAGCCCGGCGCCCACGGGGAGGTCGGACTCGATCACCAGGTCGACCCCGCGTGACGGGTGTCCGGCCTGCGCCATCGCCCACACGCTGCCGGCGACGTAGGCCGCCCAGTCGTCCACGTCGCCCGGGCCGACGGAGGTCGAGAACGTGGCCTTGCGGCCGGCGCTCCAGGCGTTGACGACCCCGTCCTCTCGCGGCCGGGCCTTGACCGTGAGGAAGCGGTCGATGGCGCACGGGAGCGACGGCCCGCCGTTGTAGTCGAGGTGCTCACCCACGACGTTGACCCGACCCGGGATCTGCCACGTGCGCACGTCGTCCATCCGCCCGAGCGTAGGGCGTGCGCGTCGACGGCCGGCACCGTGGTGTCCACAGGCCGTCGAGTCGTGGCTGGCAGAATGCAGCCATGCCCGCCTCGCTTCCCCGATCGCTGTCCGGCATCCAGCCGACGGCGGAGTCGTTCCACTTCGGCAACTACTTCGGGGCCCTGCGGCAGTGGGTCCGGCTGCAGGACGACCACGACGCGTTCTACTTCCTCGCCGACCTGCACGCCCTCACGGTGCAGCCCGACCCGGCGGCTCTGCGCGACCGGGTGCACGCCTCGGCGGCCCAGCTCCTCGCCGCCGGCATCGACCCCGAGCGCTCGGCGCTGTTCTGCCAGAGCCACGTCGCCGAGCACACGCAGCTCGCATGGGTCTTCAACTGCCTGACCGGCTTCGGCGAGGCCGGCCGCATGACGCAGTTCAAGGACAAGAGCGCCTCGACCGGGGCGGACAAGGCCAGCGTCGGCCTGTTCACCTACCCGATCCTGCAGGCGGCCGATATCCTGCTCTACCACCCCCAGCACGTCCCGGTCGGTGAGGACCAGCGCCAGCACCTGGAGCTCTCGCGCAACCTGGCGCAGCGCTTCAACCACCACTACGGCGAGACGTTCCCTCTGCCCGAGCCCTACATCGTCAAGGGCACCGCACGGATCTTCGACCTGCAGGACCCGACGGCCAAGATGAGCAAGTCGGCGTCGTCTCCGAGCGGCATCATCGACCTGCTCGACGAGCCCGGGCGCGCGGCCAAGAAGATCCGCTCGGCGGTCACCGACTCCGGCGACGAGATCCGCTTCGACCCCGAGGGCAAGCCCGGCATCTCCAACCTCCTGACGATCTACTCGGCGATCAGCGGCGACGACGTCGACGCGGTGGTGCGCGAGTTCGAGGGTCGGCAGTACGGCCACCTCAAGGTCGCGCTGGGTGACCTCGTGGCCGAGTTCGTCGGGGGCTTCGGCGAGCGCACCCGGGTCTACCTCGACGACCGCGCAGAGCTGGATCGCGTGCTGGCCCGCGGTGCCGAGCGGGCGCGGGAGGCCGCGGCGCCGGTCGTGGCGGACGTCTACGCCAGGATCGGGCTCGTCCCCGATGCCCGGGGACCCCTTGCCCGAGGATCCGGTGCCTGACGACCTCAGGTACGGGGTCGCCATCGCGATCCCGGAGCCGCACGGATCCAGCCTGCGCGCGCGGCGGGCCTCCTTCGGGGACCCGCTCGCCGTGGAGGTGCCGACCCACGTCACGATCGTCCCGCCCACCGACGTCGCTCCGGACGGGCTCGCACTCGTCACGGAGCGGGTGGCCGAGGTGGCCTCCGGCATGGACCCCTTCACGATGACGCTGCTGGGCACCGGGACGTTCCGGCCGGTCTCCCCGGTGGTCTTCGTCGCGGTGAGCCGCGGCATCGCCGAGAGCGAGATCCTGGCCGACCGCGTGCGCACCGCACTGGACGCTCAGCCCACGCAGTTCCCCTACCACCCGCACGTCACCGTCGCCCAGCACCTCGACGACGAGGCGCTCGACCGGGCCCATGGCGAGCTGGCCGGCTTCACGTGCACCTTCGAGGTCGCCGAGGTGGCGCTCTACCTGCACGACGCGACGACCGGCTGGGCCCCGCACGTGGCATTGCCCTTCGCGGGCGGCTGAGCGTCGCGGACGGATGGGCGGCGGGCTCGTCAGGTGAGGCTGGCGAGCAGCTCGTCGCGGAAGGCGGCGGCCGCCAGCTGCAGCTGGGCCGGTCGGTGCGCGAGGGCGATCTGGCGCTGCAGCGACGGGTTGCGCAGGGCCGCGGTTCGCAGACCTGGGCGGTTGGTCATGACCATCTCCGGCACGACGGCGTAGCCCAGCCCCGCCTCGACGAAGCGCAGGACGGCGCTCATCTCCCCACCCTCGACCGCGAGGTGCGGGGTGAACCCGGCCTCGGCGCAGGCGTGCAGGGTCACCTCGCGCAGGTCGTAGCCCTCGCGGAACATCACCAGGGGCAGGTCACGCAGGTCGGCGACGTCGATGCTCGGGGGCAGGTCGGCGTCGACGGGCCCGGCGAGCACCAGCCGCTCCCGGAGCACGGGGACGGTCTCGAGCTCCTCCTCGTCCTCGCGCAGCGGGACGATGACGAGGGCCAGGTCCAGCCGGCCGCGGCCCAGCTCCCTGGTCAGGAGGCGTGAGCCGGCCTCGCGGACCTCGAGCTCGACGCCGGGGTGCGCCGCGTGGAACTGGGTCAGGACGTCGGGCAGCAGCCCGTCGCACAGCGAGGGGGTGGCGCCCAGCCGGACCCGGCCCCTGCGCAGCCCGGCCACCTCGTGCACCGAGCGCTGCGCCTGCTCGACGTCGACGATGATCCGCTGGGCGTGGGGGAGCAGGGCCTCGCCCGCGCTCGTCAGCTCGACGGCGCCGCGACCTCGGACGAGCAGCGGGGTCCCGAGGGAGTTCTCCAGGACGCGGATCTGCTTGGAGAGCGTGGGCTGCGCGACGCCGACGAGGTCGGCCGCCCGGGTGAAGTGCCGGGTGCGGGCCACGGCCACGAAGTAGGAGAGCTGTTGGAACTGCATGCGCCCATCATGCCTGATGTCTATGAAGGTCCACCTCACCATGACTTAGCGCGCATGGCCGGTCTGGGTCTACCGTGACCTCGTGGCCACGACTCAGCTCCCGCGGACGTCGGCGAAACGCTCGACGGTCGCCCTCAAGTACTCGATGGCGGTGTCCGGGCTGATCATGCTCGGCTACCTGCTCGTCCACATGTACGGCAACCTCAAGTTCTTCCAGGGCCAGGAGTACTTCGACTCCTACCTGGCGGGCCTGGAGGACCTCTTCACGCCGTACCTCCCGCACGGCGGCCTGCTGTGGATCATGCGCGTCGTCCTCGTCGCGGCCTTGGTGATGCACGTCTACGCGGCCATCACGCTGTGGCGTCGCAACAAGGTGGCTGCCGGGTACGCCGGCGGCAAGCGCTACCACACCACCAAGAACCGCACTGGCGTCCAGCGCTCGTACGCCTCGTTCACGATGCGCTGGGGCGGCGTCATCCTGCTGCTGTTCATCATCGGCCACGTCGCGCAGATGCTGCCCAACTGGCTGGCGCCCGGCGGCGGCTCGGACAGCAAGTACGAGCGCGTCGTCAACGGCTTCGAGCTGTGGTGGGTGGTGCTGCTGTACACGATCGGCCTCGTCGCCGTCGGCTTCCACCTGTGGCACGGCTTCTGGAGTGCGCTCACGACGCTCGGCCAGAACCGCAGCGCCCGGCGCAAGGAGTCGGCCATCACCTGGGTCTCGACCTTCGTCGCCGCGCTCATCTGCTTCGGCTTCCTCGTCGTCCCGTTCGCGATCCTCTTCTTCGGAGTCGGTACCTCATGACCCAGAGCACCTCGGACACCAACGTCCCCCAGAACGCCTCCGAGCAGTTCCACGGTCTCGGCGAGGACATCCACGACACCCGGGCGCCCGGTGGTCCGATCGAGCAGCGTTGGGACAAGCACTCCTTCGACGGCAAGCTCGTCAACCCGGCGAACCGGCGCAAGATCAGTGTCATCATCGTCGGCACCGGCCTGGCCGGCGCCTCTGCGGCCGCGACGCTCGGCGAGGCCGGCTACCAGGTGACGAGCTTCTGCTACCAGGACAGCCCGCGCCGCGCGCACTCGATCGCCGCGCAGGGTGGCATCAACGCCGCCAAGAACTACCGCAACGACGGTGACTCGATCTACCGACTCTTCTACGACACGGTCAAGGGCGGCGACTTCCGCGCCCGGGAGTCCAACGTCTACCGGCTCGCCCAGGTCTCGGTGAACATCATCGACCAGTGCGTCGCCCAGGGCGTGCCGTTCGCGCGCGAGTACGGCGGCCTGCTGGACAACCGCTCCTTCGGTGGCGTCCAGGTCTCCCGCACGTTCTACGCCCGCGGCCAGACCGGTCAGCAGCTGCTCATCGGCGCCTACCAGGCGCTGGAGCGCCAGGTGGCCGCCGGCACGGTCACGATGAACACCCGGCACGAGATGCTCGAGCTCATCATGGTCCCCGATTCCGACGGTACCGAGCGGGCCCGCGGCGTCATCGTGCGCGACATGGTGACCGGGGAGATCGAGACCCACACCGCCGACGCCGTCGTGCTTGCGACAGGCGGCTACGGCAACGTCTTCTTCCTCTCCACCAACGCGATGGGCTCCAACGTCACCGCCACGTGGCGCGCCCACCGCAAGGGCGCCTACTTCGCGAACCCCTGCTACACGCAGATCCACCCGACGTGCATCCCGGTCTCCGGGGACTACCAGTCCAAGCTGACCCTGATGAGCGAGTCGTTGCGCAACGACGGCCGCATCTGGGTGCCCAAGGACAAGGCCGACGTCGACAAGGACCCCCGGGACATCGCCGAGGAGGACCGCGACTACTACCTCGAGCGCATCTACCCGGCGTTCGGCAACCTGGTCCCGCGCGACATCGCCTCCCGTGCCGCCAAGTACCAGTGCGACGACGGCAAGGGCGTCGGCCCCGGCGGCCTCGGCGTCTACCTCGACTTCGCCGACGCGATCGAGCGCATGGGGCGGGACACCGTCGAGGCGAAGTACGGCAACCTCTTCGACATGTACGCCCAGATCACGGGCGAGGACCCCTACGAGCAGCCGATGCGCATCTACCCGGCGGTCCACTACACGATGGGCGGGCTGTGGGTCGACTACGACCTGCAGAGCAACCTGACCGGACTGTTCGTCGCGGGCGAGGCCAACTTCTCCGAGCACGGCGCCAACCGTCTCGGCGCCTCCGCCCTCATGCAGGGCCTGGCCGACGGCTACTTCGTGCTCCCGAACACGATCGCCAACTACCTGGCCGACAGCCCGTTCGAGAAGATCGCCGACGACCACCCGGCCGTCGTCGCGGCCCGCGAGGCCGTCGAGGAGCGGGTGACGAAGCTCTTGTCGATCGACGGTGCGCGCACCGTGGACTCCTTCCACAAGGAGCTCGGCCACATCATGTGGGACTACTGCGGGATGGAGCGCTCGGAGGAGGGCCTGATCAAGGCCATCGGCATGATCCGTGAGCTCAAGGACGAGTTCTGGAGCAACGTCAAGGTCACCGGGGAGGCCGAGGAGCTCAACCAGGCCCTCGAGCGCGCCAACCGGGTCGCCGACTTCTTCGAGCTCGGTGAGCTCATGTGCATCGACGCGCTGAACCGCCGGGAGTCCTGCGGCGGCCACTTCCGCGCCGAGAGCCAGACCGAGGACGGCGAGGCGCTGCGGCACGACGACCAGTTCGCCTACGTGTCGGCCTGGGAGTTCGGGGACGAGCAGCCGGTCCTGCACAAGGAGCCGCTGGAGTATGAGTACGTCGAGATGAAGTCCAGGAGCTACAAGTGAAGATCACCATCAGGGTCTGGCGCCAGAAGAACGCCGACGACAAGGGCCAGATGGTCTCCTACGGCCTGGACGACGTCAGCGAGCACATGTCCTTCCTGGAGATGCTCGACGTCCTCAACGAGCAGCTCACCCTCGCCGGGGACGAGCCGGTGGCCTTCGACTCCGACTGCCGGGAGGGCATCTGTGGTGCCTGTGGCGTCGTCATCAACGGCATCGCGCACGGGCCCGAGGTCACCACGACCTGCCAGCTGCACATGCGCTCCTTCTCCGACGGCGACGTCATCGACATCGAGCCGTGGCGCGCGGGCGCCTTCCCGGTCGTCAAGGACCTCGTCGTCGACCGCGGAGCCTTCGACCGCATCATCCAGGCGGGCGGTTACATCAGCGCGCCCACCGGATCGGCCCCGGAGGCCAACAACCTCCCCGTGCCCAAGGAGGATGCCGACCACGCCTTCGCCTCGGCCGCGTGCATCGGCTGCGGTGCGTGCGTCGCAGCCTGCCCGAACGGCTCGGCGATGCTGTTCACCGCCGCCAAGATCAACCACCTGGGCCTGCTGCCGCAGGGTCAGCCGGAGCGTGAGTCCCGCGTCATCGGCATGGTGGAGCAGCACGACGCCGAGGGCTTCGGCGGCTGCACCAACATCGGCGAGTGCACCGCGGCCTGCCCCAAGGGCATCCCGCTGGACGTCATCAGCCAGCTGAACCGCGACCTGCTGGGTGCCTTGGCGGCCGGCAAGGCCTGACCTCGTACAGGCTGGGTCAGGGGGAGTCGAGGGCCGCTTCGACGGCTCCCTCGTCGGGTCGAGCGGTCAGCACCAGGTCGACCTCCTCGCCGTCGATCATGGCCGTCGTGCTCGTGCGATCTCCGCGGGCCAGCGCGTGCACGTCGATCTCGCCGACGTCGCTCATGGAGCCCTCGGCCTGCAGCGCGCGGGCGATGGAGGGGCCGTCCTCGTAGGCGTCGCCCATCTCCAGCGCTGCGAGCACCGCGAGCCCGGCCCCGAGGGCTGCGAGCACCCCCGCGCGGCCCCGCAAGCGGCCCATCACCCGCAGTGCCGCCACCCCGACCACGATCGCGAGCCCGAGGACGAAGAAGCCGACGGACGCGTCAGCAGGCAGGCGCGAGAGCGGGTTCCACCACGGCAGGGTCAGGATGGCTGGCTCGACGATGACGTCGACGCTGGCGCGCTGCACGTGACCTCCTCGGTCGGGGAGCTTCGACTGAAGTCGACCCTAGCAATTCCCGGGCTTCATTCGCCGTTCCGATATCACCTCGGCGCGAAAGGGATATCCACCCGGGGTGATAGAACATTCATCTCACATGACGAAATGAGAATTTCCTCGTCAATTGACGGAGTGGATTCTCGCTGCAACCGCAGTCCTGAGGAGGGGCTGGCACCGGCCTCGATCCCGGTCCGACCGTGGCGTAAATCATAGTGACACGTTGCCGTACCATCGCGGTCCGTGTGTCATCGGTGGCAACAGAAGGAACACGATATCGAGGGGGAATTGACCATGTCCGTCATGGCTTATGAAGCGCCGACCATCAACGCGGCCGACTTCGGGGAGAACGAGGCAGTGCCCGCGTTCATCCTGGCCGCGGCGCCGGTGCTCGGCGTGAGCGCCGCGTACATCGTCTGGGTGTGCGACCAGTGCGTCCGGACCGACTGCAACAGCTTCGGCAACACCGTCACCGCGGTGCGCCGCTGGTGGGGCGACGGCTGCTGATCGGTCCAGCGGGGTGCTCCGGGCTCGGAGCACCCCGCGGCCCGACCGTCCCGGACCCCGTCGAAAGGATTCCCATGAAGACCTCCACCGGCATCTCCCTGGCGACGCTCCTGTCGTTCGTCGGGCTCGTGGTGTTCGCGTTCCTCTGCTACGCGTTCATCATCTGGTCCAACTGCGACTCCAGCCTCTCCAGCTTCTTCTCGGACTTCCGGGCCTTCCACGGCTCGGGCTGCTGACACCATGAGTGCGGTGATCGACCAGGGGGCCGACCTCTCCTACGCGCGCGAGGACGTCGTGACGTGGGTGGACGGCGCCAGGTATGGCGACCTCAATGCCTGTGGTCGGTTCGTCCTGGACGTCGTGTCCTCCCAGGGGCAGGTCACCCTCGGTCGGCTCGCCGACATGCTCTCCACCACGTACGGCATCGATGAGGAACGCGCCTTCGGCGACGTCGGGAGGTTCGTCCACCAGGCCCAGGTGGCCGGCGTGCTCTCGATGCGATCGTCCTGGCGCCAGCAGGTCCAGCACTCGCTGGTCCGCCCGTTCCTCGACCTCGCGATGTTCCCGGTGCGGCTGAACTACCCCGCCCGGGGCGCACGTCGTCGCCACCTGGTGCCGAGTGTCGCCGTCACGGCGAGGGCGGCGCTGGAGTCACAGGTCGCGCTCGGCGTGGTGCTGCTCGTGCCGTTCGCGGCGGTGATCGCGATCGCCCTCGCCCCGCCGGATCCCCTGCTGTTCGTCGCGGCCTTCGGCGGGGTCTTCCTGCTGACGATGGCGGTCACCGGCGTGGTGCACGAGCTCGCCCATCATGTCGTCGCCGGGGCCTGCGGCCTGCGGCTGGACATCGTCTACCGGGAACGGTTCACCGTCGGCCTGCGTCGCGAGCGGGGCAGCTCCGCCCAGGAGGCGCTGATCACCGTCATCGGACCGGTGGCCGCACTCGCCCTGGTGATCACGGCCCTGCTCACGCTGGGGGCGGGATCGTGGGACGGTCAGGCCGGCTTCGTGGTGCGTTGCGCCGTGCTGGGTCTGCTCGCCGCAGGTTCCCTGCACCTGGCGTGCCTCGTGCCACCGAGTGCCGACGGCCGGGCGTTGGTCCGTGCGGTGAAGGACCTGAGAACATGACTGCCGTGGACGCACCTCGCCGAGAGCTCCTCACCCTCGCGGTGGAGGGCCTGCAGGTGCGACTCGGCTCCTTCGTGCTGGGCCCGCTCGACCTGGAGATCACCCCGGGGATCACCGCCCTGCTCGGACCCAACGGCAGTGGCAAGACCACCCTGCTGCGGGCCGTCAACGGACTGATCCCGTCAGCTCGGGGGACTGCCCACGTCGGCGGCTCCGACCTGATGTCGCGCAGCGTGGAGGGTCGGCGTCGGGCAGCCTTCGTCCCCGACGGTGACGAGCTGCTCTTCTCCGAGCTCACCCTGGACCAGTTCTTCTCCTTCGTCGCCCGCGTCCGTGAACGCTCGTTCGGCGACGACCCGGACGTGCTGTTCGACCGGGCCGCCACGCTGAGCGTCCGATTCCAGCTGGACCCGGGGACCACGCGGATGCGTGACTTCAGCATGGGCATGAAGCGCAAGGCCCAGCTCATCACCGGCATGATGGCCGACCCCGACCTGCTCATGATCGACGAGCCGCAGAACGGGCTCGACTTCGTCAGCAGCCGCGAGATCCGCACCGCCCTGAGCGACCTGTGCGACGACGGAGCCACCATCGTGATGTCGAACCACGACCTGGACTCCGTGGCCCGGATCGCCGACCACGTCGTCATCGTCAACGACGGCCGGGTCGTGGCGGCCAGCGACGAGCCGTTCTCCTCCGGGGCGGAGTGCGAGCGGTTCGTGGCCGGGTACTTCGAGACATGACGCCGGTCCCGGTGGTCCTCGCCACGGCGACGCAGCAGGTCGGGCAGGTCAGTCGCGGCCTGCACCGGCTGACCGTCGGACGGCTCGTCCCCTACTCGGGGTTCGTGGCCTTCGTGGTGGCCGCCGGGCTCAGCCTCGTGACGGTGGCGGCCCTGCAGTCAGCACAGCTGGGGCGCACGATGTCCGACGGCCCGCTGGACGCCTCCCTCTTCCTGATCGGTGTCCTGGCCTGGTCGGGGGCCCTCGGTGGCACCTTCGCCGTGGTGAGCCGCGACCTGTGGCGACGCCAGGTGCTCAGCGAGCGGGAGCGCCTCGCGGTGCTCCCGCTGGGGCGCCGTTCGCTGGCCCTGCTGTCGTTGGTCCCGGTCCTGCTGCCCACAGTGGTCGGCGGGGCCGTCGCGGTGGTGTGCGTCGCCGCGTACTGCCTGGCATCGGGCGCGAACCCGTTCGGCGTGATCACCGGCTTCGCCTCAGGTCTGTTGCTGGCCTTCGTGCTCGGAACGGTGGCGTCGCTGCTGGCCCGGCTCCCGGGGCTGCGCCGGCTGGGGGTCGGGCTGCCCGTCGGGATCGGCGTGATGCTGCTGATCGCCCACGCCGTGTGGGCGATCAGCGACCCGGCCAGGGCCGGGCTGGCGCCGCACCGTTGGTCCCCGCTCGTCGGTCCGTTGTCGCGGGAGGACCCGTACGCCTCCTGGCAGGTGGCGGCGGTGCTGGCGTGCCTGCTCGCCGCGGTCTGGGCCTGGGTGGCGACGGACACCGGCGCGGCGACGACCCGCAAGGGCGTGACGTTCCGGGACGGGACCAGCAGTGGTGGACGGGTGCCGGGATCGTGGCGAGTCCCCGTGGGCGTCGCCACGACGATCGCCCGCCAGTCCACCCTCGCCACCGAGATCGGCTTGGCCGTCGTGGTGTGCGGTGGTGCCGCCTGGGTCGCGGCCCGCATGGATGCGTTGGACCGGGCCGAGGCCGCTGCCGGCACCGTGCTGGTCGCCGCGGTCTTCAGCGCCCTTCCCGTGCTGGGTCTGCGCAGCAGCCTGGGTCCGGTCGGACGGCTGTGGGTCCTCGGCGCCCGACCGGCCGACGTGCGCCGCGGTCTCCTCCTGGCCTGCGTGGGGGCGCAGGTGCCGGGTGTGCTCGTGGCCACCGCCGTGCTGGTGCTCTCCTCGACCTCGGCGGGCGTCGTGGTCCGGCTGCTGGTGCTCAGCGTCACGGCACTGGGGATCGCCGTGCTCGTCGCGAACGTCATGCGGTCGGTGACCGACCAGAGCGTCGGACGTGCCCTGGCGGGGCTCGCCCTGGTGGCGCCGGTCTTCGTCGGCCTGCAGGCGGGCGCGGCACAGGCGTCGATCGCGGCCGTCGTCGGGGGCGCGGTGGTGGCCGGGGCGGCCGGACTCGCCGCCCTCAGGCTCACCCTCAGCCCGCGGGTCGTGACCTGATGTCGGCTCCCGCGCAGGATCGCGCCGGTCGCGTCAGGGCGGTGATCCTGCTCGTCCTCGTGCTGGTCGTCATCGCGGCCGTCGGCGTGCTGTACCTGCAACTCCGCCAGGAGACGGCCGAGAAGGCCGCGCAGTACGAGCGCGACGCCCGCGTGGCCGCGCCGGCCGGCTTCGGCGACGCCGGGCTGGAGCTCTCCCGGGGCGGCGATGCGGAGCTGGTGGTGCAGACCGACCTGACGTGCCCCCACTGCCAGGAGTTCTTCGCCGAGCACGGCGACGACCTCGCCCGCGAGGCCGAGGCAGGTCGACGCACGGTGGTGCTCCAGGTGGTCGAGGCACGCGGAGGCTCGCGGACGAACGAGACGGCCCTGGGCTACCTCGTCGCTGCCGTGCAGGACAGTGACGTCGAGCCGCTGACGCTCTACCGCGCGGTGTCGGAGGCAGTGACCGGGATGGACGACGACGCCCCGGTCGACGAGGTGGCCGGATCGGTCCGTGGGGCGCTGTCCGACGTCGGCGTCGACGTCGGACAGGAGGTGCCGACGCTCTCTCGTGACGAGCGGCGATGGTTCGCCGCGCGGACGTACGAGAATCGTGAGGGGCCGGGCTCGGTGCCGGCTGTCCTCGTCGACGGCGAGGAGGTCGACCCGGACGAGGGCCTCGCACCACCATCTCCCTGAGCGACGTCCGGACCCGCGCCGGGCGGTCTCGACCGATGGTTGCGATGTTGAATTAACATGGTTAATGAACTATGCTAAGCACATGCCCACCGACACCCAGACTCTCGCGATGGCGGTGGCCCGACTCAATCGTCGACTGCGCCAGGAGCGGCAGTCCGACCTGACGCCCACCCAGCTGTCCGTCCTCGGCACGCTCTGGCAGCTCGGTCCGACGACCCCTTCTTCCGTCGCCGCGCGCGAGCGGGTCAGTGCACCGTCCGTCACCCGCACCATCAACTGCCTCGTGGAGAACGGCCACGCCACCCGCGAGCCGCATCCGCAGGACGGCCGACAGGTCGTCGTCGCCATCTCCGAGGTGGGGGAGAAGGTGCTGGCGGAGGAGCGCCGGCGCCGGGACGCGTGGTTGCACCAGCGCCTGCAGCACCTCGATGCCCGCCAGCGTGCGGTCCTGCGCGAGGCCTCGGCCATCCTGACCGGGATCGCCGAGTCATGAGAGACGTCACGGGGAGGGCCACGAGGGGTGCGGTGAGGCCCCGGTGAGCCCCACGTTCCGCGCCCTGTCCGTCCGCAACTACCGCATCTACGCCTCTGGCTCCCTGATCTCCAACACCGGCACCTGGATGCAGAACACCGCCCAGGCGTGGCTGATCCTCGTCCTCACCGGCAGCGGCACCGCGCTCGGCTTCACCGTCGCGCTGCAGCTGCTGCCCACGCTGCTGCTCTCGCCCTTCGGTGGTGTCCTGGCCGACCGCTTCGCCAAGCGCACGCTGCTGCGCATCATGCAGGTCGCCATGGCCGTCCCGGCCGGCGTGCTCGGCGTCCTGGCGGTCACCGGTGTCGTGCAGGCCTGGCACGTCTACGTGCTGGCCCTGGTCTTCGGCATCGGCCGCGCCCTGGAGGCTCCGGCACGCCAGTCCTTCGTCCCGGAGATGGTCGGACCGGAGGACCTCGGCAACGCCGTCGCGCTCAACTCCGCGTCGTTCAACGCCGGCCGCCTGGTCGGGCCCGGGCTCGCCGGGCTGATGATCGCCGCCCTGGGCGGGGGCGTCGTCGGCACCGGGTGGGTCATCACGATCAACGCCGTCAGCTACCTCGCCGCCTACTGGGCGCTGCAGGTCATGGACACCGAGCGACTCACGCCCACGCCGGTGATCGGCCGCGGCAGGGGCGCCGTCCGGGAGGGCCTGCGGTACGTGCGCTCGCGGCCCGACCTGGTCCTGGTGCTGACGTGCGTGCTCTTCCTCGGCGGCTTCGGGATGAACTTCCAGATCACCAGCGCGCTCATGGCCACCGACGAGTTCGGCCGTGGGGCCAGCGAGTACGGCCTGCTGGGGTCGCTGCTGGCCATCGGCTCCCTCGCCGGAGCCCTGCTCGCCGCTCGCCGCACCACCCCGCGCATCCGCTTCGTGGTGCTCTCGGGGCTGGCCTTCTCGGTCGTGCAGATCCTCTCCGGCCTCATGCCCACCTATGCCACCTACGCCCTGGTGCTGCCGCTCATCGGCGTCAGCGTCCTGACCATGGCGACGACCGCCAACGCCTACATCCAGACGACGGTGACGCCGGCCATGCGAGGACGCGTCGCGGCGCTGTACATCATGGTCTTCATCGGCAGCGTGCCCTTCGTGGCACCACTCGTCGGCTGGGTGGGCGAGGTCTTCGGCGCGCGGGCCTCCGTCATCGGCACCGGCGCAGCGGCTGGACTCGGGGTCCTGGTCACGACGCTGTGGTACCTGGCTCGCCGCGAGGGACAGCGCGATGAGTTGCGCGCCCTCGCAGCGGACCTACGCTCCAGGCATGGACGTCGAGCGCACCTTCCACGTCGGGCGGCCGGTCGAGGACGTCTTCGACTTCCTCAGCGACTTCGAGAACACCGAGCAGTGGGACCCCGGGACGATCGAGACCCGGCGAACCTCCGGTGACGGTGGTGTGGGCACCACCTACCTCAACCGGTCGAGGTTCCTGCGTCGCACCGTGGAGCTGACGTACGAGACGATCGCCCACGACCGCCCCTCGCACTTCGTGTGCCGGGGGCGCAACGGCAGGACCACGGCCACCGACCACCTGGCGTTCACGCCGGACGGCGAGAGGACGCGGATCCACTACCGTGCGGTCTTCGACTTCCCGTTCCCGTTGAACGTCCTCGCCTCGCTGGCTCGCGGCAGGCTGGAGAGGCTCGGCGACGAGACGGTCGAGCAGATCAAGGCGACGCTGCAGCCCTGATCCTCACGAGGGGTCCTCACGCCCGGCCCGACGGACGCGCCGCAGGCCCTGGCGCCCGACGACGAGGCAGAGGGCCAGCACGACGGTCCAGAACGCCACGCCGCCCCACACGTCGCGGGCGATCGTGACGCCGACCATCACGGCGGCGCACAGACCGAGCAGCACCGCGCACAGCACGACGACGCGGTCCATCGCCCCACCGTCGGCGCTGACCCACGACGTGCCGCTCACGTTTCCCCCTGGCCGAGCACCTGCTGACGGGCCGCCGCGTGCTGCTCGGCGTCGACCAGGTCGCGCGAGCGGAGGTCGTCGACGAGGGTGAGCCGCTCGCCCACGCTCAGTCCCGGGGCATCGACGGCGGTGGCGAGCAGGGTCACGGCGACGTCGGCAAGCATCTGGGCGAGCTCGTCCGTCTCGTCCACCGGGACGGGCTCGACTGCACGGGTGCGGCGCCAGATGAGGCCTGCAACGCCCGCGACGATGAGCCCCACGATAAACCCGAGAGCCACGTCCACCAGCCCACCGTAGCCGCATCGACCCCGGTCGACGCTGCATGCCGGGCCCCGGCCGAGGGGCCGCGGGGCCGGCCGGCAGGACGTATCCTGATCAGATGCCTTCCGAAGCCACCCCGTCCGCGGCCATCGCCCGGTCGGTCGAGGTCGTCACTCCCGACCTCATCGAGCTGCGGCGGGACCTGCATGCCAGCCCGGAGCTCTCGTGGCGCGAGGAGCGGACGACCGACGTGGTCGCGGCCTGGATGGACAAGCTCGGGCTGTGGCACGAACGCCTCGAGGGAACCGGCGTGGTCGCCGAGGTCGGCCCCGAGGGCGGCCCGATCGTGGCGCTTCGCGCCGACCTCGACGCGCTGCCGGTCAGCGACACGACGTCGGACCCGTGGCGCTCGACCGTGCCCGGCGTCGCCCACGCCTGTGGACACGACCTGCACGTCGCCGCCCTGGTCGGCGCCGCGGTCGCCCTGCGTGACCTGCACGAGGCCGAGGCGTTGCCCCGGCGCGTGCGCCTCATCTTCCAGCCGGCCGAGGAGGTCATGCCCGGCGGAGCGTTGAGACTGCTCTCCGGTGGGATCCTCAGGGGAGTCTCGCGCATCTTCGCGCTGCACTGCGACCCGTCCCTGGACGTCGGACTGGTGGGCGTTCGTGAGGGCGCCATCACCGCCGCGACCGATCGCCTCTCCATCGCGCTCAGCGGGCGGGGTGGGCACACCTCCAGGCCACACCTGACCGAGGACCTGACCTACGCCTTGGCGAGCCTGGTGACCCAGCTGCCCGCGGTGCTCTCGCGTCGCTTCGACCCGCGCGCCGGCGCGAGCCTGGTCTGGGGACAGCTCTCGGCCGGCAACGCGCCGAACGTCATCCCTGCCACCGGAGAGGTCGGAGGCACGCTGCGGATGCTCGACGCCGCCGCGTGGCACCAGGCCGAGCACCTCGTGCGCGGCCTGATCACCGACATCCTCGCCCCGTTCGGCGTCAGCGCCGACGTCACCTACGTCCGGGGCGTGCCGCCCGTGGTCAACGAGTTCGGGGCCACGGAGGCCCTCCGTCAGGCGGTGACCAGCGCTGTCGGTCCGGCGGCCGTCGCCTCCACCACACAGAGCCTCGGGGGAGAGGACTTCGCCTGGTACGTCGAGGCCGTGCCCGGGGCGATGGGCCGGCTGGGGACGCGGACGCCGGACGGACCCACCTACGACCTGCACCAGGGCAACCTGCGGGTCGACGAGCGCGCGATCGCCGTCGGCGCGAGCGTCCTGGCCGGCGTCGCGGTGGTCTGAGCGGCACCGAGGTCCTGCGGAACCTCTCAGGCGGCCGAGCCGGAGCCCTGGCCCGAGGAGGACGTGCTCGAGGACTTCGTGGACGCCGACGTGCCCGAGTCCTTGCTGCTCGTGGACTCCTTGCCGGAGGACGACGTGCTCGAGGAGTCAGTGCCGGAGGACCCTGCGCCCGTGGACTCCTTGCCTGCGGCCGGCGCGCCGGAGGAGGACTCGCCACCCTCGGAGGGGGCCTGGCCGCGGCTGTCGTTGCGGTAGAAGCCCGAGCCCTTGAAGACCACTCCGACGGCGTTGAAGACCTTGCGCAATCGCCCTTCGCACTCCGGGCAGACGGTCAAGGAGTCGTCGCTGAACGACTGCTGGACCTCGAGTGCGAGGGCGCACTCGGTGCACTGGTACTGATAGGTGGGCACGGCTACTCCGACTCGTCGTGGGTGAGTGGCCAAGGGTATCGTTCGGCGCATTGTGGATGATCCCCAACCTCCCAGATCCCCGTCATGACCGAGGCCCTCCTGCTCGCGTCCTCCCTGCTGCTGATGCTCGCCTGTGGCGTCTTCGTCGCGGCGGAGTTCTCCTTCGTCACCGTCGACCGCGCCACGATCGAGCGGGCGGCCGAGGCCGGTGAGCCAGGTGCCGCCGGAACGCTCAGGGCCCTGCAGACCCTCTCGACGCAGCTGAGCAGCGCACAGCTCGGCATCACGATCACCAACCTCGCGATCGGCTATCTCGCCGAGCCCGCCATCGGCCGGCTCGTGCGCGGCCCGTTGGAGGACGTCGGTGTCACCGGAACCGCGCAGAGCATCGCCTCCTACGCCATCGCGATCACCCTGAGCACCATCGTGACCATGCTGGTCGGCGAGCTGATCCCCAAGAACCTGGCCCTCGCCCGGCCCCAGGCCACGGCGGCCGTCACGCAGCTGCCGCAGCGCTGGTTCACCGTCGCCATGGCGTGGCCGATCCGGTTCCTGAACGGGGTCGCCAACAAGACGTTGCTGCGCCTGGGGGTGGAGCCGCAGGAGGAGCTGCGCTCGGCCCGATCGCCGCTGGAGCTGCGCTCCCTCGTGCTGCGCTCGGCCCAGGAGGGTTCGATCGACGACGAGACGGCCGACCTGGTCGCCCGCAGCATCGCCTTCGGCGACCGCGCGGCCGCCGACGTCCGCACGCCGCGCGTGCGCGTGCACTTCCTGGAGAGCGACGACACTGCCCAGGACGTCATCGAGGCCACCCGCCAGACCGGGCACTCCAGGTTCCCGGTCATCGGTCGCTCACCCGACGACGTCGTCGGCATCGTGCACATCAAGCAGGCCGTGGGTGTGAGCCCGGATCGGCGGCGCTCGGTGCGGGTCGAGGACATCGCCGGTGCGGCCGCCACGGTGCCCGACACCCTGGAGCTGGACCCCCTGCTGGTGGTCCTGCGCGAGCAGGGCATGCAGATGGCTGTCGTCGTCGATGAGTACGGCGGCACCGACGGCGTCGTGACGCTGGAGGACCTCGTGGAGGAGATCGTCGGCGACATCGCCGACGAGCACGACCGGCTCTCCTCCCGCAGCCGGCACCGGCGGGACGGCACGTGGTCGCTGTCGGGCCTCCTGCGTCCGGACGAGGTGCTGGAACAGACCGGCATCGCGCTCCCCGAGGGCGAGGACTACGAGACCATCGCCGGCCTGCTGCAGGCCGAGCTGGGCCGACTCGGCCAGCGCGACGACACCCTGCGCCTCACGCTGCCGGGCACCGGCGACGACGAGGAGGGCCTGCCTCGCACGGTCGACGTCGACCTGACGATCGAGCGGATGGAGGGCCGGCGCATCGACCGCGTCTCCCTGACCGTGGTGGACCCGAGCGAGGACGGGGTCACAACCGACCCGGGGCGTGAGCGGGCATGAACGACTACCTCGGAGTGGGCCTCACCGTCGTCCTGCTGGCGCTCAACGCGCTGTTCGTCGCCTCGGAGTTCGCGCTGATCTCGGTCCGTCGCACACAGATCGAGCCCCTCGCCGCGGCCGGGAAGCGCTCGGCCAAGCTCGCGCTCAAGGCCATGGAGAACGTCACGCTCGCGATGGCGGCCGCCCAGCTGGGCATCACGATCTGCTCGCTGGGGCTCGGTGCCATCAGCGAGCCTGCGCTCGCCCACCTGATGGAGCCGATCTTCGATGCGCTCAACGTGCCCGACGACCTCGTGCACCCGATCGCGTTCGTCATCGCGATGAGCATCATCGTGTTCCTGCACGTGGTCTTCGGCGAGATGGTGCCCAAGAACCTGGCCCTGGTGAAGCCGGACCGCGCGTCCCTGCTGCTGGGCCCGTTCATGCTTGGCGTCATCGCGGTCCTCAAGCCCGTCGTCGTCAGCCTCAACGGCATCGCCAACGTCTCGGTCCGGCTGCTGCGGGTCGAGCCGGTCGACGAGGTCGCGTCCACCTACACCCACGACGAGGTGGCCGGCCTGGTGGAGGAGTCCCGACGGGAGGGCCTGCTCGACGAGGAGGAGTACGGGCTGGTCTCGGGGGCGCTGGACTTCCACGGCGGCACGGTCGACCAGGTGCTCCTGCCACGGGACGGCCTGGTCACCATCGCTCCCTCGGCCACCCCCGTGGACGTGGAGGAGGCCTGCGCGGAGACCGGGTTCTCCCGCTTCCCCGTCACCGACGCCTCGGGCGACCTCGCCGGCTACCTGCACATCAAGGACGTGCTCGAGACCGACGACGACGCCCGCGTCCAGCCGATCGCCGACAAGTGGCTTCGTCCGCTGTCCACGGTGGCGCCCGGCTCCGGCCTGTACGAGGCGTTGCGCACGATGCAGGCGCGCGGCTCCCACATGGCCCGCGTGGCCGACGCCGAGGGCCACGTCCGCGGCGTCATCATGCTCGAGGACGTGCTCGAGGAGCTGGTCGGTGAGGTGCGCGACGTCGAGCGGTCCCGCTGATCGAGCATCGTCGGCGGGTCGGGTGCGACGATGGCGGGGTGCAGGCACGGATCAGCTTCATCACGCTCGCGGTGCCGGACCTCGCGGCGGTGCGCACCTTCTACGTCGACGGTCTCGGCTGGGCGCCCGCGCTGGAGGAGCCGGACGAGGTCCTCATGATCTCGGTGGGGGAGCGGATCGTCCTGTCGTTGTGGTCCGAGGCGGGCTTCGAGGCCGAGGTCGGCCCGATCAGGCGCGGGGCAGGACTGGTGCCGATCACGCTGGCCCACAACGTGCCCACGGCGGACGCGGTCGACACGGTGCTCGAGCAGGCCCGGACCGCCGGGGCGCCCGAGGTGTCACAGGGGCAGTGGCGGGAGTGGGGCGGGTACTCGGGCTACTTCGCCGACCCTGCCGGGTTCCGGTGGGAGATCGCTTGCAACCCCGGGCCGATCGGCCAGAGCGTCCTCTGAGCCCCCGAGCCGCGGCGGGGACTCGTCACCACCTGACGTCCCCGTGGGTGATGATGTGCGGGTGCGTCGACTACTCATCGGGACCGTCGCGGTCGTCCTGGCCCTCGCCCTGGCGATCGGGACACTCGTCTTCATCAACGTGCGCGGCCCGTTCCCCGACGTCACCGGCGAGCGGACGATCAGCGGGCTGACGGCGGACGTCACGATCGGCCGCGACGCACACGGCATTCCGCAGGTCGAGGCCGAGCACGAGCTGGACCTCTTCTTCGGACAGGGCTTCGTCCATGCCCAGGACCGCTTCTACGAGATGGACTTTCGCCGTCACGTCACCTCTGGCCGGCTGGCCGAGCTCGTCGGGGAGGGCGCCCTGGAGACCGACCAGTTCGTGCGCACCCTCGGGTGGCGTCGCGTCGCCGAGCAGGAGTACCGCCAGCTCGACGAGCCGACCCGGAAGCTGCTGCGCGCCTACGCCCGCGGCGTCAACGCCTACATCGACAACCGGTCGGGCTCGGACCTCGCCCTGGAGTACACGGTCCTGTCCCTGACCGGGCCGGACTACCGCCCCGAGCCGTGGACACCGGTGGACTCCCTGGCCTGGGTCAAGGCGATGGCGTGGGACCTGCGCAGCAACATGAACGACGAGATCGGGCGTGTGCAGGCCGCCGAGGACCTCACGACCGCGCAGGTCGAGGAGCTGTGGCCCGGCTACCCCGAGGACCACGCCACCATCGTCGGTGGCGGCGAGGTCACTGACGGCAGCTTCCGCGCCGACGACGCGGCGGACGCGCGACGCGCATCGGCCGCGGTCGACCGGCTCGGGTCGGCGCAACGCGCAGCCGAGGCCGTCCCGGCCCTGCTCGGGACCGGGGACGGCATCGGGTCCAACTCCTGGGTGGTCTCCGGGGACCGCACCGCCACCGGGAAGCCGATCCTCGCCAACGACCCGCACCTCGCGCCCTCGATGCCGGGGATCTGGTACCAGGTGGGCCTGCGGTGCCGTCAGGTCACGTCGGAGTGTCCCTACGACGTCGCGGGATACTCCTTCTCCGGCCTCCCCGGCGTGGTCGTGGGCCACAACCGGAAGGTCGCGTGGGGCGTCACCACGATGTACGCCGACGTCGCCGACCTCTACCTCGAGCGCGTCGACGGCGAGACCTATGAGTTCGAGGGTGAGCAGCTGCCGCTCGAGACCCGCGAGGAGACCTTCGAGGTGGCCGGCGGGGAGCCCGAGACCATCACGGTGCGCGAGACCCGGCACGGCCCCATCCTGTCCGACCTCGACGAGAACATCAGCGAGGTCGGCAGCGGCACCGTGCGGGACGTGGAGAAGGGGGACTACGCCGTCTCGCTGCAGTGGACGGCCCTCACCCCGCGGCCGACCATCAAGGCGGTGTTCGCGCTCGGCCGGGCCCAGGACTGGGAGGACTTCCGCGACGCGGCCGAGCTGTTCACCGTTCCCTCGCAGAACCTCGTCTACGCCGACGTGGACGGCAACATCGGCTACCAGTCACCCGGCGCCATCCCGATCCGCAGCCGCGGCAACGGGCGCTACCCGGCGCCGGGATGGACGGGCACCCACGAGTGGACCGGCGAGATCCCGTTCGAGGAGCTGCCCAGCGTGCTCAACCCCGACGAGGGGGCGATCGTCACGGCCAACAACAGGGTCATCGGCAGCTATCCGTACACGCTGGGTGCCGACACGGCTGCGGGATACCGCTCCGAGCGGATCCGTGACCTGCTGCAGGCCGGGGACGGCTTCGACGTCGCCGACATGACCGCGATGCAGACCGACACCCACAACGGCAACGCCGAGCGGCTCGTGCCCTACCTGCTGGACGTCGAGCTCGGGGACGAGTTCGACCGCCAGGGCCAGGACACGTTGCGCGGGTGGGACTTCTCCCAGCCGCCGGACTCCTCGTCGGCCGCCTACTTCAACGTCGTGTGGCGTCACCTGCTCGAGCTCACCTTCCACGACCAGCTCCCGCCGGAGCAGCATCCCGACGGCGGGGAGCGCTGGTTCAACGTCCTGGACCGCATCATCGACGACGAGGAGAGCCGTTGGTGGGACGACGTCGACACGCCCGGTGTCGAGGAGGACCGCGACGTCATCCTCGCCGAGGCCATGCGCCGGGCCCGCGACGAGCTGACCCGTCGGCAGTCGCGCGAGCCGGAGGACTGGACGTGGGGCCGTCTGCACCGCCTCGAGCTGGTCAACCAGACGCTCGGCACGTCGGGCATCGGTCTCGTCGAGGGCCTGTTCAACCGGGGGCCGTACGAGCTCGGTGGCGGGACCGGCATCGTCGACGCCACGGGCTGGGACGCCAGGGAGGGATACGACGTGACTGCCGTCCCCTCGATGCGGATGGTGGTGGACCTCGCGAACCTGGACCGGTCCCGCTGGATCAACCTCACGGGTGCCTCCGGCCACGCCTACCACCCCCACTACGTCGACCAGACCGAGCTGTGGGCCCGTGGCGAGACGCTGCCGTGGGCGTTCTCCGGCGCCGCGGTGGAGGCCGCGACGGAGGAGACCCTCGTCCTGCGCCCCGGCGGCTGACCGACGCCGGCGGAGGGCCCGCTCAGGGGACGCGGAAGATGCCGGACTCCGTGGCCGCCATGGTGACCGGGACGTCGTGCGGCTCGGCCGGCACCTCGGGCAGCAGCTCGTCGGCGTGGACCAGCGCGACCACGGGCGCCCTCACCTCGCCCAGTGCACGGTCGTAGTAGGCGGCGCCGCGGCCGAGCCGGCGCCCCGCATGGTCCACGGCGAGCGCGGGGACGATCACGACGTCGACCTCGAGCAGGGCGGCGCGGCCCAGGCGGGGGCCGCTCGGTTCCTCGACGCCGATGCTGCTGCGCTCGGTGGGATCGTCGGGGTCGTGGCGGACCCAGTCCAGCCCGTGCTCGTCGACCACCGGAACGAGCACCCGCGTGCCACGTGCGAGCAGCTCCGCCAGCAGCGGCTGGGTGCCGGGCTCCGCGGCCATCGACCGGTAGGCCGCCACGCTGCCTGCCCTCGCGACGACCGGCTCGGCCAGCAGGTGCCACGCCAAGGCCTGCGCCACCGCCTCGCGTTGCGACGTCGAGCGGGCGCTGCGCGCCGCGAGCAGCCGCTCGCGCAGCCGCCACTTCGCGTCGACCGGCGATCCCGCCGCGGACCCGGACATGTGGCTACCCTAGGCCCGATGACCCCACTCGAGCAGGCGCAGCGCAAGATGGCCGACGCCGACGTCGCACAGGGCGCGATCGACGTCTTCACCGACTTCTACCGGCAGCTGGAGGCCGGGGCCACCGGGCTCGTCCGCGAGGACGACGTCGACCCACTGACCGGCATCGACCGGGCCCACGACGTCCACGCCGACCTGCAGGCGCAGCGCGACGCCGCAGCGGTCACCGCGATCATCAAGCTCAACGGTGGCCTCGGCACGTCGATGGGCATGGACCGGGCCAAGACGTTGCTGCCGGTGCGCGACGGACTCACCTTCCTCGACGTCATCGCCGGCCAGGTCAAGCACGTGCGCGCCGAGCTCGGCGTCGCGCTGCCCCTGCTGTTCATGCACAGCTTCCGCACCCGCGACGACTCGCTGGCCGCCCTGGCGCCGCACGGGCTGGAGGTCGACGGGCTGCCGCTGGATTTCCTGCAGAACCGGGAGCCCAAGCTCCGCTCCGACGACCTCACCCCCGTCGAGTGGCCGGCGGACCCCACGCTCGAGTGGTGTCCGCCCGGCCACGGTGACCTCTACACGGCCCTGCTCGCCTCGGGCGTGCTCGACGCCCTCCTCGACGCCGGCTACCGCTACGCCTCGGTCTCCAACTCCGACAACCTCGGGGCCGCGCCGGACCCGGCGATGATGGCCTGGTTCGCCGGCACCGGGGCGCCGTACGCGGCGGAGGTGTGCCGACGGACGCCGGCTGACGTCAAGGGCGGCCACCTGGTGGTGCGGCGCAGCGACGGCCGGCTGGTGCTGCGCGAGACCGCGCAGACGGCGCCGGAGGACGCGGCGGCCGCGACCGACCTGCAGCGGCACCCGTACTTCCACACCAACAACCTGTGGTTCGACCTGCGCCAGGTGCGCGACACCCTGCGCGAGCGTGACGGCGTGCTGGGGCTGCCGCTCATCCGCAACCACAAGACGGTGGACCCCGCGGATCCCTCGTCGCCGGAGGTCATCCAGATCGAGTCCGCGATGGGCGCGGCCGTGGAGGTCTTCGACGGCGCCACCGCCATCGAGGTGGACCGCTCCCGCTTCCTGCCGGTCAAGACCACCAACGACCTGCTGCTGCTGCGCTCGGACGTCTTCGACGTCGGTGCGGACTCACGCCTGCGTGCCCAGGTCGACCCGAAGCCGCTCGTCGACCTCGACAAGCGGTTCTACAGCCGGATCGCGGACTTCGACGCACGTATCCCGCACGCCCCGTCCCTCGTCGACGCGGACTCCTTGGGCGTCGAGGGCGACTGGCACTTCGGGCGCGACGTCGTCGTGACGGGCTCGACCCGCCTCACCGACGACGGCACGGCGCAGCAGGTCCCTGCGGGGGCACGGTTAGGCTGACTCGCATGTCGTCGGACACACCGAAGACCGAGGACCCGGTGCAGCCGGAGTCCTCGGGAGCCGAGACCGCGCAGGAGGCGAGCACGTCCGCCCCGCGAGGTCCGCGTCCGCGACCCCGACCGGAGAGCATCCCCGAGGGCATCCTGACCGTCGAGGACCACCTCGAGGCGATCCTGCGCGGCATCGGTCCGCTCGCCCCCTACGACCAGCCCCTGGTGGAGTCGTTGGGCCTGCCCCTGCACGAGGACTTCGTGGCCAACGCCGACCTGCCCCGCTTCGACAACTCCGCGATGGACGGGTACGCCCTGCGGGCCGAGGACGTCACCGGTGCCACGGAGTCCGACCCGGTGACCCTCCCCGTCGTCGGGGAGGTGCACGCCGGCTCCGGAAAGCCCTTCGCGATCTCCGCCGGCACCGCCGTCAAGATCATGACCGGGGCGGCCATGCCGCGTGGCGCGGACACGGTCGTCCCGTTCGAGCAGACCGACCGGGGCAACGCCCGCGTGGCGATCAGGAAGGCGCCCTCGCCCGGTGCGGCCGTGCGTCGCAAGGGGGAGGACGTCCGCAGCGGCGAGGTCGTCGTCCCCGCCGGCACGGTCATCGGCCCGCGGGAGGTCGCCCTCATGGCCTCGCTGGGCTCGGCCCGCGTCCAGGCCCGACCCCGCCCCCGCGTCGTGGTGATCTCCACCGGGGCGGAGCTGCGCGAGCCCGGCGCCCACCTGGACCACGACTCCATCCACGACGGCAACAGCTACATGATCGCCGCGGCGGTGCGGGCCGCCGGCGGCATCGCCTACCGGGTCGGGGCGGTCAGCGACGACCCGCGCACGTTCCGTCGCCTCCTGGGTGAGCAGCTCGTGCGCGCCGACCTCGTGGTCACCAGCGGCGGCATCAGCGAGGGTGAGAAGGACGTGGTCAAGGAGACGTTGTCGGCCCTGGGCACGGTCGACTTCCCCAAGGTCGCCATGCAGCCGGGCCGTCCGCAGGGCTTCGGCCGCGTGATGGACGAGCAGACGCCGATCATCACCCTGCCCGGCAACCCGGTCTCCGCGTACGTCTCGTTCGAGGTGTTCGTGCTGCCCGCGATCCGTCGCCTCATGGGCCTGGTGCCCTACCGGCGCCCGATGGTGCACGCCGTCCTGGCGGCGGACGTCTCCTCGCCCCCCGGCAGGCGCCAGTACGTGCGCGGCGTCTTCGAGGTCACCCACAAGGGCGCCAAGGTCACCCCCGTCGGCGGCAGCGGCTCGCACCTGCTCGGCTCCCTCGTGGAGTCCAACGCGCTCATCATCGTGGGAGAGGACGAGACCGCCCTCAACCTCGGCGACACCGTCCGGACCCTCGTGCTCGACCGGTCGTTCTGAGATGACCCGGGCGGCAGACCAGCACGGCCTGACGCACGTCGACGACGAGGGCGCGGCCCGGATGGTCGACGTCGGCGGCAAGGACGTCACGGACCGCTCCGCCACTGCTCGTGGTCGGGTCGAGGTGGGGCCGGAGGTCGTGAGCCTGCTGCGCGGGGACGGCGTGCCCAAGGGCGATGCGCTGGGCGTCGCGCGCGTCGCCGGGATCATGGCGGCGAAGCGGACGCCGGACCTCGTTCCGCTGTGCCACCCGCTGGCCATCAGTGGCGTGACGGTGGACCTGGAGGTCCTCGACGACGCGGTCCTGGTGACGGCGCAGGTCCGCACCACCGACCGCACGGGCGTGGAGATGGAGGCGCTGACCGCGGTGAGCGTCGCCGCCCTGACGGTGATCGACATGGTCAAGGCAGTCGACCAGCACGCCCGCATCACCGACGTCGAGGTCGTGGCCAAGTCCGGCGGCCGCCGGGGCGACTGGAGCATCGAGTGAGTCTCCAGGGCACCGCCGCCGTGGTCGTGGCGTCCAACCGTGCCTCCCAGGGGGTCTACGAGGACACCACCGGCCCGCTGCTCGTGCAGGCCCTGACCGCATGGGGACTGCAGACGCCCGATCCCGTCGTGGTGCCGGACGGCATCGCGGTGGGCGAGGCGATCGAGGCGGCAGTAGCGGCGGGCGCCGACGTGGTGCTCAGCACCGGCGGCACCGGGATCAGCCCCACCGACCGTACGCCTGACGTCACCCGGCCCCTGCTCGATCGCGAGCTGCCGGGCCTCGCCGAGGCGCTGCGCGCCGCCGGGGTCGCCAAGGGCGTGCCCACGGCGGTCCTGTCCCGTGGTGTCGCCGGGGTGGCGGGCCGCACGCTCGTGGTGAACCTGCCGGGGTCTCGGGGCGGCGTCAAGGACGCGATCGAGGTCCTGGCCGACGTCGTGCCGCACGCCGTCGAGCAGCTGCGTGGTGTCGACCACCGTCAGGAGCCCACCGGGGGTGTGGGCTGACGCCCGGCTGGCCGGTGACGCTGCGCCACGGTGGCGTCGAGGTCCGGCCGCTGCGCCGCTCCGACGCCGGCGCGTGGCGCCGCATCCGTGAGACCTCCGCGACCTGGCTCGCACCGTGGGAGGCCACGCTCCCACCGGGTGCCGGCCTGCCGTCGACCTCGTACTCCGCGATGATCCGCGCGATGCGGCGTCGGGCCCGCAGCGGCTCCTCGATGCCGTTCGCGATCGCCGTGGAGGGCCAGATGGTGGGTCAGGTGACGGTCAGCGGCATCGCCGGAGGGTCGGCCCAGTGGGCGAGCCTGGGCTACTGGATCTCGCCCGAGCACGCCGGCCGGGGCATCACGCCGGTGGCGGTGGCGCTGGTGGGCGACCACCTGCTCGACGTCGTGGGGCTGCACCGGCTGGAGATCGCCGTCCGGCCCGAGAACGTCGCGAGCCTGCGCGTGGTGGAGAAGCTGGGCCTGGAGGAGATCGGGCTGGCCCGCGGCTACCTGCACATCGCAGGGGACTGGCGGGACCACCGGGTCTTCCAGGTGCTCGCCGATCGACGGGTCGGACGGCTGCTGCAGCGGGCCACCGGAACCTCTTGAGTCACATCTGTCACAGAGATTCCTTCGACACACGGCCCGGCCTGCGCGGTTGCCGGGTGCGCGCGGCCTACCGTTTCCTGCATGGGTGGAGCCAATGGACTGATCGTGGCGTTCGTCGTCGCGGTCTGGGCGGCGTACTTCGTGCCGCTCGTCCTGCGCCGCTACGACGACGCCTCCACGTCCTCCTCGCTGGAGTCGTTGAGCCCGTTGAGCAGGGTCATCGCACGCCGTGGGGCGAGCGATGCTCCCGAACCGGAGGCCGACGTGAACGACCAGACCGCCACTGCTGATGCCACCCCCGCGGCGACGGCGCAGCCCGCGTCCGCCTCGGACGCCTCGCGGGGTGAGACCGTGCAGGCGCTGTCACGCGAGGCACTGTCGCGCATCGAGCCGCCGGCCCGACCCAGCGTCACCGGAAAGGCCGCCGCGATCGCGGCGCGCCGCCGTCGCCGCACACTGCTGACCCTGCTGACCGCGCTGCTCGTCGTCGGCGGGCTCGCCTTCTTCTCCGTCGTCGCTCCCGTGTGGGTGTCCGCCCCGGCCGGGCTCGTCGTGGCCTGGCTCGTGGCCTGCCGCGTCCAGGTGCGAGGCGAGCGCGGCATCTCCGGCAGTCGACGGTCCTTGCCGCGCGTCCGGCTGCCCCGGGTGCCGATGCCGAAGCTCTCCCGTCCGAAGCGTCCGCGCGCGGCGCGTCCGCAGCGCGCGGAGTCCTCCGCCGCCTCTCACGAGGAGGACACGGTCATCGTCCAGCTCGACGACGTCGAGCCGGACCGCAGCCACGTCATGGAGCCGGCCGAGCTGCACGAGAGCGCGCTGGACGACCAGGTCGTCATCGCCGTGCCATCGGTCTCCACGGCCGGTGAGCCGTTGTGGGACCCGCTCCCGGTCACCGTGCCGACCTACGTCACCAAGCCCCGTGCCGGCCGCACGGTGCGCACGATCGACTTCGACGCCCCGGGTGCCTGGACGTCGGGCCACATCGAGGGCGAGGACGTCGAGCTGCCGGGACGCCCCGCGCAAGCCGAGGCGCCCCGCCGCGCCTCCGGCCAGTAGTCGGCACAGGTCGCCGGCTCCGACACGACCCTGGGTGGGCCCTCGGCGGGCCGGTGGTAATCTCGGGGGTCCTGGGGCATTGGCGCAGTTGGTAGCGCGCTTCGTTCGCATCGAAGAGGTCAGGAGTTCGAATCTCCTATGCTCCACTCGCAGTTGAGGGCTCCACGGCGACCGTGGGGCCCTCGGCTCTTCTCTGCTGTGCTCCACCCATCGTGAGAATCTCGACCCGGCCCCGCCTGATGGCGGGGCCGCAGTCATGTGCGGGCCGTGGGCTGCGTCCGTCCCGCAGGGGTGGGTCGATCGATGTGCGGATTCCCGCGGACGTGATTGACGCCACACCGAGCGAGGCGTACCGTCGTATAGAAGTCTCTCCCAACATGTGGGAGTGCATCGTCCGACGACAATGACGGAGGCGCCATCGTGCCGGGGACTCGACCGAAAGACACTCAGACCGCAGGGCCGTCGAAGGGTGGACCCAGTCCGGACCGAGCCGGGGCGTCGCCGTCCGAGCGACCATCGTCCAGTGGTCCTGCGTGGTGGCGGGTGCTGCCCGAGGTGTTGGTCCTGGTGGGACTTCTCCCGCTCTGGACGACCGCCTCGCAGTGGAGCTCGACGGTCGGCGGACCCGGCCCGGCGTTCTACCCGCGGCTGCTCATCGGGCTGCTCGCGTTGTGCCTGGTCCTGCGCGTGGCGCAGGAGGTCAAGGAGATGAGGCAGGTCGCCGCAGGGACACCCACCCCCGTGCCGGACGATGCCGAGGGGGAGGGTGAGGGCCCCGTCGACTTGCGGTACGCACTGTTCGCGCTCGGACTCGCCGCGCTCTACGTCTGGGGCACCTTGTGGATCGGTTGGGTGATCGCGACCTTCCTGGCCGTGGTGGTCTTCCTGGTCGTGGCCGGAAAGCGGAACCCGCTCGTGATCGTCCCGACGGCGCTGGTGCTCTCCGTCGGCATGGCCTACGTCTTCATCAAGGTCGTCTACATCGCCTTGCCGACGGGCACCGGGATCTTCGACACGGTGACCTTCGGACTGCTCCGGCTCATGGGGGCGGCGTGAGAACCCGCCGGCACGATCGAGGAGCTGACGCCTGATGGAGACCTTGATCGGCGTCTTCAGCGCCCTCGGCTCGTTCTCGTTGGAGCTCTGGCTCATCCTCCTGCTCGGTGTCATCACCGGGTTGATCGTCGGCGTGCTGCCCGGACTGACCTTCGTCATGGGCGTGCTGCTGATCCTGCCCTTCACCTACGGGATGGAGGCCGACACAGGCATCGTCCTGATGCTCGCCGTGTATGTCGCGGGCACCTACGGCGGCGCGATCACCTCGATCCTGCTGCACGTGCCGGGTGAGCCGAACAACGTCCCGCTGCTCTGGGACGGCTACACCATGACGCGCCAGGGGCGCGGCGCGGAAGCGCTCGGGTGGGCAGCGATCGCTGCCCTGGTGGGCGGGGTCGTGGCCTGGCTGCTGCTGGTGTTCGCCGCACGGCCGTTCGCGCAGATCGCGCTGAAGTTCGACCAGGCCGAGTACTTCGTGATCATCCTGCTCGGACTCACCAGCGTGCTCGCGCTCGCCGACCGGTCGATCATCAAGTCACTGGCCGCCCTGCTGATCGGCATGCTCATCGCGACCATCGGCGTGGACGACGTCTACGGCACGGTGCGCTTCGACTACGGCACGACCGTCCTGCGCGACGGTGTGGACTACCTCCCGGTGATGGTCGGCATCTATGCCCTCGGCCACGTCCTGGTCCGCTACGGCGAGCGCTTCTCGCAGGAGAACGCGCCCAAGGTCGGCCGTGTCCGCACGACGATCCCGGGTCTGCGTGCCCTGCGGGAGCGCAGCGGGAGCATGGGTCGAGGCACGGTCACGGGAACCATCCTCGGCGCGGTCCCCGGAGCGGGCGCGACGGTGGCCTCATTCGTGGCCTACGGCATCGAGAAGCAGTTCGGCAAGGACAAGGGCAACGTCGGCAAGGGCTCGCCCAACGGTGTGATCGCACCGCAGGTGGCCTCGACCTCGACGGTCGGGGGCGCGTTCATCCCCCTGCTGGTCCTGGGGATCCCCGGCAGTGCCGCGACGGCGGTGATCCTCGGGGCACTGCTGATCCACAACGTGCAGCCGGGTCCGCAGATCTTCCAGACCCAGCCCGAGCTCGTCTACACGATCATGGCCGCGCTGCTGGTCAGCGTCCTGATGATGTTCGTCATCGGCCTGGCCGCGAGCGGGCCGATGGTGCGGCTGCTGCGCGTTCCCGAGCCCTACGTCGCGGTGCTGATCGTGCTCTTCGCGTACATCGGCGCCTTCGCCATCCGCAACTCCATCTCCGACGTCTGGGTGATGGTCCTGGCGGCGGCGGTCGGCTTCGGGATGCAACGCTTCGGCTATCCCTTGGCGCCGCTGGTGCTGGGGGCGATCCTCGGCCCCTTGGCCGAACGGTTCTTCGTGACGGCGATGATCTCCGCCGACAACGACATCAGCATCTTCGTCACCCGGCCCATCTCCGCGGGGCTGGTCGTCCTCTGGGTGCTCGTCCTGGGCTTCCTGGTCTACCGCGCCGTCGTGGGACGTCGCGTCGGGGTGCTGGCCACCGACGTGGCGCCTGCCGGGTCCGAGCCGGGCCATGATGCCGGCCCGGACGGGCCAGAGGGGACGGAGGCCGTTGCGCCAGGTCCCGACCCGTCCGATCCCGCGAACCCATCCTCCAGGAGCTGACATGACCCATCGCAGAACGCTGCTCCCAGCAGTCGCAACGACAGTCCTGCTGCTTGCCGTGGCGTGCGCGCCGGCCAACACGCGGACCCTCAGTGGTGATGCGTCCTTCCAACGGCCCGTGGACATGGTGATCCCGTTCGGGGCCGGGGGAGGAGCGGACCAGGTGGGCCGCGCCGCCGGAAGTGCCATGGAGGACGAGATCGACCAGCAGATCCCCGTGGTGAACGTGCCCGGGGCGACCGGCAGCTCGGGAATGACGAACATGCTCTCCTCGCGGCCGGGGGAGTCGATGGCCGTCCTGATCCAGGACACCCTCACCACCGTCCCGGCCGGGAGCGCCTCGTTCGCCACTGACGAGCTGCGTGCGGTCTGTCGCCTGCAGTCCATGCCGTCGGCGCTGATGGTCAGGCGTGACACGTACGAGGACTGGCAGGACCTCGCAGACGCTGCGCAGGACGAGCCCGGCGAGCTCACGGTGGCGACGGTCGGGGCCAACAGCGTCGATGACATCGTGCTCGCGGCCCTGGCGGAGTCCGAGGACACGCAGTTCCGACCCGTCCCCTACTCCGAGCCCGCGGAGCGCTACGCCGCCCTGCTCGGTGGCGGGGTCGACATCCTCTACGAGCAGCTGGGCGACGTCACGCAGTACCTCGACTCGGGGGACTTCGTGCCGCTGCTGATGGTGTCCGACGAACGGGTGGAGGGTTTCGAGGACGTCCCCACCGTGGGAGACCTCGGACTCCCGCCGGAGGTCGTCCTGCCGCAGTTCCGCGGACTCATGGTCTCTGCGGATGCCGGCGACGAGGTCGTCGCCGCCTTGTCGGAGGCGTGCGAGGCGGCGGTCGCCACTCCTGAGCTCGAGGACTTCCAGGAGCTCGTCTACGCCGACGCCGACAGCTTCCAGGACGCCGAGGCCTTCCAGGAGTTCCTCGACGAGCAGGAGGCACTGATCAGCGAGCAGCTGAAGCAGTACGGCATGGGCAACTGAGGAGGGTCCGACGGCGAACCGTGGCGTGACGTGATGGACGGCACGCACGTTCTGTGAGCGCGGGCACAGCGTGCGGGGCGTGGGGTCGGCGATGATGAAGGAGTTCGTCGAAAGGACTCCCTCGTGACCACCACCACGCTCTTCCGCACCAGCGATGCCCCGTCTCCTGCGCCGGTTCGCACCGCCCCGCTCCCGCCGCTGCGCGACCACGTCGAGCGAGGTCCTGAGGTCACGTTCGCCCATCGACTGGTCGCCGCCCTGCGGACCAGCCGACCCGGCGTCGGCGACTGACCTTCTCGGCTGTCACCACCACGACCCACAACCCACGACCCCACAGCGCTGCGCGAGCAGCGGGTGGGGTCGTGGTGTGCGTGGGTGCGTCGGGCGTGCTGCTGGCCTGACCGGCTGGTGCCCGGTGGCCGGAGTGTGTTGACGGCCACATCGTCTCGGCCTATGTTGTGTGGAAGTGATTCCCACATCGTAGGAGAGTCGTATGTCGGTCGATGCCTCAGCCAAGACCCCCAGCACACCGCCGGCCCCGGGAGGGGCGAGCGCTCCCGGCGGTGACGCGCACGAGGAGATCGCCCGGGTGGTGGCGCGCGCCCGCGCGGCCCAGGCGGTGTTCGAGACATTCGACCAGGAGCGCGTCGACGCAGCGGTGACGGCCGTCGCCTGGGCCATCGTCGAGCTGGGCCGCGCCCGCCGCCTCGCCGAGCTCGCGGTCGCGGACACCGGCCTCGGTGACATCGAGGACAAGGTGACCAAGAACCGCCGCAAGACCATGGGGACGCTGCGTGACCTGCAGGGTGCGCCCTCGGTCGGTGTGATCGCCGATCTCCCGGACCTCGGCATCACCGAGTACGCCAAGCCGATGGGCGTCGTGGGAGCGGTGTGCCCGTCCACGAACCCCGCGGCGACGCCGGCGAACAAGACCATGATGGCGCTCAAGGGTGGGAACGCGGTCATCCTGTCGCCCTCACCGAAGGGTGCGAGCACCTGCCGGCTGCTGGTCGAGATGATCCACGACGAGCTCGACAAGGTGGGCGCCCCGCGCGACCTCGTGCAGTTCCTGGACAAGCCGAGCAAGGCACTCACCTATGAGCTGATGGAGCAGGTCGACTTCGTCGTGGTGACGGGCTCGCAGAAGAACGTCCGCGCCGCCTACAGCTCGGGCACCCCCGCGATCGGCGTGGGTGTCGGCAACGCGCCGGTGATCATCGACCGCTCCGCAGACCTCCCCGAGGCTGCGCGCAAGGTTCGCGTCAGCAAGACGTTCGACCACGCGACGAGCTGCTCCTCGGAGAACTCGCTGCACGTGCACGAGGACGTCTACGACGAGGCGATCGCCGCACTGGTCCGCGAGGGAGCCTGCCTCCTGGACGCCGACGAGAAGGCCGCGCTGCAGAAGACGATGTGGCCCGACGGCGCACTGAGCCAGGCCGTCACGGCCCAGTCCCCGCGGCGCATCGCCGAGGCCGCCGGACTCACACGGCCGGAGGCGCTCGACGCCTCGTTCTTCCTCGTGGAGGAGGACGGCTGGGGGCCGGAGCACCCGTTCAGCGGGGAGAAGCTCTCCGTGGTGCTGACGGTCTACCGCTGGCGAGAGGCGGAGGACCTGATCAACCGCATCCAGGGGATCCTCGACTTCCAGGGCGCCGGCCACTCCTGTGGCGTCCACACCAGCGACCCCGACCTCCCGGGCCTCCTCGCCGAACGACTGCGTGTCGCTCGCGTGCTGGTCAACCAGGCCCACGCGCAGGGCGTCGGCGGCGGCTTCGACAACGGCCTCGGCTTCACGTTGACGATGGGAGCGGGAACCTGGGCCGGCAACAGCATCAGCGACAACCTCTCCTACCGCCACTTCCTCAACACCACCCGGCTGGCACGGACGATCCCGCCACGGGAGCCGAGCGAGGACGACCTCTTCGGCCACTACACGACGACGTACGGGAGGTGAGCGGCATGGATCTGCTGGAGCACCAGGGCAAGCACCTGCTGATCGACGGAGGTCTCCGCGTCCCTCGTGGCCAGGTCGTCACGAGTCCCGAGGCGGCGCGCGACGCCGCGTCGGCGCTCGGTGGCCGCGTGGTCTGCAAGGCGCAGGTCGCCACCGGCAAGCGTGGCAAGGCCGGCGCCGTGCGCCTCGTCGACGGGCCCGAGGAGGCCGCGTCGTTCGTCTCCGAGCTGCTGGGACGTGACATCGCCGGACACCTGGTCGAGACCGTCCTCGTGGAGGAGGCGGTCCCCATCGCCCGCGAGCTCTACGTCGCGGTCCTCGACGACCCCACGAGCAAGTGCCCCACGGTGCTGTTCTCGACCCAGGGAGGCATGGACATCGAGGAGGTGAGCGCGTCACACCCCGACAGCCTGCACCGTGTGAGCGTGGACGTCCGTGAGGGTCTGACCGGCGCGCAGGCCGCGGAGCTGATCGCCACCGCGGGCATCTCAGGCGCTGCTGCGCCGGCGCTCGCCACAGCCCTGGAGCAGCTCTACGCGGTCTACGCCGCCGTCGACGCCGCCCTGGTGGAGGTGAACCCGCTCGTCCTCACCGACACCGACGAGGTGGCGGCCCTCGATGCGAAGGTCACGATCGACCCCGGGTCGGTACCGCGTCAGCAGGCACTGCTCGACGACCTGCCGGGCGGACGTCCCAAGGTGCTGAGCACCGACCTGGAGTCGCGCGGCCGGGACCTCGGCCTGCAGTACATCGAGCTCGACGGCGACGTCGGCGTGCTGGCGAACGGCGCCGGGCTCACCATGACGACCCTGGATGCCGTGGCGCACTTCGACGGCGAGGCCGCGAACTTCCTGGAGATCGGCGGCGACGCCTACACCAAGGCGACCCCGGCCCTCGAGCTCGTGCTCTCCAACCCACGGGTGCGCTCCCTGCTGGTGAACTTCTGTGGAGCCTTCGCGCGTACCGACGTGATGGCCGAGGGCGTCGTGGCCGCGATCGAGGAGCTGCGGCCGACGCTGCCCATCTCGTTCACCATCCACGGGACGGGCGAGCGGGAGGCGATCCAGCTGGTGCGGGACCGACTGGGGATCGAGCCCCACGACCTGATGGACGACGCCGTGCGCGAGGCGGTCGATGCCGCGCGAGCCGCGTCCAACTCCGGAGAGGAGCTGGCCCGATGATCGTCAGCGGAAACGATGCAGTGCTGGTGCAGGGGATGACCGGTCGGCAGGGCAGCTACTGGACCGAGCGGATGCTCGAGGTGGGCACCCGGGTCGTGGCCGGCGTCAGTCCGGGCAAGGGTGGCCGCGAGGTCGCCGGGCGCCCGGTCTACGACACCGTCGCCGACGCCGTGGCGCAGCACCAGATCGACGCGAGCGTGCTCTTCGTCCCGCCGGCGGGCGCCGGCGCGGCCGTGACGGAGGCGGTCACCGCGGGCGTCCGTTCGGTGGTCTGTCTTGCCGAGCACATCCCGTCCTCCGACGTGATGCGCATGCTGGCCGTGGCTCGCGACCACGGCGCCCAGGTCCTGGGGCCCAACACCGCGGGACTGGTGGTGCCGGGCGAGTGCAGCATCGGCATCATGCCCGGCTTCGCCGACAACATCTTCCGACGCGGCAACGTCGCGGTGGTCTCCCGGAGCGGGAGCCTCGGCACCCTCGTCTCGATGAACCTGGTCGACGAGGGCTTCGGGCAGTCGGTCTTCCTCGGCATCGGTGGCGACCCCATCCTGGGGACCACGACCCTGGACGCCGTGCGTGCTGCCGCGCAGTACCCCGGCACCGAGGCCGTCGCGCTGGTCGGCGAGATCGGCGGCGGCATGGAGGAGGAGGCCGCCGAGCACCTGGGCGAGCTGGGTCTCCCGGTCGTCGCCTACATCGCCGGACGCAGCGCACCCCCCGGCCGTCGCATGGGTCACGCCGGGGCGATCGTCACCGGCGACCGAGGCAGCGGCACCTCGAAGGTGTCGGCCCTGACGGCCGCCGGGGCGGTCGTGGTGGACATTCCCAGCCAGGTGGGGGCGGCCCTGCGGGACCTGGGGGTCAAGCCTGCCGTCGACGCCGGGCGGTAGGCGCACGGAGCTGGACCACCACCGCTGGGCCGGAGCAGAGCGCTCCGGCCCAGCGGTGCTGACGCGTCCGCGGGGTCGTGGGGGATCGCCGATGGAGACGGTGGCGGACAGCCAACTGCTACATTGTGGTCAAGAATTCCACGCCGACGCGGGTGGGACCGTCCGGATCGCACTCCGGCAGCGGCGCTCCAGTGCGCGGCACCGGGGGCCGGGGTCGCCGAGCCGTCGGCGTGGGTCGTCCCTGACCAGGAGCGGAGCAGCAGCCCCATGAGCGAGGTCTCCTCGGACCGGCCGCCCGGCGGTGGTCGCATCGCCGGCACGCAGGCGATCGGACGGGCCTTCGCCGTGCTGGACATGTTCCGCAGTGCGGGAACCGACCTGGGCGTCGTGCAGATCTCCGAGCAGCTCGGCTTCACCCTCTCGACGTCCCACCGGATCGCGAGGGCGCTCGTGGCCGAGGGGTACCTCGCCCAGGGTGAGGGCCGCGAGCGCTATCGGCTCGGGGTGCAGGCCCTCCTGCTCGGTCAGGCGGCGCAGCGCTCCCTCGGCCTGCAGGTCGCGCGGCCCGTCCTGCAGGGCCTGGCCGAGCAGACCGGGGAGTCGATCAACCTCGGTCTCGCCGACTTCGACCGCGCGGTCGTCGCCCAGCGCATCGAGTCGCGCCAGGCGCTGCGGCTCTCGGTCGAGGTGGGCTCGAGCGTCGAGCTGCACGCGACCTCCATGGGCAAGGCGCTGATGGCCTTCAACGACGACCTGCGTCGTCGCGTGCTCGAGGGTCCCGAGCTGCCGGCCCTCACGTCGCGCACCCTGACCACGCAGGCCCAGCTGGCGGCGGACCTCGAGCAGATCAAGCAGCGCGGCTGGAGCATCGACGACGAGGAGTCGATGCTCGGGGTGCGGTGCCTGGCGGCCCCCATCATCGCCCCCGACGGTGTGGCCCGAGCCGCCGTCGCCGTCCAGGCGCCCGCCGTCCGGATGCCCGATGGTCGGTTCGCCGAGCTCGGCCCCGAGGTGCGTCGGGCCGCCGACGAGCTGGCGCGGATCCTCCCGCTCTGACCGCGGGACCACCGGAGCGCGCTGCATGGTCGTGAGCCCTCGCGCTCACCGCGGCGCGCCTGGCCCGCTTCCGCGCGTCCGGCGCACGACCCGCCACCCGACGTAGCCGGCGGCGAGCAGGCCCAACCACGGGAGCAGCACCCCGATCACCCTGACGACGTCCGTGGCCGTGGAGGTGAGGGCGTCCCACCCGGTCTGCAGGCCGTCGAGGAAGCCGGATCGGTCCTCGTCGGTGGGGGGCTTTTCGGTCTGTCGCTCCTGCGTGAGGTCGACGGTGAGCGTGGAGAGGGCGACCCGGTCGGCCAGGGCGTCCTTCTGGGCCTGCAGGGACTCCAGCTCGCCCTGGCGTTCCTGGATGGCCCGCTCGGTGGCGAGCAGGTCCGCGCTCGAGCCGGCCTCGGCGAGGATCGCCTCCAGGCGCTGCACCGAGACCTCGAGCGAGCCGATGCGGGCGTCGAGGTCCCGACGTTGTGCGGCGACGTCCTCCCGGTCGAGGTCGACACGCTCGACGTCGCCCAGCTCGTCGAGCTCGGCCAGCGCGGCGTCCACGTCGGAGGCAGTCACCCGGAGGGTGAGCCGGGCGCTGGAGCGGGCGCCGTCGGCCTGCTCCGCACGGGCATCCACCCGACCGTCGCGACCCTCGACCCACGTCGCCAGGCGAGCGGCGGCCTCGCGGGCGTCCTCCACCGTCACGTCGACCGAGCCGGTGACCACGACGTCACGCTCGGCGGACGGCTGGGTGGTCAGGTCGGGCCCGGACTCGCCGTCAGCCTCGGGCTCGGCGGCGTCGCGTTCGGCGGCCCCGCTCCGTCCGCCGTCCGGCTCGGTCTCGGCCGTGCTGCTGACCCCGCTGCCCGACCCGGTGCCGAGGGGGCCGGTGAGCGTCGCGAGTCCCACCCCGCCGATGACCAGCACGAAACAGGCGGCCGCGCCGGCGCCGAGGACTCGGCGGGTGCGCCGGCCGCGGCGCTCGGCGTCGGCGTCGACGCCGGCGAGGACGTGGTCACGCATCCGGTCGATGCGCTCGTCGGTCAGGGTCATGACGTCTCCCTCATGGATCGCAGGTCCGCACGCAGGCGGGCGCGCAGCCGGTGGACGCGGTTGCGGACGCTGCCGTGGCTGACGCCGAGGACCCGGGCGGCCTGCTCGTAGGTGTGCTCGCCGTCGACGCACAGGGCGTAGAGCTCCTGGTCGGTGGGCGAGAGGGCGGTGACTGCGGCGTCGATCTCCCGGCGCACCCAGGCGTCGTCCACCTCGTCCTCGACGCTGCGCGCAGCGGCCGGCTCCACCTCGAGCTCCTCGGTGCGGTGGTCCGGACGGGCGCGTCGGCGATGCGCGTTGAGCGCCGTCTGTCGGGCAGTGACCAGCAGCCACGGGAGGGCCGAGTCGTCCACGACGCGGATGGACCGGACCCGGCGCCACGCGGTGAGGAAGACGTCCTGGGTGGTCTCCTCAGCGAGGTCGGCGTCGCGCAGCACGCGGTAGGCCTGCCAGTAGACGGCCCGGACGTGCTGGTCGTAGAGCCGGGCGAACGCCTCGCGGTCGCCCTGCTGGGCCCGGCCGAGCAGGTCCGCGTCGCCGGCCGGGCCGGGAGGTGCGGGGTCGCGGTCGCCCTGGGTCACGTCGTCCTCCGAAACGATGGTCACGTGAGGTTCGTGTCTGGTCGTGCTGGATCGTCTCGCGCCGGCCGGACGATGTCCACGAACGATCACGTGAGATGGGGGCCGAAGGTCCCGTCCGCGCTTCGCGGACCGCGGAAGACGCTCCGCGAGGATCCGCTCACCGGCCCTGTCACTGGCCCGACAGAGCCACGGCGTCTGGCTCCCAACGAGCGGGGCGGATGAGGGTTACTGGTCCTTTGGAACCATTTTCGGGACTTTCGTCCTGTAACTGTGTGTGACACGGGACCGCTCGGGCCTACCTTCTGTCTCGGGAGCACCGTCGACGGTCGGCGGCCACAGACACAGAGGGAGCACCACCATGGAGAAGCTGATCTTCGCCTACTCGTACATCACCGGCGCGCTTACCGCACCCAAGCGTGATGAGAAGGGCGCGACGGTCGTCGAGTACGCCCTCGTCATCGGCCTCATCTCGCTCGTGCTCATCGGTGCCTGGGCCATCCTCGGGACGCGCATCCAGAACATGGTCAACGGCATCACGTTTACCTGAGTTCGAGCCCGGTGGTTCAGCCGCCGGCAGTTGACGATTGCTCTGGCAGTCGTCACCCACGAGGAGCGGGGTGGGTCCGGTCTCGGACCCACCCCCTGCCTCGCTATGGGCACCTACTCGACACGGGCGGAAAAAACATGCACGCATCACGCGAACGTGGTGCCGCGGCCATCGAGTTCGCCCTGGTGGTACCTCTGCTGGTCACGTTCATCTTCGGCATCGTCGAGGGAGGAACGCGGTACGCCCAGCAGAGCGAGGTCAACCACTGGGCGTTCGTTGCGGCGCGGGACCTGTCGATCGACCCCGGCAAGAGCGCGACCTCGGTCGTCGACAGCCTGAAAGGCGGCGACGAGACCGAGTACTCGGTTAGCTCGACCCCGGCCGACGCCTGCGGCGTTGGCGGCACGACGGCTGTGACCGTCACGGTGAGTGCCACCAAGGTCTCACCCACCCGGTTGTTCGGCGACTACACGATCACCGGTGAGGGGGTGGCGAGGTGCGAGAATTGATCGACCACCTCAACCATCCGCGCGATGAACGAGGCGTGAGCGCCGTCTTCTTCGCCCTGGTGCTCGTCGTCATGGTCGGTGCCCTCGGGCTCAGTGTCGACATTGGCAACGTCGCCTACCAGCGGACCCAGGCGCAGCATGCCGCCGACACCTCGGCACGTCACCTCGCCTATCAGTGCGCTCGATACCCGTCCGAGGTCCAGTGCTCCGCGCTCCAGTCCTCCGCGGAGACCATCGCGGCGGAGTCCATCAACGGAAGCAGCGTCACGGCCACCCAGGACACGACGCAGAAGTCGGTGACGGTCTCGGTCGCCAAGAACATCGAGACCAACCTGCTCGCCGCGATCGGGTCACCGACCAAGGAGGTCATGGCCACCGCAACGGCGAAGGTCGGTGTCATGCAGCCTCGTGAGGCCCACAACGTCCTCCCGCTCGGCGTCCACTACTGCACCTGGAAGAACTGGAGCGACCTCGCCGGCACGCCGGACGAGGCCACGCGCAAGACCACGCTGCGCACCGACGTGCTGCAGGGCGTTGAGAATCTGCTCTCGTCCGTCACGAGCGGGCTGGCGAACACCGTCGATACCAAGGGCCTCACCGACCAGCTGGGCACCGACGCCGTGGCGCGCTGCAATGACGCGGACGAAGAACAAGTGCTGACGCTCAACGGCGCCAGCTGGCTCACCGGCGAGACGGTTGTCACGGGCGTCGTCAAGGGTCTGTTTGGCTGGGACGCGGCCAAGTGCGAGCTCGATGTGGACAGCGACCTCGAGTCTTTCCTCGGCGGCCTGGAGAACAGCGGCTTCATGCCGCAGGGCTGCCCCTCGCAGTTCGGCAGCGGCAAGCTCGTGGACAAGGGCAAGACGATCCTGCTGCCGGTGTTCAAGCCGAAGTCCCAGCTGCAGGATCGACTCGACTTCGAACTTCTGGACGTATGCGCGAGCGCTCTGGGGTCCAGTCGCACCTGTGTAGAACTTCCGCCGAAGATCGGCGTGGAGATCGTCGGCTTCGCGCCCTTCCATGTCACCGGTTGGGACTACCCCGGGAACCCGAAAAATCTAGACCCGACGGTCGGCTGCGCCGACATCCCCCTCAGCCTCGATCTCAAGAGCATTGTCAACAACTTGCTGTCAACGGTCGAGCGAATCCTGAATGCCATTCTGCTGGGCCTCCTCGGAGACCTCAACCTCACAGCCTCCATCTCGTGCAACGGCCTGCAGGGCTACTTCACCAAGTCGTTCACGAAGGACCCCAATGTCACCTACGAAGTTGGCGGCGAGGACCTCGGCGCCAGCTATGCGTCGCTCATCGACTGAGCGTCGTCCATCCACCATCGGTGAAGGGAAACCATCGATATGAGCAAGAGAGTCATCGCCGTCATCGTGGCCGTGGTGTTGGCCATGGCCGGCATCGTCGTGCTGCTGGTGTGGGCCAACAACGCCCAGACCCGCGCGTACGAGGGGGCCGAGCTCACCGAGGTCGTGCAGGTGCAGCAGCAGGTGCCGACCGGCGCGACTGCCACCGAGCTCGCCGAGGCCACCAAGGTCGTCGAGATCCCGAGCAGCACGGTTCCCGAGGGCGCTATCCGGGACCTGAGTGAGGTCGCCGGGCTCGTGACGACCACCGCGCTCCAGTCCGGCGAGGTCTTGCTCGAGGTGCGCATGGCCGAGCCGGGTGCCGCCACCGCTGACCTGGGGGGTGTGCCAGAGGGCCTGCAGGAGATCTCGATCTCCCTGGAGACTGCCCAGCTGGTCGCGGGTGACATTGCGGCCGGGGACGAGGTGGGCGTCATGGCCGGCTACGACAGCCCGCAGCAAACGGTCGTCGTCCGAGACGGCGTCCTTGTCACGGGGACCAACGTCGCCGATCTCGGGGAGAACGCCCAGGGCGCGGCGATCATCACGCTCGCCGTCAACGAGGACACGGCCAAGCGGATCGCGCACGCCGGTCTCTACGGGCGGGTGTGGCTGACCAAGCAGAACGAGACCACTGAGCACGATGACGGTCTGATCGAGCGAGAGGACATCACACGATGACGCGCGTGATCCTCGTCGGGGCCGACGACCGCTTCGTGTCCCGCATGAATGTCCTGCCTGGCACACAGATCATTGCCCTCGACGCCGATCGCATCGAGTCGAAGTCGTTCGACCTCATGCGCAGCCTCGACCCCGAGTCCCTCCCGGATCTCATCATGTTTTGCGACAAGCTCGCGATCGAGACGGCCCTCGCGCTGGCGGCCGAGGCCGAGGAGCGCTTTCCGTCCATTGACCTCATCCTCGTCGGGGAGCACGCACCCGACGTGGCGGTCGATGCGATGCGCGCCGGCATCCGCGACATGGTGGAGCCGGACAGTGCCGAGGAGCAGTTTGTCGAGATCATGCGAAGGGCCGAGAAGACCCGGGCCCCGGCCGAGCAGACCACGCAGGCGGCCGGGGCCGCCGCGGGCACGGCAGGCCGGCCCGAGCACAGCCGCACCATCACGGTGGTCTCACCGAAGGGCGGTGTCGGCAAGACCAGCATCTCCACGAACCTGGCCATTGGGCTGGCCGAGAAGATGCCGCAGGACGTAGTCCTAGTCGACCTGGACCTGCAGTTCGGCGACGTCGCGGCCACCCTCGACCTGGTGCCGAGCCGGACCATGGAGGACGCCCTGGGCACCGAGGCTGCCGTAGACACCTTGGTGCTCAAGACCATGTTGGCGGTGCATCCCGCAGGCTTCTTCGTGCTGTGCGGTGCCGAGTCGCCAGCGGCGAATGAGAATGTGACGGGTTCGCAGGTCCTCCGGCTTCTGCAACAGCTCTCCAGTCAGTTCTCCTGCATCATCGTCGACACGGCGGCCGGCCTCGACGAGCCGACGCTCGCAGCGCTGGAGGCGACCGACGACGTCGTCATCGTGTCGACGATGGACGTGGCCTGCGTGCGCAGCGTGCGGCGTGAGGTCGACCTGCTGGTCTACCTCGGCCTCCTGCCGCAGTCGCGCACGTTGGCGCTCAACCTCGCCGACCGGCGGAGCGGCATGAAGGTCAAGGACGTGGAGGCCGTCGTGGGCCTGCCCGTCGACATCGTGATCCCCCGCTCGAGCGACGTGCAGCTGGCCGCTAACCACGGCCAGCCCCTCATGCTGCGCAAGAAACGCGGTGGGCCCTTCGTCAAGGCGGTCAGCTCCATGATCGAGCGTCTGCACGGCAAGGGCGAGGGCCCGGACTCCAAGCACAAGCGGCTGGAGGTCGCATGAGCATTTCCGATCGGCTCGACACGGCGCGCGACCGCGCCGAGCTGGCCCCGACCTCCGCCAAGGGGACCACGTCGGCGCCGCCACGTGCCGCCGCGGCCCCGGTCGCGCCACCTGTCACCGATGCGTTGTCCGCGGTCAAGGCCCGAGCCACCGAGGAGCTGTTCCACCGGATCGGCTCACGGATCAACGACTCCTCGCTCACCGAGGAGGTGCTGCACGAGATCGTCCGCGAAGAGCTGATCTCCATCATCGATGCCGAACAGCTGTTGCTCACCGCCGACGAGCGGAACCGGTTGATCCAGGACATCGAGGACGACGCCCTCGGGCTCGGCCCGTTGCAGCGGCTGCTGAAGGACTCGGCCGTCAGCGAGATCATGGTCAACGGGTATGACCGCATCTACGTCGAGCGCAACGGCAGGCTCGAGCTCAGCACGTCGCGCTTCGCCTCCGAGCACCACCTGAGGCGGGCCATCGAGCGCATCGTCAGCAAGGTGGGCCGGCGCATCGACGAGTCCTCGCCGATGGTGGACGCGCGCCTCTCTGACGGCTCTCGCGTGAATGCCGTGGTTCCACCGCTTGCCGTGAAGGGGTCCTCGCTCACGATCCGCAAGTTTTCGGAGACACCACTCACGGTCGAGGACCTCATCGGCTTCGGCTCCATGACGCCGCAGATTGCCGAGCTGCTGCGCGCCGCCGTGGAGGCACGGCTCAACATCCTCGTCAGCGGAGGCACCGGTACCGGCAAGACGACGCTGCTCAACGTGCTGTCCAGCTTCATCCCGGCGGGTGAGCGGATCGTGACGATCGAGGACGCGATCGAGCTCAACCTCCAGCAGGACCACGTGGTGCAGCTGGAGTCCCGCCCGCCGAACATCGAGGGCTCCGGTGCGGTGAGCATCCGCGATCTCGTGCGGAACTCGCTGCGGATGCGGCCCGACCGCATCGTCGTCGGCGAGTGCCGTAGCGGCGAAGCGCTGGACATGCTGCAGGCCATGAACACGGGTCACGACGGATCGATCAGTACCCTGCACTCCAACTCGCCACGGGACTGCATCGCCCGGCTCGAGACGCTGGTCCTCATGGCCGGCATGGACCTGCCGCTGCGGGCCATCCGGGAGCAGGTCGCCTCGGCGGTGGATCTCATCGTGCAGATCCAGCGCCTGCGCGACGGCACCCGCCGTATCACCCACGTGACCGAGGTGATCGGCATGGAGGGCGAGGTCGTCACCCTGCAGGACGCCTTTCTGTTCAACTTCTCCGCCGGAATCGATGCCAAGGGCACCTTTCTCGGCGTCCAGGAGCCGACCGGCGTCCGACCACGCTTCTCCGACAAGTTCGAGGAGCTCGGTATCGAGTTCGACCTCAACGCTTTCTCGACCACGGCGTGGAGGCGGTGACGATGGTCGACGTGCCCGTGCTGCTCACCGGTGTCGCGCTCGTCCTCGGTGCAGTCGGAGCCGTGGCCTACGTGCTGCTCGGCTCGACCGTGCCCCGCATCTCCAAGGACCGTCGTCGGGGCACGGCCATCCCGCAGGAGCCGCTCGCGCGGCGTGCCTACCGTGGCTTCATCACCGGCATCGACGCGGTGCTGCGGAGGCGCGGCTGGATGCCGTTCCGGGCCAGCGAGCTGCAGCAGGCGAACATCCGGAAGCCGGCGAGCGTCGTGGTTGCCTGGTTGCTGATCGGCACGGCGGGGTCGTTCGTCGTCGGCTTCTTCCTTGGCGGCGGCCTGCTGCTCGCCGTCCTGTTCGCCTTCGCCGTGCCAGTCGGCCTCAAGCTGGTCCTGAAGATGCGGACGCGCAAGCAGCGCAAGAGGTTCGAGGCGCAGCTCGACCCCACTCTGCGCATCATCGCCTCTGCCCTTCGCGCGGGCCAGAGCCTCCCGATCGCCATCGCCTCGGTGGCGAGCGATGCCGAGGAGCCGATGTCCGACGAGCTCAGTCGGGTCGTCAACGAGAGCCGAGTGGGGCGCGACCTCGTTGAGGCGATGCTGGAGTCGGCCGACCGGATGCACAGCGAGGACTTCCGCTGGTTCGCCGAGGCGGCAGAGGTGCAGCGCGACACCGGTGGCAACCTCAACGACATCATCGACGTCGTCGCCGCGACCATCCGCGACCGGGCCGAGATTCGCGAGAAGGTCAATGCCTACGCCTCCGAGGGCAAGGCCTCAATGTGGGTGCTCATGGGTTTGCCGGTGGCCCTCGGGGTGCTCTACACGATCATCCGCCCGGGCTACCTGGACCCGTTGTTCGTCACCACGGTCGGCCGGATGCTGTTCGGCGCCTCCATCGTCTTGTACGGCATCGGCTACGTGTGGATGCGGTCAATCGTGGACATCAAGGTCTAGGGGGCGGTCATGGTCATCATCGGCATCCTGTTCATCGTGCTCTCCGTCGCCGCGCTGAGTGTCGCGCTCGGGGTCGTGGCGCTGCCCGACCGCACCGTCCGGGACCGACTCCTTCCCCGGGACACGCCCACCGGCCAGCCGACCTCGCGCCGAATGCGCCAGCTCGACCAGCTCAAGGACTCAGAGCGGCGCGTCATGTCGGGGGCGATGTTTCGTCGGCTCCAGCGCAATCTCGTGCTGGCGGGCCATCCGGACCTGTGGTCGATGAGGAACATCGCGTTGGTGAAGGTCATCCTGCCGGTCGTCGTGCTCTTGATCGTCTCGCAGTTCGCGTTCGGCGGGGGGACCGTGCTGCTGGTCGTCGGCGTCGCGTCAGTCGTCATCGCCTACTTCGTGCCGGACCTGCTCGTGCACAGCCGCGCCTCGGAGCGCCAGGACCAGATCCAGCGCGAGCTGCCGGACGTCCTGGACAAGATCGTCATCTCGATCGAGGCGGGGCTCGGCTTCGAGGCCTCGTTGGCCAAGACGGCGCGGACGGGCGACGGTCCGCTCTCCGATGAGCTCGTGCGCACCGTCCAGGACATCAGCCTTGGAATGGGGCGGCGGGACGCGTACGAGGCGCTGCAGCGCCGGACCAGCTCCGAGGACCTCATCTCCTTCATCCGCGGGGTGACCCAGGCCGAGGAGCACGGATCGTCGATGTCGTCGATGGTCCACATCCAGAGCAAGGAGATGCGCCTCAAGCGCAAGCTCCGTGCCGAGGGCAAGGCCGGAAAGGTCTCCATCAAGCTGCTTGCCCCGCTCATGGCGTGCATCTTTCCCGTCCTGTTCATCGTCGTGCTTGCGCCCGGCATCATCAACGCCGCCGCCATGTTCTGACCCAAGCCTCCGCGCTGCCTCTACCCGGCGCGGACCGGACCGCCGGGCGGTGGAGTTTCCCCTGCGGCCCGGCGCCGGCCGCCCCCGCCGTCTGCGCGGGGGCGGCCACCCTCCACCCACCGGTGTCTTGACATTCATGTGTCTATTGTCAAAGTACTTGACACTTGGTACGTTGATGTCAACCGCGCGGCCGGGCAGGGCCGCAGCACGAGGAGGACGCATGAGCATCCAGGCAACCGTCGACGGCGAGCTCGTCGAGTGGACCGACCGGAAGCGCTACCTGTGGATCATGGGGGCGATCATCCCGCTCATCCCGGGCATCATCTGGGGGGCCTACGCCGCCACCGGCTGGAGCATCTGGTGGTTCTTCGGGCCGTTCTTCGTCTTCGTCCTCATCCCGCTGTTCGACCTCGTCGCCGGGCTGGATCCGAACAACCCACCCGATGAGCTCATCGAGACGCTCGAGGAGGACCGCTACTACCGCTGGGTGACGTACGCCTTCATCCCCGCGCAGATCGTCGGCTTCGTCTGGGGCGCCTACCTGCTGGGTGGCGGCACGCTGCCGGGCATCCCCGAGGCGCTCACCGTGGTGGAGAAGATCGGCCTGGCCACCGGCCTGGGCATGGTGGCGGGCATCGGCATCAACACCGCCCACGAGCTGGGCCACAAGAAGCAGGAGCACGAGCGCTGGTTCGCCCGCGTCGCGCTCGCTCAGACCTTCTACGGCCACTTCTACATCGAGCACAACCGCGGCCACCACGTCCGCGTCGCCACGCCGGAGGACCCGGCCTCGGCCCGCCTGGGCGAGACGGTCTGGGAGTTCATGCCGCGCACCGTGTGGGGCAGCCTGAAGAGTGCCTGGGGCCTGGAGAAGAAGCGTCTCGGCCGCCAGAGCAAGTCCCCCTTCACCCTCAGGAACGACCTCATCAACGCCTGGGCCTTCTCCATCCTGCTGTGGGGCGGCGTCATGATCGCCTTCGGCTGGCAGATCTTCCCCTACCTCGTGCTGCAGGCCGTGCTGGGCATCTGGCTGCTGGAGAGCGTCAACTTCCTGGAGCACTACGGCATGAAGCGGGGGAAGCTGGAGTCGGGCCGCTACGAGCGGGTCAACCCCTCACACAGCTGGAACAGCAACAACATCGGCACCAACGTCCTGCTGTACCACCTGCAGCGCCACAGCGACCACCACGCCAACCCCACCCGTCGCTACCAGGCGCTGCGCGACTTCAAGCAGGCCCCGGTCCTGCCCACCGGCTACGCGGGCATGATCGTGCTCTCCTGGGTGCCGCAGGTCTGGCGACGCGTGATGGACGAGCGGGTGCTCGGCCACTACGACGGCGACCTCACCCGCACCAACCTGCACCCCCGTACCGCAGAGAAGTACGCGCGGAGGTACGGCAGCACGACGACGGAAGCGGCGGCCTGACATGAGCACCCAGTACGTGTGCCCCAACTGCGAGTACGTCTACGACGAGGCGAAGGGCGACCCCCGCGAGGGCTGGCCCGCCGGCACCGCGTTCACCGACATCGATCCGGACTGGACGTGCCCGGACTGCGGCGTGCGCGAGCAGGTGGACTTCGTGCCCGCGGAGGAGTTCACGCACAATGACCAGGACGGCAACATCATCAGCGCCGAGACCCGGGCCCGCCAGGCCCAGGAGGGACAGCAGCAGTGAAGACGTGGGAGTGCCAGCAGTGCGGTTTCATCTACGACGAGGCGCAGGGCTGGGAGGAGGAGGGCTTCCCGCCCGGCACGAAGTGGGAGGACATCCCCGACGACTGGACCTGCCCCGACTGCGGCGCGGCCAAGGCCGACTTCACCATGGTCGAGGCCTGAGCCGATGACGGGACCGACGACCGGGCCGACGACCGAGCCGACTCTGGGCCGGCTCGTGGTCGTCGGCGCCGGGATCGCCGGCGTCAGCGCCGCCGCGGGCGCACGGGCCGGAGGATTCACCGGCGAGGTCGTGCTCCTGGGGGCGGAGGACCAGCTGCCCTACCGCCGGCCGCCGGTCTCCAAGGAGGTCGTCCGGGGCGACAAGACGCCCGACGACATCCGCATCAAGAAGGCCGAGTGGTACGAGACGCAGGGGGTCCGACTGCGCACCGGGACCCGTGTGGTCTCGGTCCAGCCCGAGGAGCACACCGTCACGACGGCCGACGGGGAGAAGATCGAGTACGGCTCGCTCGTGCTCGCCACCGGTGGGCGTGCCCGCACGACGCCGACGGACTCCACCCGGGTGCGCACGCTGCGGGACGTCGGGGACGCGGAGGCCCTGCGCGCCGACCTCACCCCCGAGGCGCACCTGCTCGTGGTGGGCGCCGGACTGATCGGCTCGGAGATCGCCGCCAACGCGCGCGCGGCCGGAAGCGCCGTCACGGTGCTCGAGGCGGCCGACCTGCCTCTGCCCCACGTCCTGCCCGCGCAGCTCGGGCAGTGGTGCGCCGACCTGCACCGCGACCACGGCACGGACCTGCACACCGGCGTCCTCGTCGAGGGCATCGCGGATGTCGCTGACGGTGTCGAGGTCCGTGCCGCCGACGGCCGCACGTGGACCGGCACGAGCGTCGTGCTCGCGATCGGTCAGGAGCCGGGGGTCGAGCTCGCCGCGGAGGCCGGCCTGGACGTCGCCACACGGGCCGACGGGGGAGGGGTGCTCGTCGACGAGCTCGGCCGGACCAGCGCGGCCGACGTGTGGGCGGCGGGTGACGTCGCGCGGATGCCCAACGACGTGCTCGGGGGCGTGCACCGCGTCGAGCACTGGCAGAACGCGCAGAACCACGGCACCGCCGTCGGCAAGAACGTCGCCGGCGCAGGCGTCGGGTTCCACGAGGTTCCGTGGTGCTGGTCGGACCAGTACGGCTGCACACTGCAGGTGACGGGCTGGCCGTCCTCGCAGCACGATGTCGTGGTGCGCGGCTCCCTGCCCGATCGCGACTTCACCGCCTTCTTCCTGTGCGACGGCGTCATCCGCGGTGCCGTCACGGTGGGCCGACCCGCCGAGGTGCGCAAGGCGCGTGCGTGGATCGCGTCGCGTGAGCGACCCGACGCCGCGCGGCTGGCCGACCCCGACTTGGCGCTGGACGAGACACTGGTGCCATGACCGCCACCTACCGCGAGTCGGTGCAGGGCCTGCTGCGAGACCGCCTGCTCGACGCCACGCGCGAGATGGTCGAGACGTCCGGCTGGGCCTCGGTCACGATGGCTCGGGTGGCTGCTGTGGTGGGGGTCAGCCGGCAGACGGTCCACAACGAGATCGGCACGCGTCAGGACCTCGCCCAGGCCCTCGCCCTGCGCGAGCTGAGCGCGTTCCTGGACGTCGTGCGGGCCCGGATGTCGGCCGAGCCCGACATCATCTCCGGCATCCGCGGCGCCTGCGTGGGCGTGCTGGTCTTCGCCGAGTCAAGCCTGCTGGTGCGCACCATCGTCACGTCGGTGCCGCACGAGCACGACGCCGAGCTGCTCAAGACCATCACCACCGAGTCCGGCCAGATCGTCGACGTCGCCGGCACGGTGGTCAAGCAGTGCATCACCGAGGGCTTCGCCCCGCTGCCGCTGGACGACGCCGAGCTGGACGTCGCCGTCGAGACCGTCGTGCGGCTGGTGCTCTCAGCCATCACGAGGCCGTCCAAGCCGCCCGCCGAGACCGCCGACGACATCGCGTGGATCGTCGGCCTGGCGCTGCAGGGTGCGACGCAGCGCGGCTGATCAGATCCAGGTGCGGAACCACATCCGGGTCTCCCAGGCCTCGCGGGTCATGAGGTCCCCGGTGTACACGGGGTGGAAGAAGCAGAACAGCGTCACCGTGGCCACCAGGAGCAGCCCCGCGCCGCCCCACACGGCGTAGCGGCCACGGGGGGTGGTGACGCGTCGGCGGGCGTGATCCACCACCAGGCAGATCGCGATGATCGTGAACGGCACGATCACGACGGCGTAGAAGTTGAAGATCGGCCGTCCGCTGCCCAGGAACCACGGCAGCCAGGACGCTGCCACGCCCACGAGCGGGATGCTCCACCGGGCGTCGCGACTGCGCCACCACAGGAAGGGGGCCGCGAGCAGGGCGAGGACGCCCGTCCACCACAGGGCGGGGTTGCCGACGGCGAGCACCTCGCGGATGCAGGAGGAGTCCGCCGCGGCACCGCACTCGGCGGCGGGGATGTCGTTGACGGCGTCGAAGGCGACCGGTCGCTCCAGGATCAGCCACCCGAGGGGATGGGAGGAGTAGGGGTGCGTCGCCTCCGCGAGGTAGTCGCCGGTGTGGAAGTCGAACGTGAGCAGGTGGTAGTGCCACAGGGCGCGCATCGCGTCGAGGGCACCGCCGAGCGGGCCCGCGGACGGCTCGGTCACCCAGGCGCCCCACGGGTCGTCGCCGGCGCCGAAGCGTTGTGCGTACAGGTCATGGTGCAGCAGGAAGCCGGTCCACGTCAGCACGTAGACGACGAGCGCCACGAGGACGAGCGAGGCGAAGGCGGGCAGGCCGACGAGCAGCGTCGTGCGGAGGACGCCGTGTCCCACGCCGGTGGCCCGCCGCACCTCCCAGCGGCTGAGGACCTCCCAGCCGACCACCAGCAGGCCGAACCCCGCCAGCACGTAGACGCCGTTCCACTTGGTGCCGCATGCCAGGCCGAAGCAGACGCCGGCCGCGAGCTGCCAGGGCCGGACAGGGTGCAGGGTCGTGAGCCGGCGGCGGATCCAGTCGCGGTCGGCCACCAGGCACGCGACGGCACACACCACCCAGAACGTGAGGAAGATGTCGAGCAGGGCGGTGCGGGACATGACGAAGTGCAGGCCGTCGAAGGTCAGCAGCAGCCCGGCCAGGCAGGCGAGAAGCACCGAGTCGGTCAGCCGCAGCACCAGTCTCGCGAGGACCAGGACGGTCAGTGCACCCACGACGGCCGCGGCGAACCGCCAGCCGAACGGGGTCATGCCGAACAGCTGCTCACCGGCGGCGATGAGCCACTTGCCGCCGTCGGGGTGGGCGATCTGCGCCGGCTCGGGCTCGGAGAGACGGGTCAGCACGCCGTCCTCGATGCGGTCGTTCGCGCGCTCGGTGAAGCTCTGGACGTAGCCGTGCTGCAGCAGGGAGTAGGCGTCCTTGGCGTAGTAGGTCTCGTCGAAGACCAGTCGCCGCGGGTGCGCGAGGTTCCACAGCCGCAGCACGAGGGCGAGGGCCGCGATGGCGAGCGTCGCGAGCCAGCCCACGAGCCGCCTGTCCACCCTCACCGGGCCATCCTGCCACCCGCCATCGGTGAGCCCTCCACCGAAAGCAGCCACGGGGCCCGGTCATCGGTGCCTGAGCAACGGAATGGCGGGCGGGGGTGGTGAATCGGTGCCTCAGCAACCCATAGAGCACTCATTCGGTTGCTGATGCACCGATCAGGCGGGTGGCCGTCGATGATGCCACGGCTCCGGCTCGGGGAGCAGGCGCTGCCAGTCGGCCCCGAACCGTGGCGGTGGGCCGTCGTACCCACGCTCGACCATGGCCCGGTGGATGGTGTGGACCAGCGTTCGTGGCGTTTTCATCATGGGTGCCGTCACTTGGACGTAGGCCAGGTCGCGGGCCCGGAACCCGGCATACCGGTGGACGTCGCGCTGGAACTGCGCAGTGTCGAGGGCATGCTGGCGTCCCTCGTACTCGATGATCAGTCGTAGCCGCTTGTAGACCAAGTCACCGCAGCCCACGAAGACGCCCTTCTCGTCGTGCAGATCGAGGTTGGTCTCGGGGCAGGGGAGCCCGGAGGCCACGAGCAGACAGCGCACCTCGGACTCGGGCAGGCTGCGGGAGCGACGTTCCAGCAGTGCCAGAGCCCGACGCGCACAGTCGACGCCCGGGCGCCAGTGATCCTGTTCCAGGAGACGGACCAGGACATGAAGATCGAGCTCGTCGCGGTGGAGCAGCCAGTCGCCGACCTTCACGGCGTCGAGGAGTCGCAGCAGGGATGCAGCGCCGACGAACGCAGCGGCGACGCTGACGCCGTCGTGGCCGACGGTCGGCATCTTGACGGTGCGATGCAGGAAGACGTCCTGCAGTGCGGGGCGGTGATGGTCCCGCCCGATGGTGAAGTGCAGGGGGAACAGGTCGCCGATCTGCAGCCCCAACTGGACGAAGCGGGTGAGATGGCTGACCTTGGCATCGCTCGGGAGCGTCAGCTCAGCCGCCCTGATCCAGTCGAGCGGCGCGAGCTCGACGTGCTCGAGGCGGTAGACCGACGGGAACACCTGGACGAAGCGGGGATGCTGCAACATGCGCGAGGTGACGCCGAGCTCCAGGGCGCGCTGACGGTGGAAGACGCCCATCGAGAGCTCGTCCGGAACGGTGTTGGTGGTGCGCATGAGCCCCATCGCAGCGGATCCAGCCGTCTGCGCACAGATGTCGCGCACGATGCTGTGGACAACTCCCGCGGCGACACGGCCCGGTGGACACGTCGTCCTGGCTACCGATCGGTGCCTGAGCAACGCAAAGGGCGAGCTTTGAGTTGCTGAGGCACCGAACCGGCCGTCCCCGAGCGCTTTCGGTTGCTGACACACCGATCCGACGGGGGACCAGACCCATTCGGTTGCTGAGGCACCGATCCGGGGGAGTGGGACGATGTCGGGGTGCTGATCCTCGGCGGGACCCCGATCGGTCGACCGGACGACGCCTCGCCCCGGCTCCGGGAGCTGCTGGCGACGGCCGACGTCATCGCGGCGGAGGACACGCGACGCCTGGGGCGCCTGACCTCCGACCTCGGGATCGAGGTCACCGGCCGGGTCGTCTCCTACTTCGAGGGCAACGAGTCCGCTCGCACGCCCGAGCTCGTCGACCTGCTCCGGTCCGGCAGCACCGTCCTGCTCGTCACCGACGCGGGCATGCCGAGCGTCTCCGACCCCGGGTACCGCCTCGTCGACGCGGCGCTCGCGGCCGGCGTGGACGTCACGGCCGTGCCCGGGCCCTCCGCGGTCCTCACCGCGCTGGCCGTCTCGGGCCTTCCGGTCGACCGGTTCAGCTTCGAGGGGTTCGCACCCCGCAAGCAGGGCGAGCGCTCGCGCGTGCTCACCGCGCTGGCCGACGAGCGACGCACCATGGTCTTCTTCGAGTCCCCGCACCGCACGCGGGCCACGCTCGCGGCGATGGCCGACGTGTTCGGCCGCGACAGGCCCGCCGCGCTGTGCCGCGAGCTCACCAAGACCTACGAGGAGGTCGTGCGTGACGGGCTTGGAGCACTCGTGGAGTGGGTAGACGCGCAGGAGCACGGAGTACGTGGCGAGGTGACGCTCGTCGTCGCCGGTGCGCCCGACCGTCACGTCGACCTCGACGTGGACGCCCTGCGCGAGCTCGTCCGCGACGCGGAGTCCTCGGGCATGAGCACCAAGGACGCCGTCGCCCGCGTCGTCGCGAGCACCGGCGTCCGCAAGCGCGTCGTGTACGAGGCCGCCCACACCCGGTGATCGGCGCCGCGGCGGCTCACTAGGATTGAGCGGTGTCCTACTACGTCACCACGCCCATCTACTACGTCAACGACGCGCCGCACATCGGCCACGGCTACACGACGGTCATGGGCGACATCATCACGCGCTGGCACCGCCAGCGCGGCGAGGACGTCTGGTACCTGACGGGCACCGACGAGCACGGCCAGAAGGTGCTGCGCAAGGCCGAGCAGAACGGCGTCAGCCCGCAGGAGTGGGTGGACCGCCTGGTCGAGGACGAGTGGAAGCCCGTCCTGGCCAAGCTCGACATCGCCAACGACGACTTCATCCGCACCACCGACCCACGCCACGAGGCCGGCGCCCAGGCCTTCTGGACCGACGTGCACGAGCGCGGCGAGGTCTACAAGGGCTCCTTCTCCGGCTGGTACTCCGTCGGCTCGGAGGAGTTCGTGGCCGAGGACGACGTCACGGACGGCGAGGGCGACGACGAGGGGCACAAGGTCTCCGCCCTCGACGGCTCCCGTCTGGAGCACATGACGGAGGAGAACTACTTCTTCCCGCTCAGCGCCTACCGGGACCGGCTGCTGGAGCTCTACCGCGAGCGTCCCGACTTCATCCAGCCGGCCTCGGCCCGCAACGAGATCATCTCCTTCGTCGAGCGCGGCCTGCGGGACCTCTCCATCAGCCGCTCCACGTTCGACTGGGGCATCCCGCTGCCCTGGGACCCGTCGCACGTCATGTACGTCTGGATCGAGGCGCTGCTCAACTACGTCACGGCCGCCGGGTACGGCGTCGACGACGAGCAGTTCGAGCGGTTGTGGCCCGCCGACGTCCACATCGTCGGCAAGGACATCGCCCGCTTCCACGCCGTCATCTGGCCCGCGATGCTCATGGCCGCCGGCCGCCCCGTCCCGCACCGGGTGTTCGCGCACGGCTGGCTGCTGGTCGGCGGGCAGAAGATGAGCAAGAGCAAGGCCAACGGCATCCGGCCCGACGAGCTCGTGGACGTCTTCGGCTCCGACGCCTACCGCTACTACTTCGCGCGGGCGCTGACGTTCGGGGCCGACGGCTCCATCTCCTGGGAGGACATCCGGGCGCGGTACCACGCGGAGCTGGCCAACGGCTTCGGCAACCTCGCGTCGCGCGTGTCCGGGATGATCGGCAAGTACTTCGGCGGCGAGCTGCCGGCCGCTGGTGCGCTCGACGCCGCGGAGGAGACGTTCGTGGCCACGGTCGCCGAGGCGACGACGGCGGCCGACGGCGCCATGGACCAGCTGGCGCCGCAGGACGCACTGACCCAGGTCTGGCGCATCGTCGACGACCTGAACGGCTACCTCACCGAGCAGGCGCCGTGGCAGGTCGCCAAGGATGACGCGCAGCGTGAGCGCCTGGCCACCATCCTCGCGACCGCGGCCGAGGGCCTGCGCGTCCTCGCGGTGCTGCTCAACCCGGTGATGCCCAAGGCGTGCGCCTCGCTGTGGGAGTCGCTCGGTGCCGAGCCCACGCTGGGCGCCCTGGCCGACCAGCGCATCGCCGACGCCGCCACGTGGGGGCAGCTGGCACCCGGGTCCACGATCACCAAGGTGCCGAGCCTGTTCCCGCGGATCGAGGAGGAGAAGCCGGAATGAGCGCCGGCGTCACCGACCCCGCCGAGTGGCCCTGGCCCGAGGCGCCCGAGCCGCTCCCCTCGCCGGTCGTCGACAACCACTGCCACCTGGACCACAGGATCAAGGGTGGACTGCTGATCGACGTCGACGACGCGATCGCCCGCGCCGCCGCGGTGGGAGTGACTCGCATCGTGCAGGTGGGCTGCGACGTGGAGGGATCGCGGTGGGCCGTCGAGACCGCCGCCGCCCACCCCTCGATCGTCGCTGCCGTCGCCCTGCACCCCAACGAGGCCCCGGGCCTGGAGCAGGAGGGGACGCTCGAGGCCGCCCTCGCCGAGATCGACCGGCTCGCGCAGGACCCGCACGTCCGCGCGGTGGGGGAGACGGGGCTGGACTACTTCCGCACCGGTGCCGATGGCCGCGACGCCCAGCACCGCAGCTTCCGCGAGCACATCGCGATGGCCCACCGCCACGACCGGACCCTCGTCATCCACGACCGCGACGCCCACGACGACGTCCTGCGCCTGCTCGACGAGCAGGGAGTGCCCGAGCGCACCGTCCTGCACTGCTTCTCCGGCGACGCGGCGTTCGCGCGGGAGTGCCTGGACCGCGGCGCCTACCTGTCCTTCGCCGGCACGGTGACGTTCAAGAACGCCGATCCGCTGCGCGAGGCCCTGGCCGTCACCCCGCTGGACCGCATCCTCGTCGAGACCGATGCGCCCTTCCTCACACCGATGCCGCACCGCGGGAAGCCCAACGCGTCGTTCCTGGTGCCCCACACAGTGCGATTCATGGCTGAGGTCGTGGGGATTTCCGCCGATGTGCTGTGCCAGGCCATCGACGAGAACACCAGCCGGGCCTTTGGTGGGGTCTGGGAGTCTGTCACTTGACCTGACCCACGTGATGCGCTCATGGTGGATCGGTTGTCCTGTCCCCGACCGTGAGGTCCTACGTGCACCACGCTCGCCATTCCTCCAAGCCAGCCATGACCGACGCCCCCGGTGGCATCAGCAAGCGGCTCGTCATCGCCCTCAACCTCGCGGTGCTGATGGTCCTCGGCGGCGGTGTCGCCGCCTACGGTGCGTTCAGCAAGACGGTGACCGTCGACGTCGACGGCAGCACCGACACCGTTCGCACCTTCGGTGCCTCCGTCGACTCGATCCTGGAGTCGCGTGACGTCGAGGTCGCCGACGAGGACGCCGTGAGCGCCGAGCCCACCGAGCAGGTGGACGACGGCGACACGATCGAGGTCCGCTACGCCAAGCCCATCACCATCGCGGTGGACGGCGAGGTCAAGCAGGAGACGCTTCACGCCGCCACCGTCGGTGAGGCGCTGGAGGAGCTGGACGTCGACCCGGCACCGAAGGCCCACGTCTCCGGCAACGAGGACACCCAGCTCGACCGCGACGGCGACGAGGTCGTCGTCAGCAACCCCAAGAAGATCACCGTCGAGGCGGACGGGGAGAAGACCGAGCTCACGACGGCCGCCCCCACCGCTGCTGACGTGCTCGAGGAGGCCGGTGTCGAGCTCGAGGACACCGACCGGGTCGACGGCGGCGTCAACTCCTATGTCACCGAGGACGCCACCATCGAGGTCAAGCGCGTCGAGATGGAGCACGACGTCGAGAAGATCGAGAAGAAGGCCCCCGTGGACTACCGGGACGACGACGAGCTCGCCGAGGGCGAGACCGACGTCATCGAGGAGGGCGCTCCGAGCATCACTCGCGAGACCGTCCTGCTGACCAAGACCAACGGCAAGGTCACGAACCGTCTGGTGCTGGCCACCGAGTCCGTCCAGAAGGCCGAGAAGCGCATCGTCGCCCGCGGCACCGGCCCGGCCGAGACCGAGGAGGCCGAGGCTCCCGACGAGGATGCTCCCGGCGTCGAGGACGGCAGTGTCTGGGACCGTCTCGCGCAGTGCGAGTCCGGTGGCAACTGGTCCGCCAACACCGGCAACGGCTACTACGGCGGGGTGCAGTTCAGCCCGCAGACGTGGACCAGCATCGGCGGACCCGGCCTGCCCCACGAGAACAGCCGTGAGGTGCAGATCAAGTACGGCAAGATCCTCCAGCAGCAGTCCGGCTGGGGTCAGTGGCCCGCCTGCGCGGCCAAGCTCGGCCTGCTCTGAGCCACCTCGGCTGAGCCGGCTCATCGTCGGCACCACCTCGACCCGGGTCCCACGGCGGGACCCGGGTCGACGTGCGTCGATGTCCGCCGTGCCGCGGACGATCCACGCCGGCGGGGCCCCGCGTGAGTCGGTGAGTCAGTAGTCCTTCCCCCATGAGGCGGTGACTCAGTGGTGGAATCGGACGGCATTCGACGAACTATCCACCGCCGCCGGGTGCGTAGGACTACCAACTCACCGTCTAGAGGGCGGAGGCCGCGCGGCTCGCCGCCGCGGTGCCCTACCGTGTCGGGGTGAGCGAGCCCGAAGCCCGACCCGTGCGCCTGCTGGGCGCGTCAGACGTGCGGCGCATCGCGGCGGACATCGGGCTGCGGCCCACCAAGCAGCGTGGCCAGAACTTCGTCGTCGACGCGAACACGGTGCGTCGGATCGTGCGTACCTCCGGCATCGGGCCGGACGACGTCGTCGTCGAGGTCGGACCCGGCCTGGGCTCCCTGACCCTTGCCCTGCTGGAGGTGGCTCGGCACGTGGTCGCGGTGGAGGTGGACGACGTCCTCGCGGAGCGACTCCCGCAGACCGTGGCGGAGCTGGCACCAGGTCATCGCGATCGCCTGGACCTCGTGCACGCGGACGCGCTGCGCGTGCAGGAGCTGCCGGGCCCCGCGCCCACGGCCCTGGTCGCGAACCTGCCGTACAACGTCTCCGTCCCCGTCCTGCTGCACCTCCTGGAGCGCTTCCCCAGCATCGCGACCACGCTCGTCATGGTGCAGGCGGAGGTCGCGTACCGGCTCGCCGCCGGGCCAGGGTCGCGCACGTACGGCATCCCGAGCGTGAAGGCCGCCTGGTACGCCGACGTGACGCTCGCGGGGAGCATCGGCCGCTCGGTGTTTTGGCCGGCCCCGAACGTCGACTCCGCGCTGGTCTCGCTTCGCCGCCGACCCGAGCCGGGCGACGAGGAGCTGCGTCGCCGTACCTTCGCCGTGATCGACGCCGCCTTCGCCCAACGGCGCAAGATGCTGCGCTCGGGCCTGGCCTCGATCGCCGGCTCGTCGGCCGCTGCCGAAGTGGCACTGCGCGCGGCCGGCGTCGATCCGCAGACCCGCGGCGAGCAGCTCACGGTGGCCGACTTCGCTCGCATCGCGGCCGCGATGCCCTAGGTGATCCTGCCCATCCTGTGGCCTGCCCGGGTCATGGATAGGTTGGTCGGGTGACCACCGCCACCGTCCGAGTCCCGGCCAAGATCAACCTGTGCCTGGGCGTGGGACCCGTCCGCGTGGACGGGTTCCACCCGCTCGCCACCGTCTACCAGGCGCTCGACCTGCACGACGAGGTGCGCGCCACGGTCGACGACGCGGGAACGCTCTCGGTGGCCACGCGCACCACGGAGGAGGAGCGGGCCGACGTGCCCGAGGGACTGGACAACCTCGCACTCGAGGCTGCCGCGCTGCTGCGTGAGCGGACCGGCGTCGAGGCCGGTGTGGAGCTGAGCATCCGCAAGGTGATCCCGGTGGGCGGGGGCCTGGCCGGGGGGTCGGCCGACGCGGCTGCGGCACTCGTCGCGTGCAACGAGGTCTGGGGCACCGGTCTGTCGCGCCACGAGCTCGAGCCCCTCGCCGCCGAGCTGGGCAGCGACGTCCCCTTCCTGCTGCACGGAGGTATCGCCATCGGCGGTGGACGTGGGGAGACGGTGAGCCCGGTCCTCGCCCGTGGGTCCTACCACTGGGTGCTGGGGGTGGCCGCCCAAGGGCTCTCCACCGCTGCGGTCTACGCCGAGTTCGACCGTCTCACGCAGGACCGGGAGGTGCCCGAGCCCGAGGTCTCCGACGCCCTGCTCGCTGCGCTGCGCGCCGGGGACGCCGAGCTGCTCGGCCAGGCCCTCTCCAACGACCTCACCGAGGCTGCACTGTCGCTGCGGCCGGAGCTGCGCTCCACCCTCGACCTCGGGCTCGAGGCCGAGGCACTGGGCGCCGTCATCTCCGGATCCGGGCCGACGTGCCTGTTCCTGGCCTCCGACGAGGAGCACAGCCTCGACATCGCCATCGCGCTCGCCGGCGCCGGAGCGTGTGCCGACGTCGTGCAGGCTCGCGGTCCGGTCTCCGGCGTCCGCTTCGTCTGAGTCATGACCCCACTCATCGGCGGTGAGGACCTGCACCTGTCCTTTCCCACTCGTGACGTCCTGGAGGGCGTGACCGTCGGCCTCGCCGAGGGTGACCGCGTCGGCATCGTCGGGCGCAACGGTGACGGCAAGTCGACGCTCATGCGCGTGCTCGCCCGGCGCCAGCCGGTCGACTCCGGGCGCGTGACCTGGCGACGTGACCTGCGGGTCGGGTTCCTCGAGCAGCGCGACAGCCTCGACGTCGGGCACACCGTCGGGCACGTCGTCGTGGGCGAGCGGGCCGACCACGAGTGGGCCGGTGACCCCCGGATCCGCGACGTCGTCGGCGGCCTGCTGCACGACGTGGAGCGCGACGCCGTGATCGGTGACCTCAGCGGCGGCCAGCGGCGCCGCGTGGCGCTGGCACAGGTCATGGTCGGTGAGCACGACGTCCTCTTCCTCGACGAGCCCACCAACCACCTGGACCTCGAAGGCGTCACGTGGCTCGCCGAGCACCTCGCCGGCACCGGCAGGGCCGCGGGCCCCTGGGCGGGCGGTGGCACCGGAGCGCTGGCGGTGGTGACGCACGACCGCTGGTTCCTCGACGCCGTCTGCACCCGGACGTTGGAGGTGCACGACGGCGTGGTCGACGGCTTCAGCGGTGGGTACGCCGCCTACGTCCTGCAGCGGGTCGAGCGCGACCGGCAGGCGGCCGCGGTGGAGAAGCGTCGGCAGAACCTCATGCGCAAGGAGCTGGCCTGGCTGCGGCGCGGTGCTCCGGCGCGTACCGCCAAGCCCAAGTTCCGCATCGACGCGGCCAACCAGCTGATCGAGAGCGAGCCGCCCATCCGTGACGACGTCGAGCTGCAGCAGCTGGCCACGGCACGGCTGGGCAAGGACGTCGTCGACCTGCTGGACGTCACGGTGGCCTTCGGTGACCACGTCGTGCTGCGTGACGTGACGTGGCGGGTCGCGCCGGGGGAGCGGGCCGGCATCCTGGGCGTCAACGGGGCCGGCAAGAGCACGCTGCTCGGGCTCGTGACGGGTGACATCACGCCTGTGTCCGGCCGGGTCAAGCGGGGCAAGACGGTGCAGGTGGCCACGCTGTCGCAGTCCCTGGACGAGCTCGAGGCCGTCGCCGACGACCGGGTGAGCGACGTCGTGGGCCGCCAGCGCGCGACCTACGTCGCCGGAGGCAAGGAGATGACCCCCGGACAGCTGCTGGAGCGCCTCGGGTTCACCAGCGCCCAGCTCTCGACGCCGGTGCGGGACCTCTCCGGGGGCCAGCGTCGCCGGCTGCAGCTGCTGCTGATCCTGCTCGACGAGCCGAACGTGCTGATCCTGGACGAGCCCACCAACGACCTCGACACCGACATGCTGGCCGCGATCGAGGACCTGCTCGACACCTGGCCCGGCACGCTGCTCGTCGTCTCCCACGACCGTTACCTCCTGGAGCGGGTGACCGACCACCAGTACGCCGTCACCGGTGGGAACCTCAGACACCTGCCCGGGGGCGTGGAGGAGTACCTGCGTCTGGGGAGTGCGCCCGAGGCCACGAGCCCCGAGGCCCCGCGGGACGGGAAGTCACGGTCCACCTCCCAGGACGAGCGCCGTGCCCGCAAGGAGGTCGACCGTCTGGAGCGTCAGGTCGAGCGGCTCGGTGCCCGGGCCGTGGCGCTGGAGCAGCAGATGGCGGGCTCGGCCTCGGACGCCGGGACGCTGACGGACCTGGCGCGCGAGCACGCCGAGGTGGTGCAGGAGCGCTCGGAGCTGGAGGAGCGCTGGCTGGAGGTCAGCGAGGCGCTGGAGTGAGGTGCTCCCGGGCGGTCATGCGGGGCAGGTGACGCTCCCGGAGACCGTCCCGGCCTCGATGCTGCCGGTGAAGGTGAAGCCGGTCTCGGTGACCTCGACGCCGAGGTCGGCGGCTGCGGACTCATCGGCGGTGAACGGGCCGAAGCCCTCGCCGCTGGCCACGAAGTTGGTGACGGACCCATCGGCGCCGACGTCGAGCTGGACCGTCGACAGCGGCGTCGCGACGGCGTTGAACGCAAACCCACCGTCCCGCTCGGCGCAGGTGGCGCTCCAGTCGTCGCCGGGCACCGGGTCGCCGGCGATCTCGAGCGCCACGTCGCCTTCTCCGGTGCCCTGCGGGAGGGCGGTGGTCGGCTCGGGCTCGGGTTCCTGGGAAGGCTCGGGCGCGCTGGTCGGCTCGGGGGGAGGCGACTCCTCCTCCGTCCCGCAGGCCGCACCGAGCAGCAGCATGGGAGTGATCAGGACTGCCAGGAGGTGTCGTCGGCTCACGCCCGACACCGTAGCGAAGGACGGTCGTCGCGGCCCTACAGGGAGCGGGCGAGCACGCGGAGCGTGGCCGCGACGTGCTCGCGGTCGGCGGCGTCGAGGGCGGAGAGGATCGAGCGTTCCCACTGCAGCAGCTCATCGAGCGCGGCATCGACGGTCTGCCGGCCGAGGGGGGTGAGGATCACCAGCACCCCTCGGCGGTCGTGCGGGTCGGGGGCGCGGTCGACGAGCCCACGATCGACCAGGCGGTCGACCCGGTTGGTCATCGTCCCGCTCGTCACCATGGTCTCGGCCACCAGTCGGCCCGGCGAGAGCTGGTACGGGTCGCCGGAGCGTCGCAGGGCGGAGAGGACGTCGAACTCCCAGGGCTCGATGCCATGGGTGGCGAAGGCGGTCTTGCGGGCGCGGTCGAGGTGGCGGGCGACGCGGGTGATGCGGCTGAGGACCTCCATGGGAGAGAGGTCGGCGTCGGGCCGTTCTCGCTGCCAGGCATCGACGATGGCGTCGACCTCGTCGCCGTCCCTCGGTCCACCGTCCATCGACTCGACCTCCATCGATCCAGCGTAGTCGGTCAAGAATCTTGATGTCGAGATTGTCGGTGACCTCACACGGCCCCACGTCGGGCCGTACGCTCACCCCGTGGACGTGGAGACGCTCGTCGGTGCCGGCCCGACCGCCCAGCTGCAGGCCATGCGGCGTGGTCAGGTCAGTGCCCGCCGCCTCGCGGTGGCGACGCTGGCCGCCCTGGAACGCGAGGACGCCCGGTTGAACGCCGTGGTGGCGATCCTCAGCGACGAGGCCTTCGACGCCGCGGCCGAGGCCGACGAGCGCCGATCCCGCGGCGACGAGGCGCCGTTGCTCGGCGTCCCCGTCGCGATCAAGAACGACGTCGACGTCGCCGGTCGGGTCACCGCGCTGGGGTCGAGGGCCGTGTCCCGGGCCGCCCCGCACGACGGCGAGCTCGTCACCGCCCTGCGCGCCGCGGGCGCGGTGCCGGTCGCGACGACGACCCTGCCCGAGCTGGCCATCTACGGCTACACCGAGTCCGTCGCACGGGGCATCACCCGCAACCCCCACCACCTGGACCACACGCCCGGCGGCTCCTCGGGCGGTTCGGCGGCGCTCGTCGCGGCGGGGGCCGTGGGGATGGCGACGGCATCGGACGGCGCCGGCTCGATCCGCATCCCGGCCGCGTGCTGCGGGCTGGTCGGGTTCAAGCCGACGCACGGCACGATGCCCGGGTCCGGGGGCTGGTTCGGGATGTCCACCCAGGGCGCCGTCACGCGTCGGGTGGAGGACACCGCTCTCTACCTCGACGCGATCGGGACCTTCCCCGCGTCGCTCCTGGGTGCGTGCGCCGCGCCGCCACGACCGCTGCGGATCGGCGTCACCACCAGCGCCTCCGCCGCGCTGCGCGCCGACCGGCTGGACCCCCCGGTGCGAGCGTCGCTGAACCACGCTGCCGCGCTCCTGGCTGACCTCGGCCACGACGTCCGGCCGGTCGACGTTCCCTACGGTCTCGACGCCAAGGGCCTCACGGTGCGCTACCTGGCCGGCATCCGGGCCAAGGCCGCGGAGGTCGACGACCCCGCGCTGCTGGAGCCGCGGACCCGCCGCATCGCCCGCCTCGGGCGGCCGTTCGGGCACCGCTCCCTCGAGTGGTCGCGGCAGGCGGGGGAGCGCTGGGGCGATGCGGTGCACGACGACCTCGGCGTCGACGTCCTGCTCTCGCCGGTCATGAGCTCGGCCGCTCTGGAGGTCGGGTCGTTCTCGCGCCGCAGCGGACTGCGCACCGTGCTGTCGATGAACGCGTTCTTCCCTTACACGGCGCAGTGGAACCACGCCGGCCTGCCGGCGGTCTCGATGCCCCTGGGCCTCGACGAGGGCCTGCCGCTGGCCGTCCAGCTCATCGGACGCCGGCACGACGACGCGACCCTGATGTCCGTGGCGGCGCAGCTGGAGCAGGACGGGTGACCCGCTGGGACCCCGCGCTGTACCTGCAGCACGCGGACGAGCGGACGCGGCCGTTCCTGGATCTCGTCGGCCGCATCGAGGGTGACCCGAGCAGCATCGTCGACCTCGGGTGCGGGCCCGGTCACCTCTCGGCCGTGCTGCGGGCACGGTGGCCTGCTTCGCGGATCCATGGCGTCGACTCCTCTGCGGAGATGGTCGAGCGGGCGGTGGAGCAGAACACCGACACGGCCGTGACGTACGAGCGGGCCGACGTCACGACCTGGGCGCCGGAGGCGGCCGTGGACCTCGTCGTCTCCAACGCGATGTTCCAGTGGGTGCCGGACGCGACCGCCGTGGTGCGTCGTCTCGCGGGGCACGTGGCGCCTAGAGGGACGTTCGCCCTGCAGGTGCCGCGCAACTTCCATGCACCCAGCCACGTCCTGCTGCACGAGATCGCCTCCCGCCCGCCCTTCGCGGACCACACCCGCGGCCTGCACGAGGCTCGCGGCACCGACGTCGACACCTACCTGGAGCTGTTCGCCGAGCGGGGGTGGGAGGTCGACGCGTGGACGACGACCTACCAGCACGTCCTGGCCGGGGAGGATCCCGTCTTCTCCTGGATCTCGGGCACCGGAGCCCGCCCGGTCCTGCAGGCCCTGTCGGAGTCCCTACGGCACGACTTCGAGCAGGAGTACACGGCGGCGCTGCGCGAGGCCTACCCGCGCCGCGCCTGGGGCACGGTCCTGCCGTTCGAGCGCGTCTTCGTGGTGGCACGCCGTCCGGGGTGAGGCGTGTGGATCAGGCGGTCGGCGCGGAGAGGTTGAGCGGGTTGCCGTCGACGTCGCTGACGTGCCCGACGCGCAATCCCCACGGCATGTCGGTGGCGGCGTCCGGTGCGTCGCCGCCGGCGCTCGCCACGGCGCGCAGTGCCTCGTCAACGTCGGGCACCGAGAGGTCGAGCAGGATCCGCCCTGCTGGTGCCATGCGGGACGCGTCCGGGGGACCTGAGTAGGACCCGTCCTCGCCGGCCGCGCGCACGATCCCCAGAGTCGCCGCACCGATGGTCAGGTTGACGAAGAACGTGTCCCCCTCCTCCGGCACGCGCTGGCTCTCCGTGGCTCCGAAAGCCTCCCGGTAGAAGTCCGCCAGCCGCTCGATGTCCGCGGTCTCGATGATGGGGGTGATGGTCGACATGATGCTCCCTACTTGTTTTTTGCAACTTCAGTTGCCACTGTCGCCGCGTTCGAGGAGAGTGTCAAGCATGAGGTCGTACGGACAGTTCTGTGGGCTCGCCCGTGGTTTGGAGGTGGTGGGTGAGCGGTGGTCCTTGCTGATCGTGCGCGACCTGCTCACCGGCCCCCTGCGGTTCGGCGACCTCCGGGACGGCCTCCCGGGTGTCCCCACGAACATCCTGACCAGCAGGCTCCGCCACCTGGAGTCCGAGGGAGTGGTCACCCGCCGTGTCCTGCCGTCGGCCGGTCGATCGGTCGTCCAGTACGAGCTGACCGAGCACGGCGCCGGTCTCGAGGACACCGTGCGGGCACTCGGGCGCTGGGGCGCCTCGACGATGTCGGAGCCGCGCGCCGGTGAGGTCGTGACGGACCGGTCGTTGGCGGCGGCCCTGCTGGCGGCACACACCGGGACGCGTCACCGACGCCGGTCCTTCCAGGTCGAGGTCGTCGACGCCGTTGCGCACGCCGTGACGTCCGGCACGCAGGTCCAGGTGAAATCCGGACCGGCCCACCGGCCGGACCTCGTGGTGCGCGGCACCGGGCTGCGAGCCCTCCTGGCCGGCACGCTGTCGCCGACCGCGGCCCTGCGAGAGGGTCGGATCTCGCTCGAGGGGCCACGGCCCCTCCTGGAGGAGTTCACGCAGCTCTTCCACGTCCCGTTGGAGTCCGCGCTGGGGAGCACGGCCTCCTCGTGATCCGTCGAGAGGGTCATGGACGATAGCCTGACTCCGATCCCCGGTTGGTCTGTCGGCAGGGCCCGCCTGACTTTGAATCAGGACAAGCGACGCAGGTTCGACTCCTGCCCGGGGAGCCAGGTCGGGCGGCTCGGGCCGAGCAGGATCTACGGCCGACGCGGGTCGGCGTCGGCGAAGTGCTGGAAGTCCGGCTCCTCGAAGTCGGCCCCCCACTCCCAGCCGACGGACGCGAAGGCATCGGCCACGACGTCGTCCGCGACGATGACCCCGGCCTCTGCGCGAGCTCCGGCGGACCGGTCGACGTCGACGTAGGACTGGGCGGCCGGGGGCCGGGCGGTCCCGTCGACGACGTAGGGGTTCTGCACCGGGTTGATGTCCACGGCGCGGCCGTAGGCGTGCGCGGACCACGCCGAGCTCCCGGCCACTCGGCGGCAGTTGTAGGCCGATGAGTTGTTGGCCGCCATGACGCGGTCGTCGTCGCCGCCGAACTCATCGACCAGACGCATGGACTGGATCGGGAAGCGGGCCTCGTAGAGGGACTCGAAGATCCCGGCCACCTCCTCGGCGACGTCCTCGTGCACGACGAGCTCACCTTCGTGGGCGGACCCGTCGAAGCCCACGTGGTCGACCTCGAGACGACGCAGGTCGGCCCAGGAGACCGGGCACGTCCCCTCCTCGTGACTGGTCATGCGCTCGCGGGTCGCGGCGTCGATCTCGCGCACGGCGGCGGAGAAGTCCGGCATCTCCGCCGGTGGCTGCTGCGGATCCTCGCCCGGTCCGGCGGCCAGGTCGGTGCGTCCGCGCAGGCCGCGCCAGCTCTCCACGGCCTCGTCGGCGTCGCCGCCGCGCAGGATGCTCGCCGGCCCGCCCTCCGGTGGGATCGTGCCCGGCACCCAGGCGTCCTGCACGACCGTGCCGTCGCGCACGGTCAGCTCCAGCACCCCGGTCTCGGCGTTGTCGCCGTGGTACCAGAAGAAGTTGCCCAGCCCATAGCTGACGTAGGTGTCGTCGACCGTCCCGGCACCCAGGGGGACGTGCGCGTGCGCGCCCGCCACGACGTCGGCACCGGCCTCGGCCAGCTCGGCCGCCAGGGACTGCTGGTCCCCGGTGGGCTGGCTGCTGCCCTCGGTGCCCCAGTGCAGGTAGACCACCACGACGTCGTCGACCTCGGCCGACTGCCGGACCTCCTCCACCAGCCGTTCGCGGCTCTCGCCGCGCGCGGCGGCGATGCCGGGCCCGCTCCCCGGCGTCGCGTTCCAGGTGTCGTCCTCGCTCTCCAGGGGCGAGGCGTCGGCGGCGTGGACGGCGACGCTCGTGTCGCGCACCGTCCGACGGACCGGGGCGAACGCCTCCTCGTCGTCGAGCCCGATGCCGACGAGCGAGACGTCGCTGTCCTCCCCGGCCGCGACGCTGTCGCGCACACCGGCCACGCCGTAGTCCGCGCCGTGGTTGTTGGCCATGGAGACCACGTCGACCCCGGACCGGGCCAGCACGTCGAGCGCGGCGGCGGGGGTCCGGAACCAGAACCGGGCGTCGGGGTCTTCGAGCTCCTTGTCCGCACGACCACGCCGCGTGGTCACCGAGCTCTCGAGGTTGAGGATGGCCAGGTCGGCCTGCGCCAGCCGGCGCGAGAGCGAGCCCAGCGTGGAGTCCTCCTCGCGGGGGGTCTCGGCCAGCTGGGCGGCGAAGTGGACGTCCCCGGCCAGGGCCAGGGTGACGGTGTCCGCGGCGCGCTCGTCCTCCGCGTCCTCGTCCCTGCCGTCGACCACGGTGCAGGCGGAGACCACGGCCGTCGCGCCCAGCAGCAGGCGCGCGGACCGCAGGATGCTCCGACGCGAACCGCGGTCGTTCATGCGTCAACTATCCCGGAGGTGCCAAACGCGCGCGATCCGTACACTGGCGGGCGTGTCTGATTCCCTGACCGCGATCGTCCTGGCCGCCGGAGCCGGAACGCGGATGAAGTCGAGACGGGCCAAGGTGCTGCACGAGATCGGTGGCCGCAGCCTCGTGGGCCACGCGCTGACCGCCGTCCGTGAGGTCGGAGCCGCCCGCGTCGTCGCCGTCGTCGGCCATGACCGAGAGCAGGTCTGCGCCGCCGTCACCGAGATCGATCCCGGCATCGTCCAGGCCGTGCAGGAGGAGCAGCGCGGCACCGGCCACGCCGTCCAGGTGGCGCTGGATGCACTCGGCGATGCGCCCGAGGGGACCGTGCTCATCACCTACGGCGACGTCCCGCTGCTGCAGGCCCAGACGCTGTCTGAGCTGCTCATCGACCACCGTGGCGCCGGCCGGGCGGTGACGATCCTCTCCGCCGAGTCCGCCGACCCCTCGGGGTACGGCCGCATCGTGCGGGACTCCGAGGGCGCCGTCGCGGCCATCCGCGAGCACAAGGACGCCACCGACGACGAGCGCGCGATCCGCGAGATCAACAGCGGCATCCTTGCCGTCGAGGCAGCCTTCCTCGAGCACGCGGTGCACTCGCTGGAGGCGAACAACGCCCAGGGCGAGCTGTACCTCACCGACATCGTCGCCAAGGCGGTCCGCGAGGGCAGGCCGGTGGGCGCCCACGTGCTGGAGGACGTCTGGCAGACCGAGGGGGTCAACGACCGCAGCCAGCTGGCGCGTCTCGGCGCAGTGCTCAACCGCCGCACCACCGAGCACTGGATGCGCGAGGGGGTCACGATCATCGACCCGGCGACGACGTGGATCGACTCCGCCGTCACCCTCGAGCCCGACGTCACGCTGCACCCGGGCACCCAGCTCCTCGGTGCCACCAGCGTCGGTGCCGGGGCCGAGATCGGCCCGGACACGACGCTGCGCAACGTCGAGGTGGGAACGGAGGCGACCGTCGTCCGCACGCACGGGTCCGACGCCGTCGTCGGCGCCGGGGCGACCGTCGGCCCGTTCGCCTACCTGCGCCCCGGTACCGAGCTGGGGGAGCGCGGCAAGATCGGCACGTTCGTGGAGACCAAGAACGCGATCATCGGCGCGGGGGCCAAGGTCCCGCACCTGACGTACGTGGGCGACGCCGACATCGGCGAGGGAGCCAACATCGGCGCGGGCACGATCTTCGCCAACTACGACGGCGTCGCCAAGCACCGCACCAGCGTCGGCCGACACGCCAAGACCAGCTCCAACAACACCTTCGTCGCTCCCGTCGCCATCGGTGACGGTGCCTTCACCGGCGCCGGCACCACCGTGCGCGAGGACGTCCCGCCGGGGGCGCTCGCCGTCAGCGCGGGCCAGCAGAGGACGATGGAGGGATGGGTGCGGCGCAAGAGGCCGGGCACCCCGTCAGACGAGGCCGCACAGCAAGCCCAGGAGTCCGCCGGTGAGTAGCCTGCTCAAGAAGATCCCCGAGAAGAAGATCATGCTCTTCTCGGGACGAGCCCATCCGACGCTCGCGGACGAGGTGGCCAACCTCCTGGAGATCGACCTCGTCCCGACGACGTCCTACGACTTCGCCAACGGCGAGATCTACGTGCGCTTCGACGAGTCGGTCCGCGGCAGCGACGCCTTCGTCATCCAGAGCCACGCCGCGCCCATCAACGAGGCGATCATGGAGCAGCTCATCATGATCGACGCGCTCAAGAGGGCCTCCGCCAAGCGCATCACCGTGATCCTGCCGTTCTACGGCTACGCCCGCCAGGACAAGAAGCACCTCGGCCGCGAGCCCATCTCCGCGCGACTCATGGCCGACCTGTTCACTTCCGCCGGCGCCGACCGGCTCATGACCGTCGACCTGCACACCGCGCAGATCCAGGGCTACTTCGACGGTCCGGTCGACCACCTGCTCGCGATGCCGATCCTCACGCGGCACGTCAAGAAGAAGTACGCCAAGCTGCCGCTCGCGGTCGTCTCGCCCGACGCCGGACGGATCAAGGTCGCCGAGTCGTGGGCCAACTCCCTGGGTGGCGTCCCGCTGGCCTTCATCCACAAGTCGCGCGACCCGCACCGTCCCAACGAGTCCCGGGCCAACCGCGTCGTGGGAGAGGTCGAGGGCCGCACCTGCATCCTCGTCGACGACCTCATCGACACCGGCGGCACGATCGTCCAGGCCGCCGAGGCCCTCAAGGCCGACGGCGCCGCCGACGTGGTCATCGCCGCGACCCACCCGGTCTTCTCCGGCCCGGCCGTCGACCGGCTCAAGAACTCCGTCGCGAGCGAGGTCATCGTCACCAACACGCTGCCGCTCTGCGACGACCAGCGCTTCGACAAGCTCACCGTGCTCTCCATCGCCCCCCTGCTCGCGCAGGCCATCGCGGCGGTCTTCGAGGACGGTTCCGTCACCAGCCTGTTCAAGGACTGACGCCTGGGGCCGCCGGTTTACCACGGTCCCTCGGTAGACCCGCACTTCCCTCGGGAAGTTCCCTTGGGGAAGCACCAGCTTGCCGAGGGACCGTGGTAGACCGTCAGGCTGGGCCGGCGGATTTTCCCCGGCCGCCCTGCCTGCGTTAGACTCCCACGGTTGCCTCGGCGAGGGTCGGATCTCCGGCCGTGATCGACAGGGCGCTCCACAGGAGTGCTGTGTCGAGCGCCCAGCAACCCCGCACAGCACCACCGTGACCGTTCGCCGTCACGACCCCCAAGCCATCTGCACGCTGAACCACTCCGAGGAGCACGAGCCCCGTGGCCGAGATCAAGATTGCCGCCGATACCCGCACCGAGTTCGGCAAGGGTGCCGCCCGCCGCATCCGCCGTGACGACAAGGTGCCCGCCGTGCTCTACGGGCAGGGCAACGACCCGCTGCACGTCACGCTGCCGGGCCACAGCCTGATGCTGGCGCTGAAGAACTCCAACGCCCTGCTGACCATCAAGCTCGGCTCGGACACCCACCTGGCGATCCCCAAGCAGGTCCAGCGCGACCCGCTCAAGGGCTTCATCGAGCATGCCGACCTCCTGATCGTCAAGAAGGGCGAGAAGGTCACCGTCGACGTCGGCGTCCACCTCGAGGGCGACGCCGCACCCGACACCCTCGTCGTGCTGGAGAACTCCTCCGTCTCGCTCGAGGCCGAGGCCACGCACATCCCCGAGTGGGTCGAGGTCTCCATCGAGGGCCTCGAGGTCGGCTCGCAGGTGCTCGCCTCCGACCTCGTGCTGCCCGACGGCAGCAGCCTGGCGGTCGAGGACGACCTGCTCATCGTCAACATCACCCACGCTCCCACCGCCGAGGAGGTCGAGGCCGAGCTGGAGGACGCCGAGGCCGAGGCCGGCATCGAGCGCGACGAGTCCGACGAGAGCGCTGCTGCGGAGGCCGCCGATCCCGAGGCCGCCGATCCGTCGGCCGGGGACTCCGAGGAGGAGTGACCTGGCTGGTCGTCGGGCTCGGCAACCCGGGCCCGACGTACGCCAGCACCCGGCACAACGTCGGGTACCTCGTGACCGACGTCCTCGCCGAGCGCATGGGTGGGCGCCTGAAGGCCCACTCCTCGCGCCTCGCCGATGTCCTGGAGGGCCGTCTCGACGGTGAGCGCGCCGTGCTCGGACGGGCCCGGTCCTACATGAACGAGAGCGGTGGGGGCGTCAAGGCGCTCGCCTCGTACTTCGACGTCGAGCCCGAGCAGGTCGTGGCGATCCACGACGAGCTCGACATCGACTTCGGCGCCCTGCGGGTCAAGCTCGGCGGCGGGGACAACGGCCACAACGGCCTGCGCTCGATCCGCCAGTCCCTGGGCACCGGTGACTTCCACCGCGTCCGGGTCGGCATCGGACGCCCTCCCGGCCGACAGTCCGTGCACGACTTCGTGCTCAAGCCGTGGTCGTCCACCGAGCGCCGTGAGCTGCCCGTCAACGTCGAGGAGGCGGCCGACGCCGTGGAGAGCCTGATCACGCGGGGACTGGAACCGACCCAGTCGGCGTTCAACCGATAGATGGCACTCTCCTCCTGGCTGCGCGACACCGCCCTCGACGACACCCCGTTCGTCGAGGCGTTGCGCGAACGCCCCCACACCCTCGCCCTCCAGGCCCCGCCGGCCGCGCAGCCGTTCGTCGTGCGCTCGCTGGTGCGCGACGACGTCCCGGTCGTGCTGGCCGTGACCTCCACCGCACGGGAGGCGGAGGACCTCGCCAGCGATCTCGGGGCACTGATGGATCCCGACGCCGTGGCCGTGTACCCGGCGTGGGAGACACTCCCGCACGAGCGTCTCTCACCGCGCTCGGACACCGTGGGCCGCCGGCTCGCGGTGCTGCGTCGCATCGCCCACCCCGGGCCCGGTGCGCCGGCCGTCAGGGTGGTCGTCGCCCCGGTGCGCTCGGTGCTGCAGCCGCAGGTGGCCGGCCTCGCCGACCTCACCCCCGTCGAGATCGCCAACGGCCAGCAGGTCCGCCTCGGTGACGTCGTCCGTGACCTCGCCGCCGCGGCCTACACCCGCGTCGACCTCGTCGAGCGGCGCGGCGAGTTCGCCGTCCGTGGCGGCATCGTCGACGTCTTCCCGCCCACCGAGGAGCACCCCGTCCGCGCCGAGTTCTGGGGCGACGAGGTCGATGAGATCCGGCACTTCTCCGTGGCCGACCAGCGCTCGCTCGAGCCCGTGGAGCGGCTCTGGGCGCCGCCGTGCCGAGAGCTCCTGCTCACCGACGAGGTCCGGCAGCGAGCCACTGAGCTGGCCGCCGTGCATCCCCAGCTGGCCGAGCTGTTCGGCAAGCTCGCCGAGGGCCATGCCGTCGAGGGCATGGAGTCCCTCGCCCCCGTGCTCGTCGAGGAGATGCAGCTGCTCGTGCAGGTGCTGCCGCAGGGCTCCGTCGTCGTGCTGGCCGAGCCCGAACGCATCCGGGCCCGCGCCGCGGACCTCACCGCCACGAGCGAGGAGTTCCTCGAGGCGTCGTGGGCCTCGGCGGCCTCCGGGGGACAGGCACCCATCGACCTCGGGCCGGCGGCCTTCCACGAGCTCGACGACGTCCGTGAGACCGCGCGGGAGGCGGGCCTGGCGTGGTGGACGGTCGCACCGTTCGGCCTGGACGACGACTCGACCCTCGCCCTGGAGGTCGAGGCGTCGCCCACCTACCGCGGCGACACCGAGGCTGCGATTGCCGACATCCGAGGCTGGCTCGCCGAGGGTCGCCGCATCAGCATCGTGGGCGCCGGTGCGGGCCAGGCCCAGCGCACCGTCGAGTGGCTCGCCGAGCACGACGTCGCCGCGGCCCTCGCCTCGCCCGAGGCCGACCAGGACGGCCCCGCGTCGGTCGTCGCCGTCGTGGAGGCCGACCTGGACCACGGGCTCATCGCCCCCGGCGCGGTGCTCCTGACCCACGACGACCTCGTCGGCCAGCGTGCCGCCGAGCGCACCGCCCGCTCCATCCCGGCACGGCGGCGCAAGCAGGTCGACCCGCTGGAGCTGGAGCCCGGCGACGTCGTGGTGCACGAGCAGCACGGCGTGGGTCGCTACCTCGAGCTCATCACCCGCACCGTGCAGGGCGCCGCGCGCGAGTACCTCGTCATCGAGTACGCGCCCAGCAAGCGGGGCCAGCCCGGCGACAGGCTGTTCGTGCCGATGGACCAGCTGGACCAGGTCAGCCGCTACGTCGGCGGGGAGAACCCGAGCCTGGACCGCCTCGGCGGCTCGGACTGGTCCACGCGCAAGGCCAAGGCCCGCAAGGCCGTACGGCAGATCGCCGACGAGCTGATCAAGCTCTACGCCGCCCGTCAGTCCACGCAGGGCTACGCCTTCGGCCCCGACACCCCGTGGCAGGCCGAGGTGGAGGACGCCTTCGGCTTCGTCGAGACCCCGGACCAGCTCTCCACGGTCGAGGAGGTCAAGCGCGACATGGAGCGCACCGTCCCGATGGACCGTCTCGTGTGCGGCGACGTCGGCTACGGCAAGACCGAGATCGCCGTCCGGGCCGCGTTCAAGGCGATCCAGGACGGCAAGCAGGTGATCCTGCTCGTCCCCACGACGCTGCTGGTCCAGCAGCACTTCGCGACCTTCGCCGAGCGGTTCGGCCAGTTCCCGATCACCATCAAGGGCTTGTCCCGCTTCCAGACCGAGGCCGAGTCCAAGGCCGCCCTCGACGGCCTCGCCGATGGCAGCATCGACCTGGTCATCGGCACCCACCGACTGCTGCAGCCGGGGGTCCGCATCAAGGACCTCGGCCTGGTGATCGTCGATGAGGAGCAGCGCTTCGGCGTCGAGCACAAGGAGGCGCTCAAGCACCTGCGCGCCGCCGTCGATGTCCTCTCGATGTCCGCGACGCCGATCCCGCGCACGCTGGAGATGGCCATCACCGGCATCCGCGAGATGTCCACGATCGCCACGCCGCCGGAGGAGAGGCACCCCGTCCTGTCCTTCGTCGGCGCGTTCGACGAGAACCAGGTCAAGGCTGCCGTCCGCCGCGAGCTGTTGCGCGAGGGTCAGGTCTTCTACATCCACAACCGGGTGCAGAGCATCGACAAGGCCGTCCAACGTCTGCAGCGGCTCGTCCCCGAGGCCCGGGTGGCCGCTGCGCACGGCCAGATGGGCGAGCACCGCCTCGAGCAGGTGATGGTCGACTTCTGGGAGAAGCGCTTCGACGTCCTGGTGTGCACCACGATCGTGGAGTCCGGCCTGGACGTGTCCAACGCCAACACGATGATCATCGAGCGTGCCGACACCCTCGGTCTGTCCCAGCTGCACCAGCTGCGCGGGCGGGTCGGCCGCGGGCGGGAGCGGGCCTACGCCTACTTCCTCTACCCGCCGGACAAGCCGCTCACCGAGACCGCCCACGACCGGCTCACCACGATCGCCCAGCACTCCGAGCTCGGTGGTGGCATGGCCGTGGCGATGAAGGACCTGGAGATCCGCGGCGCCGGGAACCTGCTCGGCGGCGAGCAGTCCGGGCACATCGCCGACGTCGGCTTCGACCTCTACGTCCGCCTCGTCGGTGAGGCCGTCGCCGAGTTCCGGGGCGAGGGTGCCCCCGAGCGCGAGGTCAAGATGGAGCTGCCCGTCGAGGCGAACCTCCCGCACGACTACGTGCCGAGCGAACGCCTGCGCCTTGAGATGTACAAGCGTCTGGCGGACGTGCGTGCCGCGAGCGACGTCGACGCGCTGCGCGAGGAGCTCGTCGACCGCTACGGCACCCCTCCGGAGACCACCGAGGTGCTGCTCGACGTCGCGCGCCTGCGGGTCAAGGTCCGCGAGGCCGGGCTCAGCGAGGTCACCTCGGCGGGTTCCAACATCCGGTTCTCCGAGGTCGAGCTGCCGGAGTCCGGGCAGATGCGGCTGCGCCGGGTCCACCCCAAGAGCATCTACAAGCACGCCGCCAAGGTGGCGCTGGTGCCGCATCCCAAGACGGCGCCGGTGGGTGGACGGCCGCTGCGCGGGCGCGAGCTGCTGACCTGGGTCGGTGGGGTGCTCGAGACCCTCGCAGGCTGAGCCCGGCGCACGCTCCGGCGGCGGTGAGCCCGTGGGTAGGGTGAGCCCATGAGGTTGCGCGTCGTCGCCGCGGTCGCCGCGGTCACCGTCCTGGCAGGGTGCAGCACGGGTGGTCCCGGGGCCGCCGTCGTCGTGGGCGGCACCACCATCTCCATGTCCCACGTCGACGAGACCGCAGAGGTCATCTGCCAGCTCTCCGTGGCCCAGCAGCCCGAGGCCGTCATCCCGGGCGCCGAGGTCCGTGGCCAGGCCGCCACGGAGCTCGCGCTCACGGTGGTCGCCGAGGACGTCGCAGAGCGGGAGGGCATCACGGTGCGCGAGTCCGACGTCCGTGTGGGCGAGGACGACCGCCGACAGATCGCCGCGCAGTTCCCCGACCTGGAGCTCGACACGGTCATCGCCGTCCTGGAGGACGGGACGCGGGTGGCTCGGATCGCCGAGGCACTCGGCGAGGAGGCCTCGGGCGAGGAGATCACCGAGCAGACGGCCGCGGCCATCCAGCAGGCCGGCCGCGAGCTGCTGCTGGAGGCCCTCGCCGAGACCGACCCCGAGTTCAGTCCCCGGCTGGAGATCGGCGAGCTCGCCGCCCAGGTCGACCAGCCCGGCCCCCTCGCGGTCACGGCCGCGGCGGCCGACGACGAGGACCCGGCGCAGCCGGTGGCCACGCAGACCTGCACGGCGTGACCATGCGGGTGCTCGTCCTGAGCCCTCGGGTCGCGCCCGGCCTGCTGACCGCCGCGGCCTGGGAGCTGTTGCTCTCCGCGGACCGGGTCGTCGCCTCCATCGACGACACGCACACGGCTGCCCTGCGTGCCGCGGGCGTGACGGTGCACGTCAGATCTCCCGAGGGGGACGACGACGTGTGGCTGCCCGCTCCGGGCGACGTCGCCTGGCGAGAGCAGCTGGACGGTGCCGACGTCGAGGTGGTCCAGGGGGCGATGGAGCTGCCCGGCTCGCGCCTGCTGGACGTCGTGGCCGTGATGGGGCGACTGCGCCGCGAGTGCGCATGGACACGCCAGCAGACCCACGCCGGCCTCGCGCGCTACCTGCTGGAAGAGGCGCACGAGGCCTTGGAGGCACTCGACGCCGGTGACACCGACCTGCTGCGCGAGGAGCTCGGCGACCTGCTGATGCAGGTCGTCTTCCACGCCGCCATCGCCCAGGAGGCCGAGGGCGTCGCCGCGTGGGACGTCGACGATGTCGCCGCCGGCATCGCGGCCAAGCTCGTCCGACGCAACCCGCACGTCTTCGGTGACGGTCCGGCCCGGACGCCCGAGGAGATCGACGCCGCTTGGCAGGCCGTCAAGGCGCAGGAGAAGCCACGCGAGCACCCGCTGGAGGGGATCGCCTCGACGCTGCCGGCGCTCGCCCTCGCCACGAAGGCACTCGAGCGGGTCCCCGACCTCGAGACCGCCCCCGATGCCGATGGCGACGACATCGGCAGTCGGCTTCTCGCGCTCGTCGCCGAGGCACGTGCCGCCGGCGTCGATCCCGAGCAGGCACTGCGCCGCACCGTGAACGACCGCCTCGCCCCGTGAGTCATCCGCGGCAGCGGGGTCCCCGACGACGCCTGCAGGGCCACTAGGCTGGGACCGAACCTCCATCCGACCCCCCGAGGAGCACGCAGTGGCACGCATCGAAGCCGTCGGAGCACGCGAGATCCTGGACTCTCGCGGCAACCCCACCGTCGAGGTCGAGGTCGCCCTCGACGACGGCACGATCGGGCGCGCCGCCGTCCCGTCCGGTGCCTCCACGGGCCAGTTCGAGGCCGTGGAGCTGCGCGACGGTGGCAAGCGCTACCTCGGCAAGGGCGTGCAGAAGGCCGTGGGCGCGGTCAACGGCAAGATCGGCTCGGCGCTGGCAGGGTTCGACGCCGACGACCAGCGCGCCATCGACGCCGCGATGATCGACCTCGACGGCTCGGACAACAAGGCCAAGCTCGGCGCCAACGCCATCCTCGGTGTCTCCCTCGCCGTGGCCAAGGCCGCCGCGGAGTCCGCCCGCCTGCCGCTGTACCGCTACGTCGGTGGCCCGAACGCGCACGTCCTGCCGGTGCCGATGATGAACATCCTCAACGGCGGCGCCCACGCCGACTCCAACGTCGACGTGCAGGAGTTCATGATCGCGCCGATCGGTGCGCCGACCTTTGCCGAGGCACTGCGCCAGGGCACCGAGGTCTACCACGCCCTCAAGGCCGTCCTGAAGGCCGACGGCCTGGCCACCGGGCTCGGTGACGAGGGCGGCTTCGCGCCCAGCCTGTCGTCCAACCGTGCCGCGCTGGAGCTCATCGCCCGCGCCGTGGACGACGCGGGCCTCACGCTCGGCACCGACATCGCCCTCGCGCTGGACGTCGCCGCCAGCGAGTTCCACGAGAAGGGCACCTACACCTTCGAGGGCGCGGGCAAGAGCTCCTCGGAGATGGCGGCGTACTACGAAGGTCTCGTCGACGACTTCCCGATCGTCTCGATCGAGGACCCGCTCGACGAGGAGGACTGGGACGGCTGGGCCGCCCTCACGGAGGCGGTGGGCGAGCGAGTCCAGATCGTCGGCGACGACCTGTTCGTCACGAACGTCGGCCGGCTCGGCCGAGGCATCGAGGAGGGGGCCGCCAACGCCCTGCTCGTCAAGGTCAACCAGATCGGCTCGCTCACCGAGACGCTGGACTCCGTCGAGCTGGCGCACCGGCACGGGTTCGCCTGCATGATGAGCCACCGCTCCGGCGAGACCGAGGACGTCACGATCGCCGACCTCGCCGTGGCCACCAACTGCGGCCAGATCAAGACCGGCGCCCCCGCCCGCTCGGACCGGGTGGCCAAGTACAACCAGCTGCTGCGCATCGAGGAGATGCTCGGCGGGGCCGGCGTCTACGCGGGCGCCTCCGCCTTCCCGAGGCTGCTCACGTCGTGAGCCCGGTCCTTTGAGCCCAGTCCGATGAGTCCAGTCCGATGAGCAGCCCGCGTCGACGCACCCGACCGCCGAGCCGGCGGCCGGGTGGCTCGGCGCGTCCGGGTCGCGGTCCGGGCGCGGCCCGCTCGGGTGGTGGCACTCCACCCGTCAAGGGCCGACGGGTCCCGCAGCTCACGACGCGTGCCGTGCTGCTGATGTCCGTGCTGCTCCTGCTGCTCGCCTCCTACACGTCGTCCCTGCACGCCTGGTGGCAGCAGCGGGGGGAGATCCAGGCCACCAAGGCCGAGATCGCCATGCGGGAGGCCACGATCGAGGAGCTCACCGACACCGAGGCGCGGTGGGAGGACCCCGCCTTCGTCGAGGCGCAGGCCCGACAGCGCTTCGGCTGGGTCATGCCCGGGGAGGTCGGCTACCGTGTCATCGGGGCCGACGGTGAGGTCCAGGGGGAGGCCCCCTCGCTGGCCGAGCCGCCCGATCCCGAGCAGCAGTCGTGGTACGACGCGCTGTGGGGAAGCACCCGCGAGGCGGGGGTCCCGCCGGACTCCAGCACGACGCCGCGACCCGATCCGGACGACGTGCTCGGGGACGACTGAGCATGTCCGCACCCACCGTCTCCCGTGCCGACCTCGACGCCGTGGCCGAGCAGCTGGGACGCCCCCCGCGCGGCACCGTGGAGGTCTCCTCGCGCTGTCCGTCGGGCCATCCGAACGTCGTCAAGACCGAGCCGCGGCTTCCCGACGGCACCCCCTTCCCGACGTTGTACTACGTCACCTGTCCGCGGCTCGCCGGCGCCATCGGCACCCTGGAGGCCTCGGGACTGATGGCCGACATGACCGCGCGTCTGGTCGAGGACGAGGAGCTGGCCACGCAGTACGCCGCCGCCCACGAGCACTACCTGCGCGAGCGGGAGGCGATCGGGCACGTGCCGGAGATCGACGGCATCAGCGCCGGGGGCATGCCGACCCGGGTCAAGTGCCTGCACGTCCTCGTCGGCCACAGCCTGGCCGAGGGGCCCGGTCTGAACCCGCTGGGCGACGAGGCCATCCGCCTGCTCGGTGACTACTGGGGCCACTCCGCCTGCGCCCCGGCCGGTGCGGCGACGTCCGGCACCGTCACGCCGTGACGATCTCGGTCCCCGACGACGTGCTCGACGTCCTCGCCGGCGCCGAGCGGGTCGCGGTGCTCACGGGCGCCGGGATGTCGGCCGAGAGCGGCCTGGCGACCTTCCGCGCCCCGGAGTCCGGTCTCTGGTACAGGTTCCGACCCGAGGAGCTGGCCACCCCGCAGGCGTGGGAGGCGGACCGGCCCCTCGTGTGGGCCTGGTACCAGTGGCGCACCGCACGCGTGCTCGGCGCGGAGCCGAACGCCGGACATCGGGCGCTGACCGGCTGGTCGGCGATCGACACCGTCATCACCCAGAACGTCGACGACCTGCACGAACGTGCCGGCAGCAGTGACGTCCTGCACCTGCACGGCAGCCTGCTCGCCCCGCGCTGCGAGGCCTGCGGCAGCCCTGCCACCACGCCGCCTCCGCCTGCAGACGTCCCCGAGCGGGTCGACCCGCCGCGCTGCGACGCGTGCGGTGCGGCCGTCCGTCCAGGCGTCGTGTGGTTCGGGGAGCAGGTCCCGGCGATCGACGCAGCGGTGGAGGTGGTCCGTCGATGCGACGCGCTGATCGTCGTCGGCACGTCCGGGTCGGTGCACCCCGCGGCTGGTCTCGCCGACCTGGCCCACGGGGCCGGCGCTGACGTCGTGGAGGTCAATCCCGAGGCCGACCCGGCCTCCGGCCACGTCGCGTGGCGCACGACGGCCGCCGTCGGCCTCCCCGCACTGGTGGCCGCGGTGGCTCGATAGGGTCGGTCCATGCCGGATGCCTGTCGCGTAGCCGCCATCGACTGCGGAACCAACTCCCTGAGACTGCTCGTCACCGACGTCCGGGGGGATCACAAGCAGGACATCGTGCGCGAGATGCGGGTCGTCCGCCTGGGTCAGGGCGTCGACGAGACCGGTCGGTTCGCCCCCGAGGCGCTGGACCGGACCCTGCAGGTCACGCGCGAGTACGGCGAGCTCATCGCCATGCTCGGCGCCACGCAGGTGCGCTTCTGTGCCACGTCGGCGGCCCGTGATGCCGAGAACGGCGACACCCTGCTGGACGGTGTCCGGTCCGTCCTCGGGGTGGACGTCGAGGTTCTCTCCGGTGACGCGGAGGCCGAGGCGTCCTTCCTCGGCGCCACGCGCGACCTCGTCGACGTCGAGACCCTCGTCGTGGACATCGGCGGCGGCTCCACGGAGCTCGTCACGGGCCGCAACCGCGAGGTGGCGTGGTCGACGTCGCTCGACATCGGCTCGGTCCGGCTCACCGAGCGTTTCCTGGACGGCGACCCCCCGCAGGTCTCGGAGATCTCTGACTGCATCGCCCACCTCGACGCGACCCTGGCCCCGGCCGTCGCCTCGCTGGGCGCGGTCGACTCCCTCGTGGGCGTGGCCGGCACCGTGACCACCGTCGCCGCGCACTCGCTCGGGCTGCCCTCCTACGACTCCGAGGCGATTCACGGAGCGCGGCTCAACGTCGCCGACGTCCGCCAAGCGTGCCTGTCGCTGGTGCAGATGCCGGTCGCGGACCGTCGTGCCCTGCCCTTCATGCATCCGGGCCGGGCCGACGTCATCGGTGCCGGCGCACTCATCCTGGATCGTCTTCTGGAGGTCCTGCCCCTGCAGGCGGACGACGTCACCGTCAGCGAGCACGACATCCTCGACGGCATCGCCTGGGGTGCGGCCGAACGAGCCTCCTGACCGGAGCGGCCGTGGCGCCACCCCGGGGGTGGTTCCTCGTGCGAGGCGGTGGGGAATGATCGAGGCATGACGTTGCGACTGAGCCTTCCCGATGAACCGACCCTCGCCCGGTACACCGACCTGACCGATGTCGAGCTCGTGCTGTGGGACTTCTCCACCCCGCCTCCCGACGGCCCGTCGATCGACCTGGCGGTCCGGCCGTACGTCCTGAAGGGCGACCTGTCCGTCCTCGACGCCGATCAGGTGCAGGCCGTCCAGTCACAGTCCCTCGGCTACGACGACGCCGTCGGCAACGTCCCGGACGGCATCTCGTGGTGCAACGCCGTCGGCGTCCACGAGGGCCCGACCGCCGAGATCGCCATCGCCTTGATGCTCGCGGCGCAGCGCGGTCTCGACGACTTCGCCCGGGCGATGCCCGAGGGGAGCTGGGAGCAGGTCCCGATGCGGCCCGGCCTGCTGGGCGCGCGGGTCCTGCTCGTCGGCTACGGCGGAATCGGCGCCGAGCTGTACCGCCGCCTGGACGGCTTCGGTGTGGAGGTCACTCGCGTGGCCTCGCGCGCCCGGAGCGACGAGCACGGCGACATCCACGGCGTCGACGAGCTGCCGACGCTGCTGCCGGACGCGGACATCGTGGCCGTGGCCGTGCCGTACGGCGACTCCACCCACCATCTGGTGGACGACGCGTTCCTCTCCGCGATGGCCGAGGGGGCACTCCTGGTCAACGTTGCGCGCGGCAAGGTGGCCGACACCGACGCGCTCGTGCGCCACGCGGCCAGCGGACACGTGCGGATCGCGTCCGACGTCTTCGACCCCGAGCCGCTGCCGGCGGACCACCCGCTGTGGACGACCCCGGGGGTGCTGGTCTCGCCGCACGTCGGCGGTGCCGTCACCACGTGGGCGGACCGGGTGGAGACGCTGGTGCGGCGACAGGTCGCCCACCTGCAGGCGGGCGAGGCCCTGGAGTGCGTCGTCGACGTGTCCTGAGTCCCCCTCGCCGGCTCACGGCCGGGTCGCGGTCCCACCACCGACCCCGCACGATGGAAGCAGAGCCCGGCGGCAGCACGTGCCGCCCCGACCGGAGGAGAACCGTGCAGCAGCGCACCATCGCCGATGTCACCGTCAGCGCGATCGGCCTCGGCGGCATGCCGATGTCCATCGAGGGCCGCCCCGACCGGGACCGAGCCGTCGCCACGATCCACGCCTCCATCGACGCCGGGGTCAGATTCATCGACACCGCCGACGCCTACCACCGCGACGCGGGCGAGGTGGGGCACAACGAGGAGCTGATCGCGCAGGCGCTGCACTCGCACCCCGCCGGCAACGACGTCCTGGTGGCCACCAAGGGCGGGCACCTGCGTCCCGGAGACGGCTCGTGGACGACGAACGGCCGCCCCGAGCACCTGAAGCAGGCCGCCAAGGACTCCGCCCGCCGGCTGGGCGTCGAGGCCGTCGGCCTCTACCAGTTCCACCGGCCCGACCCGGAGGTCCCGTACGCGGAGTCCGTCGGCGCCCTCGCCGACATGCTCGATGAGGGCGTCATCCGCGCTGCCGGCATCTCCAACGCCGACGTCGCGCAGATCGACGAGGCGCAGGAGGTGCTGGGCGGGCGGCTCGCCTCGGTGCAGAACCAGTTCTCGCCGGCGTTCCTGTCCAGCCGCGACGAGCTGGAGCATTGCGCGCGGCTCGGCGTCGCCTTCCTCCCGTGGAGCCCGTTCGGCGGCATCAAGAGGGCCGGCGACCTCGGCACGGACCACTCCGCCTTCCAGGAGGTGGCCGACGCCCGCGGCATCAGCCCCCACCAGGTGGCGCTCGCCTGGCACCTCGCCCAGGCACCGGTCGTGGTCCCGATCCCGGGTGCGTCCCGCCCGGAGTCCGCCACGAGCTCCGCCGAGGCGTCCGACGTCGAGCTCACTGCCGATGAGCTGCAGAGGATCGAGTCCGCGCTCGACGCCTGACCTGTACGCACGGCCGCCGCGGCCCCGGCCCGGAGAACCTAGGCTGGGGCCGCGCTCCCGTAGCCCAATCGGCAGAGGCAGGCGGCTTAAACCCGCCCCAGTGTGGGTTCGACCCCCACCGGGAGCACACCCCTTCGGACTGCATCGCTGCAGGTCAGAGGCATGTTCAATCGTGAACGGGAGGCCGAAATCGGCCCGGTGGTCACGAAGCGGTCACAGAGGCTCACAGCTGCGGCCTTCCGTAGCGGCGATGAAGACGTCCCAACGTCAACGGCGCGCTCGATGGCGACTACTTGTCCCGTGAGGTCGCCCGCCTGGTGACCCACCAGCTCGAGGCCGACATGGGTGGGGCCGTGCTTCCAGGATGACCTACAGCCCAGGCTCGTCAGAGAGTCGCAGGGCGAGCGGGGCGTTCTGTCGTTCACCCGCGGTCTACGTCGAGACCTTCGACCCATCTGAGAGGTAGGCGGCCGCATCCGCAGCTTCCTGGTGAGCCAGGTCTGCCGCGCGCTTTCGCTCCGAGGCGACCGCCCGCGCGCTGTCGAGCTCCTTGCGGGCCTCGGCCAGCGTCTCCTTGAGCCTGTCTTCGGCACCATGGAGCAACTGTGAGACTCGACCGCGGGAGACGCCGAGAATCGCTGCCATGTCGGTGACGCTCAGGCCTTCAGTGCGGAGCCTGAAGGCGACGGTACGGATTTCGCGAGCTGCGGCGAGCTGGGCTGCCGCCGCGGCGTCGGCGGCCGCTCGCGCTGCGGTGACCTCGGCCTCGAGGCCGTCGAGCTGAGGAACGATGGAAATCACCGCATCGGTGACGTCACGGTCGTGGAGGGTCTCGAGGTACGAGCGGACTTGGTCGCGGGCCTTGTCGAGAGTGCGGACCTGGGTGACGCCTTCGCCGTCGATGTGAAGTTCCCATCCCTCGGCCCAGCGGCGGGCTTCGACCCTGTAGGACTCGCTCACTGCAACCACCCCTTCGGTAGGCACTTCATCTTCTTGATGGTGTCGCCGACGGTGCCTGGTGAGACGGTGCCGGGCTTGGTGACGACGGCGATGTGCTGGCCGCACGGGCAGTACCACTTCTCGTGGTCGCCCTTGCCTGGCTTCGATCGGCACCCGTGGGCGCTGAGGGCCTTGGCGACCTCGCGGTACTCCATCGGCTTAGCCATCACTATATTTTAGGCCCCCTAGATAGTCAATGTCAAGGGGGGCTAAACGCCTGCTGGCGGGCTCTGCTCGCCGTCTCTCCCTCGGCCGATCGTCGGTCCGGTCCGGTCGAAGGGCTGATGCTGCGCCCGGGGGGCGTGGCCTACCGTCAGGGGCATGAACGCGATCGCCCACCTGTCCATCGGCGGCCTGCTCATCATCGTCGGGCTGGTCCTCGTCCTCGGCTTCGCCGACGCGGAGTTCCTGTGGTTCACGGGGCGTCCGCTCGGCGTCGTGATGGCCGTCCTCGGCGTCTTCGACGTCTACCAGGGGTTCCGGGCCCGACAGGAGGAGTGAGCGACCGGGACCCCCGCTACCGAGTGGCGCGAGCGATGCGCCACTCTTCTGCCATGGGCTGGCAGCTGCACGGGGACGGACGCAACGTCGACGAGGGCGCGATCGTCGCCCCGCACGAGCGGCTCAGCTGGCCGCGAACCATCGGCTTCGGCGCGCAGCACGTCGTGGCGATGTTCGGCGCGACCTTCCTCGTGCCGATCATCACCGAGTTCCCCCCGTCGGCCACGTTGTTCTTCTCCGGCGTCGGCACACTGCTCTTTCTCATCATCACCCGCAACCGCCTGCCCAGCTACCTGGGCTCGTCCTTCGCCTTCATCGCCCCCATCACGGCGGCGACGGCGGCCGAGTCGACCGGGGCCGCGCTGTTCGGCATCCTCGCGGTCGGTGTGCTGCTGGCCCTCATCGGCGGGCTCGTGATGCTCACGGGCACCGGCTGGATCGACGCGCTCATGCCACCGGTCGTGGCCGGGTCGATCGTCGCGCTCATCGGGTTCAACCTCTCCGGCGTGGCGACCGGCAACGTCCAGCAGGCCCCGTGGACGGCCATGGTCACCCTCGTGGTGGTCCTGCTGGCGGCCGTCGTTTTCACCGGGCTGCTGGCCCGGCTTGCGATCGTCGTGGGCGTCGCCGCGGGATACGTCTTCGCGGTGATCGCCGGGTCGATCGACTTCCGGACCGTCAGCGACGCCGCGTGGATCGGTCCGCCGGACTTCGGCACTCCCGAGGCCTCGTGGGCGGTCGTGCCGGCCTTCCTGCCGGTCGTGCTGGTGCTCGTGGCCGAGAACGTCGGTCACGTCCGCAGCGTCGCCCACCTCGCAGGGGACGACTCGATCAACCGGCTCACCGGCCGGGCGCTGCTCGCCGACGGCCTGGCGACGACGATCGCCGGCGCCGGTGGTGGCTCGGGCACCACGACGTACGGCGAGAACATCGGCGTCATGGCCGCCACGAAGGTCTACTCCACGGCCGCCTACTGGGTGGCCGGCATCGTGGCCATCGGTCTGGGCCTGTCGCCCAAGGTTGGCGCACTCATCAGCACCGTCCCGCCGGGTGTACTCGGCGGTGTGACGGTCGCGCTCTACGGGCTGATCGGCATCATCGGCATCAAGATCTGGATCGACAACGGTGTCGACTTCTCCCGTCCCGTCAACCAGTTCACCGCCGCGGTGGCGCTCGTCATCGGCATCGGCGACCTCACCCTCTCGGCGGGGAGCATGGAGTTCACCGGCATCGCCCTGGGCTCGGTGGCCGCCGTCGTCGTCTACCACGCGATGGCGCAGATCGAGCGGCTGCGAGGCGGTCGCCCGCAGGACCGCACCGCGGGTTCCTGACGCTCAGGCCCTGACGGGGACGGCCCGCAGGTCGTGGATCTCACGCCCCGCGTCGATCCCCTTGGCCTCGAACTTGGTCACCGGCCGACCGGCGAACCGCTCGCACCGACCACCGTCGACCGCGTCCGACTCGGCGATGACGCGCTCCATCTGCTCGGCGTAGTCCGCCCAGTCGGTGGCCAGTCGCCACGTGCCGTCGGGCTCGAGGGCCCGGGCCACGAGGCGGGTGAAGGGCACCGAGACGAGCCGACGCTTGTGGTGCCGCAGCTTGGGCCACGGGTCCGGGAACCAGGTCCGCACCTCGGCGACGCCGTGCTCGGGCAGCCACGTGGCGAATGCCTCGGGGGCGTTGACCACGGCCATCCGGACGTTCGCGAGGCCGAGACGACGGATCATCATCAGCGCCTGGGCGACACCGGGTGTCCAGACCTCCAGGCCGAGGAAGTCGACGTCGGGGCTCTCGGCGGCGGCGGTGCACAGCGCGTCCCCACGCCCCGTGCCGATCTCCACGACGAGGGGTGCGGACCGGCCGAACGTCGCGACGAGGTCGAGGTGGGCGTCCAGGGCGACCGACGTGCTCGCACCGTCTCGCGGCACGTCGACGACGAAGGCCTCGGCCAGGTCGTCCCAGGCCGCCTGCTGGCGCTCGGACAGGCGAACCCCGCGTCGGGCGAAGGACACCGGCGACTGGCGGTGGCCCGTGGCAGGATCTCGACGACTGTCGGCAGCGTGCTCCATGGCCCGAACCCTAGTGCGCCGCCACCATCGTCCCCATGGCGATCACCCCCGACACCAAGGACTGGACGTGGGTCCTCTCCGAGCGCTGCCCCGACTGCGGCCTGGCGGCCGGTGACGTCCCGGCCATGGAGGTGGGTCCCCGGCTCCTGGCGTCGGTCCCGCGGTGGCGGGCGGTGCTGGCGCGGCCGGACGTCGCACGCCGCCCCGACCCGGCCACGTGGTCGGACCTGGAGTACGCCTGCCACGTCCGCGACGTCCTGGCCCTCTTCGCGGAGCGTTTCCGGCTCGTGCTGGAGCAGGACGATCCGCTGTTCCCCGACTGGGACCAGGACGAGACGGCCGTGGAGCGCGACTACGCCGGCCAGGAGCCGTCCGTCGTGGCCGAGGAGCTGGCAGTAAGCGCCGACCGTGCGGCCCACGTCCTCGGGTCGGTCCGGGGGGAGCAGTGGGAGCGTCCCGCACGCCGCAGCAACGGCTCGACCTTCACGCTGCGGACGCTGGCCCAGTACGCGCTGCACGACGTCGTGCACCACGAGGTGGATGTCCGAAGCCGAAGGTCGTTGCATGGTGAAACCACAGAAGTTCGGGAGCAAAACGGGGCGCCCGTGCGTTATGTAGAGTGAGGTCACACTCGACTTCGCAGGACTGATTCCCGGAGGGAACCATGCAGAGCAAGAATCCCGTTTTCGCCCGTTCGGAGGGGTTCAACGGTCGCGGCAGCACCGCCACCGCCCCGGCCGACTGGAAGGTCGATCTCGACGGTGGCCAGGGCACGTCCCACGCACCGGTGGGCACGACCGGGTCCGCCTCGATGACCGTCTCCAGCGTGATCGAGAAGACCGCCATCACCCTCGGTCTGGTCGTCGTGGCCGCTGCCGCGACCTGGTTCGTCATCGGGGACCTCGATCCCAACAGCCCCGACGCCGACCGCAACCTCGCCATGCTCGGCGTGCTGGCCATGGTGGGTGTCTTCGGTGGCTTGGCGCTGTCGCTGGTCAACTCCTTCAAGAAGGTGGTCAGCCCGCCGCTGGTGCTGGCCTACGCCGCCGTGCAGGGCATCTTCGTCGGCGCGTTCTCCAAGGCGGTTGCGTTCTACATCGTCGGTGACCCGTCGATCGTCTTCCAAGCCGTCCTGGCCACGTTCGTCGCCGCCGGCGCCACTCTGGCTGCCTACAAGTTCTTCAACATCCAGGTGACCGCGAAGTTCCGCAAGGTGATGATGATCGCGCTGGTCAGCGTGTTCGGCATCATGATGGCCAACTTCGCGCTGAGCATGTTCGGAGTTCTCGAGCAGGGCGGCCTCCGCGGCTTCAACACCCTCGGACTCGTTGTCTCGATCGGCCTCGCGGTGCTGGCCATCTTCACGCTGGTCATGGACTTCGACATGGTCGAGCGCGGCGTCGAAGCCGGTCTGCCCGAGCGTGAGTCCTGGCGTGCGGCCTTCGGCCTGACCGTGACGCTGGTCTGGCTCTACATCGAGCTGCTGCGCATCCTGGCGATCTTCTCCAGCGGCGACTGACCTCGGCGCGCTGCTGCGCAGAAGAACGGCCGGTCCTCCCTCGGGAGGGCCGGCCGTTCGTCGTGTCGGGGGAGGCTCAGTCGCGGCCGCGGCGCAGCACCCGGGCCCAGCGGCCCTGGCGGCTGACCTCCGTGCCGGGACGCCGGCCGGCACGCTCGGCCGCCTCGGTCAGCGAGACCGAGCCGGCACCGCCGGAGTGCGCGACGGCGAAGTCACGGTTGCGCTCGCGCCATGCGGCCGCCATTGACGGCACCAGGACCGAGACCATGTTGGCGTAGCCGGTCTCGGAGGGGTGGAACCGGTCCTCGCCGAACATGATGTCCGAGCGTTCGGCGAACAGGTCGCCCAGCAGGCCACCGAGGGAGACGGCCCGGCCCCCGGCGCGCACCACGGCGATGGTCTGCCTGCGGGCGAGAGCGCGGCTCTTGCGGCGGGCCAGGTAGCGCAGCGGCTGGGGGATCGGTTCCACCGAGCCCAGGTCCGGGCAGGTGCCCACCACCACGAGGGCGTCCGCGGCCACCAGGCGCGTCACGGCAGCGCCGAGCAGTCGGGTGGAGACGTAGCTCGGCATCCGGTGGGTCACGTCGTTGGCGCCGATGACGATCATCACCAGATCGGGCTCGTGCTCCAGGCCGGCGTCGATCTGCTCGCGCAGGTCGGCCGTCGTCGCCCCCACCACGGCCTCGGAGCGGACGTCGATGGGGCGGTCCAGCACGTGGGCGAGGCCGATGCCGACCATCGCGGGGGGCGTGGCGTCGGCGGTGTGCATGCCGTACCCGACGGCGGCGGAGTCACCCAGCACGAGCACACGGAGCGGGGCACCGGGAAGGTCGTCGCCGTAGACCCCCTCGGCCCGGGGTGGCCGCTCGTCGGTCATCCCGATCGCGCGCTTGGCGATGAGGGCCTGGGTGATGAGGACTCCTTGGTACCCGGTGAGGACGGCACCCCCTCCGGCGGCAGCCTGCAGGGCCGCCTTCTTGATGACAGGCATGCGGCCAGTGTAGGAAACCTCGCCCACGCGGCCGCACCAGAACGGCCTCGGACGAGGTGTGGGTGCTCACACCTACGATGGCGTTCGTGCTTGTCTCGATCCCCAACCTTCGCGACGTCGGTGGCCTGCCCGCCCTGGACGGCTCGGTCGTCAATCACGGCCGGTTGCTGCGCAGCGCCCTGCCGCTCCCCGATGACGTCGTGCCCGACCACATCGCCTGGCCCCCCGCCGTGGTCATCGACCTGCGCTCACCCGTGGAGGGTGCCGAGGACCACCCGCTCACGGGGCTGGGTCCGCGGCTGGTGAACCTGCCGCTCATGCAGTCCCTGCGACCGGGCTGGATGAGCGACTCCACCCTCGCGGACCTGTACTCCCTCGTCCTGGACGACGCCCCGCACCTGCTGGTCCGCCTGGTGCGGGAGGTTGCGGCTGCCGATGGCGCCGCGCTCGTGCACTGCGCGGCGGGCAAGGACCGTACCGGCATCTCGGTGGCCCTGGTCCTCAGCCTGCTCGGGGTCGACGCCGAGCACATCGAGGCCGACTACCTGCGCACCCGGGAGTCGCTGGAGGAGATCGCCGCCAGGTTGCGGCGCGACGAGGCCGCCCACCCGATCAACCCGGTCTTCTTCGCCGTCGACCTGGCGGCCCTGCGGGTCCCGCTGGAGCGCTGGAGCATCCACCCCGGTGGCGCCGCGGGCTGGTTCGAGTCCGTCGGTGGCACCCGGGCCGACGTCGAACGGCTCCGCGAGCAGCTGCTCGGCTAGGGCGGACGTGCCCCAGCCTGGTCAGCTCGTGGCCAGGGCCTGCAGCGCGCCGCCGGTGAGGCGGTGCGGGACCTGGCCGGTCACTCGGTCTCTCGGTCGGCCGGGGGCGAGCTCGGGCAGGTCCATGACCTCGAGACTCATCCGGGCGGTGGGGCGCGACCTACAGTGTGTGCATGGCCTCGGACCAGCTGCTCCCCTCCCGTGACGTCCCCCTCGGGGGCGTGCGCGGCCTCACCGTCCACCGGACACTGCCCCAGCGGGAGATCCCCACGATCGGGGCATGGTGCTTCGTGGACCACTTCGGGCCCACGACGGAGCCGATGCAGGTGCTGCCGCACCCGCACATCGGCCTGCAGACGGTGACGTGGCCCATCGCCGGGACCATCCGGCACCGAGACAACCTGGGCAGCGACGTCGTGCTGCGGCCGGGGGAGCTCAACCTCATGACCTCCGGTGCCGGCGTCTCCCACTCCGAGTTCTCCGTGGGTGACCCGGAGGCTCCGATGCACGGCATCCAGCTGTGGGTGGCGCTGCCGGATGCCACCCGTGCCGGGCCGGCGGACTTCGAGCACGTCACCGAGCTGCCGCGTGTCGAGGGCGAGTCCTGGACCGGCATCGTCATCGTGGGGGCCCTCGCGGGTGGGTCCTCGCCCGCGCGCACCCACACGCCGCTCGTCGCCGCCCAGCTCTCCGTGAAGGGGGGACGGGCGACGATTCCCGTCGACCCGGCCTTCGAGCACGGCGTCCTCGCCGTCGACCAGGAAGTGACGGTCGAGGGCAGCGACGTGCACCACCGTCAGCTGCAGTACCTGGCGCCCGGGCGCGACAGCATCGAGGTCGAGTCCGACATCGACGCCACCCTCCTGCTGATCGGCGGGGAGCCGTTCGAGGAGGAGCTGGTGATGTGGTGGAACTTCATCGGCCGCACCCACGAGGAGATCGCCGCCGCGCGCGCCGACTGGGAGGACGCGGCGGACCGCTTCGGCACGGTCGAGGGACATGGTGGCCGGGTCATCCCCGCACCACCCCTGCCGCAGGTCCGGCTGACACCTCGACGACGCGGGGCTTGAGCACGGAGGCTGGGCCGGTGTAGCCTCTCGTTCGGATACCGTCGGTATCTGGAATGAGAGGATCGTCATGACCCACTTCACCGGCAAGGTCGCCGTCGTCACCGGGGCAGCCTCCGGCATCGGTCGCGCCCTCAGCGTCGAGCTGGCCCGTCGCGGGGCCCGGCTGGCCATCAGCGACGTCGACACCGTCGGCCTGGCCGAGACCGAGCGGCTCGTGACGGCCCTCGGCGTCGAGGTCAAGGCAGAGTTTCTCGACGTCGCCGAGCGCGAGCTGCTGGTGCAGTATGCGGCGGACGTCGCAGCGCACTTCGGCCGGGTGAACCTGGTCTTCAACAATGCCGGGATCGCCTACACCGGCAGCGTCGAGGAGATGTCCTTCAAGGATCTGGACCGCGTCATGGACGTCGACTTCTGGGGCGTGGCCAACGGGACCAAGGTCTTCCTGCCCCACCTCATCGATTCCGGCGACGGACACGTCGTCAACATCTCCAGCCTCTTCGGCCTGCTTTCCGTCCCCAGCCAGAGCGCCTACAACGCCGCCAAGTTCGCCGTGCGTGGCTTCACGGAGTCCCTGCGACAGGAGATGATCCTGTCCGGGCACCCCGTGAAGGTCACCTGCGTGCACCCCGGTGGCATCGCCACGAACATCGCCCGGAACGCCGACCAGGCGGACGGGCGCGACCACGACCGGCTCGCGTCGTCCTTCGACAAGCTCGCCCGCACCAGCCCGGAGAAGGCCGCGGACGTCATCCTGCGGGGCGTCGAGAAGGGTCGCGCCCGCGTGCTCATCGGCGCCGATGCGAAGGCCCTCGACGTGCTCGTGCGCCTCACCGGGTCCGGCTACCAGGGACTCGCGGCCAGGTTCAGCCGCCGCAACGGGCTCTGACGTCGCCCCGCTCTGCCGGTTTACCACGGTCCCGTGGCAAGGACGCACTTCCCGCGGGAAGTTTCCCTGGGGAAGTGCTGGTTTCCCACGGGGCCGTGGTCAATGAGCACGGCCAGTCCGTCACCAGATCGTGACGCGCTCGGCCGGGTCCAGCCACAGGGCGTCGCCCTCGGCCACGTCGAACGCGTCGTAGAAGGCGTCGATGTTGCGCACGACCTGGTTGCAGCGGAACTCCGGCGGCGAGTGCGGGTCGATCGTCAGGCGTCGGACCGTCTCGGCCGGGCGGACCTTGCCCTGGTAGACCTGCGCCCACGCGATGAAGAACCGCTGGTCCGGGGTCAGCCCGTCGATGTCCGGCTCCTCTGAGGCCGTGCCAGCTTCCTGCCTGGCGATCCGGAAGGCACGGTAGGCGATGCCGAGCCCACCGATGTCGCCGATGTTCTCGCCGATCGTGAGTGAGCCGTTGACGGTGTGGTCGTCCGCACCGTCGGGGGTCAGCTCGTCGTACTGGGAGACGAGCGCGCTGGTGAGCTGGTCGAACGCCTCGCGGTCCTCGTCGGTCCACCAGTTGCGCAGCGCCCCGGTGCCGTCGTACTGCGAGCCCTGGTCGTCGAACCCGTGCCCGATCTCGTGCCCGATGACGGCGCCGATCGCGCCGAAGTTGACGGCGTCGTCGGCGTCGGCGTGGAAGAACGGCGGCTGCAGGATGGCGGCCGGGAAGACGATCTCGTTCATCGTCGGGTTGTAGTACGCGTTGACGGTCTGCGGCGTCATGTACCACTCGTCGCGGTCGATGGGGGAGCCGATCTTGGCGAGCTCGCGGTCCATCGCCACGGCGAGGGCGCGCTGGGCGTTGCCGAGCAGGTCCGTGCGGTCGGTCTCCAGCGCCGAGTAGTTCTTGAACTCCTGCGGGTGCCCGATCTTGGGCGTGAACGCCTCGAGCTTCTCCAGCGCCTTGGCCTTGGTGGTCTCGCTCATCCACGACAGCTCGGAGATGCTGCGGCGGTAGGCCTCGATGAGATGGGCGATGAGCTCGTCCATCCGGGCCCGGGACGTCTCGGGGTACTCGCTGCGCACGTAGATGCGGCCCACGGCCTCGCCCATGCTCGACTCCACGAAGCCGACTCCACGCTTCCACCGCGGACGCAGCTCGTCGGTGCCCGAGAGCGCCTTGCCGTAGAACTCGAAGTTGGCGGCGACGAAGTCCTCAGTGAGGTACGGCGCCGCGCTGTGCACCAGGTTCCAGCGCAACCAGTCACGCCACGCGGGGAGGTCGTCGTCGGTGAGCAGGCCCTCCAGGCCCTCGAGGAAGGACGGCTGTGCCAGGACGACCTCGGTGAGAGCGGCGTCAGGGATGCCGGCCGCCCGCGCCCACGCCGTCAGGTCGAAGGACGGGACGAGTGCCTGCAGGTCAGCCAGCGACGTCAGGTTGTAGGTCTTCTGGGCGTCCCGGCACGCGACCCGGTCCCAGTGGTGGGCGGCGATGCGCGTCTCGAGATCGAGGACGCGCTCGGCGCGGCTCGCCGCGGACTCCTCGCCCTCGCCGTCCAGCCCGGCGAGGGTGAACATCGTGCTCAGGTGCTCGGTGTAGGCGGCGCGGACCTCGGCGAAGTCGTCGTCGGTGTAGTACGACTCGTCGGGCAGTCCGATGCCGCCCTGGACGGCGTGCATGACGTAGCGGTCGGGGTTGCCGCGGTCCGGAGCGATGTACAGGCCGAGGACACTGTCGGCGCCTGAGCGCTCGAGCCGGCCCAGCGTCTCGACGAACGCCGGGATGGAGCCGATGCGGTCGATGCTGGCGAGGTCCTCGGTGAGCGGCGTCGCACCGAGCCGCTCCACCCGCTCGGTGTCCATGAAGCTCGCGTAGAGGTCGCCGATCTTGCGTCGCTCGTCGTCATCGGAGGCCGGCTCGTCGCGGCAGGTCTCGATGATGGTGCGGACGATCTCCTCCGCGGCGTCGACCAGGGTCACGAACGCGCCGGCGGTGGCGCGGTCGGGCGCGATGGAGGTCGTCTTCAGCCATGGTCCGTTGACGTGGCGGAAGAGGTCGTCCTGCGCGCGGACGGACGGGTCGAAGGCACTGGTATCGATGGGGGGGCGCTGGCTCACCCGGTTAGGCTACCCATCGTGTCGAAGAACCGTCCCGCGCGCCTGAGCGTGCTGCGCAGCCTCCAGCTCACCCCCGTGATGCGGCGCCTGGTGCTCGGCGACGTCGCCGGTACGACGGACGGGTTCGACGCCTTCGCCGCAGGGTGGGAGGGCTGGACCGACTCCTACGTCAAGCTCGTGTTCCTGGCTGCCGGGCACGAGTACCCCAGCCCGCTCGACCTCGCGGTGGTGCGGGAGACGATGCCCGCGGAGACCTGGCCGATCCTGCGGACCTACACCGTGCGCCGCTTCGACCCCGCGGCCCGCGAGATCTGGGTCGACTTCGTCGTCCACGGCGACGAGGGCGTCGCGGGTCCGTGGGCTGCACAGGCCGAGCCGGGCGAGACCATCCACGTGCGTGGTCCCGGTGGCGCCTACCGGCCCGATCCCGCGGCGGATCATCACCTGTTCGTCGGCGACGAGTCCGCCCTGCCCGCGATCGCTGCATCGGTCGAGGCGCTGCCGGCGGGGAGCGGCGCGACGGTGTTCCTGGAGGTGGCCGGGCCGGAGGAGGAGCAGGACCTCCTCAGCGTCGCCGCGCTGGACGTCCACTGGCTGCACCGTGGGGGCGCCGCGCCGGGCTCGACGTCCCTGCTCGATGACGCCGTGCGGGGCTGGGACTGGCCGGCGGGCCGGGTGCAGGCGTTCGTGCACGGCGAGGCGGGACTGCTCAAGACCGTCCGCCCGCACGTCATCACCGATCGGGGCGTGGCACGCTCCGACGCCTCCGTCTCGGCCTACTGGCGCCGCGGCGACACCGAGGAGTCGTTCCGGACCTGGAAGTCCCAGCAGAGCGACCCCATCCTCCGCCCCGGCCCCTGACCGAATTTTGTGAGCTTCTGCACCCAACATCGGTGCTGTCACCCGTGTTGGGTGCAGGAGCTCCCAAAATTCGGGGTCGTCAGCCCAGGGGGCGGTGCTCGCGCCACCAGTGGCGGACCGGCTTCTGCACGGCCGGGGGTGTCCACTCGAAGCCGACGTGCACCGCGGTGCCCTTGAGCAGGCCATGGTTGGCCCGGCGCCGGGCCAGGATCGACGTGGCGCCGGCCGTCTGGGCGCCACCGCGAGCGCGATGCAGGGCGCGGGCGCTCTGCAGGTACGGCGATGCCAGGGCTTGACGGGAGGGCCGCTCCCCGGCCGTCAGCAGCTCCTCGACGCGGTCCACCACGGCCACCGACGGGGGACGGTCCCGGCCACCGAACCAGCTGTCCAGCCAGGCCGGCGACGGTTCGCCGAGGTCGTCGGCGTCGATCTGGTCGAACGTTCGCAGCAGCCCGGAGTCCAGGAAGACGTGGTTGCCGTGCCGCTCGTGCACCCCGAGATCCAGCACGAGCGCGACGCGGCAACCGTGGTCGACCGCCTCCAGGCACGCCGTCGAGGACATCGTCACCAGCAGGTCCGTCGTCGCCAGCAGCTCGGCCACGGGTCGGTACTCGATGCCGAAGTTGGCGGGAAGATCCTCGCCGCGGAGCAGATCCTCGGGGTGGTGGTGCATGCGGTGGAACGTGCCCTCGCCCGGTCGGTGCCGGGGCTTGAGCAGCACCCGGCGGTCGGGATGACGGCGGGCGTGCTCGACGAGCCGCCGGTAGACGTGCAGCCGGTCCACGGCCGCGTCGGGAACGGTGGGCTGGTCGGTGAACAGCACCGTGCGGATCGGCCCGGTCCGCTGCGGTGCCGGCTGGGTGGACAGGATCGGCAGCCCGGAGAGCACCAGGTTGTCCGTGCCGAGTCCGAGCGTCGTGGCGACCTCCCAGAACTGGCGCAGCTCGTGCGCGGCGTTGACGGCGACGACGTCGGCGGCGCTGCGGTCCAGGTAGCCGGCCATCGGACGCTCGGTGATGACGCCGACCCACCCCGCCACCACCACGGGACCTGCGTCGGCACCGACCCGGTCGGCGAGCTCGAGCGTGAACCGACGTACGTACGGCCCGGACAGCGCGTGCACCACGACGTCGTGCTCGAGGGCGAGGCCGACGAGGTCGTCGGCGGGCACGAGGTCGACGAGGTCGATGCCGGTGGCGGCGACCTGCCCGGCGGACAGCGTCGCCATCTCCCGCGGCGCGACGACGCGGCACGCGTACCCGCGCGAGCGCAGCTCCTCCCACAGCGCTGAGGCCCACTTCAGCTGGGAGTCGAAGGCCGCGACGATCAGAGCGGTCGAGGTCGTCACGACCGGCACGCTAGTCCTCCGGACGTGCGGAGCCGAGGCCTCGAGACAGCTCGACATGACAGTTGCGCCGGCGTTCGCCCGATGGTCGCCGACCGGACCCCTGCAGGTCGTCCACGGCCCGGGCGAGGCTCGCGGTCTCCTGACGTTCGCCGTGACGAGGACGACCGTTCACCAGCCGGTCGAACGCGCTCCCTAGCGTCACGAGCCATGACCCCGCACCACGCCACGACCCCTGCCCGGACGCCGACCACCGCGGTCCGCGCGCGCCCCGAGGCACCCGTGGCCGACGTGTGCGTGATCATCCCGGCCCGCGGCGGCTCCAAGGGCGTCCCGCGCAAGAACCTCCGGCTGCTCGGCGGTGAGCCACTGGTGGCACGCGCCGTTCGCACCGTGCTGGGGGCGCCGGGGGTCGACGGCGTGGTGGTCTCCACCGACGACGCCGAGATCGCCTTCGCCGCGCGGACGGCCGGCGCACGCGTCGTGGACCGGCCCGAACGTCTGGCCGGCGACCTGGCGAGCTCGGAGTCGGCGATCCAGCACGCGCTCGGGCGCCTGGCCCACCACGGCCCCGTGCCGACCGTCATCGTGCTGGTCCAGGCCACGAGCCCCTTCATCGACCCCGGCGCCCTCGGTCGGGCGATCAGCGCGGTGCGGGCCGGCGAGTGCGACGTCGCGTTCAGCGTGACCCGCAGCCACGGCCACCTCTGGCGTCATGGCGCCGACGGCCCGGAGGGCGTCAACCACGACGTTGGCCGTCGCCAGCGTCGCCAGGATCGTGAGCCGCAGATGGAGGAGACCGGCGCCTTCTACGTCATGCGCACCGACGGGTTCCTCGAGCACGGCCACCGCTTCTTCGGCCGCCTGCGGATGGTCGAGGTCGACGCACGCGATGCGCTGGAGATCGACTCCGAGCACGACCTGCGCCTGGCCGAGGAGCTGCTCCTTCGCCGCGAGGCCGAGGGCACCGACACGGCCGCCGCCCCGATCGCGGCGCGCGCCGTGGTGACCGACTTCGACGGCGTCCACACCGACGACAGCGTCCGCGTGGACTCCGCCGGTGTGGAGTCCGTGATCGTCAGCCGCTCCGACGGCATGGGCGTCGCCCGGCTGCGTCGCTCCGGGCGTCCCGTGCTCGTCCTGTCCACCGAGACCAACCCCGTGGTCGACGCCCGAGCGAACAAGCTCGGCGTGCAGGCCATCACCGGGTGCTCGGACAAGCTCACGGCCCTGCGCGAGTGGGCCTGTGAGCACGATGTCGGCCTGCACGACATCGCCTACCTCGGCAACGACGTGAACGACGTCGAGTGCCTGGCCGCCGTGGGCTGGCCGGTCGTACCGGCCGACGCCCACCCTGCCTGCCGCGTCTTGGCACGTCACGTGCTGAGACGTCCGGGGGGACAGGGGGCGGTGCGAGAGCTCGCAGATCGCGTGCTCTCGCCGGAGCAGGACCTGACCACACAGGAGGGATCGGATCATGGCTGAATGGGTGAAGATCGGTGAGCAGATCGTCGGGCGTCGCCGTCCGACGTACGTCATCGCGGAGATCGGCATCAACCACAACGGGGACGTGGCCATCGCCAAGGAGCTGATCGACGTGGCGGCCGCGGCGGGAGCCCAGGCCGTGAAGTTCCAGAAGCGGACCCCGCACATCTCCACGCCGGAGGACATGCGGCACACGATCCGGCAGACCCCGTGGGGCGAGATGACCTACCTGGACTACCGCTACCGCGTGGAGCTCGAGCGCGACCAGTACGCCGAGATCGCCGACCATGCCGATGCCCGCGGGGTCGACTGGTTCGCCTCGCCGTGGGACGTGCCGTCGGTGGAGTTCCTGGAGGACCTGGACGTCTCCTGCCACAAGGTCGCCTCGGCCTCGGTCACCGACCTGGAGATGCTGGTGGCGCTGCGGGCCACCGGCAAGCCGATCATCCTCTCCACGGGCATGAGCACGCTGGAGGAGATCGACCGTGCCGTCGAGGTGCTGGGGACCGAGCAGCTCGTCATGCTGCATGCGACCTCGACGTACCCGTTGCCGGCCGAGGAGGCCAACCTGCGGGTGATCCACACGCTGCAGGAGCGCTACGGCGTGCCCATCGGCTACTCCGGCCACGAGCCCGGACTGGAGATCTCCGTCGCGGCGGTCGCCCTGGGCGCGGTCGCCGTGGAGCGTCACGTCACCCTGGACCGGGAGATGTGGGGCTCGGACCAGGCGGCCAGCCTGGAGCCTCAGCCGTTCATCGATCTCGTCCGGGACATCCGGGTCGTGGAGAGGGCGCTCGGCGACGGGGTCAAGAAGATCATGCCGGGCGAGCTCAAGCCGATGGCGCGACTGCGTCGGCACACGGATCCGGTGAGTGCCGCGTCATGACCGCAGGGGTGAGGACCTCATGAGCAGCGGCACCGTACGGGTCCTGGTCCTTGCGGACACCGACTCCTACGTGAAGTGGGGGGCAGCGCTCGCGGACCACTTCCCGCGCGCCTGGGACGTGGAGCTGGTGCTCGCCCGGAGCACCGCGATGCCGAGCTCGGCCCAGCTGGCGGACGCGTTGGCGGGGACAAGCCAGCCCGGTCGGGACCTTCCGGTCGTCGGTCTGCAGGACCTGCGCCGGCGTCTGGAGACCGACACCCCCGACGTTCTCGTCCTTGCGGCCCGCGGCTGGACGGTGCAGGCGGCCGTCTCGGTGGTGGAGAACGTGCCGACGCGCCCGGTGATCGTCACCGGCCTGCCCGGCGTGGGGGTGCCCGTCCTGCCGTACGGCCTGGGCTTTCGTCGCGCCGCGGACGTCTTCGTGGTGCACAGCCACCGCGAGGTGCGCGAGTTCGGCCATGCGGCCGAGCAGCTGGACCTGCCGAACCACTTCGCACTCGCGCGGCTGCCGTACCTGGACAGGCCGTCGCGACGAGGCTCGATCAGCCGTGGCGGTGGCGACCGGGAGGGCCCTCTCGTCTTCGCGTCCCAGGCGCTGGTACCGGCCACCCACGCCGAGCGGGTGCACCTGGTGGAGCAGCTGGCGGCGGTGGCGCGCGCCGGGCCGCACCGGGAGGTCGTGGTCAAGGTCCGTGCTCGGGCAGGGGAGACGCAGACCCACCACGAGCAGTTCCCGTTCGAGGCGATCGTCGAGTCGCTGCCGCACCGGCCTCCCAACCTCGTGGTCCGCTCCGGACCGATGCACGAGTACCTCGCCGAGGCGAGCGGCTTCGTCACGGTGAGCTCCACGGCGCTGCTGGAGGCCGTCGCCGCAGGGGTGCCGGCCCTGGCCCTGGACGACTTCGGGGTGGGTGTCTCTCAGATCAATCTCGCCCTTCGGGGCAGCGGGCTGCTCGGCTCCGGCGCGAGCCTGCGTGCCGGTCGGTTCGGCTCCCCCCGGCCCGAGTGGTGCGCGGACAACTACTTCCACGAGCCGGCGGATGACACGTGGCTGACGCAGGTGCACGCGCTGGTGCGTCGGCGCCGGACCGAGGGCCTGCCGGCCTACGCCGAGCTCTCGGGCTCCTGGCGCAACGGGTTCCGTGAGGTGCTCTACCGGCACTTCGCGTTCGCGGACGGCTCCAGCACTCCCGACGACCGCAGCCCAGTGGCCGCCATGGCCGAGCGTCAGGTCGCTCTCGGGGCGCTGTGGCTGAACCAGCGACGATCCCGACTGCTCAGGTCCGTCCTGGCCTCCGCCCGCGGCGCGGCGGCCAGGGAGTTCGCTGCGCAGAACGCTCGCACCGCTCCGGGACAGGACGAGGCGCTCTCGGCGAAGTCAGTCGCGCCGGAACCACAGGACGCACCCTCGCGACTGGCGCCGTCGAAGGAGCCCGTCGCGGACAAGGAGCCGATGTCGGCGCAGGAGGCGTGCCTGAGGGTCTCGTGAGGTCGGCTCAGCGCAGGCCGCGGTAGTTGTCGACGACCTGCTGCAGGGTGTCGAGCGCCTCCCGGACGCGATCGACGTCGAGCGACACGGGATCGGACAGCTGCTCCTTGAGCTTCGTGCTGGAGATGCCGTCGGTGCGGTCGAGGTAGCGGATCTCGCACAGGTCGGACAGGTCGTCGAACTTGCCCTGCCAGTCCGAGCCCATCGCGAAGACGTCGACCCCGTGGTCGATGAGGTCCTGGCGCTTCTGCTCCCAGCCGTTCTCGGGGATCACCTTGTCGACGTGACGGACGGCCGAGACGATCTCGGCCCGGTCCGCATAGGAGATGATCGAGGTCTTGCCCTTGAGGGCGTTGAACTCATCGGTCGAGACGCCCACCACCAGCTCGTCGCCGAGCTCCGCGAGACGGCTGAGCAGCCGCACGTGGCCGATGTGGAAGAGGTCGAAGGTCCCGTACGTCAGAACGGTGGTCATGGGGCGCACCTTTCGTGCAGCAGGGTGTCCTAGCGCGGGTCGAGCGAGGAGGGGAGCCGCTCCACCGGCTTGAACTTTCGGCCATTCAGCAGCGCACGGCGGATCCGGCGGCGCAGCGGCTTGGGCACGTCGCCCTGGCGCATCTTCAACGTGACCCAGCGCAGGTAGTTGAGCCAGGAGACCCGACCCTCGTGGATCCAGCGGAAGGAGGACTGGTTGCGTACTCCGTACTCGAACTTCCAGACGTTCTGCTCGTTGATCTGGCCGTAGTTGACGCCGCGGTTCTCACCAGGCATGTCGTGGATCGCGTAGCTGTCGAGGACCTGGATCCCGGCCAGGCCGCTGCGGGCACTCAAGCGCTTGGTGAACTCCTTGTCGTCGAACCAGATGAAGTACTCCGTCAGTGGCAGCCCGTGCTCCTCGACGGTCCAGCGAGGGAACAGCGCCGAGACGAACGTGCACTCGTTGACCTTGACGGCGTTGTACCCGTGCACGTGATAGCGCGGCCAGTCCCACGTGGTGACGGCCTCGTTCATCTCGCACAGGTTGCCGTCGATGTACTTGATCACCGAGCACGCGAAGGGCACCCGGTCCCGGCGCGGCTCGTCGGATGCTCCGGGTCCCTCGAGACCGACCCGCTCCTCGCGCCGCGACTGCTCCTCGTTCCTGACCCATTCCTCGACGGCCGCGTGCTCCTCGAGCAGCCGGCGCAGAGCCTCCGGCTCGGGGTAGCAGTCGTCGTCCATGACCCAGAAGAAGTCCGCCCCCAGCTGGTAGGCGCGCTCCATGCCTGCGGAGAACCCTCCGGCACCGCCGGTGTTCTCGGTCAGTGACAGCACGTGGACGTCCTCGTCACCGGCGATGGTCCGCAGGTACTCGTCGGTGCCGTCGGTGGAGGCGTTGTCGACTATGACGATCGTCCTGGGTGGAAGGTCGGACGCCCGGATCGCTGCGATGCCCTTCTGCAGCTTCTCGAGACGGTTGAAGGTCACGACGACGGCCGCGACGTGGGAATCCTGGATCACGTGTGGGGTGCTCGCTCTTCGCAGTTCGGTGGTGTGGGTGATGGTCAGTCGGAGGTCCGGCCGGCGAGCCGGTTCTCGACGATGTCGGTGAGCTCGACCAGGCGGATGTTGTCGCGGCGGGTCTCGTCGACCTCCGCCTGCAGCTCCTTGACGAGGTCTCGGAGCTCGGCCACGTCCTCTTGCAGGTGGGTGACTGCTCTTGCCCGCCGTGACCAGCCGTGGGACCGGGCGGTGCGCAGGCGGTTCATGGCTCCGGGGGAGACCCGGTTGCCGACGGCGGTGATCTTCTCTCTCATTCCGTCTCCGTCCTCGTCGAGGCGATGTCGGCGAAGTCGATCATGTACGTCGCGCGTTCGACGTCGCGGGGGTTGTCAGCCAGGGCCCTCACGGTCGCGGCTCTCAGGCCGAACGGCTCTGTCTCGGCCGCGATCGTCTCGAGCTCGAGGTGCCACGTCGTGGGGTCGGCGAACGTCACGTCCGGTGCGTGCTGGGCGTCGACGAGGGCGACGGCGCGACCGCCGGCACGGACGACCTGCCGGACGACTCGCCAGGCGTTGGCACGCCCGTGGTGCCCCAGGCGCTCGAGGAGGTGATTGGCCAGGAGGTGCACCGGGCGGTCGGCGCGGGCGATGACCTCGAGCACGTCGGCGACCTCGCGCAGGTCGATGAGGTTCGCCCGGTGCCAGTCGACGCCGTCGCTGCCACTCTGCCGTGCCCGTGCGATCGCTGCGGGGGAGTAGTCGAAGGCCTGCACCCGCCGGCCGTGCTGTGCGAGGTGTTGCGCGATCGATCCGGCGCCGCACCCCAGGTCGATGACGATGTCGCCGTCCGACGTGCTCGCCAGAAGGTGGTCCGCGGCGCGTAGATCGGCTGGATCGTCCACGTCCTCACTCGCGGTGTAGTGCTCCTCCCAGAAGTCACGCTGGAAGTTGTAGGACCCGAAGCAGCTCTGGAAGCGTCGGGCGGTCGCGCGGGGGGTGCGCAGCTTGTAGCCGGGCAGCGGTGTCCGCCAGTTCTCGTCGTAGTTGACGACCAGCCAGTCCTCCGGGACGGCGGGGGCGGGGTAGAGGCGTGCCGCGAGCTCGACCGTGGAGAACGGGGTCATCGACGAGCGAGCCAAGGGACCACGGACGTGGAACGGCTGGTTGATCTGACCGTCTTGCGTGTAGAAGGCCGTGAAGATGTCGATGTAGGTGTCGACCGTGCCGTCGTCGGTGCGGAACGTGATCTGCAGATGGGTGTTGCTGTGCTTGACGATCTCGTATCCACGGCTGGTGAGCTCGTCGGTCAGCCGGGAGTTCTCCAGGGAGATGTCGACGGGGTGGGAGTGCTCACTCAAGTAGGCGATGTCGGCGTCGTCGTCGTGCGAGAGGATCTCGCCAGACCGGACGGCTCCAAGCAGCGTGCCCCCGACGACGAACGGCTTGAACTCCAGCTCCTGCAGCAGCGCGATGAGGATGTCGAGCCGGTCCAGCAGACGGGTGCGCATGCCCTCCTCGGACCCGGAGAAGGTCTTGCCCAGGCGCCCCCACTTGTTCATCGCGACGTGACGCCCGAGGGCGTCCACCACCTCGATGGGATCTTGGCTGTCCCCAAGGTGGACGTCGGCGGTCCACAGCGTGGTGCCGGCCGCGGAGTCGACGACCTGCACGTGGGCGGTGCCGTCGAGGAAGGGGACGAGCGGCCCCGGCCACGGGTGCTCCAGCTGTTCACGCTTGGAGAGGTCGGAGACGAGGTCGATGGACCAGACGCGGTGCCCGTTGAGGATGACGTCGAGCGAGCTGACCGAGGCAGGTGCACGGCCAGGGAGCCTGATGGCGACATCGTCGACGTGCAACCTTCCGCGTGACGCAGTCTCGATCGTTGTCATCTCCTGGCCCTCACCTGTCCTCGACACTCGGTATACGTTGCCAGCCAATTCTAGTCATGTTCATCTCCCGTTCTCCGTGTCGTCGCGAAACCCTGCGTGCTCATGGCGCTGGAGCCCCCGTTTCGGGCACGTCGATACGGAGAAGAACCGGGGTTGGGGTGGCCCGGGACATGGCAGGGCTCGGAGGATCGGGTGACCATCGCTTTGCTTGGGTGCCCTCATGAGCGTGTTCAACTCATAGGCCAGCAGGATTCTGCGAGGGGCGGGCCCTGGCGAAGCGGCGGCACTGGTTACAGGGAATCCGCTCTGGGCTTCGTGAAGTCCCCGCTGTCTTTGCCGTCGATCGGGCCCCGGGCCGATCCACGATACTGTGTCGGCGCTTCTCGAGATCGTTCCACTTCCTGCACTCGTCGTCCTGGATCTGGGCCGGGCTTGGCATGATCGACGCAACGAAGACTGGGGTACGAATGGACAGCTCATCAGACGACCGGAAGGCTCCGGCGCGTCAGCCCCAAGCCATGGTCGAAGCCTTGACGGCTGAAAGTGCCACCGGCTGGGTCGCGGGCCGCGCGGAGGAGTTCCCGGTCCGTGTCGAGTTGTGCCTCAACGATCTCGTGGTCACGACGACTCGGGCGGACCATCCGTCCGACCTCAACTCGACCGGAAGTATCAAGGGTTTTCGGTTCGCGCTCAATGATCTCTGGTCCTATGTGAGTGCGTCTGACCAGGTGAGCTTCCGCGTCGATGGCGAACCGGTCCCGATCGCTGGCGAGGGAATCTTCGTGAGTGGAGACTCAGAGGCTGAGTTCACCGTTCAGGACTTGCAGGACAAGTTCGCCGAAGGCTTCGTCTTCGATCGGACTGGGCGGCTGAAGCTCTCCAAGAAGCTCGACACGCAATGGCAGTCCCAAGTCGTCGGGTTGTACGAGAGGGTTGCTGGAGTCGTGAAGACAGCTACCGGCTACGACATCTTCGTGTTCTACGGGAGCCTGCTCGGCCAGGTCCGCGAGAACGGCTTCATCGGGCACGACGATGATTTTGATGCTGCATACGTGTCGAAGCATGTGGATGGAGCGACCGTCGCCAAGGAGCTTCGGGACGTGGCCTTCGCACTCATTGATGCCGGCATGGACGTGGAGTGCCACTACTCAGCTCTCCACGTGCACGACTCCGCCGATCCAGACGTGCGAATCGATCTCTTCCATACCTACTTCGACCCGGACGACAACCTTGCGCTGCCGTGGGGACGCGCCAGCGAGAGCGAGTTTCGGCGCACTGACTGGCTCGGGATCGCTGAGGGAGAGATGGCCGGCCACAAGGTAGCGGTTCCGGTCAGTGCAGAGAAGCTCGTCGCCCACCTGTACGGAACCAACTGGCGCATTCCGCAAGCAGGGTTCGCCTGGAAGGAAGCGAGGACCACCCGGGACAGAAGCGGTATGACCACTCAGTCAGACCGTGAGTCCGTGTACTGGGCCAACTTCTACGCGCGCAACGAGTTCACGTCCGGGTCCACGTTCTTCGAGGCGATCGACGCTCGACGTGACATTCCGTCAACCGTCTTGGACATTGGTTCAGGAGATGGCCGTGACAGCTTCGCGTTTGCGAAGGCGGGACGGCTGGCGGTCGGAATCGATCGCTCCCTTGTCGGTGTCGAGCATGCGACCCGCAGAGCAGACCGCGCCGGCCTGGGCGACAGGTTGTCCTTCCGGGCCTGCGACGTCACGGACCTTGCGAGCCTTCAGGAGCTCATCGAGGGTGCGAGGGCCCAGGCGGGTGGTGGGGCGTTGTTGTTCTACATGCGCTTCTTCTTGCACTCGATTCCGAAGGACGCGCAGGAAGGTCTGATGGAGACGCTCGCCGCGTGCGCACGTCGGGGTGACTTCCTTGCTGCGGAGTTTCGGACGGAGGCCGACAAGGCGAAGAACAAGACCTACGGAGACCACTATCGACGCTTCCAGAACGGCCCGGAATTCGGTCGTCTGCTCGGTCAGCGTTACGGATTCGTGGTGCTCGAGCAGCAGGAAGGGACCGGATTATCGATCTACAAGGACGAGGACCCTGCGCTCTACCGCGTCGTGGCCCGCAAGGGCAACTCGCCGAGCACGGTCTGGCTCCGCGGGGGACGATTCATGCGGCGTCCACTGCACCACGCGAAGAAGCTTCTGTCGCGAGCGCGGTGACGCTCCATCCGCTACGACAAGACTCCCACCCGTCTACCGAGCGGCGTCGTCCTGCGCGCCATCACCATCTGAACAAGGATCCCCGCTCTAGGTGCGAGGCAACTGCAGGGTCCGTGAGAGATGCTGGCGGTACCAGGTATCAGATTGCTCGTAACTGGGCATAGTGCCGGGCACGGTCAGTTCTGGCAGGCGGCGGGTGATGTTGTCGATGGTGCGGCGGCAGTTGTCTTTGTCCTGGTGAGGAAAGACTGTGGCTGCGAGCTCTTCAGTCTGGGCACGCACCTGGGCCGGGTCAGTGGCGAACAAGCGCTCGATGTCGCCGAGGAGTTCGTGCTCGGTGTGCGACGTCGGGATGCGCTTGATGATCGGGTCGAACTCGGTGCTGGTGTACATGCCCGTCAGCCTCAGGTACCGATCGAGGTCAAACTGGAACAGCAACGCTGGCTTGTGACTCTGTAGGAAGTCCCAAAGGATGCTCGAGTAATCGGTGATGACCGCGTCCGAGCGTTGCACCACTTCTGCGAACTCGATCTTGTCCTGGTCCAACGGCGTGATTCGCGGGCCTGTGCCGTCGAGGAGCGAGATCAGGTCCTTGCTCTTGGGATGTGGAAGGAACTGTAGTTCGGCATCATGTTCCTGCAGCAGCGCGTCGAGCTTGGAAGAACGAAGGAATGAGACGATCGCCTGGGCATATTCCGTCTCACGGAGTTCTCTGGCATCAAAGCCCGCGAGCCATTCTCGCCACGTGGGCATGTAAAGCAGCCGCTTCGGTGGGTTCATGGTCTCTGCCGGACGTCTTGGCTCGAGACGATCCCACCTCGCGAGGCCAGCGACGTCGATTCGTTCTGCTGGCACTCCGTTCTTGACGAGGAGCCCCTTCTCCCAGTCTGCAGCGGCAGCGATCGCTTCGGGAAAAGTTGCTGACCGCGGATCGAACATCGGGCCCGGGCCCTTTTTCATCCCCGTGACGCCGTGCTGCAGGAAGTAGCTCTTGCGCAAGAATGCGTACTTGTCTGCGACTCCGGGCTGAGCATGGGTGTTCGCGATGTGGTACCGCATGTCGGATGAGACAAGGAAGGCGGCCGGGGAGACCAGTAGGCGCCAGTAGGCAAAGGAAAACTTGGGCACGACGCGGTCGAGACCTCTGACGCGGTCCCACTGGCCACCGTCGCGGTCCATGACGTAGTAGAAGTCGAAGCCGGGCGTGTCCTCTGTGTTCAGTAGATGCTGGAACAGGGCGAAGCCGTTGTCCTGAGCCGTTGCTGCATCCTTCTCGAAGATGAGCGCGGTGGCACGGCGTGGACGACCTACGGCGCGCCGAACGCGCGACTCTGTCCTAGCGGCGATGCCATAAAGTCTCTGCCGCAACGGCTCGTTGTCGTAGCGAGTTCTCGGTCTGACGACGAAGCTCACCAGACTGGACTTCGGAGAGTATGCAACGGTGAGAAGTCGGTTGCCCCGCAGACTCGATGTCGGTGGCCGGGGCGTCGTGCGCATTCTCTCGTACAGGGCCTCCGAGACGTGGTTCACCTTTAGATCGAGGACGTCATCCGACGATGGTTCACGAAGGCTTATGTAGAGGGCATAACGAAGGGGCGGCAGGTTGGCGTCGTACGGGACAGGAATGGATACCCTCCCGATGATCGAGCGCCCCCGTGCTTCGTGGGCGAACTCCGAGGCCTCGACCTCGACGACCTCATCATTCGAGTACAGCTTCAGGCGGCAGCGTTCGATTTCGAAGGTACCGCTCTCAGCCAGGTCGATCTCGAATGAGCAGTGCAGGGCGCCTCGATCCATGCTGATCGAGGTGAGTTGGTGGCGGTACTTGAATCGGCGTTCGCCCGAATCGACGTAGGAGGGGTTCCGGACGACGACTGCGAGAGATCCGCTGAGGTCGATGTAGATGTGAGGCAGCATCGGAGCCGCACCCACCGTTGACCGGTAGTACCGCGTCCAGACCGGCGTTTCGGCGTACCCAGGAACATCGAGGCTTTCCGCTTCTTCGTTCCCGGCCTGAACCGCGAGGAGGTCATAGCGTCCCAAGCTGTCCGGCAGCGCGGACTGCAACGCCGTGAAGTCGATATAGAGCTCACTGCCGGAGGTTGTGAACGGGATCCTGAAGAGTTCCGCACTGCTTCGGTCGCGTGCTCGAAGCTCTTGGACCGATGGGCCAACCTCTACGACCAAACCTTCGCCCCGGTGCCGGTGGCTCATGACACGCATCTCAGGTGACCTGGGCCCAGAAGGCGTCGACTGCGTCGCGTTGGTAGGACTCGGGATCGAAGGCCTCGGCCAGTGGCAGTTCAGAGTGCATGATCGTTCTCAACGCCTTCTCCAACCCCTCTACGTCGGGAGATACAAGCATGCCGAGAGCTCCATCTCGAAGCAATGCCGTGGGCCCCGGAATGGTTGTGGCCACGACCGGCGTGTTGAGGGTCATGGCCTCGAGCAGGACCAAGGGCTGGCCTTCGTGTAGCGATGGCAGGACGAGGGCGTCGGCGCGCTTCATCACCGAGTAAGGGTTCGTTCGTTGACCGGCGAACAGGACCTGGTCACTCAGACCGAGGTCGTTCACACGTCGTTGGAGCTCCGGCCTGCTCGGTCCGTCGCCCAGGAGGACCAGACGAGGCGCCGAGCCACCCTCCTGCAGCAGTCGGGCGAGTGCCTGGAACAGCGTGATGTGGTTCTTCTCGACCGACAGTCTGCCGACCAGGACGACGTGTGGGCCTGGTCGTTGTAGCCAATCATGCAGGTCCGCGTCGGGCTCCTGGTCGGCGAGCTGCCTGATCTGGGCGAGATTGATGGTGTTCGGAAGCACCGTGTGGAGCTCCTCGGGAACACCGTGGTCGTTGGCGAGCGCTTCCCGGTTGACGTCGCGGACCGACGAGATCACCGAGGGCAGGCTGTCGAACTGTGCAAGGATCCGCGCCACTGAGCGAAGGTGGGGGAACCGAGTCCTGACTTCTCTGGCGAACTCGTTGTGCAGGATTGACACGGTGCGCGTGGACGCGTCGAATCCGAGTGCCAGCAGTGCGGATTGGTAGAGCCCGTAACCATCGAAGTCGACGACGGCGGCGAAGTGCACGCGGCCGAGGTTGCGCAGACGCTCGCGGCGCACGCGAGATCGCAGGACATCGAGGAGCTCCTCGGTGAGCGGGTCGTCGGAGATCTGCAGCCGCTTCCATGCCAGGTTCTCGCGACGAGTCGCGGCCGCGGCATGCGAGGTCATGCTGAACCCGATCGCCTCGTGGAGCTCACGTGCGACGTCCCAGTTGTACCTGTTCTCGAGCGCGCCTCGGGGGATCGTCAGCTGGGTTGCCTCGGCAATCGCCGGATCTGCGGCAATCAGGTTGCGCAGGGATCGCGTCATGCCGTTGGGATTGAGGCTGCCCATCGAGATGAGGATCGCGGGCGAAGCATCGGGGGAGTCATCCGGGTCCTCATCCTCGTCGTCAAAGAGCAGAGCCATGGCCCGCTCGGTGGAGCGACCGTCCTCGTGCTGCCAGGCGCTCGCCACCGGACTCGACGACCAGTCTGTCGCGAGGTCTCCTCGAACTGCAGACGTCGTGGACGCATACAGCTCGGCTTCGTCCGTGGCCGTGACGCCGGGGATGTCGCTCACATCGAAGTAGAGGCCACGTTCGGTCGCGTACCTCTCCAGGTCGGTGAGGTACCTGATGATGGGTCGGTGCAGAGCAGCGAAGTCGAAGACGACGCTGGAGAAGTCCGACACCAGAACGTCCGAGATGGCCAGGACCTCGTTCGTGTCGATGTCCTCTGGGACGACGGTGACATTGGTCGGGAGGTCCTTGGGGTCCAGCCGCGCTCTCACGTAGTAGTGGACGCGAACCAGCACGTGCGCGTCCGTCACTCTCGCCATGGTCGAGATGGCGCGGAGGTACAGCTCGAACGAGGTGTCACCCGTGGCCAGCTTTCCGCGCCAGGTGGGGGCGTAGAAGACGACCTTCTGAGCATGTGGGACACCTAGCCGCCGACGCAGGTCCCGGCCTTCCTCGGCGCCCATGCCGATGGTGAGGTCCATCCGGGGCTGCCCGGTGATGGAGATGCGGGCTGTGACCAGCTTCTCGACGTCGTGCCGAGTGATGAGGACGTCTCGTGTGTGTGCATCCGGCAGTGCCAGGTGGGTCGCCTGGAGGAGGTTGCGTGCCACGTTGTCGTAGGCGAACGGGTCGTCCGCAATGTCGCGACCCATGGATTTCCAGGGAACGCCGTGCCAGGTGTTCAGGTACCGCTGCCCCTCCCGCGTGGCGAACGGGCGCGGGAACGTCGCATTGTTGACCAGCGTCCCGGCAGTCGCCAGATGCTGGCGGTAGCCGTATGAGTCGTGCTCGACGAACGAGACGAGCGGGTGGCCGAGGAGGCTGGCATGGATTGTCGCGTCCTTCGTGATCGCCCACACCTGGCGCAGGTCCGGGCGCTCCACCAGCAGCCGCTGGGAGATGGCCAAGGGGTTGCAGCCCGTCTTGGCACCGTTGAAGGACTCGAACAGGACGATGCCGTGATCAAGCGCGACCGACTCGCGGGCCTCGGTGTATCGCTCATGTGGTCCAAGCGGATGGTAGCTCCGCTCGGCCTCACTCGGATGGGCAACCTTGGCAGGCGAGCTGAGTGTGAAGTGACGCTCGGCGCGTTCGAGCTCGCCGATGTTTGCGAGAGCCAGTCCTGCGGCGTGGTGCAGCTTCTGCGCGTTGGTCTCCGATGAGCTCGCTGCAGCGAGCCGCTGCAGAAGCGGAGTGGCTTCGGTCCACGACTTGCTCGCGATCAGGGCTCGGGCGAGCTCGGAGTCCTCGCGGAACGATGGGGCGACCTCTGGTGTCAGACGTCGCAGATCTGACGGAATCTCTTGCCACGTCTGAACTGACTCCTCGTGCAGGCCCGCCGATGACAAGGCCCTGGCCAAGCGTTGCCTCACTGGGTAGGAGGAGTTCGGGTGCTGGGCCAGCATCAGCCGGTACTCATCCGCGGCCCGAGCAGGCTGGTCGTCAAGCTCTTGCGCGAGAGCGATGATGGCTGCGACGTCCTCCGACTCAGCGCCGAGGTCGCTGTCCTTGAGATCGACCACAGCCAAGGACGGCTGCTCAAGCCGGCAATGGGTCCGGCCGAGCAAGATCGCTCGTGCCATCTCGTTCTCCCGTCCCGACACCCGCAGCGAGCGCAGCTCACCGAGCGACTCGTGCAGTGCTTCCTGTCGGTAGTGCATCATCGCCGTGCGTAGCGCGGGTGGGACCTCTCCCAGGCCCGCCGCGCCTGTGCGGGCGCCGGTCTCGCCTGCACGGGAGTAGCAGTGCTGTGCATGGTCGCTGTCGCCGGCCTTCTGGTGGCAGACGCCACGCCGGTACCAGTACTCCCACGTCGGCTCGTCGGGCTCACCCCGCTCCAGGTGGAGGAGGGCCTCACCGAACTGGCCCGACCTGTGGAGCTCAGTGCCGATGAACTCGTTCCAGAGCCGCACCTCGGTCGGATCGTGGGTCAGCTCGATGACATATGCGGCTCCCTCGATTGCCGAAGCCGTGTTCCCCCGCCAACGCCGGTTGCGAGCCTGTTCCTTGTACAGCTCCACCCATCGGGGCTCCAACGTCATGGCATGGGCCAGTGCAATGTCTCCCAACCACAGCGTCTGGTTGTCGTAGAACGTCATCGCGCACGCCAGAGCCCACCCAGCGGAATCTTGGGCTCGTGTCTCCCAAACGGTCTCAGCGACCGCCAGCGCCTCGTGGCTGCGGTTGATCCGCCGCAGCTCCCGGACGCTGGGAACCATGGCTGCGTCATGCCGGGACATGGCTCTCAGGAGCCGGGACGCCAGCACGTCGACCAGGCGACGAAACCGGGGGGCTGTCGACCGTTCGGAGTCGATGAGCTTGCGCAACGCGATGACGTCGAGTCGCCAGTGTTGGGAGGAGTCAGCCGCGTATCCCAGATACTGCCGGGCTGCGGCTGCTGTGGGGCGAGTCAAGCGACTGTCCTTCCTTGGGGGCGAACCGAAGGCTGCGCAGGTCGAGCGCACCTCAGGAGTGTACGAACTGTTCGGGCGAAGGACGGCTTCATCGGGTGGTTCCAAGCGGCTCGTGGGGACGCGACCAATGCGAGGCGGCCGCTGCAGGCTGCGCGACGCGACGCGGATCCGAGCCGAATACGATCTGCGGAGGTTACCGTAGGGAGCCAGTGCTCGACCGTCCGGGCGGAGTCCTGGCGACGACCGAGCGCCACTGTCCGTTCGTACTGATCTTCCAGCGAGGAGCTTCATGCATCTGTCGGCCATGGCCAGCATGAAGCGCTGCATCGACACCTACCTGATCGACGATGTCGAGTATCAAGTTCTCGACTTCGGCTCGTTCATCAACACCGGCCAGAAGTTGAGCCATCGACAGCTGCTCGGGCACGTTCGGGCCGTCGTGACCGGGGTCGACATCCAAGCAGGACGCAACGTCGACCGCCAAATGATCGAGCCGTACACGATCCCGGTCGATGACGACTCGATGGATGTCGTGATCACTGGTCAGGTGTTCGAGCACATTCCCTTCCCCTTCGTGTCGATGATCGAGATCGCCCGGGTGCTGCGGCCCGGCGGCTTGTTGTTCTTCGCGGCTCCCTCCAGGGGACACCGACATTCCACCTACGACCTGTGGCGCTATTACCCCGACAGCCTTCGCGCGTTCGCGTCGTTTGCTGAGCTCGAGCTGCTGGAGGCCCACACCGCCTGGCCGCCGACCCAAGATCAACGATTCCTCTACGGCCAGATCGACGCCGACGAGTACTGGGGCGACACCGTGGGCGTCATGAGAAAGCCGACCTGGCGGCCGTCGCGTGCTCGCAAACGTCGCCATCGGGTGCTCCGTGACTGGGCCAACGAGCTCGGCGGGCTTGAGCGCGTACCCATCCCGGGACCGGGTCCGACACCGGATGAGCGAAGAGGTGACCGGGGCGCCGTACGTGAGCTCCTGGAGTCTCCGGAACTTCTCCCACCTGATGCCGGCAGTTCCCGCAACGAATCACTCGCGCCACCAACGAAGGAAGCTCGGATGTCTCTAGTGTCAGTGGCCTACCGGATCGCACCTCAGCCGGTGCGCCGCATTGCTCGACGCCTGAAGCGGGGCCGAAACTTTGATGAGCTGCGGGCTGCCCGCGATGAGCTGGAGACGGCGAAGAGGAAGCTGGCGCCGGCAAAGAAGAAGCCCGCCGGCCCGAAGTACCCGGATGATCTCGATCAGCGCTCGACGGAGATCATGACCGCGATCAAGCCCTACACGATGACGAGCATCGACAAGCAGCACGCACTCATCACGTCGGTCCGGCACATCGTGGACGCCGATATCGACGGAGCAATCGTCGAGTGTGGTGTCTGGCGCGGAGGATCCATGCACGCGGTCATCCACGTCCTGAAGGACTTGGGCGCTCTCGACCGAGAGCTGTACCTCTTCGACACCTTCGAAGGCATGACCGAGCCCACGGAGAAGGACTTGCGGGCCACCGATGGGCGGTCGGCCTCAGAGCTGCTCGAGAAGTACGACCGCACCTCCTGGGTCTGGGCGGTGGCGTCGCTCGAGGACGTGACCGAAGGGCTCGGCACGCTCGGGTACCCGGACGAGCGTGTCCATCTGGTGAAGGGACCGGTGGAAGAGACCATCCCTGCAGGCGCCCCGGAGCGCATCGCACTCCTTCGTCTGGACACCGATTGGTACGAGTCGACCAAGCACGAGCTGGAGCACCTGTACGACCGTCTGGCTCCAGGCGGAGTCCTCATCATCGATGACTACGGGTCGTGGGCAGGCTCCAAGGAGGCCACGGACGATTTCCTCGCAGCGCTCCCGGTGAAACCACTGATGTTGCGTGCTGGTCGCGCTCGAGTCGGGGTCAAGCCCGCCTGATCACCTTCGCACCGAGACTTCCCGTCTGAGGCCGCCCAGCGAGGTTCCGAAAAGTTCATCCCGGTGCGGCTCCCTGCACCGGGGGGCGGGTTGAGGCTCGCGATATGATTCGGAAGGCGGGTTGGCCGCCGATCCCGCACTGAAGGAACCCTCCGTCACGTGACCACCACCGATCTCAGCGAGTTCCACACCCCAGGGCGTGGCCGCGGAATCTTCGACGTCTTCATCTGGCGGTACCTGCTGGGACTGCTGGTGCGCAAGGGGACGCAGACTCGCTACCGCAACTCCGCGCTCGGCTGGACGTGGTCCTACGTCAAGCCCGCTGCCCAGTTCAGCGTCTACTACCTGGTGATGGGCATCTTCCTGCAGTTCCATCGCGACATCGAGAACTTCGCGGTGTACCTGTTCGCGGGCATCGTGGTGGTCAACTTCTTCAACGAGGCTTTCGGCAACGCCACCCGGGCGATCACCGACAACCGAGCCCTCGTCAAGAAGATCTACCTGCCGCGCGAGCTCTTCCCGATCGCGGCCGTCATCGGCGCGTTCATCCACTTCCTGCCCCAGGGCGCCATCCTGCTGGTGGTCTGCATCCTGCTGGGCTGGACGCCGACCGTCACGGGCATTGCCGCCATCTGTGCCGCCGTCGCGATCGTGGGTCTCTTCTCGCTCGGCCTCGGGTTGTTCTTCGGCGCGCTCAACGTGGTCTACCGCGATGCGCAGAACTTCGTGGAGATCATCCAGGTCTTCTCCACCTGGTCCGTGCCGGTGCTCTACACGTACCAGATGGTGCAGTCCCAGACACCTGGCTGGTTCTACAACATCTACATGGCCAACCCGCTGGCCGTCGCGGTCGAGCTGCTGCACGAGGCCATGTGGCGTCCCACCGCTGGCAACCCCTTCCCAGCGCCCGACGGACTCATGCAGAACGGCATCATCGCGCTCGTGGCCTGCGCCGTCTCGCTGGTGGCCGGCCAGTGGGTCTTCCGCAAGCTCGAGCGACGCTTCGCCCAGGAGCTGTGACGACATGACGACGACGGACGCGAAACCAGAGGCGAGTGACGTGACTGCCAAGCCCAGCATCATCGTCGAGGACGTCACGAAGGACTTCCTCCTGCGCCGATCCCACTCCTTCAAGGAGGCGTTCATCGGCTGGACGAAGGGAAAGGACGTCTCCTCGGAGACGTTCCAGGCCGTCGATGGCATGTCCTTCACGATCGGCGAGGGCGAGTCGGTGGCCCTCATGGGCATGAACGGCTCCGGCAAGTCGACGATGCTCAAGATGCTCTCCGGCGTGCTCGAGCCCGACGCCGGCCAAGTACTCGTACGGGGACGGCTGGCGGGTCTTATCGAGGTGGGAGCCGGCTTCCACCCCGAGCTCTCCGGGCGCGAGAACGTCTTCCTGAACGCAGCCATCCTCGGGATGAAGAAGCACGAGATCGAGGCACGGTTCGATGAGATCGTCGCCTTCAGCGAGATCGAGAAGTTCATCGACCAAGAGGTCAAGCACTACTCCTCAGGCATGTTCATGCGACTCGCGTTCTCCGTCGCGATCCACACCGAGCAGGACATTCTCCTCGTCGACGAGATCCTCTCCGTGGGAGATGCGCCGTTCCGCAAGAAGTGCCGCGAGCGCATCCGGCAGCTGGAGGAGGCGGGCACCACGATGGTGATCGTCAGTCACGACCAGTCGATGCTGCGTGAGCTGTGCGACCGCGGCATCGTCATCCAGAAGGGAAAGCAGATCTTCGACGGTCCCATCGAGGAGGCCATCGAGGTGCTCAACCGCTGACTTGGTTTCGTGCGGACGCGGCCGCCGCCCGCCACTAGATAGAGTGCTCACGCACCGTCATCCATGGCACCAGGAGGGCCCACGTGACCCGCAGGATACTCGTGCGATCGGGCAAGGAGCCGTGGGTCAGCATCTCCCCGGAGGCGACGTTAGAAGCGAACGTCCTCGGTGGCAACTGTGGCAATCTGCTCTTTAGCACGGGCGTCTTTGCATCGTTGTCGGTCGAGGGCGCGGATCTTCGCTCGGACTACTTCCAGATCGACAGGGTCGACGGGGCCGACCGTATCGCGGGCGGCATCAACGATGAGTTCGACCACGTGGTGATCCCATTCGCCAACGCCTTGCGGCCCTCTTTCGTACGCAGCCTCGAGCGATGGTCGGCGGTTGTCGAGCGCCTCTCTGTTCCGGTGACCGTCGTCGGCATGGGGGCCCAGATGGCGATGGACCGCGATGCAGTCCGATCGGACGAGAGGGTCGACCGCGCGGCCAGTCGTTTCCTCACTGCTGTGCTGGAGCGAGGGGCGAGTGTCGGGGTCAGAGGCGAGCGGACCGCCGAGTACCTCGCGACTCTTGGGTTCGGTGATGACGTGATCGACGTCATCGGGTGCCCGTCTCTGTACCGGCCCGATATTCCTGTGCGGATGCGAAAGCAGGTTGATGCTTTGACGCGTGAGAGCCGAGTGGCTCTTACGCTGCGGCCGGAGTTGCGGGATGACCCATTGCTTGCCGCTCGCCTGGGGGAGTGGGTCGATGCCAACCTCGCCGAGCGTGAAGCGACGGAGTACGTCCCCCAGGACAACCAGGATCTGCGCCATCTCTTGTGGGCATCGGGACTCTCGCGCGACAGCAGGCGAGATCTACCCCTACACCCAGACCATCCCCTGATGACCTCGGAACAGACCAAGTTCTTCGTCGATGAGCTGACGTGGCGTACGTATCTGTCGGACGTCGACATGGTTGTCGGCAACCGCATCCACGGCGCTGTCGCTGGGGTCCTCGCCGGCGTACCGAGCATGACGCTTCCATTCGACTCCCGCGTCTCCGAGCTGTCCGAGTTTCACAGGCTCCCGCTCCGGCCCCTGCGGTCCATCACCAAGGAGGACACGCCGGCCTCTCTCTACGCTGAGATCGACGTCGAAGCGTTCAACAGTCACCACGGCGTCAACGAGGCTGGGTATCGTGCATTTTTGGAGCGCAACGGTCTGGAACATGCCTTCGGCGTTGACAACCCGACCGGAGGCTTCACCGAACGGATGGCGTCCTTCACGCCCGCGCCGGCCGTCGTGCCGGTCGCTGCCGGCTGTGACTCACCGGGGTTGCTGGATCGTCTGGAGTATCTGCGCCGGCTGGCCGCCGGCCCTGCGAAGGAAACCGTCGCCCGCCGCTATCCCTCCTGGGTGAAGGCGGCGCCTGCGCTGGTCGCCACAGATACGCAGCAGCGCCTCAGCGATCTGGAAGGCCGAACAGGCAGTCAGTTTAGGGACGACCGTCGCCGCGTCTATTCCGCATTCCGGCGTCTGGTCGTGCCCGTCGTGAAGCGGGTTCGTCGTTCCTGACAAGGCAGGCGCTACCTAGGCGGACAGCGGCAGAACCAAAGCTCGGGTGCAGCATCGTCGGCCCGACTGACCCCGGCCGGTGTCGCTGACTTCGGTGCTCAGCATCCCGTTGGCGCCTCGTGTCAGGCTGAGTCGCCGCGGGGTCGTTCCCCCGCCGAGCCAGTGGCCTCACGAGAGAAGGACCGTTGCAGGGCTCCCGCCAACCGGGGTCGTACCGGGCGTTCCACCCATCTCTCCACGGCAAAGGCGATCGCCAGCGTGAAGGCGATGGCACCGCCGAGCACGACCCACTTGTCGAACCGCTGACCGAAGACGGAGAGGAACCACCAGCCCCACGCCTCGTGGAACAGGTAGAGCGGATACGTCAATGCTCCAGCTGTGGTCAGCCACGCAGGACCGAGATGGGCCACGGGCGTCACCGTTGCGATGGCAACGGCGGCGAACATGGCGAGGATGATGACGACGCCGACCGTGGCGGACACGTCCTGCTCTGTGTTCTCGGCGATGGATCCGAGGACCCAGCGCTCGGCCGTCTGGTGTGCGGCGATGCAGGCGTTGAAACCAACCAGGAGCCATCGGACGGTCGAGTGCCCGTGCAGGTGGATGAGGCACAGCGCCATGCCGCCGCAGAAGAGTGAAGCGTAGGTGGGGCTGAGAATGGCCGTGAGGAAGCTGGCGTCGGCGGACTGGGCCACAGCGGCCAGCAGCGGCCAGAGAAAGATGAAGGCCGTGACGCGGGCCTCCGTGAGCCCGGCCACCAGCAGCCCGCCGATCAGCACGTAGAACAGCAGCTCCACCCACAACGTCCAGTACACGCCGTCGACGTGCGGCACGTTGAGTGCTTCTTGCGTCATCGTCAGGTTCGCGAGCACCATGTCGACGGAGATGTCCTTGAAGGTGCCTGGCGCGATGAAGACGTACAGGAACGCTGCGGACAGCACCGCCACCCAGTACGCAGGGTAGAGCCGCGAGACCCTGGAGGTGACGAACTGTGGGAGCGTGCGGCCGTTCGCGGAGAGGAGGATGACGAACCCACTGATGATGAAGAAGAGCTGTACACCGGTGGCGCCGTAGGCCGTGAACCTGGAGATGAACTGGAACTGCTCCTTCGTCTCGACACCCCAGTGCGAGTGATTGAAGGCGGTGTAGTGGTAGAGCAGCACCATCATTGCCGCGACGAGTCGCAGGCTGTCCAGCACGCGGAATCGCGGTCGAGGAGAGACCGACGAGGCCGGCTGTGCTGTCATCGGGTCGTCCCTTTCGGAGTGCAATGTGTCGCCGCGGCGCGCTCGGGCACCTGCCACGTCGGCCGAAGCGGCGACGGGTCGGTTGGCGGCTCGTGTCAGCCGCGGACGATCTCGGCGATCAGATCCGCCTGCATGCGCGAGGTGGCCTTGACCTTCGGCAGGTTCTCGTCGAGCTTGGCCTTGACCTCGTCGCGGCGCTGCTCCAGCTCGGTGAACCGCTCGGCCAGGTAGGCGGGGGTCAGCTGGTCGGAGCCGAACGCCCACTCCTCGACGTCGAACATCTCCAGCACCTCGCGGTACTTGTGGCTCCAGCCGATGACGACCGTCGGCACGGCCATGGCCAACGATGACACCATCGCGTGGAAGCGGCTGGCGACGAACAGCTCGCACTGGCCGATGAGCCAGCGCAGCTGCTGGGAGCTGAGCTCGCGGTCGATGAACAGCACGCCGTCACGCGACGCCAGGCGGGCGTGGATGTCGCGGCACAGTGGCAGGTCGTTGTTGTGGGTCTTGTCGGTGCCGGTGCGCACGCTGTGCGGGATGAGGGCGACCTTGCGACCGCGGGCCTGCAGGGACTCGATGAACTCCGCGACGATGGCGGCGTAGTCACCACCGGAGGCGTCCACCTTCTTCTGCATCACGACGCTGGGGCAGATGCCGACGACGTCACCGTCCTCGAAGAACGACAGGTCGACGACCTTGGCGACGGCGTCCCGCTCGGTGCCGTCCATCTCCAGGGAGAAGGCGTAGTCGGCGCCCGCCACGAGGTTGGTCAGGCCGAGACCCTCGGCGTACTCGTGCGTGATGCGTCCGCGCGTGACGATGGTGTGCGAGCGGGGCAGGAAGATCTTGGAGACGACGCGGTTGATGCGGCCGGTGAAGGGCCCGACGGCCTGCGCGCACTTGAAGACCGGGGTGCGCATGAACAGCGCAGGCAGGATCGAGGCGACGTTGTAGATCAGGAACTTCTCGCGGCCGTCGGTGAAGGTGATCCCGCCCTGGTCCAGCAGCACCTGGGAGGAGGCGAGGGCCGCGACGGCCTTGGAGCGGCGCCGCAGGAGCGGGCGCAGCGGCGGCAGCAGGCGGTACAGCAGGGCGAGCGAGTTGATCGTGACACCGAGCTGCTTGGGAGCCGCCGGCACGATCTCCAGGTTCGGGTAGTGGTTCTGTGCCGCGTCCTCGGCCGGGTACATGCTCAGCAGGGTGACATCGACGTCGCCGACCTTCTCATCGAGCGTCTGCATCGCCGACTCGAGCATCGCCGCAGCGCCCTTGTTGCCGGACAGCGCGGAGCCGATGATCGTGACGTGGGGGCGAGCGGTCATGGACGAAGCTCCTTGGGGATGGTGCGACGGGTGAGGACGTAGATGAGGGCGACGAGCGCGTCTCCGACCGTACTGCACAGGCGCGCGAGCACCGAGACGACGATCGCGGCGGGCAGGCCCACGAACGGGACGAGGATGGCGACGATCACGGCCTCGCGCACGCCCAGGCCGCTCGGGACCAAGACGGCCAGGATGCCGATCGCCCCCGCGAGGACGTATGCGGCACCGAGCACGGCCCACTCGCCGGGCTCGACGTCGGTGACGGAGGTGGTCAGGACGACGAACCCGATGGCGTTGAGCAGTCGGGGGCCCAGGAACCCCACGAGCAGCAGGAGGGTCGAGCCGGTGGAGAGGAAGTGCTCCCGCGGCACGCTGCGCTTGAGGACGCGGCGGGCCACGACGTCCACGACGCGGTGGAACGCCGGGCGCCACAGCACCACCGCGAAGGGCACGAGTGCGAGCAGGGGCAGCAGGAGGACGTAGGGCTCGTCACCGAAGAGTTCTGGTCCGAGGTAGGCGGCGACGATCGCCGCACCCGGAGCGAGGGAGGCCACCTGCAGGAAGACGTTCTCGTAGATGACGGTGATGATCACGACGCCGCGGTTGATGCCCTTGCGGCCGGCCCACAGCACCTTGTTGACCGTGGAGCCGACCTGCCCGGGGATGTACTTCAGCAGCCAGGAGGCGCACTGCACCGAGACCGCCTCGGTGCGGGAGACCTCCACCTGCGGCTGCAGCGTCAGGAGCATGGAGCGCCACAGCACGCCGGTCCACGGCACGGCGAGCGCGAACAGGCCGATCGCGACGGCCCACTGCCAGTCGGGGGTGAGGTCCTGCTCCTGCACGTCCTGCCAGTTGCGCACCAGCGAGACCGTGAAGAGCGCGACGACGGCGCCGATGACCACGACGGTCACCGCGGTGCGAAAGGCCTTGCGCTTCCACCAGGCCTTCGGTGCCGCGGGGCCCTGCGGGGACTCCGCGGGCGGCTCGGTCATCAGTTGTAGCGGCGGAAGGTGTCGAGCTCCTTCTTCTGCGAGTACGGCACCATCCCCTCCGGATGGGCGTAGCCGACGGCGATGAGCATGACCACCCGGTCGGTGAGCTCGAGGTCGAGCTTCTTCTGCATCTTGCGCTCGAGCGGCTCGAAGTCCGGCCAGTTGATGACGCTGGAGCTCAGTCCGAGCGTCTCCAGGCCGAGCATGAACGACATCGCCGCGAGCGATCCGTCGACGTAGATGGCGTGCCGGTCACGCGGGCTGAAGTAGGACTCCAGGCGTCCGACCACCACCACGACGGCGGGGATGTTGTGGGAGTAGCCGGCCGTGCCGAACGGGATGGAGGCGACCTCCTTGACCAGCTCCGGCTCGTCGAACACGCGGAACTCGTACGGCAGGCGGTTGCAGGCCGTGGGGGCCTGGCGGGCGATCAGCATGGCCTGGTCGATGAGCTCGCGGGGGACCGGCCTCTGCTCGAACCAGCGGACGCTGCGGCGCTGCATCACGAGGTCGTCGAGCTCGTCGTAGGAGATCGAGGACAGGGCCTTCTTGATGTAGGGCACCTTGCCGGTGAACTCCGCGTCGTGGCCGGCCCGCTCGAAGCGCTCCCGCGCGGCGTCGATCATCGGGTCGCCGTGCTCGACGGCACGGAAGTAATCGGTGAGGACGTCGTGCGCCCACTCCATCTCGCTGTGCTCCATCGACTGCGGGTCGCGCTCGAGCTGGGCGACGGCCTGCTCGTAGAACTCGATCGTCTCGGTGACGTAGTCGCGCGCGAAGATGGCGCGCCGGGGCATCATGATGAGCCCCTTCTCCAGGCGGTGCACGTTGCGGCGCAGCTCCACGTGGGTACGGCGATCGCGCGACTTGTTGCGGTAGTAGTTGCGCCGGCCCCGCAGCACGGCGGTCTGCTCACGGTTGAAGGTGATGAAGCTGGCCGTGTAGTACAGGTGTGACAGGATCCGGCTCGACCCGAAGGACTCCAGGAAGACGCGATTCACGAGCTCGTAGATCCGGCGGATCCAGGTGATCGCGAGCATCGCCTTGGCGAAGTTCTTGAGCTTGTTCAGCACGGGACGACGGCTTTCGTGTCGACGACGGGGAGGCGGTGCGACGCGTCGGCGCACCGCGTCAGACTACCGCAGGCGCCCCAGTGCTCATCGACGCCATCGAGGCGGATTCGCATCGCCCCACTGGGTCGGACGATCGGGGGGAAATGTCTTGAAATCGCTCACCTGTTCTGTATACTAGATGAATGATGACGCAGGAGGTGGCCCAGGAGCTGCGGGAGACCGCCGCCCTGCTCGATGCCTTCCCGCCCTCCACCGAGGCCCTGCGCGCACTGCAGCGCACCATCAACGCCGTCCAGGCCGCGCAGGTCTGGCTCGTGCGCGAGATGAGCGAGCGGGGCGAGCACGAGGCCGAGGGATGTTCCAGCGTCAAGAACTGGCTGCGCGACCAGCTCCACCTCGACGCCGCCGACGCCCACCGCCTGATCCGGGCCGGACGCACCGTCACCGACCTTCCCGACGTGGCCGCCGCAGCCGACGCAGGGACGATCAGCCTCGAGCACGTCGACTCCTTCGGCTACGCGCTCAAGCACATCAAGGCCGGCATCGTCATCGACGCCCAGGACTGGATGCTCCAGCTCGCCTCCGCAGCCGAACCCCAACAGCTACGCGCCGCCACCCGCGAGCTGCGCAACATCACCTACCCCGACGACCTCGACGACCGCTGGCAACGCGGCATGAACAAGCACGACGTCCACCTCAGCCCCGTCGGCGACGGCTACCACCTCACCGGCTTCCTGCCCGCCTCCACCGGAGCGAAGTTCGCCACCGTGCTCGACACCCTGTCCGCGCCGACGTGTGCCGAGGACGACCGACCCACCAGCGAGCGACGCATCACCGCCCTGGACCAGCTCCTCAGCGACGTGCTCGCCTCCGGACTGCCCCGCGACAGGGGCGTGCGCCCCCACGTGGACCTCACCGTCGACCTCACCGACCTCGCAGACAACCCCGACACCACCACCGGCCACCTCGCCGGATTCGGCGCCATCGGCCCCGCCCAGCTCCAACAGATGCTCTGCGAGAGCGACCTCACCCCCATCCTCACCAGCGGCAAGCACGCCGTCCTGGACGTCGGACGCGCCATCCGCCTCTGCACCACCGCACAACGCCGAGCCGTCAAGCACCGCCAAGACGACCTCTGCGCCGGCCCCGGCTGCCGCGGACCCGTCGTCCACATCCACCATGTCGTCTACTGGTCGAACGGCGGCCCCACCGACCTCGCCAACCTCATCGGCCTCTGCCCCCGATGCCACAGCCTCGTCCACGCCGGCCACATCACCATCGACCCCGACACACACCAGATCAACCGACGACTCACACCCCGACCCGCCCGCACCAGACCACTGCAACCCCGCGCCGGCTGACCAGCACTGACGACCAGCGCATCGGATGACCACACCCTGACCACCGTGCTCGGGTAGCTCGCCGCGGCTAGAAGGGCCCGTCGAAGGCCGGGCCGGACACCTCAGTCGTGCTGCAGGCCGGCCGGGGCCACGTGGACCTCGTCCGGCCGGTGCGGATCCAGCAGCCGCTCCTCGGCGTACTGCACGAGCTTGATCCGTTCCATGGCGTCCTCGAGCAGGATGCGGTTCGTGCGGAGCATGTCGGAGATCACCAGCAGGGCGATGCACAGCAGGCTGGCCACGAGCATGCCCACACCGAAGACCAGGGACTGGATGTTGCCGGCACCGTTGCCGGTGGAGAACAGGATGAGGAACCGCACGAACGGGATGGCGGCGGCGATCAGGAAGATCAGTGCCAACGTGGTGAAGACCGCGTAGGGCTTGAAGATGAGGTAGCTGCGGACGATCGCCTGACCGGACTGCGCCATGTGCTGGAAGATGTTGGAGAACAGCCGGGACTCGCGCGTCTTCGGGTTGGTCTTGATCGGCACGCTCGCGATCCGCAGCCGCTTGTTGCCGGCCTGGATGATGGTCTCCATGCAGTAGCTGAACTGCGTGACGACGTTGAGGCGAATGAGTGCCTCGCGCGAGTAGGCACGAAAGCCGCTCGCGGCATCCGGGAGGTCGGTCTCGGCGGCGTAGTTGACCACCTTGCTGCCCACGGCCTGCATGACCTTCTTGAACGGCGAGAAGTGCTCGATCGTCTTGGTCTGGCGATCACCGATCGCGATGTCGGCCTGGCCGTGGATGACCGGCTGGACCAGCTCGGCGATGCTCTGCTGCGGGTACTGGTTGTCGCCGTCGGTGTTCACCACGATGTCGGCGCCGTGCTGCATGGCGTAGTCGACGCCGTCGCGGAAGGACCGGGCGAGACCCATGTTCCGGGTGTGGAAGACGAAGTGCTCCACACCGTGGGCGCGAGCCACCTCGACGGTGCGGTCGGTGGAGCCGTCGTCGACGATCAGGACGAAGATCTCGTCGATGCCGTCGATCCGCTCGGGGATGGACTCCAGCACGAGGGGGAGGGTCTCCTCCTCGTTCAGGCAGGGGACCTGGATGAACAGCCGCATGATTCCTTCCCGCAGGTCGAGGGCGCAGGTCGCAGGACGTTCCGGCACTCTGGCGCCGCAACGACTGTACCGACTGCGGTGTGCCGGACCGTGGAACGGGGCACGCCTAGTACGTTGAGCCGGTCCGCCGTCGAGCCCAGAGGACAGTGCGCATGTCCAGCCACGAGACGACAGAGGCCCCGGGCCCCTCGTCGCCCAGCCGTCCTTCGCCGACCCTTCCGTGGGAGAAGGCCGCGCTGCCCGGCTCGGAGCGGACGTGGCGGCTGCTGGCCTGGACGTCGGTCGCGCTCTGCCTGCTCGTCAATGTGTACGTGCTGTGGGGCACCACCTGGCCGGCCTTCCCCTACGACGAGGTGACGCTGCTGCAGATGGCCCGCATGCTGGCCGGCGAGTCGGTGCCGGACATGATTCGCGGGGCTGGGTACTACCCGGGCTGGGCAGTGCTCATCGCCCCCGTCTGGTGGTTCACGTCCGACCCGTCGACGGGCTACCAAGCCTCGCTGTGGGTCGGCGTCGTGGTCTCGCTGCTCACCATCTGGCCGCTCGCCCGCATCGTCGGACGGTTCGGGCTCGGCGCGGCACCGGCCGTCGTCGTCGCCTCCATCGCCATGACGCTGCCGGCCCGAGCCGTCCAGGCCGACTTCTCGATGAGTGAGCGCCTCGTGACGCTTTTCATGGTGGTCGCGGTGCTCGCCGCCTTCCGGGTGACGGAGCGCCCCACCGTGGTGCGGCACGCGCTCTTCGCCGGTTCGCTCGGCCTGCTGCTGTTCTCTCACGTGCGCATGACGGTGGTCCTCATCGCTGCCGGGGTGTGGCTGCTCATGCGCATCCCGCGGCACCCGCTGCAGTCGCTCGGTGGGCTCGCGATGGTGGCGCTGTCCTACGTCCTGGCCAACTTCGCGGGGAACGCTTTGAACGAGGCGCTGCTGGGCCGATCGGTGAGTCGGGGTGACGCGCTCCTCGAGCGCATCGGCGACTCGCGCTGGCAGCTGTTCATGCGAACCGCGATGGGCCAGTCCTGGTACCAGAGCCTCGCGTCCTACGGGCTCGTCGCCATCGGGCTGGTGGTGGTCGTCGCGTTGGTGTGGCGCGAGCTGCGCCGGTGGGACTTCGGCGCCGTGACGTTCCTGTTCGGCGGCGCGCTCGTGGTCGTCTTCATCTCCCTGGCCCAGTGGTCGAACGACTTCTGGCTCTACGTCGGGCCGTGGGTCCGCCTGGACGCATGGGTCTACGGACGCTACATCGACCCGATCGCCACGGTCGTCGTCGCGATCGGGCTGGCCGTCCTGCTGCGCGGCGTCTCGCGCGCCGTGCTGATCTGGGCGGTCGGGCTGAACGTCGTCATCGGCGTGGTCGGTGCCGGTTACCTGACCCGGGAGGTGCCGACGTGGGGCTACGTCACGCCGGCCCACGTCCCCGGCATCTTGCCGTGGTGGCGGCTGCTGCCCACCGAGCCGTGGCCGCGCGACGTCGGCATCGTCCCGACCCTGCTGAACGAGAACCGGATCTGGATCATCGCTCCCCTGTGCGTCGTGCTGGTGCTGGTCGCGGCGATCGTCCTGCGCCGTCGCCCGGCACTGGTGGCGGGTGGACTGGTCGTCCTTGCGGTCGGGGGCACGCTGCTGTCCACCGAGAGGTCGCAGCTCTTCCACGAGGCGGAGGGGCGCTCCGTGGACATCCGCCCGATCGTGGAGCCGCTCGTCGAGCTCGGCCCCGACGAACCCATCGGTTACGCACGAGCATGTGGGCCCAGGGCAGGGTTGGAGTCGTCCGGCCAGAACTACCTCGGCTTCGCCGTCGCGCCCTCTCCGCTGCTGCAGGTCGACACCGGGGCCGACGTCACGCCGGACATGCAGCTGGTGCTGGCCTGCGACCGATGGGGTCCCGGCGAGGACCTCGGTGCCCGCCGCCTCGACACCGACTCGGTGTACGCGTCCCACGTGTGGATCATGCCCGGTCCGCTGCAGGACGAGATGGCGTCGCAAGGACGGCTCCTGCCGGTCGCCGAGGGAACGCCGCCAGCACCGTGAGAGGCAGCGGCCGCCGAGAGGCCGGCAGTCTCGACCGGCGTCGTGCTCTGCCGAACGGGGCTGCACGGCCCTGTAGATTGAGCCGGTCTGCCGTCGAGCCCAGAGGATCCTCTCGCGTATGACCAACCCCGATCGCGTCCACGCAGACGGGGTCCCGGCGCACCGTCCTACCGCAGCCTCCGTGCCACCGGCGTCGACCTCCACGGCCGCCGGCCCGGTGCTGCCCTCGAGTCGAGGCTGGGTGGTGCTGGCGTGGTTGGCGCCCTTGGTCTGCCTGGTGGTCCACGCCTACGTCCTGTGGGGCACCACGTGGCCGGGATTCCCGTACGACGAGATCGGCCTGCTGCAGATCTCCCGCCAGCTGGGCGGGGAGGAGATCAGCGACGGTGTGCGTGGGAAGGGGTACTTCCCGCTGTGGGCGGTCCTCACGACGCCGGTCTGGTGGTTCACCTCCGACCCGTCGATCGGCTACCAGGCCACGCTCTGGGCGGGCGTCCCCGTCTCGCTCCTGACGATCTGGCCGCTGGCCCTCATCGTTCGCCGCCTCGGACTCGCCACGGCCCCATCGGTCGTCGTGGCCTCCTTCGTCATGATCCTGCCGGCCCGGGCCATCCAGGCGGACTTCTCGATGAGCGAACGGCTCGTCACGCTGGTCCTGGTGTGCGTGGTCCTGGCTGCCTTCCGTGTGGCCGAGCGTCCGACCGTGCTGCGCCACCTGGTCTTCGCGGCCGCCCTGGGCCTGCTGTTCTTCTCCCACGTACGGATGAGCGTCGTCCTGGCCGCGGCCGCGGTGTGGCTCCTGATCCGGCTGCCCCGTCACGTCCGGTCCTCCGCGATCGGGCTGGTCTTCGTGGCCATCGCCTACTACGTCACCAACTGGGCGGGGCGCTCGATCAACGAGATGGTGCTCTCGGGGAGCTTCCGGCAGGGCGACGGCCTGCTGGACAAGCTGGGCGAGTCCAGGCCGTCGCTCTTCCTGCGGGTCGGCATCGGCCAGGCATGGAACCAGAGCCTCGCGTCGTACGGCCTCGTCACGATCGGCTTGGTCGTCCTGGTGGTCCTCGTCTGGCGAGAGCTGCGCCGATGGGACTTCGGTGCACTGACGTTCGTCCTCGGCGCCACCGCAGCGATCGTCCTGGTCTCCCTCACCCAGTGGGCGAACGACTTCCTGCTCTTCGACAACCCCTGGGTGCGTCTGGATGCGTGGGTGTACGGCCGCTACATCGACCCGATCGCCACCGTCCTGGTGGCGATCGGACTGGCGGCACTTCTGCGGGGCGTCTCTCGGTCCGTGGCGCTCTGGGCCGTGGGCCTGAACGTGGTGACCGCCGCCGCAGCCGTGGTCGTCCTCAGCCGTGAGGTCCCCACATGGGGTTTCGTGACGCCCGCGCACATCCCGGGGATCCTCCCGTGGAACCCTCTTCTTCCCGACGAACCGTGGCCTCGCGACGAGTGGATCGTCCCCAGCCTGACCAACGAGAACCAGATCTGGATCATCGCCCCGCTGTGCGTGCTGGTGGTCCTGATCGCCGCCCTGGCGCTGTGGCGCCGGCCGGTGCTGGTGGGAGCGGCGCTCGTGGTGCTCGCGACGCTCGGCACCGTGATCGGCAGCGAGCGTACGGACCAGTTCCACGCCTCCGAGAGCCAGTGGCTGCCGATGCGCGACCATCTCACCGGCATCACCACGCTGGATCCCGACGACCCGGTCGGCTTCGTGCGACCCAGCGGTGAGGGAGTGGCGGAGTGCGAGGCACGCAAGGGGAGCGGCGCCACCGCGCACAACTACTTCGGCTACGCGGTCGCCCCGGCACCGCTGCGAGAGCTCTTCGAGCCGGAGGACATCGGCGACCTCGAGATCGTCCTCGCCTGCGAGCGGTGGTCGATCGGTGAGGACCTCGGGGCTCGTCGCCTGGACACCGACTCGGTGTACGCGTCCTACGTGTGGATCATGCCCGGTGAGCTGCAGGACGAGCTGGCCGCCGAGGATCGCCTGGTGCCCCCGGGCGACCTGTAGTCGGCGTCGCCCGACCGCCGGATCGCGTCAGGGCCTGCCGAGTCCGCGGTAGGTCCAGCCAGCCTCGCGCCAGACGGCGGGGTCCAGCACGTTGCGGCCGTCGATCATGACGGGCGAGGCGACGAGCGCCTTCGTCTCGTGCGGGTCGAGCGCGCGGAACTGCTTCCACTCCGTGGCGAGCACGACGGCCTCGGCGCCCCGCAGGACGTCCTCCAGGGAGTCGGCGAACTCCAGCTGCGGGTGGGCCTTGCGCGCGTTGGGGACCGCCTCCGGGTCCCAAGCCACGACGTCGGCGCCGAGCCCGTGCAGCTGCACTGCGACGTCGAGTGCGGGGGAGTCGCGGGTGTCGTCGCTGTCGGGCTTGAACGCCAGGCCGAGCACCGCGACCCGCTTGGTGTAGCTGGCGCCGCCGAGCTCCTCCACGACGAGGTCGATGACCCGCTGACGGCGACGCAGGTTGATCGCGTCGACCTCCTTGAGGAAGGCCACGGACTCACCGCGGCCCAGCTCCTCGGCCCGTGCGCTGAACGCGCGGATGTCCTTGGGCAGGCAGCCACCACCGAACCCGACCCCGGCGTTGAGGAACTTGCGCCCGATGCGGACGTCGTGACCGATGGCATCGGCGAGCTGCGTGACGTCGGCACCCGTGACCTCGGCGATCTCGGCCATCGCGTTGATGAAGGAGATCTTGGTGGCCAGGAAGGCGTTGGCGGCGGTCTTGACGAGCTCGGCCGTGGCGTAGTCGGTGACGATGCGGGGAGTGTCGTTGGACATCGCCTGGGCGTAGACCTCGTCGAGGATGTCGACGGCGCGCTGGCTGCGCACGCCGTAGACGAGGCGGTCGGGCTCGATCGTGTCCTTGACCGCGAACCCCTCCCGCAGGAACTCGGGGTTCCACGCGAGCTCGGCCCCGGTGGGCTCGATCAGCGCAGCGAGCCGCTCGGCGGTCCCGACCGGCACGGTGGACTTGCCGACGACCAGGTCACCCGGCGACAGGTGCGGCAGCAGGTCCTCGATGGCGGCATCCACGAAGCGCAGGTCCGCCCCTCCGCCGTCCTGGCGCTGGGGCGTGCCGACCCCCACGAAGTGGACCCCGAAGCCCTTGACCTCGCTGATGTCGGTGCTGAAGCGCAGCTGACCGGTGTCGTGGTTCTCGGTGAGCAGCTCGGGCAGACCAGGCTCGAAGAACGGGGCCTGACCGGCGGCGAGCGCCTCGATCTTGGCCGGGTCGACGTCGATGCCGACGACCTCGTGGCCCAGGCTCGCCATGGCGGCGGCGTGGACGGCTCCGAGGTAGCCACACCCGATGACCGACATCTTCATGGAACTGCTCCTGACGTCATGACGAAGGACGTCTCACCCTATCGATCCCTTCCGCCCGGGTGCGTCGCGGATCGAGTGAGCTCGGCTCGTTAGAGTGAACCGTCATCCGTCGTCGTTATAGGGAGCAGAGCATGGACGCCGACCTCGTCGTCGTGGGATCGGGATTCTTCGGCCTGACGATCGCCGAGCGCGTCGCCCGTGAGCTGGACCGCAAGGTCCTCGTGATCGACCGTCGCGACCACATCGGCGGCAATGCCTACTCCGAGGACGATCCGCAGACCGGCATCGAGGTCCACCGCTACGGTGCGCACCTGTTCCACACGTCCAACGAGTCGGTGTGGGAGTACGTCAACCGCTTCACGACGTTCACGGGCTACCAGCACCGCGTGTACACCCACCACAAGGGCGTGGTGTACCCGCTGCCGATCAACCTCGGGACGATCAACCAGTTCTTCGATGCGGCGTACTCGCCGGACGAGGCCCGCGCACTCATCGCCTCCCAGGCCGAGGAGTTCGACACGGCGACCGCACGGAACCTGGAGGAGAAGGCGATCTCGCTCATCGGGCGCCCCCTCTACGAGGCGTTCATCCGCGACTACACCGCCAAGCAGTGGCAGACCGACCCCACTGAGCTGCCGGCGGAGGTCATCGCCCGCCTTCCCGTGCGCTACACCTATGACAACCGCTACTTCAACGACACCTTCGAGGGCCTGCCCACGCAGGGCTACACGGCGTGGCTGGAGAACATGGCCGACCACCCGAACATCGAGGTGAAGCTGGGCGTCGACTTCTTCGACGACGACCAGCCGGTCAGCAAGTCTGCCACCGTCGGACAGGTGCCGGTGGTCTACACCGGCGCCATCGATCGCTACTTCGACTACGCCGAGGGCGAGCTGTCCTGGCGGACGCTGGACTTCGAGCGCGAGGTCCTGCCCACGGGCGACTTCCAGGGCACCCCGGTGATGAACTACCCCGACGCCGGCTTCGACTACACGCGCATCCACGAGTTCCGGCACTTCCACCCCGAGCGCAAGCACTACCCCGAGGACAAGACCGTCATCATGCGGGAGTTCTCCCGCTTTGCCGAGCGCAGCGACGAGCCGTACTACCCGATCAACACCGATGCGGACCGCGAGCGGCTGCTCGCCTACCGTGCCCTGACCGAGGGTGAGAAGGACGTGTTCTTCGGCGGGCGCCTGGGCACCTACAAGTACCTCGACATGCACATGGCCATCGGGTCCGCACTGACGATGTTCCGCAACGAGGTCAGCCCGCTGCTGGGTGGCTGAGCAGGACGACTTCCCGCGGCGACTCAGCGCAGGCGGAAGGTCTTCACCCTCATGAAGTAGCTGCGGTACGACGAGTACCGGTCCAGGCGCTGGTACATCAGGTCACGTCCGACGGTGATCGGCCGGGCCAGTGGGTGGGTCGACTGACGAAGCAGCCGGGAGGCACCCACCCGGCCGGTGGATCCGAGGTCGGCCGCGGCCAGGTTCCATCGCGACCCTGCCTTGTACCCGATGTAGACCCGGGAGACTCCTGGCCGGTCGTCCAGGGTCAGACCGGGGACGTAGTTCCCGTTGCCCGTGCCGTACCCACCACCCGCCGAGCGGATCGTGTGACGGCTCCAGGTGCCGTCGTCGCGTCGGATCATCTGGATGTAGACCGGCACGTCGTTGGTCGCGTCCCACGTCGCTCCGAAGACCATCGTGCGACCCTGCTTGTCGCCCACGTCGAGCATGCGCACGTGCCGGGTGCTCGGCGGGACGATCTCGGGCGGCAGCAGGTCCGCCTCGGGCATCACGAGCTCCTCCGACTGCGGTGGAACGTCCGGCGACGATGGTTCGGCGTCGGGCTCGACGGGCGGCTCGGTCTGCTCGGGCGGCTCAGGTGCCATCGAGTCGTCGGAGGGCTCCCGCTCCACGTCAGGGCTCGGCTGCTCCTGCGGCTCCGTCGTCGGTGAAGGGACCGGGGTCGGGTCCGCGGTGGCCGTCGGTTCGGGTGTCGGGGTCGCGTCAGCCGTCGGCTCAGGCTTCGCGGTCGCCGCGGAACCCGGTACGGGCTCGTCGCTCGTCCACACCGGCTCCATGGCATCAACCGTGAAGCGCTCGGCTTGCCCGTTCCAGAAGTCACTCAGGGCCAGCTCGCGATACCCGATCACGTTGTCCGGACCACGCTTCGGGTGGTAGTAGGCCGTGACGTGCAGGCGGCCGGGGTCGCTGTCCTTCGGGCGAACCATCAGGTACGCCTGGTGGGACTCGCTGTCGAACAGCTCCGCCGGCTTCGTCCAGGTCCGCCCCGAGTTCTGCGACGTGACGTAGTACCAGCCGGACTTTCCACCCCCGAGGTAGCGCGACAGGACCACCATGCGCGGGCCGTCGCGCAGCACCTGCGCATACGTCGTCGGACGGTCGAACGGCATCCGCCGCTCCTCGCTGAAATCGTTCTTGTGCTTCCTCCCGAGGACCGGATTGGCTCCGGCTGCGGTGCGCCGGTGATACATGACGCCGGGGTGCCCGGTGTAGAAGACCACGGTCGACCTGCCCTTGGCCATCGAGATGGCCGGCGCATTGTGGTCGTCGGCAGCGCGCCGGCGCAGGTTCGTGTAGGTGAGGTGGAGCTCTCGCTTCGCCTTGGTCCGTCCCCAGCGGTAGACGCGCTGGGTCCCGTTGGAGGTGACACCGGTGGAGTAGAAGTTCCCCGGCGTGCGTGCCATCAGCGGCTCGGTCCACCACGTGTACCCGCTGTTGCCCGAGCGTTCGACGGGCGTGGACGACGTGGTGCTCGAGGATGACCCGTCGGCACCGACGGGACTGAGCAGCGCCGCACCGGTCACGAGGGCAACGAGGAGCGCAGACGCACCGTGGCGTCGAAAAGAGAGCGACATGGGACTTCCTGGGAATCGACGTCGCCCTCCGAGCAGCCGCGACGTGGCGAGAGAACCGTACGTCGAGGGGTACCTGCGCGTCCGCCGAATGCGGAAGATCGAGCGGGCCCCGGTGTCGTCAGCCAGCTGGTGCGACGACCGGGTCGCGCGTGGCGGCACTGCGCACCACGACCACGGCCGCGGCCAGGCCGGCCAGTGCGGTCCCGCTGATCACGAGTGCGTGCAACCACACCGGGACCGCCGACGCCTCGACCATCGCCAGGTAGCGCTCGGCGAGGGTGGCGCCTTGCCCTCCCCACTGGACCCTGAACGCGTAGACGTAGCTCCCCACGACGGTGATGCACGTGCACGCCATGACGACCGTGGCGAGGATGATCCCGACGGCGCGCCCCAGGCGGTCGGTCAGCTCCTGCCAGACCAGGGCCAGGGCCAGGGCAAAGAAGGTGAGTCCGCTGTACAGGTACCGCCCCTGGATCCCCGCGAGCTCGCCGAAGTTCCAGTAGATCCGCAAGGCGTTGTAGGTGAACAGCCCGGCGACCAGCGCCGGGTAGACGGCCGTCAGCAGCAGGATCCCGCGCCGTCGAGACAGCACGATGGCGGTGACCACGACGAGCAGCGCCACGGCGCTCATCATGATCACGACCCAGTCGTCATATCCCACCTGCGAGCGGATGGACGCCCAGAAGGTCCGGTTCAGCCGGGCCAGGGCGTCGACCGCGAACCCGGTCAGGCTGTAGCCGTCGAAGGGCTCTGCCGCGCGCGGGTCGTCGTTGTTGCTGGACTGGATCTGCCCGTAGACCACGATGTTGCGCACCCACCACCAGCCGCCGATCGCGAAGGCGATGGCACCGCCCAGCAGCGGGATCCAGAAGCGGGACCGCCAGCCGCGCCCCGCCCGCCGCCCGGCGAGCAGCAGGAACATCGCCAGCACGGCCACCGCCGGCAGCATCAGCCCCTTGGTGAGCAGTCCGACGCCGAGGGCGACCCCGCCGAGGACGGAGGACGAGAGGAGTGTCTTCGGCCTCGTGAATGCACGGATGCCGGCATAGGTCAGCACCGAGCCGAGGAAGGTGATCATGGCGTCGTTCGTGATCAGGCTGTGGGTGTTGAACAGCTGCGGCACCACGAGGAACACGGCGCCGCCCACCAGCGATGCGGGCACGCTGCCCGTGACCAGCAGCAGTGACCGCGCCACGAAGGGCAGCGAGGCGGCCGCGAAGACGACCGAGAGCATGCGTACGGCGAGCACCGTCTCGTCCCAGCGCTGCTCCCCGGGCGTGAGGGCGTCGATCGCCATGACGACTCCCGCGCCGAGCCCGTAGTACGTCGGGGGATGCTGGTTCATCCAGTCCAGCCGCGGAGTCGCCGACTCCGGGGCGTCCAGCGCGAGGACGGCTGACCGCTTCTGCGGGGGCACGTGGCCACGCTGCGCAGGATCGGTGCCGCCGGACTCGGACTCGGCCACCGCGGTGGCCTCCAGGATCGGCGCGGTCTGGGGTGGCGGCCACCCGCCGCCCTGGACCAGCCGGACCACCGAGTTGAAGTGGCGCGGCTCGTCGACGGTCGAGAACGCCGGGGTGAGCGTGGCCCACAGCGTCAGCACGCCGAACAGGGCCAGCGTCAGCAGGGCGACCCCACGGACGAAACCGGGGTGGGCCGGGCAGTCGGCTGCACTCACCCCGTCGATGCGTCGATCCGTCACTGCTGCGAGGTGAAGGTCCGGCGCCACGCCTCCGGCGAGGTGAACTCCGGCAGTGCAGCGCGATACTCCTGTGCCAGCCGGTCCCAGTTCTTCTCCAGCTCACGGTGGAGCTCCCGGCTCTCCTTCCACAGCCGACGGAAGGTGGTCCGGTCGCGGCGGTAGACGGACTTGCCGCGGCCGTCGGCGTTGGAGATGAGCACCGAGTCGTAGGCCGGGACCCGCCACCAGGCGGCGTCGGCCTTGGCGAGCTCGACCTGGGGACGGTCGATGTTGCCCTGGGGCACCGGCGTGCGCCAGTGTCGCGCAGCCGCCTTGAGCGTGAACAGCGCGAGGCGAGGACCACGGGGCTCCGTGTCGAAGTCCTCCGGGAAGAGGCGCTTGCCCTCCCACGTGGACGGCATGTCCTCGGCCTTGGTGATGAGCTGGGTCTCCACGAAGTCGGCCGTGGCCGCTCGCAGCTCCGGCATCGTGGTGGCCATGGTGCGGTGCAGGTGCTCCGGGCCCTTGAGCAGGTCGCGGATCGCCCGGTGGCGCAGCGTCGCCGCGTAGTACTGCATCGTCAGAAGGTGCTTGAGGTCGATCCGCCCGGAGTTGCTGAGCAGCTTGCCGCTCTTGGGATGGGGCGAGTGCAGCAGGCCGGACAGCAGCCGGTTGCGGGCGTGGTAGTAGGCCTGCCAGTCCTGGGAGTCGTCCTTGTCGACCCACGACACGTGCCAGAGAGCGCTGCCGGGCAGGGAGACCGTTCCGTACCCGTGCTCGCGGGCACGCAGGGCGTACTCGGCGTCGTCCCACTTGATGAAGACCGGGATGGACAGCCCGATCTCACGGATCACCTCGGTGGGGATCATGCACATCCACCAGCCGTTGTAGTCCGGGTCGAGTCGCTGGTGCATCCAGGGCGTCTGGCGCAGGTTGGAGCGACGGAAGTCGTGCCGCATCTGCTTGGGCAGTGCCGAGCGCCACACGAAGTACAGCAGGTCGACCGTCTCGGAGAAGGCGTGCAGGATCGGCTTGTCGAGCAGGTCGAACATGTGGCTGCCCACGATCGTGGGCTTGCGGCAGAACCGGGAGAACTGCACCGAGCGGTAGATGCTCTCCGGCTCGATCTCGACGTCGTCGTCGAGCAGGAGCAGGAAGTCGCTGCGGCCCGCGTCGATCGTCTCCGTCATCGCGCGGGAGAAGCCGCCGGATCCGCCGAGGTTGGGCTGGTCGACGATCCGCAGCTGCTCGCCGAGGCGGTCCCGCGCGTCGGGGAACTCGGGCCGGTCGGCCACCTTCTGGTCGCCCTGGTCGACGACGTAGATCGTGTCGATCTCCGCGAGGACCTCGTCCGCCCCAGCGAGGGTGGCCAGGGTCTGGACGCAGTAGTCGGGCTTGTTGAAGGTCGTGATCCCCAAGGAGGTCCGACCGGTCCTGACGGGGTCGACGCCCGTGGACCAGTCACCGCCCTCGATGATGACGTCGGTGTCTCCGGCCACGACGTCGAACCAGTACCAGCCGCCGTCGCCGAAGGCCTGGACCGGCAGGTCGAAGCCGATCTCCTGCGTCCCCTCGACGGCCGTGGAGTCCACGCGCTGCTGCACGCCCTGGGCGTTGGAGCGGTAGACGATGACGGTGCCCGGCCCGGACGTCCGCAGCGTCAGGCGGACGGCGTCGACGACCGTCCAACGTTGCCAGTACGCGGCCGGGAACGCGTTGAAGTAGCTGGCGAACGAGACCCGCTGACCCTTGCGGATCCGGTAGCTCGTCCGCGACAGGATGTCGTTGACGTGCGCCTCGGAGCTGACTTGCACGGGCTGCTTGCGGATGGTGGTCCAGGTCTCCGGGTCCGCGTAGAGCGGCAGGATGTCCGGATCGCGTTCCAGGGGGAAGAGCACGTGCTGCAGGACGTGGGGCATGCCGAGAGTCTCCGGGTCGATGGTCCGCGGCCGAGGCGCCGGGCCGGCGGAGGAAAACGCTCCCTCGAGAGTAGTACCCGGTCGGCTGCGCTAGCCTCACGGGCGTGACCGGCTCGGGCAGGACGTGGGCCGCGGTCCTGGCCGGAGGGTTCGGGCGCCGCGTCGGCTCCGACCGCCCCAAGCAGCTGCTCGACCTCGGTGGGCTCACCGTCGTGGAGCGCAGCGTCGCCGCGTTCCACGGCCACGGGCTCATTGACGGGGTCGTCCTCGTCGTCCCGAGCAGTCATCGCGACGAGGTCGCGTCCCTGGTGCCAGACACGGTGCGAGTCGTCGAGGGCGGTGCCGAGCGCAGTGACAGCACGCGTGCCGCGGTCCGGGCGCTGCTGGAGCAAGGAGCCGACCCCACGGACGGGATCCTCGTGCACGACGCCGCCCGACCACTGGTCAGCGAGCGCATCATCACCGACTGCGTCCGAGCGCTGGAGACCCACGACGTCGTGGCCACTCTCGTCACGACGCCCGACACGATCGTGCGCATCGACCCCGCGACCGGCGCGCCGGGTGAGCCACTGCCGCGCGCCGCGCTGCGACGCCACCAGACCCCCCAGGGGTTCCGGCTCGGCGTGCTGGACGAGGCGCACCGTTCGGCGAGTCAGGACGGCAGCCTCGCTGCCACCGACGACTGCACGCTCGTGATGTATGCCCTCCCGCAGGTGAGCGTCGGCGTCGTGGCGGGGGACCACCGCAACCTCAAGATCACCGACGCGACGGACCTCGTCGTCGCGCGGGCCCTGCTCGAGGCGGACTGACCGGTTGCGTCGAGTGGCGCAAAGACGTCCCCGAGTGGCGTAGATCCGCGCGACACGCCGTCTCAGATTCGCGAATCTGCGCCACTCGGCGGGGCACGGGGGCGCTCAGGTGTCGAGGGCCGGGGGGACGTCGGCCGGGTCCATCGGACGCCACGACGTGTCGCGCCAGATCCGTCGGGCGTCCTTGGCCCCGCGGACGAGGTCGCCCAGGCCACGCAGGGTGCGCTGCACCACGACGAGCCGGAAGACCTCCTTGGCGAAGGTCAGCAGGGTGCCCAGCGCGAAGCCGACGCGGTGCAGCTTGCCGTGCTCGGCGAAGTAGCGGCCGACGTAGGCCCGGTTGCGCATCACGTGGTAGCGGAACAGCGGGCTGCCGTCGTTGAGGTGCCGGACGCCGAGGTTCACCTGCTGCTGCTCACGCTTGCGCTGCAGCACGAAGGCGTCCATGTAGACGACCTCGGTGTGCTGGGCCGCGAGCCACGCGTACGTCGCGTCGTCCCACGTGATGAAGAAGCGTGGGTCCGGCAGGCCGATCAGCCGCACGACGTCGGCGTGGATCAGCATCCCCTCGAAGGTGCCGGAGTTGGTGATGGCGTAGCCCTCGTCGTCGAAGGTCCGTCGCAGGCCGTAGGGGAGGGGGACGCCGAGGAACTGGTTGAACTTGGCCTGCCAGTAGAACGGCGTGCCGTCGAAGTCGTAGCGACGCCCGTGGATCACGCGGAAGCGAGCCATCGCGGGTGCGAACCGCTCCAGCGCCTCGGGCAGGATCTCGACGTCGTCGTCCATCAGCCAGACCCACTGCGCACCGAGCTCCAGCGCGACGCGGGTGCCCTCGCAGAAGCCACCGGACCCCCCGGTGTTCTCGCTCAGGCGATGGTTGACGAGCACGCCGTCCTCGAACCACCCGGCGGCCTCGGCGAGGACCTCCTGGGTGTCGTCGGTGCTGGCGTTGTCGACCACGACGATGCGCCACGGGCTCGTCTGCAGGCGGGTGGCGCTGCGCAGCAGGTCGACCAGGTAGGCCGACCTGTTGAACGTGACGATCACGACGGCGATGGAGCGGGGGACCTCAGGCATCCGAGCCAGCGTATCGGGCCGGGCACGCCGATCCGGGGACGGCCGCCGCGGACGGTCTCGGGACCTCGCCGAGGCGATCCCCCGGTCCGGGTCCGCGACGGGCCCGGGGGAGAGTAGCGTCATCCCGGTGACTCGTCCGCGTCTGCCGGCTGCGATCTCGCACCCGGTCCGGCTGCTGCCGCTGACCTTCCTCGTCCTGATCCTCATCGGGACGTTGCTGCTGCTGCTTCCGTTCGTGCACTCCGGTGACGGCTCCGCGACCTTCGTGGACGCCCTGTTCACCTCGGCGTCCGCCGTCACGGTCACCGGCCTGGCCACCGTGGACACCTCCAGCTACTGGACGCCTGCGGGGCAGGGGGTCATCCTCGCGCTGGTCCAGATCGGTGGGCTGGGCATCGTCGCCCTCGCCACCGTCCTCGGCCTGTTCATCGGTGGCCGCCTCGGCCTGCGGACCAGGCTCGTGGCCCAGACGGACATGCACGTCGTCAACATCGGCGAGGTGCGCCCCCTGTTCCGGCGAGTCGCGATGATGATGATCGGCTTCCAGCTCGCGATCGCCCTCGTGCTGACGCTGCGCTACCGCCAGGAGTACTTCGACAGCTGGCTGACGTCCCTGTGGCACGGCTACTTCGACGCCGTCATGGCCTTCAACAACGCCGGGTTCTCGCTGAACTCCGACAGCCTCACGGAGTACGCGGGTGACGGCCTCATCATCATCCCCATCTGCGTCGGCGTCTTCCTCGGCGCCGTCGGCTTTCCCGTGCTCGCGGAGCTCTTCAAGGAGTGGCGCACCCCCGGCCGGTGGACGATCCACACGCGGTTGACGATCTGGGGCTCGATCGCGCTGCTCGTCATCGGCTCGGCGATCTTCCTGGCCATTGAGTGGGACAACGCGGCCACGCTCGGCGAGCTGCCGTGGCACCACAAGCTGGTGAGCGGTCTGGAGGGCGGCATCATGCCCCGCTCGGGCGGGCTCAACAGCTTCGACTGGGGCGGGGTCGAGGAGGAGACGCTCGCGGTCGGCACGATCCTGATGTTCATCGGTGGTGGCAGCGCGAGCACCGCCGGTGGCATCAAGGTGACGACCTTCCTGCTGCTGGCCTTCGTCATCCTCGCCGAGCTCCGGGGCGACCCCGACGTCACGGTCGGCAACCGCTCGGTGAGCTCCGCCGTGGTGCGCACCGGGCTCAGCATCGCCCTGATCTCGGTGATGCTCGTGGCGTCGACGACGTTCATCATCCTGCTGCTGACGGACTTCACCTTCGAGGACGTCCTGTTCGAGTGCTCGTCGGCCTTCGCCACGGCCGGTCTGAGCACCGGGATCACGCCCCAGATGCCCAGCAGTGCCAAGATCGTCCTGGTCGTCTTGATGTTCGTCGGTCGAGTCGGCACCATTACGGCGGCGTCGGCATTCGTCCTGAGACGACGAGCACCCCGCTACCACCTTCCCGAGGAGCAACCGATCATTGGCTAAGCAGAAGGACACACCCCCGAACGCCCCGGTGATCGTTCTCGGTCTGGGGCGCTTCGGCACGGCTGTCGCACGCTCGCTCGTCCAGCTCGGCCACGACGTCCTCGCCGTGGACGAGCGGGCCGAGATCGTGCAGAAGCACGCCAGCGACTTCACCCACGTCGTCGCGGCCGACACCACCGACACCGAGGCCCTGCGCCAGATCGGAGCCGAGCAGTTCGACGTCGCCGTCGTGGGCATCGGCACCGACATCGAGGCCAGCGTCCTCACCGTCCTCGGCCTGCTGGACCTCGGCGTCAAGGAGGTCTGGGCGAAGGCCATCAGCGGCAAGCACGCGGCCATCCTGGAGCGCGTCGGCGCCACCCACGTCATCCGGCCGGAGTCGCAGATGGGCAAGCGGGTCGCCCACCTGGTGACCGGGACGATGACCGACTTCATCGAGTTCGACGACGGGTTCGCCATCGCCCGGACGAGGGCACCGCAGTGCACGTCGGAGCGGTCGCTGACCGACTCCAACGTCCGGCAGAAGTACGGCGTCACCGTGGTGGGCCTCAAGACCCGCGGCGAGGACTTCACCTACGCCAAGGCGGACACCTTCGTCCGGGAGGGCGACGAGCTCATCGTCTCGGGGCCGACCCCCAAGGTCGAGGCCTACTGCGCCCTCAGCTGACCGTCCTGGGCTGAGCTGGGCCCGCCTCCTGCCCACCGAGTGACGCGCGGCGGGCAGGAGGAGTACGGTGCGTGATGGTTCATCGCGCGGGCGGTGGAACCGGTCCTGAGGGGGGCAGATGCACGAGACGATGCTGGTGGCGGCCGACGACACCTTCCGGCTGCAGGCCGACGCATTCGACTACACGATCGTCGCGCTCTACTTCGCCGTGGTGCTGGGCATCGGGCTGCTGGCCCGGCGCCAGATCTCCTCCAGCATCGACTTCTTCCTCTCGGGGCGCTCGCTGCCCGCCTGGGTGACCGGCCTGGCGTTCATCGCCGCCAACCTCGGGGCCGTCGAGATCATGGGCATGAGCGCCAACGGTGCCCAGTACGGCATGGCGACGGTGCACTACTTCTGGGTGGGCGCCGTGCCCGCGATGCTGTTCCTGGGCATCGTGATGATGCCCTTCTACTACGGCTCCGGCGTGCGCAGCGTGCCCGAGTTCATGCGCAGGCGCTTCGGCACGGGCGCACACCTGGTGAACGCGCTCAGCTTCGCGCTCGCGCAGCTGCTCATCGCGGGCATCAACCTCTTCCTGCTGGCCACGATCATCAACCGGCTGCTGGGCTGGCCGCTGTGGATCTCGCTCGTCGTGGCCGCCGCGGTGGTGCTCAGCTACACCGCCCTGGGCGGACTGTCCGCGGCCATCTACAACGAGGTCCTGCAGTTCTTCGTCATCGTCGCGGCCCTGCTGCCACTGACGATCGTCGCGCTGCACAAGGTCGGCGGTTGGCAGGGCATCGTGGACCGGGTGGCGCCCGCGGACGGGCAGGGAGCCCCGGCATCGGAGCAGCTTTCGTCGTGGCCGGGCACCGACCTGACCGGGATCGACAACCCGGTGCTCTCGGTCATCGGCCTGATCTTCGGACTCGGCTTCGTGCTGTCCTTCGGCTACTGGACCACCAACTTCGTGGAGGTCCAGCGGGCGATGGCCTCGGACTCGCTGTCCTCGGCACGCAGGGCTCCCATCATCGGGGCGTTCCCCAAGATGTTCATCCCGTTCATCGTCATCATCCCCGGCATCATCGCGGCGATCATCGTCCCGGAGCTGGCGGCGCTGAAGGCCGGGGAGAGCGACACGGGAGTCACGTACAACGACGCCCTCCTGCTGCTCATGCGCGACCTGCTGCCCAACGGCATGCTCGGCGTGGCGATCGCGGGCCTGATGGCCTCCTTCATGGCCGGCATGGCCGCCAACATCTCGGCCTTCAACACCGTCTTCAGCTACGACCTGTGGCAGCAGTACGTCGTGAAGGACCGCGAGGACGCCTACTACACCGGCGTCGGCCGCCTGGCGACCGTCGCCGCGACCGTGGTGGCCATCGGCACCGCCGTCATCGCCTCCAGCTACGACAACCTGATGGACTACCTGCAGACGCTGTTCGGGTTCTTCAACGCCCCGCTGTTCGCCACGTTCATCCTCGGCATGTTCTGGAAGCGGATGACCGCCACGGCCGGCTGGAGCGGCCTCGTGGCGGGCACGGGCGCCGCGGTCCTGGTGGCGGTGCTGAGCGAGGACGCGCTCGGTCCGCTCAGCGTCGGCCTCGTCCCCCTGGGTGGTCAGGGGGCGAGCTTCGTGGCCGCGGGCGCGGCGTTCGTCGTGGACATCGTGGTCAGCGTCCTGGTCTCGATGCGCACGAGGCCACGCGTGGAGGCCGAGCTGAAGGGTCTGGTCTACTCCCTGACCCCGAAGGAGGACCTCATCGATCCCGACGAGGCCTCCCTCCCGTGGTGGCAGTCGCCGCCGAAGCTCGCGGGCCTCGGGCTGGCCATCGTCGTCGTCCTCAACCTGATCTTCCGATAGGAGCACGGACATGAGCGAGTCATCCACCCCAGAGCCGTCGGACGCAGGGTCGTCGGGCGCGGGGTCGTCGGGCGCAGGGTCGACATCCGCAGGGTCGTCGGGCACGAGACACACCGCCGGTGCCTTCGACATCCGCGTCATCATCGCCGGGCTGATCGGCGCCTACGGCCTCATCCTGACCGGCCTCGGGATCTTCCGGGCGACCGAGGAGGAGCTGGCCCGCGCCGACGGCCTGAACATCAACCTGTGGGCGGGGCTGGGCATGGTCGCCGTCGCGCTGGCGTTCGTGCTGTGGTCGCGGATGCGGCCGATCATCGTGCCCGAGCCGGGACCGGAGCAGCACCAGGACGACGTCGCGTAAGGCTTCCGGTCAGTCGACCTGAGGCGGATCGAGCAGGCCGAGGTCGAGAGCCCGCAACACGGCTCGGGTACGGTCCCGGGCACCGAGCTTGGCCAAGGCGCTCGAGACGTGGTTCTTCACCGTACCCTCGGCCAGGTGCAGGGCCGCGGCGACGTCGCGGTTGCCGTACCCGCTGGCCACCAGGCGAAGGACGTCGAGCTCCCGCTCGGACAGCTGGACCGGGGTGACCCGGCCGTCCGACCGTCCGCGCCTGCGGGAGGCCTGCAGGAGCCGGTCGGTGACGGCGGGCTGGGCGAGCGAGCCCCCGGCCGCCACCGTCCGCACGCCGTGCACCAGCTGGTCGAGCGAGACGTCCTTGAGCAGGTAGCCACGGGCTCCGGCGACGAGGGCGCCCAGCACCAGCTCGTCGTCGTCGAAGGTCGTGAGGACCAGGGCCGCGGGAGCATCCGGTCGGTCGCGGAGCTCCTCCAGCACTGCGATGCCGTCGCGTCCCGGCATCTGCAGGTCCAGCAGGACGACGTCGGGGCGGTGCTCCTCGACGGCCGCCAGCGCCGCGTCGCCGTCGGCGGCCTCGCCGACCACCTCGACGTCGTCGACGAGGGCCAGCAGCCCCTTGATCCCGTCACGGACGAGCCGCTGGTCGTCCACGACGAGCACGCCGATCATGGGCTCGCTCCTGCCGGCACGCAGAGCCGGACGCCGAATCCGTCGCTCGGCTCGAAGGACACCGAGCCGCCGAGCCCCTCGATGCGTTCGCTCATGCCCCGCAGGCCGTGGCCGAGGGTCCACGTCGCGGCGCCGACCCCGTCGTCGTGCGCCTCGAGGCGGATCTCCCCACCCTCGAGCCCGACGTCGATCCAGAGGACGCCCGCTCGGGCGTGACGCAGCGTGTTGGTGACGATCTCCTGGGTGCAGCGCACCAGTGCCATCGTGGTGGCCGGGTCGGGGGAGACGCCCTCGTCGACGTCGAGGTGGACCTGCAACCCGGGCTGGCCGGTGGTGATCGCGGTCAGGGCCCCGTTCAGGTCCGGAGCCAGCTCGCGCTGGGTCCCCACGGCCTCTCGCACGTCCTGCATGAGGTCCCGGGCGATGCCACGGGCCTTCACCACGTGCTCGCGCGCCTCGCCGTCCACGTGGTGCGAGGCCACCTCCAGCTCCAGGATCAGGCCGGTGAGCTGGTGGCCGAGGACGTCGTGCAGCTCCCGGGCGATGCGCAGGCGCTCCTGGGTCCGGCTGGACTCCTCCAGCAGGACCCGGGTTGCCCGCAGCTCGGCGTTCGTGGCCAGCAGCTCGTGACGGGTCCGCTCCTCGCGCAGCTGCGAGTCGATGCTCATCACCGTGGCCAGCTGGAGCACGAGGTACACCACGCCGGCGAACACGAGCGTGCTCGCCGAAGCGTCCACGGCCCACTGCGCCCCCACGATCACCGCGGTGTTGAGGACGGCGACGGACCGCACCCAGGCCGACGGCAGGTAGTACGCACAGACCGCGACGCTGACCACGGCGACGATGGGGAGGTAGCCCAGGTTCGGGGCGGTGGCGACGACCAGCCAGGTGCTGGTCACCATCGTCCCGAGCGCCAGCAACCGGTAGCGACGGGGCAGGATCTCGGCGAACCACTGGCTCGTCATCATCGAGACGAACATCAGCGCGTACAGGGCCAGCCAGGCCGGCCGCGGGATCTCGAAGACCGCAGCCTCGACGAGGACGGCCGGGACGACCAGCAGCAGCACCAACGTGGCGATCAGCGCGCCGGCCAGGATCTCGGGATCACGGACTCGCATGGCCCTGACCCTACGGAGGGTCGCGGGCGCGCACACGTGCCGATCGTCATGACCGGCGGTGGTGACGGTCGGTACTCCCGTCGGTCGCGTGGTGCTTCCCAGCGTCCTCACGACGGGGAGCAGGGCCCCGTGCTCGTCGTCGGTCTGCTCACCGTCCGCTGGGACGGCTGACGTCGCTGGAGCGGGCCAGGCCGAACAGCTCGGCCAGGGCAGTGTCGGAGGCCGCCAGGGCCTCGGTGTCGAACGTGGACGTCGAGGCCATCAGCTCATCGGCCCGGGTGCGGTGCAGGAGGTCCTCGAGCTGGGAGCGGACGGCCTCGGCATCACCGGAGACCGCACCGTCCATGGTCCGCTCCATGGACCTGCGCTGCCGGTCGGAGATCTCCAGGGAGCGAACGGACTCCACGCTGCGCAGCGCGTCGAACGAGCCGGTCTCGCGCGACGAGGCCATGGCCCACGCCTCCGGCAGCAACAGCTCTCGCGCCTGCTCGGGGGTCTCGCCCACCATGACGTCCAGGCTCACCACGACGTACGGCCGGCTGCCGTCGCGGGGTCGGAAGGACTCGCGGTACCGCTGCAGCGCCGCGGTGTCGCGCAGCACCGGCCCGCCGACCACGAGCGGCAGCCCGGCGCGGGCCGCGACGTCGATGCCCTCGCCCGTGGCCAGGACGAGCACCGGAGGCGCTGCGGTGCGTGGCCGGGCCGTGACGGGGCCGGACCCGTCGAGGAACCCGAGCAGCTCGGCCACGTCGTCCTCGAAGCGTCCGGCATCGCTCTCCTCGACCCGCAGGGCCGCGCGAACGGGCGCGGTGAACCCCACCGACCGGCCGATGCCCAGGTCGATCCGGCCCGGGTCCAGGGACGCCAGGACGAGCGCCTGCTCCGCCACGACCAGCGGCTGGTGGTTGGGCAGCATGACGCCGCCCGAGCCGATCCGGATCCGCTCGGTCCGGGCGGCCAGGGCCGCCATGAGCACGGCGGGACTCCCGCTGGCGATGCCCGGCACGGCGTGGTGCTCGGCCACCCAGAAGCGATGCAGCCCGAGCCGTTCGGCCCGCTGAGCCCGCTCGATCGTGTGCTCCAGTGCCCGGGCGTCGGGCTCGCCCTCGCGGGTGCGTGAGCGGTCCAGGATGGAAAGCCTGAGGTCCGCGAGCGCCATGTCCGTTCCAACCGCGGCGGCCGGCCCGGGATTCCCGCCGGTCGAGTGGGGGACCGTCACGGCGTGGGGCGCTAGCATTGGGCCGTGCGGAACAGCCTGCTCCTTGCCTAGCCGTCGCGGATCATCCGCGAGCGGCCGCCCCTCCCCGTGAGGGGCGTTGCCATGTCAGGGAGCAGGACGACGGGTCGAGGGCGCCAGCGCCGGTGAGGGACAGATGAGCGAGCGAGACGGACACGATTCCTACGACGTCCACGCCGCGGAGGCCAAGTGGCAGCCGGTGTGGGAGCGGCTCGACCCGTTCCGAGCCGACGACGATGCCGTCACCTCGGGCGAGCGGGAGAAGAAGTACGCGCTCACGATGTTCCCGTACCCCAGCGGTGACCTCCACATGGGGCACGCCGAGGTGTTCGCCCTGCACGACGTGATCGCCCGGTACTGGCGCATGCGCGGGTACGAGGTGCTGAACCCCATGGGGTGGGACTCCTTCGGGCTGCCGGCCGAGAACGCCGCCATCCGCGGCGGCGAGCACCCGGCGACGTACACGTACGGGAACATCGAGACCCAGTACGCATCGATGAAGCGGTACGCGATCAGCGTCGACTGGTCGCGTCGCCTGCACACCTCCGACCCGGAGTACTACCGCTGGACCCAGTGGCTGTTCCTGACCCTTCGCGAGCAGGGTCTGGCCTACCGCAAGAACTCGCCGGTCAACTGGTGCCCCCAGGACCAGACCGTGCTGGCCAACGAGCAGGTCCTCGTCGACGGAACCTGCGAGCGGTGCGGAGCCGAGGTCACCAAGCGTGAGCTCACGCAGTGGTACTTCCGCACCACGGCCTACGCCGAGGAGCTGCACGCGAGCCTGGAGGACCTGCAGTCGACCTGGATCGGCAAGGTCGTCAACGCCCAGCGCAACTGGATCGGACGGTCCGAGGGGGCGCACGTCGACTTCCGTGTCGCCGGTCGCGAGGAGCCGATCACGGTCTTCACCACCCGACCCGACACCATCTTCGGCACGACGTTCATGGTCGTCGCCGTCGACGCGGGACTGGCCGACGAGCTGGTCAGCGACGAGCAGCGGCCCGCGTTCGAGACGTACCGGGACGAGATCCGCAAGGCCTCGGAGATCGAGCGCCTGGCCACCGACCGCGCCAAGACCGGCGTCGACCTCGGGGCCCGCGCGGTCAACCCGGTCACCGGTGAGGAGATCCCGGTCTGGGCCACGGACTACGTCCTGGCCGACTACGGCACGGGCGCCGTCATGGGGGTCCCCGGCGGCGACCAGCGTGACTGGGAGTTCGCGCAGACCTTCGGCCTGCCCATCGTCCGCACCACCGAGCCGCCGGCCGACTGGGACGGTGAGGCGTTCGCGGGGGAGGGTGCCGCCATCAACTCCCCGCCGCCGGGCACCGACGTCGACCTGGACATCAACGGGCTCGACGTCGCCGAGGCCAAGGCCGAGACGACTGCCCACCTGGAGCGGACCGGAACGGGCCGCGGGACGGTCAACTTCCGGCTGCGTGACTGGCTGCTGTCGCGCCAGCGGTACTGGGGCGCACCCATCCCGATCATCCACTGCCCGGACTGCGGCGAGGTGCCCGTCCCGCTGGACCAGCTGCCGGTGGAGCTGCCCGAGCTGCGCGGCGCCGACCTCAAGCCCAAGGGCACCTCCCCCCTGGGCGCGGCGACCGAGTGGGTGGAGGTCGACTGCCCCGCGTGTGGGGGTCCGGCGCGTCGCGACACCGACACGATGGACACCTTCGTGGACTCCTCGTGGTACTTCATGCGCTACCTCTCACCCCGCGACGACACTCAGGCCTTCGACCCCGAGCTCGCCCGGGCGTGGGGTCCGATCGACCTCTACGTCGGGGGTGACGAGCACGCCGTGCTGCACCTGCTGTACGCCCGGTTCTTCACCAAGGCGCTGCGAGATGCAGGACTGCTCGACTGGGACGAGCCCTTCTCGGCCTACCTCTCGCAGGGCAAGGTGATCAACAACGGCCGCAAGATGAGCAAGTCGCTCGGCAACGGCGTCGACCTCGGCGCGCAGCTGGACGCCTTCGGCGTCGACGCGGTCCGACTGACCCTGGTCTTCGCCAGCCCCCCGGAGGACGACATCGACTGGGCAGACCTCTCCCCGGCCGGGTCGCTGCGCTTCCTGCAGCGTGCCTGGAGGCTCGCGGGAGACGTCGAGTCCGCCCCCGGCGCCGACCCGACGACCGGCGACCCCACCCCGGCGAGCACAGCGCTGCGCCGGGTCACGCATCGCACCGTGCACGAGGCCGCCCAGCTCGTGGAGTCCTATCGCTTCAACGTCCTGATCGCTCGCACCATGGAGCTGGTGAACGCCACCCGCAAGGCCATCGACGGCGTCGAGGGGAAGGGGGGCTGCGGCCCGACGGACCCCGCGGTGCGGGAGGCTGCCGAGGTCGTGGCGCAGCTGCTGTCGCTCGTCGCGCCCTACACCGCCGAGGAGATGTGGGAGCGGCTCGGCCACGAGCCCACCGTGGCGACGGTGGCCTGGCCGACGGTCGACGAGGGGCTGCTGGTCGAGGACTCCGTGACGTGTGTCGTGCAGGTGCAGGGCAAGGTCCGTGCCAAGCTCGAGGTCTCGCCGGACGCCAGCGACGAGGAGCTCACCGAGCTCGCCCTGGCCGAGGTCAACGTGCAGCGGGCGATCGACGGGCGCGAGGTCCGCAAGGTCATCGTCCGTGCGCCCAAGCTCGTGAGCGTGGTCGTGTGAGCCCCCCCGGAAGCACTGCCGGTCGTCACGCCGGACGCATCGCCGTCGTGACCGACTCGACCGCATCGCTCTCCATTGCCGATGCCGAGGTCGAGGGCATCACGGTGGTGCCGCTGAAGGTGGTCATCGGGGCGGAGACCCACACCGAGGGAGTCGACGTCACTCCCGACGCGATCGCCGACGCGCTGCGTGAGTTCGTCCCGGTCAGCACCTCCAGGCCCACGCCGGAGGAGTTCCTCGCCGTCTACGAGGGGCTCGCGGGGCAAGGGGCGACGTCGATCGTCTCGGTGCACCTGAGCGCCAAGATGTCCGGCACGTTCGAGTCCGCCCAGCTGGCCGCGGGCCGCGCCTCGATCCCGGTCATGTGCATCGACTCCACGCAGGTCGGCATCGCGACGGGCTTCGCCGCGGGCCGCGCCGCCCGCGCCTGTGCCGCCGGTGGCACGGAGGCCGATGCCGTGGGCGCCGCGCTGGGCGCGGGTGAGGCCTCGACGGTCCTGATGTACGTCGACACGCTGGAGTACCTGCGGCGGGGAGGCCGGATCGGCTCGGCCGCCGCGCTCATCGGCTCGGCCCTCGCGGTCAAGCCGCTGCTCACGATCACCGACGGGATGGTCGTCCCGCTGGAGCGTGTGCGCACGACGGCCAAGGCGCTCTCTCGCGTCGAGACCCTGGCGGTGGAGGCGGCCGAGGCCGCTCCCGACGGCGTGGAGATCGGTGTCCAGCACCTGGCCAACGCCGATGAGGCCGACGCCATCGCGGTGCGGCTGGCTGAGCGTCTCGGGCTGGAGTCGGTGCCGGTCAACGAGGTCGGCGCGGTCATCGGCGCGCACGTCGGTCCCGGCATGGTCTCGGTCACCGTCACGCCGCGCTGACCCCGGGACCGGCCGGGCCGTCCACAGGCCCGAGGTCCTCCGCTGCTCATCCACAGGGCGACGGCCGACCGGGTGATCGCGAGGCGGTCTCCTCCTAGCGTCGAGGTGTGAGTGCAGACCGGACCGACGACGCAGGCCAGACCCGGGCCGAGGTCGCACGGCGCCGCCTTGCCCAGCTGAACGCCTCCTTCCACGCCGTCGCGACGCAGCCGCAGGACCTGCCGGAGGAGCCCGAGGGGCCCGCGGAGGAGCCTGTCGCGGCGACGCACCGGGCCTTCGGGGGTCGACGTCCCTCCCTGCGGCCGGTGCACCTGCGGGTCGTCGCCACGTTGGGCGTGGCAGCGGGGGTCGTGCTGACGTGGTGGCTCCTGGCCGAGCGACCCGAGGTCGCGCCGGTGGGGGAGGGCGTCGACCTCACCAGCCAGGGTCCCGGGTCGACGGCGGGGGGCGAGCCGGTCGAGGACGGCGAGGCCACGGGCGAGGTCATCATCGACGTCGCGGGCAAGGTGGAGCGGCCGGGCATCGTGGTCCTCCCGGCGGGCTCGCGGGTCCACGAGGCCATCGACGAGGCCGGTGGGATCTCCGGCAAGGTCGACACGACCACCCTCAACCTCGCCCGGGTGCTCGTGGACGGCGAGCAGGTGCTCGTGGGCGTGGAGCCGGCGGCACCCTCGCAGGGCGGCTCGGCTGGTGGGGGTGGTTCGGGGGATGCGTCGGGACCGCAGGTCAACCTCAACTCCGCCACGCAGGAGGAGCTGGAGACGCTCCCCGGTGTCGGCCCGGTGACGGCGGAGTCCATCATCACCTGGCGGACGGAGAATGGGCGGTTCTCCTCCGTCGACGACCTGTTGGAGGTCAGTGGCATCGGGGAGAAGACCCTCGCCGAGCTGCGCGAGCGCGTGGCGGTGTGAGCACGGACCTCCGACTCGTCCCGCCGGCCCTGGTGGTCTGGCTCGCCGTGGCCCTGCTGCTGGAGCGGCCGAGCAGCGTCGCCGTCACGGTGGCCGTGGCGGCGACCGTCGTCGCCGGAGCGGCGTGGGCGGCTCCTGCTCGGTCGTGGCGGGCCACCCACGCGCTGCGGACCCTGTCGCTGTGCGCGGCGTGCCTCGCGGCCGTGGCCGCCTCGTGCGCCTGGCGGCTCGCCGGGGTCGAGGCCTCACCCCTGGTCTCGCTCGCCGAGCAGCGGCGCGTCGTGGACGCCGAGCTGCAGGTGGTCCTGGACGCCAGGACGTTCACCCGTTTCGGCGACACCTCCGCGGTGGCCGGTGTGCGGGTCCTGCGGGTGGTCGTGGACGGACGGGCGGTGCGGGTCTCCGACCGGGCCACGGCCTTTCTGGAGGGAGAGTCGGCAGACCTCGTCACCGGCCGCCGACTCGTGGTCCGAGCCCGGCTCGGGCCGAGCGAGGCGAGCGACGAGACGGCCACGCTCGACGTGCTGGAGCGCACCGCGTCGCGTGGGGCGGCCTGGTGGTGGGAGGGCTCGGAGTCGCTGCGCGGGTCCATCCGCGGCTCCGTCTCGCACACGGGGGTCGCCGAGTCCGCCCTCGTCCCGGCTCTCGTCGCCGGTGACGACGCGGCGCTGCCGACCGAGCTGGAGGAGGACTTCCGGCGCACGGGGCTGACCCATCTCCTGGCCGTCTCGGGGACCAACCTGACGATCGTCCTGGCCGTGCTGCTGGCACTGGCTCGGGCGGCTCGCGCTCCGCCTCGTGTGCTGCTGGTGGTGGGACTGCTCGGCGTCCTCGGCTTCGTGCTCCTGGCCCGACCCGAGCCCAGCGTCCTGCGCGCCGCCGGCATGGGGCTGGTGGGCCTGGCCGCCGTCGGGTACGGCGGACGCAAGGGTCTGCGGGCGCTGGCCGTCGCCATCGTGGTGCTCCTGTTCCTCGATCCATGGTTGGGCACGTCGGTGGGCTTCGTCCTCTCGGTGTGCGCCACCGCCGGCATCCTGGTCCTCGCGCCACCGATGGCAGAGAGGCTGCGGACCTGGCTGCCGCACTGGGTGGCCCTCGCCGTCGCGGTGCCCCTGGCGGCGCAGCTGGCCTGCACTCCGGCCATCGCCGCGATCTCCGACGAGGTCTCGCTCGTCGCGGTCGCCGCCAACCTGCTGGCGGGTCCGGCCGTGGCCCCGGCCACCGTCGCGGGACTGTTCGGCGGCCTGCTGGACCTCGTGTGGGCTCCTGCGGGCCGCGTCGTCGGGACGGCCGCCGGGCTCTCCGCGGGCTGGATCGTGCAGGTGGCCAGGCACTCGGCGAACCTGGACGGTGCGGCCGTCCCGTGGGCGGCACCGTGGTGGCTGCTCGTTCCGGTGGTGCCCCTCGTCGCCTGGGCCCTGTGGCGCTGGGCGCACCGCCCGGTGGTCGTCATCGGCCTCGTGCTCGGGCTGGGGGTCGCCCTGTGGCGCCCGCCCCAGCCGGGCTGGCCGCCCGAGGGCTGGGTGATGGTGGCCTGCGACGTCGGCCAGGGTGACGCCACGGTCGTGCGCACCGGGCCAGGGGAGGCGATCGTGGTGGACGCCGGCGAGGAGACCGCTCCCGTCGACCGCTGCCTGCGTGGCCTGCGCATCGATCGGGTCAAGGCGCTGGTCCTCACCCATGCCGACGCCGACCACGTCGACGGATGGCCGGGGGTCGTCGAGGGTCGGACGGTCGACGTCGTGCTGCTGGGTCGACGCGGTGTCGACGTGGCGGGCGTGCCCGCGCGGATGGTCGGTCAGGGGGACCGGCTGCGGGTCGGTGACGTCGAGGCCGAGGTCCTGTGGCCCGAGGCCGCGGACGAGCAGGCCACGCAGGACGAGCGCAACGGCCTCAGCGTGGTGCTCCGGGTCGAGACGGCCGGCGTCACGCTGCTGCTCAGTGGAGACCTCGGCGAGGCGGAGCAGGCGCGGTTGCTCGCCGCGTCCCCGCGGGTGCGCGCAGACGCCCTGAAGGTGGCCCACCACGGCAGCGCCGACACCTCCGAGCGCTTCGTCGACGCCGTGGCACCACGCGTGGCGACCATCTCGGTGGGGGCCGACAACGACTACGGCCACCCCGCGCCGAGCGCAGTGGAGATGTTGGAGGCCGTCGGCGCCGGCGTCTGGCGCACCGACGAGTCGGGTGACGTGGCCGTGGTGGTGCAGGAGGGCGGTCTGGGCGTCGTGACCCGCGGCGGGGGCACGGGAGACTAGGATCGTTGCGACCACGGAGGATCGGGGGACGTGCTGATGGTGGACAGCTTCGAGGACTACGCGGACCTGCACGGCGTGGACGCCGACTCGATCCGTGCGGCGGCCGAGGATCCGCGCCACGACTCCGCCGCCCTGCAGTCCCTCGCCAGCGAGCTGGGAGAGGACGAGGCGTCCGTGGTCGAGGACATCGAGGGCGCGATCGTCGAGGGCACTCGCGTCAACCCTCGGGAGGCGCGGGTCATCGCGCTCGATCTCGCGCAGAAGGGGGAGTACGCCGTCGGCCTCCTCCTGCAGTTCGCCGCCGAGGTCGAGGAGTTCGACGGCGAGGTCGAGGAGCTCAACTCCCAGCTGCTGGGCGACACGATGGACATGTGGCGCGCCGAGCACAACGGCACTCCCACGAGCGAGCCGCTGGACGACCCGCGCAGCTATGACGAGATCAAGGGGTCGATCAAGGCCCAGCTCATGCCGCTGTACAGAGCCGCGGTGGAACAGCTGGACACGGCGGCCGAGACCGTCGCCACGTCGTTCGAGCAGGGAGCCACCGACGCCAACGTCAAGCGGCTCATCCTGGACGGGTACATCCCTCTCGCCCAGGCGAGCCTGTGGTCGCAGCTGACGTTCACCGACCACGAGCGCGAACGAGCACTGGCGAACGGTGCCGAGACGACCGCCCGCGCGATGCTGAACGACCTCATCGACGCGGGCCTGGTGGACGAGGAGGTCGAGGAGGACGATCGATACTTCCAGTGGCTCATGAACGCGGCCGAGGGCGGTACCGACTACGGGACGATCCTGGACATCGTCCGGGACCACGAGATCCAGCCGTCCTCCTTCGACGTCCTGTCGGACCTGGAGGAGATCGTCGACCGCGACGGCAAGTCCTACTTCCTGCTGCCCGACGACATCAGCGGCGATGATGCCAGGCAGGCGGTCATCATGACCTATATCTACAACGCTGGCACCGACTACGGCAGCGCCACCGACGACACGGGCACGGAGAACGATTTCGACGAGACGTCCTACTCCTCCGACGAGATCCAGCGGATCATCGACCGGCAGGAGGCCAACAGCTGGAGCTATGACGATGACGTCGACTTCGTGCACCGTAACGGTGGCCGCATGGTCACCACTCCGAACGGCATCTTGATGGGGGCGGGCGGGAACTCGGCTCAAGGCTGGTTCAGCTGGCAGGGCGGCACGGCCTGGGGGGACATCTTCATGGTCAACATCGACAACCCCGACGACGAGGCCGACATGCTCCGTCAGATCGTCGAGAGCGGGGTCAAGCCGGACAACGAGGGACACGAGTTCGGCGGCCCGGATGGTCCCGGAGGCCCCGGCGATCCCGGCGCGCTCGATCTTGATCGACTGCTGCACCACGAAGAGCGCCATGCGCAGCAGTGGGCCGAGAAGGGGTACGGCGCGTTCATCCGTGAGTACGCCTGGGAGCAGATCAGTGGCGGCAACGAGACCGAGGAGGAAGCAGGGCTTTCCGACGGCGGCTACCACTGATGGGCGGGTCACTGCTGTTCGTGGTCGTCTGCACGGTGCTCGGCCTCGTCCTGGTCCTCGCGGCCGTGTTCGGCTCCTCGCGGCTGTGGTTGCGCTGGGTCACGGGAGTGGTGGGGGTCGTCGTCGCCGTCCTGCCGGTCCTGCTGGTAGCCGGGTTCCTCCTGGCCCAGCCCGAACCGCTGGAGCCCGACGAGACCCTCGCGATGGGGGTGCGGGTCGATGACGGGGTGGCGCACGTGTGGCTCGGTCCGGGGTGCGAGGAGGTCGAGAGACTGCAGGTGAGTCTGAAGGTCCAGGGGGCGCCCGACACGGCCGTCCTGGAGCTGCGTGCCGACGGTCCGGCCGTCACGGTCGAGGAGCTCGGCCTGACCCCGGACTCCTATCCCGACGGGATGAGTGCCGTGGAGCCTCTGCCGCAGGAGGCACTCGACCTTGAGCAGCACCGCTCCTTGGGCGTGGAGGAGCGGCGCGGGGCCACGGTGCTCCTGCAGCCGGCGCTCGAGGGATCTGCCGCTCGGCCGGGGGAGCTGTGGCTCGGTGAGGAGCTGGGTTGGATGACGCCGGAGGACGCGGTGCGCGGGGTCGAGAACGGCGACCTCTCGACCATCTGCATGCCGGCACCGGACGGCACCTACGGCAGCTGACGATCCTGTCCGAGACCGCGGCTAGGGTGACCTCCATGGCCTCGGCGTTCGGCAAGATCCTGCTCATCACGGGCAATGCGGAGTTCCTCTCCGATCGCACCCGGGCCCGCGCCGTGGCCGCCATCGCTGCCGAGGACCCCGAGTGCGAGGTCACCACGGCCACCGCGGCCGGGCTCGGCGCGGGGGAGATCGCCGGGCTCACCAGCCCATCGCTGTTCAGCTCGGCCAGCGCACTGGTCCTCACCGAGCTGCAGGACCTTCCGGACGTCGCCCAGGCCGAGCTGCTGGCCTACGCCGCGACGCCGTCGCCGGAGACCGCCGTCATCCTGGTCCACGGTGGCGGGCAGAAGGGCAAGGGCCTGCTGGACAAGCTCCGCGCCCAGGCGAGCGTCCACGAGGTCAAGCAGGAGGCCCCCAAGTACGAGCGCGACCACGCCCGCTGGGTGGCCGGCGAGCTGCGCGACCTCGGGGCCCGGATCGACGAGCAGGCCGCCACCTTGCTCGTGGCCTCCGTCGGCCAGGACCTGCGGGCCCTCTCCGGAGCCGCCAGCCAGCTCGCCGTGAGCATCGACGAGGGGAACGAGGTGACGGTCGAGGTGGTCCGGCGCTACTTCGGTGGCCGGGCCGACGTGCGTGGCTACGAGATCGCCGACGCCGCGATCGACGGGCGCATCGCCGTGGCCCTGGAGCAGGCCCGGTGGGCCGAGACCGCCAAGGTCGCCCCGGTGCTGGTCACCAGCGCCCTCGCCTCCGGACTGCGCTCCCTGGCCCGCCTGGCCGACGCGCCGCCCGGACTGGCCCAGGGCGACCTCGCCCGCCACGTCGGGGTCCCCCCGTTCAAGCTCAAGATCATGCGGCGTCAGCTGGGCCGGTGGAGCTCTGCGGCCCTGGCCTCGGCACTCGACGCCGTCGCCCGGGCGGACCTGGACGTCAAGGGTGGCGCGTCCGACCCGGCCTTCGCGGTGGAGCGGATGGTGCTGCAGGTCGCCGCTGCCCGCGGCCGCTGAGGGGTCGAGGGGCCCGGGAACGACGAACGCCCCCGGCAGGACCGGGGGCGTGTCGTGTGTGGGGCTACCTCAGAGCGAGGAGGCCTTCCTGGCGATGGCCGACTTGCGGTTGGCGGCCTGGTTCTTGTGGATGACGCCCTTGGAGGCGGCCTTGTCCAGCTTGCGGGTGGCCTCGGCAGCGAGGGTCTTGGCCTCGTCGGAGCCGGCGGAGGCGGCCTCGTTGAAACGACGGACGGCAGTGCGCAGCGTGGATCGGACCGCCTTGTTGCGCTCGCGCGCGACCTCGTTCTGACGGTTGCGCTTGACCTGCGACTTGATGTTCGCCACGTGGCTGACCTGTTCTCTCGTGCTGCTGGGGTGGTGGTGCAAGTGAGGTGGGCGTGCCACTGGGCACGCGACGTCCCACACTACCAGCGGCGTGCCGGGTGCCCCAAATCCGAGCGGGGCTCGCTGCGCCGGGGCGTCCTGCCGACCATGATCTACGACGGCGCGTAGTAGCCTGCCGGCCATGCAGACGCTGTACAACCTTCTCGTCGTCCTCCACGTCCTCAGCTGGATCGTCGTGCTCGCCGGCTACCTCAAGGACGTCAAGGGACCGCGCGTCAACCTGTGGATGGCGCACGGCCTGACCGTGGCCTTCGTGCTCGGCCTCGCGCTCACCGGGATCGCCTCGGCGAGCGACGCGGTCGACGACCCGAACAACGCCAAGGTCGCGGTCAAGCTGGTCGTGGCGCTCGCAGCCATCGGCCTGGCCCACGCGACGCGTCGTCGCCCGGCGCCCAACCCGCTGGCCCACGTGGTGGCGGTGCTCGTGGTGGCGAACGTCGTTCTCGCCTACGTCTGGTAGGACCGACGCCTGCCGGATGGGATGATGGGGCCATCATGACCTCACCCGCTCCGCAGCCCGGCGGCACCGATCCGGCGATCTTGCGCAACTTCTGCATCATCGCGCACATCGACCACGGCAAGTCGACCCTCGCCGACCGCATGCTCCAGCTGACGGGCGTCGTCGACGAGCGCGCTGCGCGGGCGCAGTACCTGGACCGGATGGACATCGAGCGTGAGCGCGGCATCACCATCAAGAGCCAGGCTGTGCGGATGCCGTTCACCAAGAGCAACGGTGACGACGCGGGCACCCAGTACGTCCTCAACATGATCGACACTCCCGGCCACGTGGACTTCACCTACGAGGTGAGCCGCTCGCTCGAGGCCTGCGAGGGCGCGATCCTGCTCGTCGACGCGGCGCAGGGCATCGAGGCGCAGACCCTCGCCAACCTGTACCTGGCGATGGAGGCGGACCTGCACATCATCCCGGTGCTCAACAAGATCGACCTGCCGGGAGCGCAGCCGGAGAAGTACGCCGAGGAGATCGCCGGCATCCTCGGCGGCGATCCGGACGACGTCCTGCGGGTCTCGGCCAAGACGGGCCAGGGCGTCGGTGAGCTGCTCGACCTCATCGTCGACGAGGTCCCCCCGCCGACCGGGGATGCCGACGGGCCACCGCGCGCGCTCATCTTCGACTCCGTCTACGACACGTACCGCGGTGTCGTCACCTACGTCCGCGTCTTCGACGGCAAGCTCAGCCACCGCGACAAGATCAAGATGATGTCCACCGGTGCGGTGCACGAGATGCTCGAGGTCGGCGTCATCTCGCCCGAACCGGTCAAGGCCAAGGAGATCGGCGTCGGCGAGGTCGGGTACCTCATCACCGGCGTCAAGGAGGTCCGGCAGAGCCGCGTCGGCGACACCGTGACCTCCAACAGCCACGGCGCCGAGGAGGCGCTCGGCGGCTACCGGAATCCCAACCCGATGGTGTTCTCGGGCCTGTACCCCATCGACGGCGACGACTTCTCGACCCTGCGCGACGCCCTGGAGAAGCTCCAGCTCAACGACGCGGCCCTCGTCTACGAGCCGGAGTCCTCCGGCGCGCTGGGCTTCGGGTTCCGCATCGGCTTCCTCGGGCTGCTGCACCTGGAGATCGTGCGCGAGCGGCTCGAGCGCGAGTGGAACCTCGACCTCATCTCCACGGCGCCCAACGTCGTCTACCGCGTGGAGATGGAGGACGGCAGCGAGCGCGTCGTCACCAACCCCAGCGAGTACCCGACGGGCGGCAAGATCGCCAAGGTCTTCGAGCCGGTCGTCTCGGCCACCGTCCTGGCACCCAGCGAGCACATCGGCGCGATCATGGAGCTCTGCCAGTCGCGGCGTGGTCAGCTCGTGGGCATGGACTACCTCTCCGAGGACCGCGTGGAGATCCGCTACACGCTTCCCATGGGCGAGATCATGTTCGACTTCTTCGACGCCCTGAAGAGCCGCACCAAGGGCTACGCATCGCTCAACTACGAGCTGTCCGGGGAGCAGGACGCCGACCTCGTCAAGGTCGACGTCATGCTCCAGGGCGAGATCGTCGACGCCTTCAGCGCCATCGTGCACCGCGACTCCTCCTACGCCTACGGTGTCGCCCTGGCGGGCAAGCTCAAGGAGCTCATTCCGCGCCAGCAGTTCGAGGTCCCCATCCAGGCGGCGATCGGCGCCCGCATCATCGCGCGCGAGAACATCCGCGCGATCCGCAAGGACGTGCTCGCCAAGTGCTACGGCGGCGACATCAGCCGCAAGCGCAAGCTGCTGGAGAAGCAGAAGGAGGGCAAGAAGCGCATGAAGGTGGTCGGCCGCGTCGAGGTCCCCCAGGAGGCCTTCATCGCCGCCCTCTCCACCGGCGAGACCTCCACGAGGACCTGACCGACCGCCGGGTCCTCGCCGAGTGGCGCAGATCCGCGATTTCGAGACGGCGTGTCGCGCAGATCTGCGCCACTCGACGTCTGATCTGCGCCACTCGATAGCGTGCACGGGTGAGTCATGTGGAGTCGGTCAACGTCGGTCCGGTCGTCGAGGTGCCGTGGGGCTCGCTGAAGCGTTCCGGCATCGACAAGCGTCCGGTGACCGGTGCGGTGCGGGTGGACACCCTGGGACTGTTCGGCGACGCGATCGCCGACCTCCAGCACCACGGTGGCCACGACCAGGCCGTCTACGCCTACGCCGCGGAGGACCTGCAGGACTGGGCGGTCGAGCTGGGTCGTGAGCTCAGGCCGGGACAGTTCGGCGAGAACCTCACCACCCGCGGCATCGACGTCACCGGGGCCCGGCTCGGCGAGCGGTGGCAGGTGGGATCGGCGCTGCTGGAGGTGTGCGCGGTACGCATCCCGTGCTCGGTCTTCCAGGGCTTCCTCGACGAACGCCGGTGGGTCAGGCGCTTCACCGAGCGCGGCGTACCGGGCGCCTACCTGCGGGTGGTCGAGGAGGGGGAGGTCGCCGTCGGCGACGCGATCGACGTCGTCGAGCAACGAAGCCACGACGTCACCGTCGGGTTCGCCTTCCGCGCCCTCACCACGCAGCGCGAGCTCCTCCCCGCACTGGCCGAGGAGCCCCGTGCGTCCGCCAGGATCCAGCGGCGAGTGAGGGCCTTCGCGGACCGTTGAGTGCAGTTCGCAACGGGCTGTTGTGACTCCACGGCGAGGCTCGGCGATGCCCTGCCAAGTGACCGGGCAGTAGGTTAAGGTGAGCCGCACCACATCCCCCTCTGCGCCGACATGTCAAGGAAGTCCATGCCGACCAACGCCACACCCGAACAGCTCAAGATCGTCGAGAACCGGGCGCGCAACGTCGCCCAGATGTTCTTCGACCGCGTCGCGGAGTCCCCCAACCGCGAGGCCTACCGCTTCCCGGACGCCAACGAGAGCTGGCACTCGCTCACCTGGTCGGAGACCGGTGAGGAGGTCACCAAGCTCGCCGCCGGCCTGATCGCCCTCGGCATCGGCTCGGAGGAGCGTGTCGCGATCGTCTCCGGCACCCGGTACGAGTGGATCTTCTCCGACCTGGCGATCAACGCCGCCGGCGCCGCGACCACCACCGTGTACCCGACCACCACGGTCGACGACGAGGCCTACATCCTCTCCGACTCCACGAGCCGCATCGTGTTCGCCGAGGACGACGAGCAGGTCAAGAAGCTGCTGGAGAAGAAGTCCGAGCTGCCCGACGTGGTCAAGGTCGTCACGTTCGACAGCACGCTCGACGACGGCGAGTGGATCATCTCCCTCGAGGCCCTGGAGACGCTGGGCTCGGAGCACCTCGCCGCGCACCCCGATGCCGTCAAGGAGCGAGTCGCGGCCATCGAGCCGGGCCACCTCGCCACGCTCATCTACACCTCCGGCACCACGGGCCGTCCCAAGGGCGTGCGCCTGAGCCACGACGGCTGGACGTACGAGGGTGCGGCCATCGCCGCCGGCGGCTTCCTGAGCATCGAGGACCTGGAGTTCCGCTGGCTGCCGATGGCGCACTCCTTCGGCAAGGTCCTGCTCACCACCCAGCTGCAGGTGGGCTTCCCCGCCGCGATCGACGGCCGCGTGCCGAAGATCGTGGAGAACCTCGCCATCGTCAAGCCCACCTTCATGGGCGCCGCGCCCCGCATCTTCGAGAAGGCCTACGGCCGCATCGTCGGCATGATGGAGGAGGAGGGCGGCGCCAAGCTCAAGCTCTTCCGCTGGGCCGAGGGCGTGGGTCGCGAGCACTCCCGCCTGGAGCGCGCCGGCAAGTCCATCCCGACGGGTCTGAAGATCAAGCACGGCGTGGCCGACAAGCTCGTCTTCTCCAAGGTCCGTGACCGCTTCGGCGGCCGGGTCCGGTTCTTCATCTCCGGTGCCGCGGCCCTGTCCTCCGACATCGCCGAGTGGTTCCACGGCGCGGGGGTCCTGATCCTGGAGGGGTACGGCCTGACGGAGAGCTCGGCCGGATCCTTCGTCAACCACCCCGACGCCTTCAAGCTCGGCTCCGTCGGTCTCGCGATGCCCGGCACCGAGGCACGCATCGCCGAGGACAAGGAGATCCTGATCAAGGGTCCCGGCGTCATGGGCGGCTACCACAACCTGGAGTCCGAGAGCGCCACGACGGTCACCAACGACGGCTGGCTGCACACCGGCGACGAGGGGCACCTGGACGAGGACGGCTTCCTGTTCATCACCGGCCGCAAGAAGGAGCTCTTCAAGACCTCCGGTGGCAAGTACGTCGCCCCGCCGCACATCGAGGGCGTCTTCAAGGGCATCAGCTCCCTCACGAGCCAGATCCTGGTGCACGGCAACGAGCGGAACTTCTGCTCCGCGCTCATCACGCTCGACCCGGACGCCGTCGCCGAGTGGGCCGAGAGCAACGGGATGTCCGGGAAGTCCTACTCCGAGGTCGTCTCCTCGCCGCAGATCCAGGAGATCATCGGCGGGCAGGTCGAGGAGCTGAACCAGCGCCTCAACCGCTGGGAGCAGATCAAGCGGTGGGCCGTGCTCGACCACGACCTGTCCATCGAGTCCGGTGAGATCACGCCGAGCATGAAGGTCAAGCGCGCGGTCGTCGAGGCCAACAACAAGGAGCTCCTGGACTCCTTCTACGCTGACTGAGTGAGCACGCGCGAAGGGCCGGACGTCAGTGACGTCCGGCCCTTCGGCGTCTACGTCCACATTCCGTTCTGCTCGGTGCGGTGCGGCTACTGCGACTTCAACACCTACACGGCCGACGAGCTGGGCGAGGGCGCGACGCGGGACTCGTTCGCCGACACGGCGATCGCGGAGGTGCGCCGCGCCGGTCGGTCCGTGGGGCGCCGGCCCGTGGAGACGGTGTTCTTCGGCGGCGGGACGCCGACCCAGCTGCCGGCCGACGACCTCGTGCGTGTCCTGCGCTCGATCGATGACGAGCTCGGCCTGGCGCCGGGGGCGGAGGTCACGAGCGAGGCCAACCCTGACAGCGTCACGCCCCAGGCGCTCGCCACGATGCGCGCCGGTGGCTTCAACCGGATCTCCTTCGGGGTCCAGTCGGCGGTGCCCCACGTCCTGGCGACGCTGGACCGCACGCACGACCCGGCTCGCGTCCCCGAGGCCGTGCGGTGGGCTCGGGAGGCGGGGTTCGAGCAGGTGAGCGTCGACCTCATCTACGGCACGCCAGGGGAGTCGATGGGCGACTGGCGCGCCAGCCTGGATCAGGCCGTGGCGCTCGAGCCGGACCACGTCAGCGCGTACGCCCTCATCGTGGAGGACGGCACCGCCTTCGCCCGAGCGGTCCGGCGGGGCGAGGTGACCATGCCCGACGACGACGAGACGGCCGACAAGTACCTCCTGGCAGACGAGTTCCTCACCGACGCCGGGATGGGCTGGTACGAGCTGTCCAACTGGGCCCGTGACGATGCCGCGCGGTGTCGGCACAACGCCCTCTACTGGCGCAGCGACGACTGGTGGGGCATCGGTCCCGGCGCCCACTCCCACGTGGCCGGGCAGCGCTGGTGGAACGTCAAGCACCCGGCGGCGTACGCGCAGCGTCTCGCGGCGGGGGAGTCTCCCCGTCATGACGGCGAGGTCATCGATGAGGCGTCGGCGCGGCTCGAGGACGTCATGCTGCGGGTCCGCCTGCGCGAGGGCCTCCCGCTCGACGCGTTGGACGCTGCCGGCCGCGCCGAGGTTCCCGCTCTGCGCGAGCGCGGCCTCCTCGACGTCGGCGACGGGCGCCTCGTGCTGACCCGGGACGGCCGCCTGCTCGCCGACGCCGTCGTCCGCCTGCTCACGCCCTGACGTCGCGAGTCACTCCGAGCCGACCGCGAGTCACTCCGCCGGAGCCGGAGTGACTCGCGAGGGCGTGGGAGTGACTCGCGAGAGTGGGTGGGTCAGGGAGCCGTCACGAAGTCGATGAGCTCCTCGACGCGGCCGAGGAACTCCGGCTCCAGGTCGGTCCAGGAGTCGACCCGCGAGAGGATGTGCTGCCAGGCACGGGCGACGTCCGCCTGGCTCTCGTGCGGCCATCCGAACGCGGCACAGACGCCGCGCTTCCACTCGATCGAGCGCGGGACGGTCGGCCAGGCCTCGACACCGAGCCGTTCGGGCTTGACCGCCTGCCAGACGTCGACGTAGGGATGGCCGACGACCAGCACGTGCGGTCGCCCTGACAGCTGGGCAGCGATGCGCGACTCCTTGGAGCCGGTGACCAGGTGGTCCACCAGGATGCCGAGGCGTCGGTCCGGGCCGGGCGCGAAGTCGTCCACGACGCCCACGAGGTCGTCGACACCGTGCAGCATCTCCACCGCGACGCCCTCGACGCGCAGGTCGTGCCCCCACACCCTCTCGACCAGCTCCGCGTCGTGCTTGCCCTCGACGAGGATCCGGCTCGGGAGCGCCACCGTGGCGCGGTGGTCGGCGACCAGGCGGGATCCGGAGGCAGAGCGGGTCGGGGCGGTCGGGGCCGTCGGCGCGGGAGCCACGAGCACGACGGGTCGACCCTCCAGCAGGAAGCCGGGACCCAGCTCGAACGTCCTGCGCCGTTCGCGTCGGTCCTCCAGGACGAGGGTGCCCAGGTCGCGCTCGACCCGCATGATCTCGCCGCAGAAGCCGCTCGTGGCGTCCTCCACGACGAGCCCCTTCTCGGCCACCTGCTCGCTCGCGCGACCGCGCGGCGGCTCGCGCCAGCCCGAGGCCAGGACGTCCGACCCGTAGCGGTCAGCCATGCAGCACCCCGAGGAGGCGCTGATGGAAGTCCTCCACGTCGGCGCGGGTGACCTCGCCCGAGGAGGTGATGACCCGGGTCCGCTCACTCATCAGGCCGAGGACGAGGTCGACCGCCACCGGCCACTCAGGGCCGACGGCGACGGGCGTCTCGGAGGCGACGAGGTCGCCGAGCGAGACGACGTCCTGCTCCTGCACGACGAGCACCAGCTCGCCCCCCTCGGGGCCGTGGCCCGGGTGCAGCACCTCGACGAACACGTCTCCCAGGTCCCCGGCCCAGACTGCGCTGAGGGTGCCTCCCCGGGACTCGTGCAGGAGCCGGGTGCCGTCGTCGAGCGTCACCTCGCGGGGCCGGTGCACGAGCGTGCGCAGGCTCCCTGCGACGCTCACGTGGTCGTCGGCGACATGGATCTCGGACACGTCGTTAGACTGGCAGTTGGCCCACCCGAGTGCCAGTTGACGCGCGGAGAGGAGATCGCATGAGCGAGCGGCAGCGAGCGAACAAGAGATCTCTCATGCGAGCACGCTCCTACGGTGGTTCTTCTGAGGACGTGCTCGCATGAGCGAGCGGCAGCGAGCGAACAAGAGATCTCTCATGCGAGCACGCTCCTACGGTGGTTCTTCTGAGGACGTGCTCGCATGAGCGCAGACGAACGACGCCTGTCGGTCCTGCGCGCCATCGTGGAGGACTACGTCGCCACCCAGGAGCCCGTCGGTTCGAGGTCCCTCGTCGAGCGGCACCAGCTCGGCGTCTCGCCGGCCACGATCCGCAACGACATGGCGGCCCTGGAGGACGACGGCTACATCGCCCAGCCGCACACCAGCGCCGGGCGCGTCCCCACCGACAAGGGCTACCGGCTCTTCGTGGACAAGCTCTCCTCGGTCAAGGCGCTCTCGACCGCCGAGCGTCGCGCCATCGAGACCTTCCTGACCGGCGCCGTCGACGTCGACGACGTCGTGCAGCGCAGCGTCAAGGTGCTCGCGCAGCTCACCAACCAGGTCGCCATCGTGCAGTACCCGTCGCTCACGCGCTCCACGGTGCGGCACGTGGAGATCGTGGCGCTGGAGAACTCCCGCGTGCTGCTGGTGCTCATCACCTCCAGCGGGCGGGTCGAGCAGCGCATCATCGAGCTCGAGCAGACGCTCGGCGCCGACCTGCTGGTGGACCTGCGTGGCCGGCTCGTCGGGGCCACGGTGGGCCAGCGGCTCCCCGAGGCGTCGCTGCGGCTGGCGGAGATCATCGAGACCTTCGCACCGCGGGACCGTCCGATCATCACGTCGGTCGTCACGACGCTCACGCACGTGCTGACCGGCGAGCGCTCCGACGAGCGCGTCGCCGTGGGCGGCACCGCCAACCTGGCCCGGTTCGGCAGCGACTTCGACGTCACGATCCGGCCGGTGCTGGAGGCGTTGGAGGAGCAGGTGGTGCTGCTCAAGCTGCTCGGCGAGGCCACCTCCGACCCCACCGTGCGCATCGGCACCGAGACCGGCAACGACCAGTTCAGCGGCACCGCCGTGGTCTCGTCGGCCTACGGCTCCCACGACCAGGTGCTCGCGACGCTCGGGACGGTCGGACCCACCCGTATGGACTATCCCGGAACCATCGCCGCCGTCGGCGCGGTCGCCCGCTATGTCGGGCGCATGCTGGCGGACGGCTGAGAGGACCCCAAGCACATGGCACAGGACTACTACGCCCTGCTCGACGTGAGCCGCGAGGCCGGCAACGACGAGCTCAAGAAGGCCTATCGCAAGCTGGCGCGACGGCTGCACCCGGACGTCAACGACGCGCCGGACGCCGCCGACCGCTTCAAGGAGGTCACGAACGCCTACGAGGTGCTCTCCGACCCCCAGAAGCGAGCCGTCTACGACCGCGGCGGCGACCCGCTCTCCTCCGGGGGCATGGGTGGCGGCGGCTTCGGCCAGGGCTTCAGCTTCGACGACATCATGGATGCGTTCTTCGGCCAGGGGGCCGGCGGGCGTGGTGGACCGCGCTCGCGGGTCCAGCGCGGCCAGGACGCTCTGCTGCGGATGACCATCGATCTCGCGGAGGCGGCCTTCGGCGCCACGCACGAGATCAAGGTCGACACGGCCGTCACGTGCGGCACGTGCGACGGTCGCGGTGGCGCCGAGGGCGCCGAGCCGGTCACCTGCGGCACCTGCCACGGGCACGGCGACGTCCAGCACGTGCAGCGCTCGCCGCTGGGCAACATCCGCACCTCCCGGCCCTGCCCGACCTGCCAGGGCTTCGGCTCGGTCATCGCCGACCCGTGCGACGAGTGCGGCGGCGACGGCCGGGTGCGCTCGCGTCGCTCCCTCAGCGTCACCATCCCGCCGGGAGTGGACCAGGGGACCCGCATCCAGATGCCCGGCGAGGGCGAGGTCGGGCCCGGTGGCGGGCCGGCGGGCGACCTGTACCTCGAGATCAACGTCGGTCCGCACGAGGTGTTCACGCGCAGGGGCGATGAGCTGCGCTGCCAGGTGACGGTCCCCATGACGGCGGCTGCGCTGGGCGTGCACGTCGAGCTGCCGACGCTCGAGGCCGACCTGACCGACCACGAGGACGCGAGCGTCGTGGGCCTGGACATCACGCCGGGCACACAGGCGGGTGACCTGATCACCGTGCGCGCCCAAGGTGTTCCGCGGCTGCGGAGCGTCGGTCGCGGCGACCTCGTCGTGGAGGTCGTCGTGGAGACGCCCACCCGCCTGGACGACGAGCAGCGTGAGCTGCTGAAGAAGCTCGCCGCGGTGCGCGACGAGGAGCAGCCCGAGGCACGCATGAGCGACGCCCACCGCGGCAGCGTCTTCGGCCGCATCAAGGGCGCCTTCCGGTGAGGTCTTCCACGGCCCAGCCGTTTCGAGGTCACGTCGACCGACTCACCGGGACCACCCGGTCGACGTGATCTCGCAGAGCCGGTGGTGCGCAACGGCGGGGACGAGGTAGGAAGGACCCATGAGCGACGACTGCCTGTTCTGCAAGATCATCGCGGGCGACGTCCCGTCCGACGCCGTGGCCGAGAACGAGCACGCCTACGCCTTCCGCGACCTGACGCCGCAGGCGCCCACGCACGTGCTGGTGATCCCTCGTCGTCACGAGCCCGACATCGGCAGCCTCGTGGAGGCCGACGCCGAGGCCGCGACGGGGGTCCTGCGGCTGGCCAAGCAGGTCGCCGACGAGGCCGGCGGCAGCTACCGGCTGGTCTTCAACACCGGTGAGGCCGCCCACCAGAGCGTCTTCCACTGCCATGCCCACGTCCTCGCCGGTCGTTCGCTCGGCTGGCCGCCCGGCTGAGCCCCGGTACCGGTGGCCTCACGGCTTCGACAGCCGTCGGCCCGGGCGCGTAAACTCGCAGCACCCATGACAGCAGACTTCACGCCGCACACCTTCACGGTGCCCACCAGCATCGATGCCGTCTCGCTCTTCGGTCCGGGCGATGAGTTCCTCCGCCTCGTCGAGGACTCCTTCGAGGCCGACATCCACGCTCGCGGGAACGCCGTCACCGTCACCGGTGCCCCCTCCGAGGCCGCCCTCGTCGAGCGCCTCCTCGATGAGCTCGTGGCCATCGTGCGCACCGGGCAGAGCCTGTCCCGCGAGACGGTCGAGCGCTCCATCTCGATGCTGCGCACCGAGACCGAGGAACGCCCCGCCGAGGTCCTGAGCCTGAACATCCTGTCCAGCCGCGGGCGCACGATCCGGCCCAAGACCCTGAACCAGAAGAAGTACGTCGACGCGATCGACAAGCACACCGTGATCTTCGGGATCGGCCCCGCAGGCACCGGCAAGACCTACCTCGCGATGGCCAAGGCGGTGCAGGCGCTGCAGGCCAAGGAGGTCTCGCGCATCATCCTGACCCGGCCCGCGGTCGAGGCGGGGGAGCGGCTCGGCTACCTCCCGGGCACCTTGAGCGAGAAGATCGACCCCTACCTGCGGCCGCTCTACGACGCCCTGCACGACATGCTCGACCCCGAGACGATCCCCAAGCTGCTCACCAGCGGCACGATCGAGGTCGCCCCGCTGGCCTACATGCGCGGCCGTACCTTGAACGACGCGTTCATCATCCTCGACGAGGCACAGAACACCACGGCCGAGCAGATGAAGATGTTCCTGACCCGTCTGGGGTTCGGCTCCAAGATGGTCGTCACCGGCGACGTCACGCAGGTCGACCTGCCCGGCGGCGCCACGAGCGGGCTGCGCGTGGTGCGGGACATCCTCGACGACGTCCGCGACATCCACTTCTCCACGCTCACATCCAACGACGTGGTCCGGCACAAGCTCGTCGGGCGGATCGTGGCCGCGTACGACACCTACGAGGCCGGCGGCCAGGGTGCAACGGCCGAGGCAGGTGGACCGGATCGTGAACGTCGACGTCCTCGATGAGTCCGGGACCGACGTCGACGTGGTCGGTCTCACGAGGTTGTGCCGCTTCGTCATGCGGCGGATGCGGCTGCACCCCTCCACCGAGATGACCCTGCGCCTCGTCGACCCCGACACCATCGCGGTGCTGAACGAGCAGTGGATGGGCAAGAAGGGCCCCACCGACGTGCTGTCCTTCCCGATGGACGAGCTGTCGCCCGGGCGCGCCGACACCGGACCCGACGACGTCCCCACCGGCCCGTGGGCCGACGACGAGCACGGGTACCTCGGCGACATCGCCCTCTCCCCGCAGGTCGCCGCGCAGCAGGCGCCGGCCGCCGGGCACGGCACCCACGACGAGATTGAGCTGCTCACCACGCACGGCATCCTGCACCTGCTGGGCTACGACCACGCCAGCCCCGAGGAGCACGCCGAGATGTTCGGCATCCAGGGCAGGCTGCTGCTGGAGTGGCACCGCGTCGCCGCCGGGGTCGACGTCGAGTCCGAGGGGACCCGCCGGTGACCGGAGCGATCATTGCCTCGGCCCTGCTCGCGTTCGTCGCCGGGTTGCTGGCCAGCATCGACGCCGCCGTCTCGTCCTTCTCGCGTGCGCGGGCCGAGGAGCTGGCCCAGCACGACCGCGGCGGGGCCGAGCGGCTCGTCGCGATCATCGACGACCCGGCGCCGGTGCTCAACTCCGTCCTGCTCCTGCGGGTGCTGTGCGAGACGGCGAGCATCGTGCTGGTGGCGATCGTCGTCACCGAGCACGTTGACGGCCTGTGGGTCCAGCTGGCCGTGGCCATCGCGATCATGGTGGTCGTCTCCTACGTCCTGATCGGGGTCGGCCCCCGCACGCTCGGGCGTCAGCACTCGGAAGCCATCGCATTGGCCGCCGCCGGACCGGTCGCGCTGCTCACCTCGTTGCTCGGGCCGTTGCCCAAGCTGCTGATCCTCATCGGCAACGCGCTCACGCCGGGCCGCGGGTTCCGTGAGGGTCCGTTCGCCTCCGAGGTCGAGGTCCGCGAGCTCGTGGACCTCGCGGCGGCGACATCGGTCATCGAGAGCGACGAGTCCAAGATGATCCAGTCCGTCTTCGAGCTGGGTGACACGATCGTCCGCGAGGTCATGGTGCCCCGTCCCGACCTCGTGTTCATCGAGGCCGGGAAGACGCTGCGTCAGGCCACCTCGCTGTGCCTGCGCAGCGGGTACTCACGTGTGCCGGTCATCGGCGAGAACCTCGACGAGGTCGTGGGCATGGCCTACCTCAAGGACCTCACCAAGCGCGTCTTCGACAGCCACCAGGCCGAGTCCACCGAGCGCGTGGAGTCGATCATGCGGCCGGTGCTGTTCGTGCCCGACACCAAGCACGCCGACGACCTCCTGAAGGAGATGCAGGCGCAACGCACCCACGTCGCGGTGGTCGTCGATGAGTTCGGGGGCACGTCGGGGATGGTCACGATCGAGGACATCCTGGAGGAGATCGTCGGCGAGATCACCGATGAGTACGACTCCGAGCCCGAGGAGCTCGAACGGCTCTCCGACGGCTCGATCCGCGTCAGCGCCCGCTTCGACATCGACGACCTCGCAGAGATCGTGGAGCTGGACCTGGAGGACGAGGACGTCGACTCCGTCGGTGGCCTGATGGCCAAGCACCTGGGCAAGGTGCCGATCCCCGGCAGCGAGGTCGAGGTGGACGGTCTGCTGCGGATGCGGGCCGAGGCGCCGTCCGGCCGACGCAACCGCATCGGCAGGGTCCGCGTCTGGCGGCTGGACATCGAGGGCGAGGCCGAGGAGATCGAGCAGGTTCGAGAGGGAGCGGGACGTGGAGCTGACAGCTGAGGACGCCAAGCTCGTGACGCTGGCCAGGGCCTCGCGTGCCCGCAGCGGGACCGGTGCCGGTGCCGCCGTGCGTGACCTCGACGGACGGACGTATGCGGCGGCGTCGGTGGCGTTGCCGTCCCTGCAGCTCGACGCGCTCGACCTCGCGGTGGCGATGGCCGCCTCGTCCGGCGCGGCCGGCCTGGAGGCCGGGGCCGTCGTCCTGGCCGAGGGCGACCCTGACCTGAGCGCCGTGCGTGACCTCGGCGGCACGGACGTCTCGGTCGTCCTGGCCGACCCGAGCGGCACCGTCCTCGCGATCCGTTCCACGTGAGATCCGGCCGGGCCGCCCTGCTCGTGGCGGCCGGAGCCTCCCTCTTCGCCACGGTCGGCATCGCCAAGGGGCTCGGTCCCGACGTGCCGAACCTGCACCTGGCGTGCCTGCGCCTGCTGCTGGCGGCCGGTCTGCTCGCCGTGGTCGCGCGGGGCCTGCGCCTGGACCTCTTCGCCTCCCGACCCCTGCTGGCCGCGGGCCTCGCGCAGGCGGTGTTCCAGGTGGGCCTCTTCACGGCCTTCTCGCGGGTCGGTGTGGCTGTCGGCACGCTGGTGGCGATCGGCCTGTCACCGTTGATCACCGGGCTCCTGACGCGCGCGAGGGGCTGGCGCTGGCTGGGGAGCACGGCCGTCGCCGTCATCGGCCTCGTGCTGCTGGTGGGCACCTCGGGCGAGCCCGACCCGCTCGGCCTCTCGGCTGCGTTCGTCGCTGCCGTCGCCCTCTCCACCTACATCGTCGCCATCGGACGCCCGGACGACCGGTCGGGGACGCTGCCCGAGCGGTTGACCGTGATCTTCGGGACCGGTGGCCTGGCCCTCGTCCCGGTGGCCCTGCTCGCGGGTCCCGCCGGGTGGGCGGGGGTGCCGAGCGCCTGGGTCCTCGTGCTGTTCGTCACGGTCGTGCCGACGGTGCTGGCCTACCTGCTCTACAACGCCGGAAGCCCCCACGTCGGGGCACCGACGACGGCCACCCTCGGCCTGCTGGAGCCCGTGGTGGCGGCGATCCTCGGAGTCACCGTCCTGCACGAGACCATGAGTGCCGTGGGGGCGCTCGGCGCCGCCTTCGTCGTCGCCGCAGTGCTCCTTCTGGTGACCGGCGGTGACCCGTCGAGGCGGTCGGGGGAGACTGTTCACCGTGACTGAGACCTTCCGCTCCGGCTTCGCCTGCTTCGTCGGGCGGCCCAACGCGGGCAAGTCGACGCTCACCAACGCGCTCGTGGGCGAGAAGGTGGCCATCACCTCCTCCAAGCCCCAGACCACCCGGCACGCCATCCGCGGGCTGGTGCACCGCGACGACGGGCAGCTGGTGCTCATCGACACCCCCGGCCTGCACCGCCCCCGCACGACGCTCGGGTCGCGGCTCAACGACCTCGTCCGCACGACGTGGGCCGAGGTCGACACCGTCGTCATGTGCCTCCCGGCCGATGAGAAGGTCGGGCCGGGCGATCGCTACCTCATCGGTGAGATAGCGGCCCTGCGGCGCAAGCCGGTGCTTGCCGTGGCCACCAAGACCGACCTCGTGTCACCGGAGCGGCTCGCGAAGCACCTCATGTCCATCCAGGCCGCCGGGCAGGAGGCCGGGCTGGAGTGGCGGGAGATCGTGCCGGTCTCGGCCGTCGCGGGGGAGCAGGTGGACCTGCTGGCCGACCTCCTGCTGGCCACCCTGCCGGAGGGCCCGCCGCTGTACCCGGAGGGTCATCTCACCGACGAGCCCACCGAGACCCTGGTCGCGGAGGTCGTGCGCGAGGCCGCGCTGGAGGACGTGCGGGACGAGCTGCCGCACTCCCTGGCCGTCGTCGTGGACGAGGTCGTCCCGCGCGAGGGCCGTCCGGCGGACCGTCCGCTGCTGGACGTCCGCGTCAACGTCTACGTCGAGCGCGACAGCCAGAAGGGCATCATCATCGGTCGCAAGGGCGCGCGGCTGAAGCAGATCGGCATCGACTCCCGCAGCCAGATCGAGAAGATCCTGGGCACGCCGGTCCACCTGGACCTGCACGTCAAGGTGGCCAAGGACTGGCAGCGCGACCCCAAGCAGCTGCGCAAGCTCGGCTTCTGATGCGGGGCGGGCAGCTCAGCGCTGCTCGAAGCCGGACAGACCCTCCGGGGGCTCCTCGCTGACGTCGACGCCCGTGACGTGCGACTGCTCCGACCCCTCGTGGCACCAGGCGAGCACCTGGCTGACGCCAGCCTGCTCGCCCTCCAGGAGCACCTCCACCGTGCCGTCGGGCTGGTTGGCCACCCAGCCCGCGACGCCGGCCGCCGTGGCGGTCTCGGCGCACCGGGCGCGGAAGGAGACACCCTGCACCCGGCCGTGCACCACGGCGTGTCGTCGGATCATGCATCCACGGTAGCCAGCGGGCACGATGGGTGCATGGACCCCGTGGCGGCGCTGGAGGAGATCGGCTTCTGGCTGGAGCGTGAGCGGGCCTCGACGTACAAGGTCCAGGCGTTCCGGCGGGCGGCCGACGTGCTCGCTGACCTCGACGTCGTCGACCTCGTCGAGCGCGGCCGGCTCCGCGCGCTCGACGGCGTCGGTGCCCGGACCGCCGAGGTGGTCGAGCAGGCACTGGACGGCCGGGTCCCTGGCTACCTCGCCGACCTCCGGGCCCGGGGCGAAGGGCCCTTGGCCCCGGGCGGCGAGGCGGTCCGCACCGCGTTGCGCGGAGACCTGCACACGCACTCGAGCTGGTCCGACGGTGGCTCGCCGATCGACGTCATGGCTCGGACGGCCCAGCGCCTGGGCCACGACTACCTGGCCCTGACCGATCACTCCCCGCGGCTCACGGTCGCGAACGGGTTGAGCGCCGAGCGGCTCGCTCAGCAGCTCGACGTCGTCGCCGAGGTCGACGCCGGGCTCGACGGCACGCGGCTGCTCACCGGCATCGAGGTCGACATCAACACCGACGGCAGCCTGGACCAGGAGCCGGACCTGCTGGACCGCCTCGACGTCGTCGTGGCCAGCGTGCACTCCGCCCTCCGGGCAGACAGCATCGCGATGACCCGCCGCATGCTCAAGGCCGTGCGCGACCCGCACACCAACGTGCTCGGGCACTGCACCGGGCGGCTCGTCGAGGGCTCACGCGGCGCGCGGCCGCAGAGCACCTTCGACGCCAAGCGGGTCTTCGCCGCGTGCGCCGAGCACGACGTCGCCGTGGAGATCAACGCCCGCCCGGAGCGTCGCGACCCACCGGACCGGCTGATCGGGCTCGCGCTCGACGCGGGCTGCCTGTTCAGCATCGACTCCGACGCCCACGCCCCGGGCCAGCTGGACTTCCTGGACCACGGCTGCGCCCGCGTCGCAGAGCTCGGCGTCCCCCTGGAGCGCATCGTGAACACCTGGCCGGTGGACGATCTGCTCGCCTGGACCCACCGGCACCGCTGAGTGGGACGTTTCGGCCCCATATGAGGTTTCTCGGGCCCGAAACGTCCCACTCAGCGCGGATCACAGGTGTGCGGCGAGCTCCTGCAGCCGGGCCGGGGGGAGGGGGTCGGGCACCCGGCCGGTGACCTCGTCGTAGACGTCGAGGAGGGCGTCGAGGTCGCGCACCTGCCGCAGGGCACGGGAGCGCTCGTCGCCGCAGTCGGCCCGGCACTCGCCGGCTGCGAGCCGATGGGCGGCGACCAGCGCGACCAGTGCCCACGCCTCGGCCGCCCCCAGCTCGGGCGTGCGGACGAAGGCCATGATCCGGGACGCGGTGAGGTGATGGGACTCGTGGGCCGGGCCGAGCTCCCCACTGCGGGCCGGCAGGGTCCGTGCCACGTCCCACGCCTGCTCGACCTCCACAAAGTCATCTCCTGGCACGGTGAGCTCGAGCAGACGCTCGGCCCGCTGCACGTGGACGTCGACGATCGGCCGCATGCTCGGCTCCACCAGCCGCAGCACCTGGCGTGCCTGCGTCAGCCGCAGACGCGTCCTCAGCTCGGGCGAGTCGTCGCGCGTCCCGAAGAGCCTCCCGACGAGCGGCACGAGCCGGGCGCGCTCGTGCTCGCCGAGCAGGTCGTTCGCGGTACGTGCCTCGTGGGCGAGGAGCGGGTGCGTGCACTCGGGCCGGTCCGACCACGGCTCGCCCGACAGGACGGAGACGTACTCCATGACGCACGCCTCGCCGGTGTCGGCGTCGTGGGCTCCGGCGGTCAGGGTCGGCAGCGCGTCAGGAAGAGTCACACGCCCAGTCTTCCCGACGGGTCAAGGCCCCTCAGCTGAAGAACGTGACGCGCTTCCCGGCACAGGAGTTGGTCGGCTTGCTGCACGACATCACCAGGAGCGTGAACCGCTCGTCCTCGGGAATGCTGAGGTTGCGGGTGCACGACCACTTCCGGTCACCGTTGCCCCGGTCGATCTTGGTCCACCGCGGCACGCCGTTCACGAGGATGTGCGCCTCGGCCCACTGCTTGTCGTTCGGTGCGGTGATCTTGGCGCACAGCTGGTCGGTGCGGTCGACGTACTTGGCCGCGGCGCCCAGGTGGGTGATCACCGGGTTGTCGGCGTGCGCCGGGGAGATCGCCATGGCCATGACGACGACGACGCCCGCCAGCACGGCGCCCATCAGTCGGAGCTGCTTCGTCACGTGCGTTCCCCCGGGTGTCGTCGTGCGGATGTCGGCAGGATGCCACGGTCCGGCCCGGCGCGCCAGATGTCGTCTCGCGCCGGTCAGGCGCCACGCAGCTGGTGTGCGCGGATCCGCAGCGCGTCCAGCACCAGGCCCACGGAGGCCCGCGGGGTCGAGCTGGTGCGCACGGCCGCCGTGATGCGTCGCACCGTCCGGGGCACGATCTCACGGGCGACGACGTCGTGCCCGGGGTCCAGGGTGAGCGCGGGGAGCAGGGCCACGGTGCCGGTCGTCTCCACGTGTCGCAGCGTCAGGAGGTAGTTGTTGAGCCGCCCCACCACCCTCGGCTCGAACCCGGCGTGGCGGCACAGGCGCGTGGTGAGGTCGGACATGTAGGACCCCTCGACGTCCAGGACCCAGGACTCCTCTGCCAGAGCGGCCGGCTCCACCTTCTCCTGTCGCTCCACCCAGTGCCCCCGAGGAGCGACGAGCACGATGGCATCGGTGGTGAGGGGGACGAGGTGGATCCCGCGGTGGCGCGGCAGGTCGAGGAAGTCCGTGGTGGTCACGGCGATGTCGGCATCTCCGCGCAGGAGCGTCGAGGTGCTCTCGTGCGGCTCGCGCTCCTCCACGTGGACCTCCACGAGCGGGTGCGCGGCCCGCAGGGCGGTGCTCGTCGGGACCACGAGCGAGTGGATCGCGCTCTGGAAGGCCGCGACACGGACGATGCCGGCGGGTTCGTCACCCAGGACGCGCAGCTCGGCCTCGGTCTCGGTGATCAGGTCGAGGATCTCGCGGGAGCGTCCCACCAGGACGTGCCCCGCCGTCGTCAGTCGCACGCGCCGCCCGGTCCGCTCGAGCAGGGCCGTCCCGGCCTCGGTCTCCAGGACGGCGAGCTGCTGCGACACGCTCGAGGCGCTCTGGTTCACGGCCAGGGCGACGGCGCGCACCGTGCCCAGGGTCTCCAGCTGGACGAGCAGTCGGAGGCGACCCGGGTGCAGTGACATGACTCGATGTTCGGAAGATCCGAACGATCTGTCAACAAATGTGCGATGGACGTGTGCAGCGGTGCAGGCCTAGCGTGGCGTCATGGGACTCAGCACCGCCACCGCGACCACGTCCACCGCCGACGCCTTCTGGAGCGACGCCGACCGTCACCTGGTTCGCTACCAGGGCGCCGGGGCGTTCACGCGCGAGATCATCGAGTCCGCGAGCGGGAGCCACGTCACCACCCGCGACGGCCGACGTCTCCTGGACTTCACCTCGGGCCAGATGAGCGGGATCCTCGGTCACTCGCACCCGGAGATCGTCGCCACCGTGCGCGAGCGGGTGGGGACGCTCGACCACCTCTACAGCGGCATGCTGAGCCCGCCGGTGGTCGACCTCGCCACCCGGCTGGCGGCGACCCTGCCGGACCCGCTGGAGAAGGTGCTGCTGCTGACGACGGGTGCCGAGGCGAACGAGGCCGCCATCCGCATGGCGAAGCTGGTCACCGGCGGGCACGAGATCGTCTCCTTCGCCCGCTCCTGGCACGGCATGACGCTCGGCGCGGCCAACGCCACCTACAGCGCCGGCCGGGTGGGGTACGGCCCCGCCGCGCCGGGCAACTTCGCCATCCCCGCACCGAACACCTACCGGCCGGACCTCGTCGACGCCGAGGGGGAGCTGGACTGGCGGCGCCAGCTCGACCTCGGGTTCGACCTCGTGGACGCGCAGTCGACGGGCAGCCTGGCCGCCTGCATCATCGAGCCGATCCTGTCCTCCGGCGGTCTGCTGGACCTGCCTCCCGGCTACCTGGCTGCGTTGCAGGCCAAGTGCCGCGAGCGCGGGATGCTGATGATCCTGGACGAGGCGCAGACCGGGTTGTGCCGCACGGGCGCGTGGTACGCCTTCGAGCGCGACGGCGTGGTGCCCGACCTCCTGACGTTGTCCAAGACGCTCGGGGCCGGACTGCCCCTGGCCGCCGTGGTCACGTCGCAGGAGATCGAGCGGGTCGCCCACGAGCGAGAGTTCCTGTTCTTCACCACGCACGTCTCGGACCCGCTGGTCGCCTCCGTCGGCCTCACCGTCCTGGACGTGCTGCAGCGCGATCGGCTCGACGTCCGGGCCGCGGAGCTGGGTGAGCGCCTGGTCGGTGGCCTGCGCGAGCTCGCCGACCGCTTCACGACCATCGGAGACGTGCGGGGGCGTGGGCTGCTGCTCGGGGTGGAGCTGGTCCACGACCGCGAGACCAAGGAGAGCTCGGACGCCCTCGGGGCCGCCGTGACCCGCCGGTGCCTGGAGCTGGGGCTGCACATGAACATCGTGCAGCTGCCGGGCATGGGTGCCGTGCTCCGCCTCGCGCCGCCGCTCACCGCCTCCGAGGAGGAGATCGACGAGGGCGTGGCCGTGCTGGGGCGTGCCCTCGGCGACGTCGCCCGGGCCTGAGCGGCCCAGCCCGACCGACCTCTCAGTCCATCAGGAGGGCCGCCAGGGTGGCCCCGAGCTCGTGGGCCTGCTCTGCCTCGGCGTCACCGACGTCACCGAGGACCTCCAGGACCTCGGCGGACTGCGTCCAGCCGAGGGCCTGGACGATGCTCTCGACCGAGCGCACCGCCCCCGTCGTGTCGTAGCGACCGTGGACCCACAGCCCGAACGGCTTGCGTGCCTCCGGCCCACCCGACGCCGAGCCGTCCTCACCCAGGGCCCCACCCGCCTGCAGGAAGATCGTGTCGAAGAAGTGCTTGAGCGCGCCGGACATGTACCCGAAGTTGGCGGGCGTGCCGAGCACGTAGCCGTCGGCGCCGAGGACGTCGTCGGCGTCGGCCTCCAGCGCCTCGCGGACCACGACCTCCACGCCCTCGATGGCGTCGTCGTTCCCGCCCGCCACGACCGCGTCGGCGAGTCGGCGGACGGTGGGCGTCGGGGCGTGATGGACGATCAGCAGCCGGGACATGCTCTCGACGGTAGCGGCTCGAGGGTGTCTGTCGACCGCGACGGAAACTCTCCAGTGGCCTGCATCGTTGGACGGGGCGGGTGATGATGGATCCTGTCCCCACCGGCGCGAGGAGCACGATGAGCAGCACGCGGAAGGTCCTCGAGAACATCGAGTCGGTCGTCGATGGCAAGCCCGAGGTCATCGAGACGGCTCTCGTGGTCCTCCTGGCCGAGGGGCACCTGCTGATCGAGGACGTTCCCGGCGTCGGCAAGACGGTTCTGGCCCGCGCCCTGGCCCGGTCCGTCGACTGCTCCGTGCGTCGCATCCAGTTCACCCCGGACCTGCTGCCCTCCGACGTCACCGGCGTCTCCGCCTACAACCAGCAGGTCGGTGGGTTCGAGTTCAAGCCCGGCGCCGTGTTCGCCAACATCGTCATCGGCGACGAGATCAACCGAGCCTCGCCCAAGACGCAGTCCGCCCTGCTGGAGGCGATGGAGGAGCGCCAGGTCACCGTCGACGGTCAGACCCATCACCTCGAGCGGCCCTTCACCGTCATCGCGACCCAGAACCCGTACGAGATGGAGGGGACGTACGCCCTGCCCGAGGCGCAGCGGGACCGCTTCACCGCCCGCATCTCGATGGGCTACCCGGACGCCTCCGCCGAGCTGGAGATGGTCCGCGAGCGCGACGCCGAGAATCCTCTGGACCTGCTGCGCCCGGTCGTCGGCGTCGACGAGCTGCGCACGATGATCGCCCGGGCGCGGGCGGTCCACGTGTCCGAGGCGGTGGAGCGCTACTGCGTCGACATCGCCCGGGCGACGCGGGTCGACACCGAGATCCGCCTCGGGGCCAGCCCCCGCGCCACGCTGCAGCTCGTCCGTGCCGCCAAGGCGCGTGCCTTCGTCATGGGCCGCGACTTCGTGCTGCCCGACGACGTCGTCGCCCTCGTCCCCCTGGTCCTGCCGCACCGGCTGGTGCCGATGCGGGGGGCCGCGTCGGCGGAGCAGTCGGTCCGTCGGATCATCGCCGAGACGCCCGTCCCGACCGGGGCCGTCGAGCCCCGGTGACCGTCGCGGGTGCCGGGCCGACACGGCTGGGACGGTGGCGTCGCCGGCTGCGTGAGGCCGGTACGTCGGTCCGACCGACGTCGCGCGGCGTCGGCTTCCTCGTGGTCGCCGCTGGCACCTTCGTGGCCGCTCCGCTGCTGTCCCTGCCCGCGCTGCAGCAGGTGACGGGCCTGCTGCTGGGCTTGGTGGTCCTCGCCGCCCTGTTCGTCGTCGCCGGGCACTCCCGGGTGCGCATCGAGCGGACCTTCGACCCCGAGGTCGTGACGCCCGGCAGGGCGTCCCGCGCGACCGTACGCATCACGAACGTGCGCAGCCTGCCCTGCCTGTCCTCGCGCTGGCGCGACACGCTCTCCGCGGGCCTCACCGGCGAGGCCGGCGGCTGGGTCCCCGGGCTCAGCGGCAGCGGGGGGCCGGAGCCGAGCGCCGTCGTGTCCTACGACCTGCACGGACTGCGGCGGGGTCGCCACGGGGTGGGTCCGCTGGCCATGGACGTCGAGGACCCTTTCGGCCTCGTGACCCGGCGGCTGGCGGTGGGAGAGCGCGAGGAGGTCATCGTGCTGCCCCGGCGATCCGACGTCGTCTCCGGGGGGTCGCTGGTGTCGGACCGTGACGGCGCGAGTCGGCCCGCGCCGCAGCACGCGGGCCTGGGCAGTGACGACGTCGTCGCGCGCTCCTACCTGCCCGGTGATGCCCTCAAGCGCATGCACTGGAAGGCCACCGCGCATCGTGGCGAGCTCATGGTGCGGCAGGAGGAGCAGCACGACGACCCCCGGGCAGCCGTCGTGCTGGACACCGACGACATCTCCTTCGGCACCGTGCAGGACCATCGCGGCGTGTGGGACTTCGCCCCCGACCTGGAGTGGGTCGTGAGCGCCGCAGCCTCCCTCGTCACCCATCTCGCGGGCCAGGGGTGCGCCGTCACGGTCCGCGCCCTGGGTGCCTTCGAGCGGCGCGTCGCGGAGCAGGGGGACGCGCTCGAGGACGTCCTGCTCGACCTGGCCGTCCTGGAGCCCACGACCGGGGCGGAGGTCGATCGTGGGAGCGCTCGCGTCGCGGAGCGTGGCGTGATCGTGCTGCTCGGCAGGCCGGAGAGTGGCCGCGCGCTGGCCTGGACCAGGGCACTCGCCGGCTCGACGGTGACCGCGTTCGCGTCCCGGTCCACGCGCTCGGAGGTGCTGGACTCCCTGGAGACGGCCGGCTGGAACGTGGCGACCTACGCTCCCGGTGACGACGTCGGCTCCCTCTGGGCCGAGACCCGCGGAGGTGCTGGCCGTGCTGCGTCCTGAGCGCGGCGCCCGCGGTGTCGCCGTGGCCGGGAGCGGCGCCCGACCGTGGCTCGACCACCTCGCCATCGCCGTGGCCCTCGGGGCACTCCTGCTCGGCTACAGCACGGTCGTCGAGGGGCGCTCGTGGTGGTGGACCGCGATGACCGTCGTCGCCGCGGTCCTCCTGGTCGGTGCCGTGGCGCGCTGGCTCGGCCTGCGCTGGATCGCACCCCTGGAGCTGACCGTCGGGCTCCTGACCACCATCTGGCTCTTCGTCCCCCAGACGCTGGCGTTCGGGGTCCTGCCCACCGCGTCGTCGTTCGTGGGGCTGCGGACGCTGCTGGACCGTGCCCAGGTCTTCATCATGGAGGAGGCCGCGCCCGCCCCGGCGGCCCGGCCGGTCGTGCTCGTGATCGTTCTTGCCTTCCTGGCCGTCGTGGTGGTGGCGGCGGCCCTCGTGCGACGCCGCCACGGTCCGATGCTCCTCGGTGGACTGCTCACGGCCGTCTTCGTGGCTCCGGCCCTCGTGTCGGGGCTGGCGCCGTCGCTCGTCAGCTTCCTGGCCCCGGCGGCGGCATGGCTCGCCGTCCTGTGGAGCCGGCGGTCCGGGCCCGGGGCCCGATCCGGCCCCGTGGCCGCAGCCGTCCTGGGGGCGGCCGGGCTGCTCGCCGGGGTGGTGGTGCCGCCGGCGCTGCCCGACGTCACTGCGGTCGCGCGCGACTGGGGCAATCCGCCGCCGGAGGTCTTCGGGCAGGGCATCAACCCGATGCTGCAGCTCGGCCAGAACCTGCGCCGAGGCGCGACGAGCGTGGCCGCCACCTACACCTCGGACCTGCAGGACCCCCCGTACCTGCGGGTGGCGATCCTGCGCGACTTCAACGGCCGGACCTGGCGCCCGGTCGAGCGGGGAGCACTGGGCCGGCCGGAGAGCGCCGTGTCGATCCGGCCGGACATCGACGCCCCCTCGGAGGAGACCGCGATCTCCATCGAGGAGCTGCGCAGCACGATGCTGCCCTCGCCGTACCCGGCGACGGCCGTCGGCGGGCTCTCCCGGGAGTGGGGGTGGAACCCGGTCGGCCAGACGCTGAGCTCTGAGTCCACCGCATCCAGCGACGAGCAGTACACCGTCTCGAGCCTGGACGTGCAGCCCACCGCCGAGCAGATGCGTGCCCTCCCCGAGCCCTTCCGCCCCGGCATGCAGGACTACCTCCGCCTGCCCCGGGACGTCCCGGAGCTGGTCACCCGCACGGCCCGTGAGGTGACCGCCGGGGCCGAGAACGACTACGACCGCGCCCTCGCCCTGCAGGAGCACTTCCAGACCGAGTACGAGTACTCCGAGACGGCTCCGGTGGCCGGCGACTACGACGGCAACGGCGTTCGCGTGCTGGAGGAGTTCCTGCAGGAGCGCTCGGGGTACTGCGTCCACTTCTCCTCCGGCATGGCCGTGATGGCCCGGGAGCTCGACATCCCCGCCCGGGTCGTCGTCGGGTACGCGCCCGGCCGGTCCATCGGCTTCGAGGAGGGGGAGCAGGTCTACGAGGTCACGTCCGATGACCTGCACGCCTGGCCGGAGCTGTACTTCGAGGGCGTCGGATGGGTGGGCTTCGAGCCGACGCCTTCAGTCGGCTCCCCGACGGAGTTCGCCGAGCCGCAGACCGACTCGGCGGCCCCGGACGACGGCGAGCAGACGTCTCCGGACGAGAGCGCGCGGTCGCAGGAGGAGGAGGCGGAGTCGGCCGCCCAGCAGACCTCGGACGAGGCTCCCGGCAGTCCGGGTGCGTTCGCCGGCGTCGGCGGCCTCCTGCTCGTGCTCGTCCTGGCGCCCGCCGCAGCCCGAGCCGTGCAGCGTCGACGGCGTCTGGCCACGGAGGACCCGGAGGCGTGGTGGAGCGAGCTCCGGGCCGCGGCCGTCGACCACGGCGTCGTGGTGAGCCGGACCGACACGCCCCGCAGCTTCGGAGCACGGCTGGCGGGCGAGCCGGGTGACCCGGGTGACCTCGCGAGGTTCGTGGAGGACGTCGAGCGGCGTCGCTACGGACGGCCCGGCTCGCAGGTGGCTGCGCACCCCGAGCAGGCGAGACGGTTCATCGCGACGTTCGCAGGGCGCGGCACGGTGCTCGAGCGTCTTCGCGCCCGGTGGCTGCCGAGATCACTCGTGCGTCGACGCCCCTGAGCCGGCCGGTCAGGCCGGCGGGGTGCCGTCGCCGAAGGGCGAGCCACCGAGCTGCTCGCGCCCGTGCGGGGTGGTCCAGCCGGAGAGGTCGGGTCCCTTCGGGACGACCTGCGTCGGGTTGATGTCGGTCTGGACCACGTAGTAGTGCTCCGTGATCTGGCCGAAGTCGGTCGCCTCACCGAAGCCCGGGGTCTGGAAGAGGTCGCGCGCATAGCCCCACAGCGCCGGCATCGAGGCGAGCTGTTGACGGTTGGCCTTGAAGTGACCGTGGTAGACGGGGTCGAACCTGGCGAGGGTCGTGAACAGGCGGACGTCCGCCTCGGTGATCGTGTCGCCCATCAGGAAGCGACGCGTGGAGAGTCGCTCCTCCAGCCAGTCCAGCGCCGTCCACAGCCGGTCGTAGGCAGCGTCGTAGGCCTGCTGCGAGCCGGCGAAACCGCACCGGTAGACGCCGTTGTTGACCTCGGTGAAGACGCGCTGCATGACGTCCTCCATCTCCTCGCGCGTCTCGTCCGGCCACAGGTCCGGGGCGCCGTCGCGATGGTGGTCGCTCCACTCGAAGAAGAAGTCGTGGGTCATCCACGGGAAGTCGTTGGTGACGACCTCGCCGGACGGTACGTCCACGACGGCCGGGACGGTGATGCCCTTGGGGTAGTCCGGGTAGCGGGCGAGGTAGGCCTGCTGCAGCCGCTCGATGCCCAGGACCGGGTCGACACCGCCCGGGTCGAGGTCGAAGGTCCAGCTGCGCGCGTCGTGCGTGGGCCCGGCGAGCCCGAGGCCCATGACGCCGTCCAGGCCGAGCAGGCGGCGCACGATGATCGCCCGCGTGGCCCACGGGCAGGCCTTCGCGGCGACGAGGCGGTAGCGGTCGGCCTCCACGGGCCAGCGCGGCGCGTCCGCGGGGCTCTCCTTGCCGGTGCCGGCGCGGTGGTCGACGGGCTCACCTCCGGTCCGGGTGATCCGGTCGGGGATGTAGTCCATGTCGCGCTCGAACTCCTCGCCGGAGTGGACGTAGGACCCGGAGGTGGAGAGCGCATCAGCCATGCGTCGAGCGTATCCGGGCGACCCCGGCCCCGCCTGCCGTCGACATCGGGCAGCCTGCGACGTCGACCCGGTGCTAGGGTTGGCGCATGCGGCTGGCGAACCTGCTTCTTCTCTGCCGCGTCGAGGTCTGCTAGGTCGGACCCCCTCGGCGCGGAGTCTCGTCATGGCCGACCGCGACACGAGAACCCCGAGAAGGATCCGACCATCATGCAGAACAACCCCATCTCACCCCAGCAGCCCTCCCCGATGCCGTTCGGGCGCTACCGAGCCTTCGAGCCGATCGACCTGCCGGATCGCACGTGGCCGTCGCAGCGCATCACGCACGCGCCCCGCTGGCTGTCCACCGACCTGCGCGACGGCAACCAGGCCCTCATCGACCCCATGACGCCGGCGCGCAAGCGTCGCATGTTCGACCTGCTCATCCAGATGGGGTACCAGGAGATCGAGGTCGGCTTCCCCTCCGCGAGCGAGACGGACTTCGCCTTCGTGCGCTCGCTCATCGAGGACGACGTGATCCCTGAGAACGTCACGATCTCGGTGCTGACCCAGGCCCGTGAGGACCTGATCGAGCGGACGACGCAGTCGCTGGCCGGGGCCCGGCGGGCCAACATCCACCTCTACAACGCCGTGGCCCCGCTGTTTCGGCGCGTCGTCTTCAACGCCTCGCGAGACGAGGTCCGGGCGATCGCCACCCGCGGCACCGAGCTGGTGATGAAGCACGCCGAGGCGAACATGGCCGACACCGCGTTCGGCTACCAGTACAGCCCGGAGATCTTCACCGGCGCCGAGCTGGAGTTCAGCGTGGAGGTCTGCAATGCCGTCTCGGACGTCTGGCAGCCCGAGGGCGGTCGCGAGATCATCTTCAACCTGCCCGCCACCGTCGAGATGGCCACGCCCAACACCTACGCGGACCAGATCGAGTGGTTCGGCAGGCACGTCGATCATCGCGAGCACGTGGCGGTGAGCCTGCACCCGCACAACGACCGCGGCACGGCTGTCGCCGCCACCGAGCTGGGGCTCATGGCGGGCGCCGACCGGGTCGAGGGCTGCCTGTTCGGGCACGGTGAGCGCACCGGCAACGTCGACCTCGTCACCCTCGGCATGAACCTGTTCAGCCAGGGCGTCGACCCGCAGGTCGACCTCTCCGACATCGACGAGATCCGTCGCACCGTGGAGTACTGCACCAACCTGCCCGTCCACCCGCGCCACCCCTACGCAGGCGACCTCGTCTACACGGCCTTCTCGGGGTCCCACCAGGACGCCATCAAGAAGGGCCTGGAGGACCTGGAGCGCCGAGCCGCAGAGCAGGACGTGCCGGTCTCGCAGGTCCAGTGGGAGGCTCCGTATCTGCCGATCGACCCGCACGACGTCGGTCGCACCTACGAGGCCGTCATCCGGGTCAACAGCCAGTCCGGCAAGGGCGGTGTGGCCTACGTCCTGAAGTCCGAGCACGGGATCGACCTCCCGCGACGTCTGCAGATCGAGTTCAGCAGGACGGTGCAGGAGCTCACCGAGGGCGAGGCGGGCGAGATCGAGCCGACGGCGATCTGGAGCGCGTTCCGTTCCGCCTACCTGGACCGCGAGGAGCCGTACTCGCTGGTGACGTTCAGCTCCACGACCTCCGCGGACGGTCGGGACGAGCAGGTCGTCGACCTCGTCGTGCGCGGCGAGCACCGCTCGTTCAAGGGTGAGGGCAACGGGCCCGTCGACGCGTTCGTCGACGGGATGCGCCAGGCCGGGGCGGACATCCGCGTCCTGGACTACTCCGAGCACGCCCTGTCGGCCGGCGGTGACGCGCAGGCGGCTGCGTACGTCGAGTGCGAGATCTCCGGTGAGATCGTGTGGGGCGTGGGCATCCACGAGAACATCGTCATGGCCTCGCTGCGCGCCGTGGTCTCGGCCGCCAACCGCGCCGAGGGAACGACGATCCCCACCGCCTGACCCGGACCTCCGCTGGGGGTCCCTCCCTGCACGGAGCGCAGCGGAGTGCTTGGGGGCGTGGCGCAGATCTGCGCTTTCGAGACGGCGTGTCGCACGGATGTGCGCCACTCGGAGTCAGGTCTGCGCCACTCGCTGCAGGGCCTGGACCATTGCGGCGACGAGCGGGCGGTCGAGCTCGCCGGCGCGTGCGGCGGCCCGGACCTCCCGGGAGAGGCCGGGGCGTCCGGGGCGGCGCGGGCCGGGGCGCTCCAGCTCGGTGAGGTGCAGGCCCTCACGCGGCCCGACGGCGAGTCGGGGCAGCAGCGAGATGCCGTGTCCGCCGGCGACGGCGTCGCCGAGCAGCTGCAGGTCGTCGGTCTGCCACCGCACGGTGGGCTCGAACCCGGCCTGGCGGCACGCGTGCCGGACCGCCTGCCCGCACGCGGCCTCCGGGGGAGGGATCACCCAGGGCTCGTCGGCGAGGTCCTTCAGGCGGGCTCCGTCGGGGAGGGGCCGGTCGCTCACCAGCACGAGCGGCTCGACCAGCAGTGGTGTCGCGGTGACCCGCGCGGGGATCGCCATCGGAGCGTGGTCGTAGGCATCGAACAGGACGACGTCGAGCCGCCCCTCCAGCAGCGCGGTCAGGCTGGCCTGGGGCTCCAGCACGATGACGGACGGGTCCACACCGGGGTGCTCGTGCGTGAGACGCGCGAGCGCCGGGACCACGACGGCGGCGGCCGCGGAGGCGATGGTGCCCACGCGCAACCGTCCGGCGACGAGGTCGTCGAAGGAGTCCAGGTCGGATCGGGCGGCCTCCAGGGCTCGTACGACGGCGCGCCCGCGCTCCACCAGGACCTCCCCGGCCGCCGTGAGGGCCACACCGCGGGGGAGCCGCTCCAGCAGTGGGAGCCCGCACTCGCGCTCGAGCTGGGTGAGCTGCTGGGAGAGCGCGGACGCGGTGACGTCCTGCGCCCGGGCCGCCGCGGCGATGGACCCGTGGTCGGCGACCGCGACGAGAACGCGTAGCCGGGACGGGTCGGGCAGGGGACGTCGAGGCATGCCCGAGACATTAGCAAGACTTATGGTGGACCTGGCGGGGGCTAAGCGGTCAAGATGGGCGCAGCAGCCCGACGACGAAGGAGCAGCACCCGTGGCCCGGTCCATCGAGAAGGTCGCCGTCTTCGGCCTGGGCAAGGTCGGTGAGCTCGTCGCCGACCTGCTGACGCGCGCGCGCTTCACCGTCGTCGGGTACGACGCCGCCCCACGTGAGGCACTCGGCTTCGCCGCGCACGCCGTGGACGTCAGCGACGCCGAGGCGGTGCGCAAGGCCTTGACCGACGTGGACGCCGTCGTCTCCTGCTTGCCCTACCACCTCAACATCGCCGTGGCCGAGGCCGCGTACGACACCGGCGCCCACTACTTCGACCTCACCGAGGACGTTCCCACGACGAACCGCGTCCTGGAGCTGTCGCAGAAGCGCCCCGAGAGCGCCTTCGTGCCCCAGTGCGGTCTCGCGCCCGGGCTGATCGGCATCGTCGGGGCCTCCCTGGCCGAGGGCTTCGAGCAGATCCGCTCGATCGAGCTGAAGGTCGGCGCGCTCCCGCAGAATCCCACCGGCCTTCTCGGCTACGCCTTCAACTGGTCCGCCGAGGGGGTCGTGAACGAGTACCTCAACGACTGCGAGGTCCTGCGTTCCGGACGCCGCCAGATGGTGCCGGCCATGTCCGAGAAGGAACGGGTCTTCATCGGGGGCATCGAGCTGGAGGCGGCGCTCACCTCGGGAGGCCTGGGCACGATGTGCCAGACCTTCGAGGGGCGCGTGCACCGGCTCGACTACAAGACCCTGCGCTACCCCGGACACTTCCAGCAGATGCACTTCCTCTTCGAGGAGCTCAACCTGCGGGACCGTCGCGAGGACGTCGGCCGCATCCTCGTCGAGGCCAAGCCGCCGGTCAACGACGACGTCGTCTATCTGCACGCTGCCGTCGAGGGCAGCAAGGACGGCCAGTCGTTCCGGGAGAACTACGTCCGTGGCTACGCGCCGCTGGAGATCGACGGCCGCACCTGGCGAGCCATCAGCTGGACCACGGCTGCGTCGGCGGTGAGCGTGGTCGAGCTCGTGGCCGACGGTGTGCTCCCGCACGCCGGCTTCGTGCGCCAGGAGGACATCCGCCTCGCAGACCTGTTCGGCACCACCTCGGGCCGACTCTTCGCCGACCACGGAAAGGTGACCCGATGACCGACGTCAGCACCCGAGCCAGGGAGATCCTGCAACGACTCGGAGCGGGGGACCCCTTCGTGGACGACGCGAGCGGGGGCCTGGACTGCACCTCCCCGATCGACGGGTCGCGGATCGGGCGGTTGCCCGCCCACTCGGCCCAGGACGTGGCCGGAGCCGTCGCTTCTGCACGCTCGGCGTTCGAGCAGTGGCGCAGCGTCCCGGCGCCCGTGCGCGGAGTCATGGTCCGCGAGCTGGGGCAGCTGCTGCGCGAGCACAAGGACGACCTCGGCGCGCTGGTGAGCATCGAGGCCGGGAAGATCCTCTCCGAGGGCCTGGGCGAGGTGCAGGAGATGATCGACATCTGCGACCTCGCGGTGGGCCTGTCCCGCCAGCTGCACGGCCTCACGATCGCCACCGAGCGGCCAGGGCACCGGATGATGGAGCAGTGGCACCCGCTGGGCGTCGTCGGGGTCATCAGCGCCTTCAACTTCCCGGTCGCCGTGTGGTCGTGGAACAGCGCGCTGGCGTTCGTGTGCGGTGACGCCGTCGTGTGGAAGCCGTCGGAGAAGACGCTGCTGACGGCCCTCGCCTGCCACGCCCTGGCCAGGGAGGCGGCACGGCGCGCCGGGGCTCCCGAGGACCTCGCCCAGCTTGTCCTCGGGGCGCGTGAGGTCGGTCAGGCGATGATCGACGACCCGCGGGTCGCCCTGGTCTCGGCCACCGGCTCCACGCGGATGGGCCGGGAGGTCGCTCCTCGCGTCGCGTCGCGGCTCGGGCGCTGCCTGCTGGAGCTGGGCGGCAACAACGCCGCCATCGTCGCACCGAGCGCCGACCTCGACCTCGCGGTGCGGGGCATCGTGTTCTCGGCCGTCGGCACCGCCGGCCAGCGGTGCACGTCGCTGCGGCGGATCATCGTGCACGAGAGCATCAAGGACGACCTCGTCGAGCGTCTCGCCGCAGCGTACGAGACCCTGCCCGTCGGTTCGCCGCTGGAAGCCTCGACCCTCGTCGGGCCGCTCATCGACGCACGCGCCGCCGAGGCCTTCGACGCCGCGATCGGCCAGGCCGAGTCCGACGGTGGAACCCTCGTGACCGGCGGCGGTGCTACCGAGGGCGTCAGCGGCGGCAGCTACGTCCGCCCGGCCATCGTCGACATGCCCGAGCAGACCGACATCGTGCGGACCGAGACCTTCGCGCCGTTGCTGTACGTCCTGTCCTACGCCACGCTCGAGGAGGCCATCACCCTGCACAACGACGTCACGCAGGGCCTGTCGTCGGCCATCTTCACGCTCGACGTGCGGGAGGCCGAGACGTTCCTGTCCGCGACCGGCTCCGACTGCGGGATCGCCAACGTCAACATCGGTCCGTCCGGCGCCGAGATCGGCGGGGCCTTCGGCGGGGAGAAGGACACCGGCGGCGGGCGCGAGTCCGGCTCGGACGCCTGGCGTGCCTACATGCGACGCGCCACCAACACCGTCAACTACTCCACCGAGCTCCCGCTCGCCCAGGGCGTCGAGTTCCTGTGACCACCCCCGAGCGGGTGAGGCCGACTCGGCTGCGCGCCGCGCTCGCCCGTGCGCTGTCGGTGCTCTACGGAACCGAGGTCCCGGCCTACACGACGCTCGTGGAGGTCTGCGAGCAGATCAACGCCGAGGCGCTGGAGCGGCTGGGGGAGCAGACCGAGCGCCTGGGCACGATCGAGCGCGTCACGGCCGAGCGGCACGGGGCCATCCGGGTGGGCACGCCGGAGGAGATGGCGCAGGTGGGGCGGGTCTTCGGCGCGTGCGGGATGCAGCCGGTGGGCTTCTACGACCTGCGTGAGGCCACCCCGCCGGTCCCGGTCGTCTCGACCGCCTTCCGTCCGGTGGACCGTGCCGAGCTGGCCAGCAACCCGTTCCGCGTCTTCACCTCGATGCTCGTCGTGGACGACCGTCGCTTCTTCGACGAGCGGACCGAGGCGCAGCTGCGTGAGCGACTCGACGCCCGCAGCCTCTTTCCGACCGAGCTGCTGGTGCTCGCGGACCGCATGGAGGCCGACGGTGCCCTGTCGGCGCACGACGCCGACCGGTTCCTGGAGCTGGCCACCTCCTCGTTCGCCCTGTCCGAGGAGCCCGTCGACCGGGCGTGGTACGAGCAGCTGGAGATCATCAGCAGCGTCGCGGCCGACATCGGTGGCGTCACCACGACGCACATCAACCACCTCACCCCGCGCGTGCTCGACATCGATGGGCTCTACCGCCGGATGCAGGACCGGGGGATCACGATGATCGACCGGATCCAGGGCCCGCCGGCCGCTCCGGTCGACGTGCTGCTGCGCCAGACGTCCTTCCGGGCGCTCGACGAGCCGCGGACCTTCCGCGAGCCTGACGGCTCGATCACCACGGGCCACCTGCGCGTGCGCTTCGGTGAGGTGGAGGCGCGCGCCGTGGCGCTCACCCCGCAGGGACGCGCTCTCCACGACGCCGAGGGCATCACGGCGCTTCCCTCCACCGAGGCCGAGCTCGACGCGCAGGACCTCGCCTACTTCACCCGCACCGCGGACGGAGCGCTCGAGCCCATCGTCTACGAGGACTTCCTGCCCAAGTCCGCTGCCGGCATCTTCGCCTCCAACCTGACGAGCGACGGCACCGCCGACGGCTCGCAGCGAGGAAGCCGGCGCGATGCCACCTGGTTGCAGGAGCAGCTGGGTCGACCCCTGCACGACCCCTACGACCTGTACGAGGCCGAGCGCTCCGCAGGCCGATGACGCCAGCGAGGGTGTCCGTCGTGGTCGGAGCCCCGCGACACGGCAGAATGGACGGGTGAGCCTCTACCGGGACCAAGGTGTCGTGCTGCGCACGCACAAGCTCGGGGAAGCGGACCGCATCATCACCCTGCTGACCCGGCAACGCGGACTGGTGCGCGCCGTCGGCAAGGGTGTGCGCAAGACCTCCTCGCGCTTCGGGGGTCGGCTCGAGCCCTTCATGCACGTGGACCTGCAGCTGGCCGAGGGCCGCAGCCTGGACGTCATCACGCAGGTCGAGACCATCTCCGCCTTCGCTCGCGACCTCGGCGCGGACTACCCGCGCTACACCGCCGGAACCGCGATGCTCGAGACGGCCGAGCGCCTCGTGCAGGGTGACGGGGAGCCCGCGGTCCAGCAGTACCAGCTCCTCGTGGGCGCGCTGCGTGCGCTGACGGGCCAGGAGCTCTCCGCCGCCTGGGTGCTGGACTCCTACCAGCTGCGGGCGCTCGCCGTCGCCGGCTACGCCCCGAGCTTCGACGGCTGCGCGCGCTGCGGGACGGTCGGACCGCACCGTCACTTCCACGCCGCGTCGGGTGGCATGCTGTGCGACGTGTGCCGCGTCCCCGGATCGGCAGCGCCCGGGGCTCCCACCGTGGCTCTGCTCGCCGCCCTGCTCGCCGGTGACTGGCCGGTCGTCCGCGAGACCGACGACCGCTCCCGACGTGAGGCCACCGGCCTCGTCAGCTCCTACCTGTCCTGGCACCTCGAGCGCGGGCTGCGCTCCCTGAGCCACGTGGACCGCTGATGGCCCGCACCCCGCGCCGCACGCGACCGCGCGAGCCCAAGCAGCCCGAGCCGCACCCCTCGGGTGCCATGCCACCGGACCTCGCGCCCGAGCAGGTGCCCCGCCACGTCGCCGTCGTCATGGACGGCAACGGCCGCTGGGCCAAGGCGAGGGGCCTGCCCCGCACCGAGGGACACAAGATGGGCGAGTTCGCCCTGCTCGACGTCGTCAAGGGCGCCATCGAGCTGGGCATCGAGGCCGTCTCGGTCTACGCGTTCTCGACGGAGAACTGGAAGCGTTCCCCCGAGGAGGTGCGCTTCCTGATGGGCTTCAACCGCGACGTCGTGCACCGCCGGCGCGACGAGATGCACGACCTCGGAGTCCGTGTGCGCTGGGCCGGACGGCCCCGCCGGCTGTGGCGCAGCGTCATCGACGAGCTCGAGCACGCCGAGGAGCTCACCCGCCGCAACGACGTCCTGAGCCTGACGATGTGCGTCAACTACGGGGGCCGGGCCGAGATCGCCGATGCCGCCGCGGCCCTCGCCCGCGACGTCAAGGCGGGGCGGGTCGATCCTGACCGCATCACCGAGCGCACCTTCGCCCGTTACCTCGACGAGCCGGACCTGCCCGACGTCGACCTGTTCTGGCGCACGTCGGGGGAGCACCGCACGAGCAACTTCCTGCCGTGGCAGTCGGCGTACGCCGAGATGGTCTTCTCCGACATCGCCTGGCCCGACGTCGACAGGCTCGCGCTGTGGGCCGCGGTCGAGGAGTACGCCCGTCGCCAGCGACGGTTCGGGTCCGCATGAGGTGCTCCGCATGAGACGCGACGGGGACTCGCCGCGCCGTCTCCTGACCGACTGGACCACCGAGGCCGGGGCCGCGGGCGACGGCCTCCTGGCTCTGGTGGCCGGCCCCGACGTCACGCCCGAGGGGATCCACCTGGCGACCCTCGGCTATGAGGTCTTCGTCCTCGGGGTGGGGGAGGACCTCTCGCGCGTCCACCACGTCGAGGTCGCCGCGGACGCCCTGCCCGAACCGTGGCACGGCCGCTTCGCCCTGGTCGTCACCTTCGACCCGAGCGTGACGGCGGCACTCGCCGACACCGTTGCCGAGGGCGGGCTGCTGGTGGTGATCGGACCGGCGGGCGCGGAGTTCGCTCTCCCCGGGCTCACCGAGGTCCGGCGTGAGCGGGGCCCGGACCCCGACGACCCCGCCTTGGAGCGGTCGAGGGTGGTCGCCGCGCGGGTCTCGTGACCCCTGCTCGTCCCTGCCGAGCGGTGAGTCAGTCGTGGAATCGGACCCGATTCCACGACTCCGCCACCGGCGCGAGGTTCGTGGGACCAGCCACTCACCGCCCGGTGCCCGTGCAGGCGGTGGTGGAGACCCGCTCTAGCATTCACCCCATGCGCCGCCCCTCGTTCGTCCTCCTCGCCCCTGTCGTCGCCTGCCTCGGCCTGCTCACCGCCTGCGGCAGCGACGACCCCGAGCCGGCCGAGGACGCCTGCAGCTGGATGCCCGGGTCGGGCCCGGTCGCCAAGGACGTCGATGCCCCGGCCGAGGACGCGGAGCCGGCGGAGACGGCGGTGATCACCTTCGCGCAGGGCGACGTCACGGTGACGCTCGACCCCGAGGCCCGCTGTGCGGCGACCTCGTTCACGTCCCTGGCCGAGCAGGGCTACTTCGACGACGGGCCCTGCAGCCGCGTCTCGGACCCGAGCGCCGTGCCCTACGGCATCGTGCAGTGCGGCGACCCCACCGGCACGGGTGGCAGCGGGCCCGGCTACACCTTCGCCGACGAGCTCGAGGGCGACGAGGCCTACCCGCGAGGCACCGTCGCGATGGCCAACGCCGGCCCCGACACCAACGGCTCGCAGTTCTTCCTCAACTTCGACGACTCCGACTTCCCGTCCGACTACACCGTGTTCGGCACGATCGACGAGGCCGGGCTCGAGGTGCTGGACGAGGTGGCCGCCGTCGGTGCGCAGGGCGGCGCGCCCGACGGACCACCGGCCGAGCCGATCGTCATCGAGTCCGTCAGCGTGCCCTAGCCGCACGGCCCCGGACGCCCGGCCCGGCGCGGCCGAGGCCTCGCTCGGTAGGCTCGGGCTCGTGCGTGTCGCCAGGTTTGCCGGAGAGGACGACCCCCAGTTCGGGGTCGTCGGGGATGAGGACGGCGTCCCCACCATCGCCGTCCTGAAGGGCGACCCGCTCTACGCGGGCTTCGAGCTCACGGGCCAGAAGGTCCCGCTCGACGACGTCCGCCTGCTCGCGCCGGTCATCCCGCGCAGCAAGGTGGTGGGCGTGGGCCGTAACTACGCCGCGCACGCCGCGGAGCTCGGCAACGACGTCCCCGAGCGCCCCTTGGTCTTCCTCAAGCCCAACACGACCGTCGTCGGCCCGGGCGACCCCGTCGTGCACCCGGACCAGAGCGAGGACGTGCAGTTCGAGGGCGAGCTCGCCGTCGTCATCGGCCGCATCTGCAAGGACGTCTCCGCCGAGGACGCGCCCAAGGTGATCTTCGGCTACACCGTCGGCAACGACGTCACCGCGCGCGACCTGCAGCACTCCGACGGTCAGTGGGCCCGCGCCAAGGGCTTCGACACCTTCTGCCCGCTCGGTCCGTGGATCGAGACCAACCTCGACCCCGCCGACCTGCGCGTCAGCACCGAGCTCAACGGTGAGCAGCGCCAGGACGGCCGGACGTCGGACATGGTCTTCTCCGTGGCCGACGTGATCGAGTACGTCTCCAGCTTCATGACGTTGCTGCCCGGCGACGTCATCCTGACCGGGACGCCCGAGGGAGTCGGTCGCATGGTCGCCGGCGATCGGGTGAGCGTGACGGTCGAGGGCATCGGCACCCTCACGAACCAGGTGGTCCCCCATGACTGAGTCCTTCACGGGGACCGTCCCCACGGTCGGGGACGACGCCCCGGTGGTCGCGCGCTTCTGCCCGTCCCCGACGGGCAACCCGCACGTCGGGATGGCCCGCACGGCGCTCTTCAGCTGGGCCTTCGCGCGCCATCACGGCGGTCGGTTCGTCTTCCGCATCGAGGACACCGACGCCAGCCGCGACAACCAGGAGTCCTACGAGCTGCTCCTGGACGTCATGCGCTGGCTGGGGCTGGACTGGGACGAGGGCGTCGAGGTCGGCGGACCGAACGGTCCCTACCGCCAGAGCGAGCGGATGGACGTCTACGCCGACGTCGCCCAGCGCCTGCTGGACGCCGGCCTCGCCTACAAGGCCTACGACACGGCCGAGGAGCTGCAGGAGCGCCGTGACGCCGCCCGTGCCGCCGGCCGCCCGAGCGGGTACGACGGCCTGCACCGCGATCTCACCTCCGAGCAGCAGGCGGCGTACGAGGCCGAGGGGCGCCAGCCCGTCATCCGCTTCATGATGCCGGCCAAGGACTGGACCTTCGACGACCTGGTCCGAGGCCCCATCACCTTCGGTGCCGAGAACGTCCAGGACTTCGTCATCGTGCGCGCCAACGGTCAGCCGCTGTACACGCTGACGAACCCCACCGACGACGCCCTCATGGGCATCACCCACGTCCTGCGCGGCGAGGACATCCTCTCCTCCACACCGCGGCAGATCGCGCTGTACGAGGCGTTCGCGCAGATCGGCGTCGGCCAGGGCTTCATCCCCCGGTTCGGGCACCTGCCCTACGTCATGGGCCAGGGCAACAAGAAGCTGTCCAAGCGCGACCCGGAGTCCAACCTCCTGGGCTACCGCGAGCAGGGCTTCCTGCCGGAGGGACTGCTCAACTACCTGGCGCTGCTGGGCTGGTCGCTGCCCTCCGTCGACGGGGTGGAGCGCGACATCTTCACGTTGGCGGAGATGGTGCCGGCCTTCGAGATCTCACGGGTGAACCCCAACCCGGCACGCTTCGACCTCAAGAAGTGCGAGGCCGTCAACGGCGACCACGTGCGGCTGCTGGACGTCGACGAGCTCTGTGTCCGGCTGGCACCGCACCTGCAGGCCGCCGGGCTGGTCCACGAGCCCATCACGGCGGACGAGCACGCCACGCTGACCGCGGCCGCCCCGCTCGTGCACGAGCGCATCTCGTTGCTCACCGAGGCCGTGGCGATGCTGCGCTTCCTGTTCGTCGACGAGGACGCGTTCAGCATCGACGAGACCGACCGTGCCAAGCAGCTCGACGACAAGGGTCGCCAGGTCGTCGGTGCCGCACTTGCTGCCCTGGAGGCGATCGGGGAGACGACGGAGTGGTCGTGCGCCACGATCGAGGGCGCACTGCGCGTGGCGCTGGTCGATGAGATGGGGCTCAAGCCGCGCCTGGCCTTCGGTCCGGTGCGGGTCGCCACCACCGGCAGCCGCATCTCCCCACCGCTGTTCGAGTCGCTGGAGCTGCTCGGTCGGACCCGGTCCCTGGACCGCCTGCGGGCGGCCCTGTGACGGGTCGACCCGGTTTGGGGACACCGGTCGGCGTCCGGTAGAGTCAGACCTCGGCTCGGGCTCGTCCCGACGCCGTTGGGGTATGGTGTAATTGGCAACACAGCGGTTTCTGGTACCGTCGTTCTAGGTTCGAGTCCTGGTACCCCAGCGAAGGCCGTACACTCGTGCGGTCGCGCCCCGTTGGTCTAGCGGTTATGACGCCGCCCTCTCAAGGCGGAGATCGCCGGTTCGAATCCGGTACGGGGTACAGAGGCCGTCGCACGATGGTCTCCATTGGTCCTCGGGCCAGTGGCCCCGTTGTGTAGCGGCCTAGCACGCCGCCCTCTCAAGGCGGTAGCGCGGGTTCGAATCCCGTCGGGGCTACGCAAGAAGATGGCCCCAACGCTGTCGCAACAGGATCGTCTCCGCCTTCCGGTGGGGGCGATCTTCTTGCGTGATCGGGGTGGGCGAGGAGCCGTTCGCAGGCGCGGTGGGGGTGCGTGCCCCGGGCCGCAGGGCCCGCGGGAGCAGTGGCCTAGGGTCGAGACATGTCGACCACCCGCATCGCCGTCCTCATCGACGCCGACAACGCCCCGTCCTCCAAGGCCGGGGCGATCCTGTCCCAGGTCGCCAAGTCCGGCAACGCCCACGTCCGGCGGGCCTACGGCAACTGGAAGAGCTCGCAGATGAAGGGCTGGGAGGGGCGGCTGCAGGAGTTCGCGATCGCGCCCGTCCAGCAGTTCGCCTACACCAAGGGCAAGAACGCCTCCGACATCGCCATGGTTATCGATGCCATGGACCTGCTGCACGCCGGGGTGGCCGACGGGTTCGCGATCGTCTCCAGCGACGCCGACTTCACCCCGCTGGTGATGCGGCTGCGCCAGTCGGGCGCGGAGGTCCTGGGCTTCGGTGCCAAGAAGGCGCCCGACGCCTTCCAGAACGCCTGCTCCACGTTCTACTTCCTGGAGACGCTGCGCGAGGACGACGACGCCGACGATGACGACGCGGAGGCCGCCGAGACGTCCTCCAGCGCCGATGACGCACCGGCCAAGGCGTCCCGGACCCCCCAACGCCTGGACGGCCCCACGCTGCGTCAGGACAACCGCCTGGTCCGGATGCTGCGCACCGCCGTCGACGAGGCCGCGGACGACGACGGCTGGGCGCAGCTGTCCCAGGTCAGCAACCAGATCCGCAACCAGTCGTCCTTCGAGCCCCGCAACTACGGGTACTCCAAGCTGAGCGGCCTGGTCGACGCGATCGACCTGTTCGAGATCGAGCACGACGGCAAGCACGTACTGCTGCGCCGCAAGCCCAGCAAGGGCAGGAGCGGCCGTCGCTCGTGACGCCGTGAGCACCACCCGCACTGCGCTCCGGGCCCGGCCGCCCTTCCACGCCGAGGCCCTGCTGGACTTCCTCGCCGCGCACGTCGTGGACGGCCTGGAGACCGTCGAGGGCACCACGTACGCCAGGGTGCTCGACCTGCCCGGCGGGCCGGGCGTCGTCGCGGCGTCCCTGCATCCCGGGGGAGCCGACTGTCGTCTCGAGCTCACCGACCCCGACGACGAGTCGGTTGCCGTGGCGCAGGTGCGACACCTGCTCGACCTCGAGGCCGACCCCGAGGAGATCGACACGGCCCTGGCCGCCGATCCGGTGCTGGAGCCCCTGGTGCGTGAGTCCCCGGGGCTGCGGGTCCCCGGGAGCACGGACGGGCACGAGACGGCTGTGCGCACCGTCGTCGGCCAGCAGGTGTCCGTGGCCGGGGCGCAGACCGTGACGGCGCGCATCGTGCGGGCGCACGGCGAGCCCGTGGTGCTGGACCTGGCGCGCGAGCACGGGCTGGACCGCACGTTCCCCACGCCCGAGGCGCTGGCCGCAGCCGATCCGACCACCTACGCCATGCCGCGAGCCCGGGCCGAGACGATCAGGCGGCTCTCCGCCGCGGTCGCCTCGGGTGCGGTGGACCTGTCGCCCGGCGCTGACCGTGTCGCCACCAGGGCCGCCCTGGTGGAGCTCCGGGGCATCGGCCCGTGGACGGCGGACTACGTCCTGATGCGTGCGCTCGCCGATCCGGACGTCCTGCTCGCCACCGACCTCGTGCTGAGGCGAGAGCTCACGGCCCGCGACCGCACGCCGACCGACACCGCGCACTGGCGTCCGTGGCGCTCGTACGCTGGGATGCACCTGTGGCGAGCGGGTGCCCCAGCCTTGACCAGCACAGCCTTGACCAGCACAGCCTTGACCAGCAGCACCACCCCGACCGGACCCGGCGAGAGGAACGAGCGATGAGCAGCACCCGATGGATGGACTCACCGATCGGTGGCCTGCGGCTGCACACGTCGGCCGGCCTGCTGACGGCCGTGGAGTTCGACGCGGAGCCGCGCGGCACCCGCCGGGCCGAGACGGTGCTCGACGACGCGCAGCACCAGCTGGAGGAGTACTTCGCAGGGGAGCGGACGACGTTCGACCTCCCGCTCGCCAACGACGGCACCGAGTTCCAGCGCAAGGTCTGGGGCGAGCTGCGCCGCATCCCGTTCGGCGAGACGGTCACCTACGGGGAGATCGCGCGAAGCCTCGGCTACGAGCCGGGCATCTCACGGGCGGTCGGCGCCGCGAACGGGGCCAACCCCCTCCCGGTCGTGGTGCCCTGCCACCGGGTCATCGGGGCCAACGGCACGCTCACGGGCTACGCCGGCGGCCCGGACCGCAAGAGGACTCTCCTGGAGCTCGAGCAGCCGGGCCTGTTCTAGACAACGCTATCCCCAGGATGTGTGAGCGTGGGCACCCGATCAGTGCTTTGGCAGCCTGTTCGGGTGCCCATGCTCACAAATCTTGGGAAGGGGCTGGTCGCGTGGTGGTCAGACCTGCGAGGCGAAGACGACGCGGTTCTCGGTGTAGCGACCGACGCCCTGGTCGTACGGGCCGGTGCAGGTGATCAATCGGATCTGTGACGTCTCGGTCTGGCCGTAGACGTCCTCGGTCGGGAAGTCGTCGTTCTGCGGCACGTCACGCACCTCGTCGATCCGGTAGGTGAACCGCTGGCCCCCGGCGTCGAGGACGCTGAGCTCCTCGCCCACCTCCAGCTCAGTGAGCCGGGCGAAGATCGCCGGTCCGGTGGAGGAGTCCTTGTGTCCGGCGATGACCGTCGGGTAGAGCTCACCGGGCTTGCCGCCACCGGTGAACCAGCCCACGTCCTCGGGGTTCTCGGGAACCTCGAGCTCCTCGGTCTCCTCGTCGATGTCGAGGTCGATGAGGTTCTCGTTGAGTCCCAACGCCGGGATGGTCACGCGAACCGGAGCGGCCGCTGCGCGCTGAGCGGCCGGTGACGGCTCGGGCGTCGGCTCAGCCGTTGTGGGCGTGGGGGTGGGTGCGGGCGGCTCGCCACCCTGCCCGCCGCACCCCGCGAGGAGTGCGGCGGCCAGGAGGACGGAAGCCGCCCGAGGGACGAGCCCTGAGCGTCGGTCAGGCACCGGCGCGGCGGCGAGCGGCGAGCACGCCGACGGCGCCGAGGCCGCCGAGCATCAGCGCGGCGATGGGGGCGACGGGCGTGCCCGAGGCCGTACCGCCGGCACCGGTGTCGACTCCACGGACCGGGACCTCACGCTCGTCGTCGTCCGCGTCGGCGTCATCGTCGCCGGGGGCCTGCTCGCCGGCCTCGTTGGCGGCGTCGAGCAGCTCCTGGTCGAACTCCAGCTGGCCGCGCACCGCACCCGAGACGGCGTCCGTGGTGTGGGTGTCGGCGGAGAAGAGCTCGGCCTCGAGGTCTTCCTCGATCTGCGCGAGCTCGAAGCCCTCGCCCGTGTCGGTGCCCTCCTCGCCGTCGACGGGCAGTCCGGTGGTGAACGGCCCCTCGGAGCAGCCGCTGCTGGTGCGCACTTCGTCGGGGTCGTCGGAGACCGGGTCAGGGTTCGGGAAGGAGAGCCGCGGCGGGCCGTTCTCGCCAGCGGGGTTCTCGTGGATGTGCGTCGACGTCTTCGCGGCGCTCTGGTAGTCGGTCGCGAGCCCGGTCACGGTGATGTCCCAGCAGACGATCTCCTCCTCGGAGTTGATGAGGAAGATGAACTCGCCCTCTGCGCCCTCGACACCGGCGGGGTCGCCGGCCGGGTTGGGCACCACCTGATCGGGGGTCGCGTCCACGGTGAAGGCGCTGGTGAAGCTGTCGGGGCGGTCGACCTGCTCGGGAGTGTCGGCCGTGGCCGGGGACGCGAGGGCGCCCAGGGTCAGCGTGGCGGTGGCGGCCCCGAGGGTGGCGACGCCCCAACGGCTCGTGCGCTTGACGGTCATGAAGTTCCCCTTCGTCGGTGACGCCACACGGCGCCTGTTCCCCACGGGGTACGTCATCCGCGCCGATCACGTTCATCGGTTCTCGAGCTTTTCTGCCGGGAACGTCTCAGCGGTTCAGGAGGGCGGAGCTCAGGGGGCTGGGTTCACGAGGGCTGGGTCACGAGGGCTGGGCGAAGACGACGCGGTTCTCGGTGTACCGGCCGGCCTGCTGGTCGTACGGTCCGGTGCAGGTGATGAGCCGCAGCTCGTCGTCCGCGGTGGCGCCGAAGACCCTCTCGGTGGGGAATCCGCCCTGCTGCGGGAAGTCCTCCACGGCCGAGACGGTGTACTCCACGTCGCCCTCGTCCTGCGTCGTCACCGTGACGGTGTCGCCGGGTGCGAGCTGCGGCACCCGTGCGAAGACTGCGGGACCGGTCGTGGAGTCCAGGTGCCCGACGATGACCGTGGGGCCGGTGCCGCCGGGGCGACCGCCGCCGGTGAACCAGCCGACGTCGGCCGGGTCCTGCGGCACGTCGAGCTCCCCGCTGTCGGCGATGCCCAGGTCGATGACGGACTCGTCCACGTCGATCGCGTCGATCCGCACGCGGACGGGAGGTGAGCCCTGGCTCTCGGGCGTCGTCGGCGCGGGCGAGGCGCTCCGGCTCGCGGACGGGCTCGGCGGGTCGGTGGCCTCGGACGTGCCGCCGCCCTGGCCGCCGCATCCTGCCAGGAGCAGGGCGGCGACCAGGGCGACGCTCGGGAGGGACAGGTCAGGCGTGCGCACGACGACGCATCGCGACGCCTGCCGCACCGGCGAGGACCACTCCGGCGACGCCGAGGGCCGCCACGGTGCCGGTGCTGGTGGACGGCTGGGCCAGTGCGCCCTGCCCGGTGTCGACGCCGTCGACCGGCATCGACTGGAGCTGACCACGGACCGCGCCGGCGGCGAAGTCAGCCGTGTGGGTGTCGGCGTTGAACGACGCCGGGTCATCCTCGATCTGGCTGAGGGTGAAGCCCTCGCCGGTGTCGTTGCCGCCGTCATCCTCCAGGCCGGTCGTGAAGGGGCCCTGCAGGCAGCCGCTGCTGGTGCGGGTGCCCTCGCCCTCGGGATCCGGGAAGGCCAGGCGCGGGGGGCCAGCCTCGCCCTCGGCGGCCTCATGGATGTGCGTGGCGGTCTTGGCGGGGCTCTCGTAGTCGCCGGTGACACCCTCCAGCTCGATGTCGTAGCAGATGATCTCCTCATCGGAGTTGATCATGAACGAGAAGGCGCCGGTGGCGCCCTCCTCGCCGTCCACGGGCTCGCCGTCGGGGTCGATGATGGTGTCGGGGGTGGCCATCGCGGTGAACGCGCTGGTGAAGCTGTCCGGACGCTCGACCTCGGTCTCGGCTGAGGCGGGTGAGCCGGCGGCCATCACGAGGACCGGTGCGGCCATGGCGAGGGCGGCCAGACGGCGCCCACTGGTGCTGGTCTTCATGGTCTTCCCTTCGTCGAGGCGCCCAGATCGGCGCCTTCTGCAGGGGGTACGACATCGAACCGTGCGGCGTTCACTCGTGACGTCCGTCTCGTGGAGAACGCCGGGCCGGTCAGCGTCGTATCCCACGGCATGACCATCGCCCTCGCTCCGGCTGACCTGCGGCTGGACCCCGTGCGGGTTACCGTGGCCGGGCACCGGCGATGGATGAGGAGCCACGGCTTGACGGACGAGGGATCGTCGTTCGACGTCCGGACCGCGTACTCCGACCACGGGTCCGAGCTGTTCGGCTTCGCCCTCAACGCCTGCGGTGATCGCGGTCTGGCGGAGGAGTGCGTGCAGGAGACGTTCACCCGTGCCTGGCGGGCTCGTGAGCGGTACGACACGGCGCGCGGGTCGCTGCGCACGTGGTTGTTCGCCATCGCCCGCAACGTCGTGGTCGACCAGCTGCGCTCCCGTGGGCGCCGGCCCGTGCGCCTGGTGCACGAGGGCCTGGAGCGGGAGGTGGACTCGGCTCATGACCACGTCCGCACCGACGACCACCTGACGCTGGTCTGGGCCCTTGCCCAGCTGAGCGCGAACCACCGCCGGGTGGTCGTGGCCGTCCGGCTGGAAGGCTTGACCTACGAACAGCTGGGACGGCGCGACGGCGTCCCCGTGGCCACCCTGCGGACCCGGATGTACCACGCCTTGCGCGCCCTGCGCGAGATGCTCGAGGGAGAGGAGGAGCGATGAACCGCACGGACGCCCGTCTGGCCGAGCTGCTCGGCGCGGCCGCCGCCGGCGAGCTGAGCGACGCCGAGCGTCGTGAGCTCGACGCGTGGGCCGGCGACGACCCCGCGGTCCGCTCCGAGTGCGACGCCCTCACCGGGGTCGCCGCCCGGGTCAGCTCCCTGACCGGGTGGGATCACGGCTCACCCTCACCCTCGCTGGAGGAGTCGGTCGTCGCCGCGACGACCCGACCCGACTCGCCCCCGGCCCGTCGACGAAGCCGCCTCGTGCTGGCGGTGGCAGCGGCCGGGCTCGTCGTCGCGGGTGCAGGCGGCACGGTCGCGGTCCAGTCGGTCACGGACCAGCCGCAGGAGGGCCCGCCCGGAACGCTGGGCGCCTACGAGCAGGTCGCGTTCGAGCCCGCCTCCGACCCGGCGGACATCGACGCCGAGCTCGTCGCCCACACGTGGGGCACGGAGGCCGTGCTGACGGTCGAGGGTCTCGAGGCGGGGAAGACCTACGACGTCTACTTCGTCGACGAGGAGGGTAGGGAGGTCAGCGCGGGCGCCTTCCTCGGCTCCGAGGTGACGATCGACTGCCGGTTGAACGCCGCCGTCATGCGCGAGGAGGTGGCGTCGTTGCGCATCGAGCGTGCCGACGGTGCCGTCGTGCGCTCGGCCGACCTGCCGACGGTCCGCGGCTGAGGCCGAGGTCGCACCGGCGATTCACCGGACGTTCGCCGGGATCTGCCACAGTACGGCCATGGCGACGAAGGTGAAGGACGACAAGAGGCCGGCCGGCCCGGACGCCGGATCGGCGACGTCGGCGGGCAAGGGCAGCAAGAAGGACCAGCTCAAGGCGGCCGAGAAGGCCCTCACGAAGGACGTCCGGCGGCTCCGGGCGACGATCGACGCACTCGAGGCCAAGCTCGACAAGCAGCGACGCAAGACCGCCAAGTGGAAGAGCGAGGCCAAGGCCGAGCGCACGCGTGCCGCCAAGCTCGACGCCGCACTGCGACGAGCCACCGCGGAGCGCCCGCTCGAGCACGGGGGTGACGTGCCGGTGCCGCCCCCCGGCGGCTCCTCGGGGGGACCGAGCGGGTCGTGGACGGTGGTTCGCCTGCGCGCCGCGGCCCAGGAGCGCGGGGTCGCTGGTGCGTCCCGGATGACGAAGGCGCAGCTCGTGGCCGCCCTCGAGGGCTGACCGCGCTCAGGCCCCGCGGCGCAGGCTCTGCGAGAGTCGTTCGGCGGCCGCTGCGACGGCCGGAGCGTGCATGCGTCCGGGCTGGCGGGTGAGGCGCTCGAGGGGGCCGGAGACCGACACCGCCGCGACGACCTTGCCGGAGGGGGACCGCACGGGGGCGGAGACCGAGCCCACCCCCGTCTCCCGCTCGCCGATGCTCTGGGCCCATCCCCGACGTCGTACGGCCGAGAGCTCGGCCGCGGAGAAGGTCGCCTTGAGCAGCCCCTTGTTCATCCGCTCGGGATCCTCCCAGGACAGCAGCACCTGGGCGGCGGACCCGGCGGACATCGTGAGCTGGCTCCCGACAGGGATGGAGTCGCGCAGCCCGGTGGGGCGATCGGCCGCGGCGACGCACACGCGGAAGTCGCCCTGCCGGCGGAAGAGCTGCGCGGACTCACCGGTGATGTCGCGCAGGCGGGCCAGGACGGGGCCCGCAGCCGCGAGCAGCCGGTCCTCGCCGGCCGCCGCCGCGAGCTCACCGAGCCGTGGGCCGAGGACGAACCGTCCCTGCATGTCGCGCGCCACGAGGCGGTGGTGCTCCAGCGCCACCGCGAGGCGGTGGGCCGTGGGGCGGGCCAGGCCGGTGCTGGTGACGAGGCTGGCGAGCGTCGCCGGCCCCGGCTCGAGCGCCGCGAGCACGAGGGCGGCCTTGTCGAGCACGCCGACTCCGCTAGAGTTGTCCATGCCTTGATACTGCCGTATCGAATGTTGAGACGCAAGTGCTAGGGTGGATGCCGTCCGGGCCGAGCCGTTGTCGCGCTGGGCCGCTGTCGAGAGGGTCGGGTCACGGTGCCGGCCGGAGGAGAGATCATGGGCAAGACGCTCGCGGAGAAGATCTGGGACGACCACGTCGTCCGGCAGGCAGGTGGAGAGCCGGACCTGCTCTACATCGACCTCCACCTGATCCACGAGGTCACCAGCCCCCAGGCGTTCGACGGACTACGGCTGTCCGGCCGTCCGGTGCGCCGCCCCGACCTGACGCTGGCCACCGAGGATCACAACATCCCGACCACGGACCTCGACAAGCCGATCGCCGACCCCGTCTCGCGCCTGCAGGTCGAGACGCTGCGTCGCAACGCCGAGGAGTTCGGCGTCCGGCTCTACCCCATGGGCAACCTGGACCAGGGCATCGTGCACGTGGTCGGCCCCCAGCTGGGTCTCACCCAGCCCGGCATGACGATCGTGTGCGGTGACTCCCACACCTCCACGCACGGCGCCTTCGGCTCCATCGCCTTCGGCATCGGCACGAGCGAGGTGGAGCACGTCCTGGCGACGCAGTCGCTCTCCCAGGCGCGGCCCAAGATGATGGCCGTGGAGGTCGTCGGCGAGCTGCCCGAGGACGCCACGGCCAAGGACCTCGTCCTCGCCCTCATCACGCAGGAGACCACGGGCGGTGGCCAGGGCTACATCGTGGAGTACCGCGGCGAGGCCATCCGCAAGCTCTCGATGGAGGCGCGGATGACCATCTGCAACATGAGCATCGAGTGGGGCGCCAAGGCCGGGCTCATCGCCCCCGACGCGACCACGTTCGACTACATCAAGGGCCGTCAGCACGCCCCCCACGGGGCCGACTGGGACGCCGCCGTCGAGTACTGGCAGAGCCTGGCCACCGATGCGGACGCCGAGTTCGACAAGGTCATCACGATCGATGCCGCGCAGGTCGCGCCGTTCGTCACGTGGGGCACCAACCCCGGGCAGGGCGTCCCGCTCTCGGGCTCGGTCCCTGATCCGGCCCTCTTCGAGGACGCCAACGAGCGGGTCGCCGCCGAGCGCGCGCTGGAGTACATGGGCCTGACGGCCGGGACCCCGATGCGGGACATCGACGTCGACACCGTCTTCATCGGCTCGTGCACCAACGGCCGGATGGAGGACCTGCGGGTCGCCGCCTCGCTCATCGAGGGCCGGGCGGTCGCCGAGGACACTCGTGTCCTGGTGGTGCCGGGCTCGGTCCGGGTACGCCTGCAGGCCGAGGAGGAGGGCCTCGACGTCATCTTCAAGGAGGCCGGCGCCGAGTGGCGCGGGGCAGGCTGCTCGATGTGCCTGGGCATGAACCCCGATCAGCTGGCCGTGGGGGAGCGCGCCGCATCCACCTCCAACCGCAACTTCGAGGGTCGCCAGGGCAAGGGCGGCCGCACCCACCTCGTGTCGCCGGACGTCGCGGTCGCGACAGGAGTCCTCGGCCACCTGGCCAGCCCCGCCGACCTGCCGCCGCTCCAGACCGTTGGACAGGAGGCCTGACGTGAGCTCGACCTACCAGGGCTCGGACCTTGCGCTCGAGCCGAACGCTCACTCGGCCTCGCTCACCTGACAATCACGGGAGAAACCTGATGGAACGCTTCACCACGCACACCGGTGTGGGCGCGCCGCTGCGTCGCAGCAACGTCGACACCGACCAGATCATCCCCGCCGTGTACCTCAAGCGCGTCACCCGGACCGGGTTCGAGGACGGGCTGTTCGCCGCCTGGCGCGGCAACGAGGACTTCGTGCTGAACCAGGACGCCTACCGCAGCGCCACCGTGCTCGTGGCCGGGCCCGACTTCGGCACCGGCTCCTCGCGCGAGCATGCCGTCTGGGCGCTGCAGAACTACGGCTTCAAGGCCGTCATCTCCCCGCGCTTCGGTGACATCTTCCGCAGCAACTCCGGCAAGGCCGGCCTGCTCGCGGCCGAGGTGGACGACAAGGTCGTGCAGCGGCTCTGGGACCACCTGGCCGAGAACCCGGGCGCCTCCGTCACGCTCGACCTGCAGGCGCGGACCGTCAAGGCCGGCGAGGGCGTCGGGGCGATCGAGGACTCCTTCACGATCGACGACTACACCCGCTGGCGCCTGCTGGAGGGACTCGACGACGTGGCGATCACCCTGTCCCACGGGGACGACATCGACTCCTACGAGAGCAAGCGGCTCCCCTTCAAGCCCGTCACGGTCTGAGACCGTGACCCGGGGGACGCTGGCCGGCCGAAGGGTGGCGCTCCTCGCCGCGTCGATCCTGGTGGTGGGCGGCTGCGGTGGCGGCGTGGACGACGACGCGATCGAGGCGCTGAACCAGCTCGAGGGTGTCGAGAGCGCCCGCGCCAGCTGCTACAAGTGGGTCGACTGCGAGGCGAGCGTCGACGTCCGCCCGGACGTCACGCAGGCCGAGCTCGAGGCCGTCCTCGCGGCAGCCCGGGGCACCGACGCCAAGGACATCACCGTCCGCCTCGACCCCGGTGACCCGGACGATGACGAGGGTCCCGGCGCCTCCCTGGAGATGGGTCCGGGTGCCACGGAGGAGCTGGACGGTCCTACGGCATCACTCATGCTCGCCGCGCTGGAGGAGGACCTCGCGTCGCTGCAGATCAGCCGGTACCAGCGCTCCAGTCGGGTCGAGATGAGCAGCGACGGCGCTCGTGCCGACCTCTGGGAGGCGGCCGAGGGCCTGTGGCCGATGGCCGAGCAGCTCTCCCCGGAGTCGATCACGGCCACCAGCACCGGCGACCCCGGTGGTGGCGAGACCATCAGTCGGATCGGCTCCGAGGGGCCGTTCCCCACGGCCGGGGCCGCTCTCGTGCTCGCCCTCGACGGGCAGGACCCCCGCCCGGTCTCGGGCGCCCTCGTGGAGGGTGACGACGTCCTGCTCGGGACGCGGTCGTTGCGGGAGGCCGACGCGCTCGAAGCCGGCCTGGAGGACCTGCCCGAGGCCGAGGGCCTCACCGTGGACGTCGCCGTCACGGACAACGTCGTGGAGTACCAGAACCGCACCACCACCGCGACCGAGCAGGGCAGCGGTGACGATCCCGAGAGCGCCACCGAGGAGCAGCGGCAGTCCGTGCTCCGTGCCTTCGACGAGCGCGACGTGGCCGTCCTGGTCCAGGGGACGACGGTCGTGCTGCGTACGGAGGCCAGTCTTGACCCTCGGCAGGTCCGCCGGGATCTCGCGGAGACCGTGCGTGAGGTTCGTGAGCAGGAGCCCGAGGCGTCGGCGCTCGTCCCCGTGACGGCGGAGCTCGGCGTCGAGCAGACCGTCGAGCTGGGCACGACCGGCAGCCCGGAGCTGGTGGGGCTGGCCGTCGACCTGCTCGAGGAGCAGTCCGTGGTCCCGCTCGGCGTCGGGGCCAAGACGCCGGACGACGACGCCGACCCCCCGGACGACGTCGACGCCACCCTCTTCATCGACGCGGAGGCCGCAACGCTCGACGGGCTCGACGCGCTCGTGGGGGAGGTCGCCACGACGTTCCGGGGGTGGGAGGGCCCCGAGCGATCCTTCGTCGTCGGGGTCACGGCGACGACGCCGGAGGGCCGGAGCCGACAGACGATCGTGCGGGTCGACCGGGAGGCAGACACGTGGGTGCCGTCCAGCGTCGACCGGGGCACGCCCGAGAGCATCCGTGCGGGCATCGGTGCCTGGGAGTCCGCGACGCCGGGTGGCTGAGACGCGCGTTCCATCGTGTCGCACCCTCTATGCTCCCGGCATGGTCGTGGTGGAGCTCAGCTCCGTGGTGCGCGCGCCGACGGACCTCGTCTGGGCCCGGGTCGTGGACCCGGCGGGGATCAACGACGAGCTGATGCCGTGGATGTCGATGACGATGCCCCCCGCCGCACGGCACCTGACCATCGAGACGGTCCAGCTCGGGAGGCCGATCGGTCGGTCGTGGATCAGGCTGCTCGGCGTGCTCCCCGTCGACTACGACGACCTGACGATCGCCGCGCTCGAGCCGGGGCGCTCGTTCCGGGAGGAGTCGACGATGCTCTCGGCGCGCCGCTGGAGGCACGAGCGTTCCCTGGCGCCGGCGGGGGAGGGGGCGACCGTCGTGCACGACCGCCTGACCTTCGAGTCGCGGGTCCCCGGGCGGCTCGCGGCGAGCCTGCACCGCCGTGTGGTCGCTGCGCTCTTCGCGCACCGGCACCGTCGCCTGGCGCGGCACTTCGCCTGACCGAGCGTCCTGAGGCCTCCCGCGAGGCCGCGTCAGCGAGCGCTCAGGGTTGCCGGACGGACGCCGGTGTCCCGGAGCGGAGACGGAACCAGGCCCACACCGTCAGGGACACGACACCGAAGGCACCGAACGTGCCGCTGTAGATGATGCTCTGGCGCGACGCATCGACCCAGGAGTCCGGGAGGGGCACCACGACGAGGACGAACAGGACGAGCGTGAGGGCGTACAGGAGGGCCCACACGGGTCTCGACCAGGTGAGGACCTTGCGCCCCTCGAGGAAGGTGAGGGGCAGCAGGGCGATGACGATCGACCCGATGGTGCCGATGGTGACGGTCGTCAGCACCTCGCGCAGCAGCTCGCCGGTGAAGCTGGTGTCCTCGGTCCCGATCGTGCCGTGCAGAAGCCAGGCGAGCACCCCCAGGCCCAGATAGACGGCGCAGACAGACGCGGAGACCCGCCCCGCCTGCTCGCGGCGCAGACCAGCACCGAACGCCACCGACACCAGCAGGCCGAACAGGATGCCCGGCTGCAGGCCGAGCTGCCGGGAGGCGAGCACGCTGAGAGCGGCGATGAGCAGGAACCCCGGCATCAGCACGAGCCGCGCGGGCACGCCGTACCGGCGACTCCCGACCCAGGCCGACACCAGCGCTCCGGCCCCATTGAGCACGACGAGGGAGAGCAGCACGGCCAGGAAGATCCGTAGGAACACCACCGGGCCGCCCGGGTCCGGCTCCGCCAGGGCGCCGAGCCCCGCCGCGGTCACCAGCACCAGGAGCGGTCCGAGCCACGGGGGCCTGGGTCGCTCGAGCACGGCGGGCAGGCGCGCGCGGATCCGCCGCAGGGGAGCGGGCCAGGCGAACGCCCGGGCGTAGTTCTCGCGCAGGGTGGAGTAGAGCAGCTCGGCCGGGAGGGCCACGAACAGCAGGAACGAGATCGCGGCACCGGCCCCGGCCAGCGCGACGCCGACCGGCAGGTCGAGCACGTCGGACAACGGTCGCAGCCCTGTTCCGTAGCTCGAGGGGCGTCCCCCGGAGGCGGAGCGGTCGCTCCCGGCCGCCTCGGCTCGCGCTGCCTCGGGCTCCTCGCCGCCGCCGCTCGCACCGCTCCCACGGCCGTCATCGCCGTCGGTCGGGACCGGTGGGACGTCGGTGTCCTCGTCGGGTGGTGCCGGCGGACCGTCCGCCGGGGGGTCGACGGGGGCCGGGGACGCCGCCGCCAGAGGTGGGGCCGGCTCGTCCTCGGCGGGTCCGCGGTCGGCAGTCGGCTCCGGGGCCGCAGTGGGCTCCGGCCCGGGGGTGGGTTCCGGCTCCGGTCCAGGCGTGGGTTCCGGCTCAGGTTCCGGCCCGGGCATCCGCTCGACGACGGTCGAACGGAGGCTCGACGCCACCACCCCGTTGGGACCGGGCATGACGGAACGGACCTGCCGCGCGCTGATCTCGTGGGTGCCGACCGTGTCGTCGGGCAGGTCGAAGGTGCAGGACCACTCGCGGCCGTCGCTCGGCTCGTCCGTGCACAGGAGGTCCTCCGGCGACGGCTCGGCCCGGACGCCGCCCTGGAACACCTCGACGGTGAAGCCCGTGGCCCGCGTCCCGCGCAGGGTGACGCTCGAGGTCTCGGTGCTCGTGCTGTCCTCGTCGAGCTCCGGCGGACTGAGGATGTTCACCCCGGACAGAGGTGCGACCTGCGCAGGCTCGTCCGCGCCGAGCGGGATCAACCGGGCCTGCAGGTCGTAGGCGGTGGGCAGCGGACCGCTGTTCAGGGGCACGTAGTGGCAGAGCCAGGAGTCCGTGGGCTCGTCGTACTGCGGTGTGGTGCACAGGGTGAACTCCTCGCCGGTGTCCTCACGCGTGGCGACCACCTCGACGACGAAGCCCTCCACCTCGGGCTCGACCTCGGCTGACCCGCTGAACGCGTAGTCGGATCGAGCGCCCGGGCTGGTGGGCAGGTAGCGACCAGCCTCGCCGACGGGCTGCACCCCGTCGGGATCGTCGAACGTGATCTCCGCGGCGTGGGCCGGGGAGGCGGCCCACGGCCCCATGGTCACGATGGCGGCGAGCACCGCCACCACCAGGAGTCGCGGCAGGGCAGGGCCGATCCCTGCGGTTCGCTGGGCTCGCGTCGCCGTCATGGCTTCGTCCTCGAGGCTCGGGGGCGATGGTCGTGGCGCGGGCGCGGTCATGGACCCGGCCGAGGTCCCACCGTAACCACTATCCGGACTATTTGTCCGCTACTCGGGTGAAGTCAGTCCGGAAGCGTCCCCCAGGGTGGCCGGCAGAGCACGAGCCGTCACTCGGCATAGGCTCGACCCATGCGACACGGCAGGTCTCCCTGGATGATCCGACTCATCGTCCTCGTCCTGCGCCCACTGCTCATGGTCGTCACCAGGCGTGACTGGCAGGGGGCCGCGAACCTGCCCGAGGGCGGCTTCGTGCTGGCGCCGAACCACCTGTCGCACGTGGACCCGATCCTGATCTCGCACTTCATGGTCGACCACGGGATCACGCCGCGGTTCCTGGCCAAGGACACGATCATGCGGGCCAGGGGCGTCGGCTGGGTCCTGCGCAAGGCCGCCCAGATCCCCGTGTACCGCAGCACCGACGGCGCCACCGACTCGATGCGAGCCGCCGTCCAGGCGGTGCGGGACGGCGAGGTCGTGACGATCTACCCGGAGGGCACCATCACGCGTGACCCCGACGTCTGGCCGATGTCGGGCAAGACCGGCGCCGTCCGGGTCGCCCTCGCGGCGGGGATGCCGCTGGTCCCGGTCATGCAGTGGGGCCCCCAGGAGATCCTCTGGCCGTACAGCAAGCGGCTGCGGCTCCTGCCGCGCAGGACGATTCACGTCCGGGTGGGTGACCCGGTCGACCTGGACGACCTGCACGGCAAGGAGCTGACCGAGCCGTTGCTCCGCGAGGCGACCGATCGGCTGATGGACGCCTTGACTGCCATGATGGCCGAGGTGCGCGGCGAGCTGCCGAGTGGCGAGCGCATCGACATCCACACGCTCGCCAAGCCGAGGACGACGTACAAGCCGAAGGAGATCTGATGGCCATCACCGCCGTCATGGGCGCCGGGTCGTGGGGCACGGCGTTCGCGCTCGTCCTCGCCGACGCCGGGAACGAGGTGCGCCTGTGGGGCCGCCGCCCCGAGCTGTGCGAACAGATCAACGACCGTCACGAGAACCCCGACTACCTCCCCGGCATCGAGCTCCCGGCCCAGATCCGGGCCACTGCTGACCCCGCCGAGGCGTTGGCCGGAGCGGAGGTCGTGGTGCTCGCCGTGCCCTCGCAGCAGCTGCGCGGGAACCTCACGGACTGGGGCGGGCACATCGCGGACACGGCGATCATGGTCAGCCTGATGAAGGGGATCGAGCTCGGCACCCACAAGCGGATGAGTGAGGTCATCGCCGAGCTCACCGGAGCCGGCCCGGACCGCATCGCCGTCGTCAGCGGCCCGAACCTCGCCAAGGAGATCGCCGCCCGCGAGCCTGCCGCCAGCGTCGTCGCGTGCGAGGACCGCGCGGTCGCCGAGCAGCTGCAGAAGCTGTGTCACTCCGAGGCCTTCCGGCCGTACACGATCACCGACGTGGTGGGTGCCGAGCTCGGCGGCACGACCAAGAACATCATCGGCCTGGCCGTGGGCGTCTGCCAGGGCCTGGGCTTCGGTGACAACACGAAGGCCTCGGTCATCACCAGGGGGCTCGCGGAGACCGCCCGACTGGGGCAGGCCATCGGCGCCGACCCGGTGACCTTCGCCGGACTCGCCGGCATGGGTGACCTCGTGGCCACGTGCTCGTCGCCGCTGTCGCGCAACCGGACGTTCGGCGAGAAGCTCGGTCGGGGCATGAGTGTCGAGGAGGTCGCCGCGCAGACCCGTCAGGTGGCCGAGGGAGTGAAGTCCTGCCAGTCGGTGAGCGAGCTGGCTGCCCTGCACGGCGTCGACATGCCGATCGTCGAGCACGTCGCCTCCCTCATCGCCGGGACGATGGACCCCGAGCAGCTCGTCAGGGCGCTCATCTCGCGCGAGGCCAAGCCCGAGGTCCGCTGAGCGGTCTACGGGAGATCAGGCCGCTGCCAGCGCGCGCTGGACGTCGGTCCACAGGTCCTCGACGTCCTCGATGCCCACCGACAGCCGGACCAGGTCCTCCGGGACGAGCCTCGGCTCGAGCTCGTGTCGGCGACGACGCTCCCACGTGGACTCCACCCCTCCCAGGCTCGTGGCATAGGTGATGACCTCGCTGGACTCCGTGACCCGCTGCGCGGCGTCCGGGCCCGCCTCGACCTGGAAGGACACGATGGTGCCCCATCCGGGGTAGCGCACGCCCGTCACCCCGGGCAGGCCCTTGAGCCGGTCGGCGAGCTCGCGGGCGTTGTCCTCGGCTCGGTCGAGGCGGACGTGCAGCGTGCGCAGACCGCGTGTGGCCAGCCAGCACTCCAGCGCGCCGGGGGTCCCGCCCATCAGGGTGCGTCGTGCCTCCACGGCCCGGTGGCCGCGCTCGCTGTTGGTGACGACGGCGCCGAGCAGCGCGTCGCTGTGCCCGGCGATGAGCTTGGAGGCCGAGTGGACGACGAAGTCGGCCCCGAGGGCGAGGGGCTTCTGGCGCAGCGGGGTGGCGAAGGTGTTGTCGACGGCCACGGCGGTGCCGCGACGGGCCGTCTCCTGGGTGATGGCCTCGATGTCGGCCACGTCGAGCATGGGGTTCGTGGGGGACTCCAGCCACACCAGGGCGGCGCCCTCCGCCGCCTCCAGCAGCCCTCGGGTGTCGGTGATGTCGACCAGCCGCAGGTCGACCAGCTGACGACGGGCCCGCTGGTGCAGCTGGGCCAGCGTGCCGGAGTACGCGTGCTCGGGGGCGACGACGATGCCGCCGGCGGGGACGAGGTCGAGCACGGCGGTCGTGGCGGCCATGCCGGAGGCGAAGGCCAGTGCACGGCCGCCCTCGAGCGCGCCGAGCACCGCCTCGAACGGCTCCCAGGCGGGGTTGCCCTGACGCGTGTAGTCGGGGCCGTCGCCGGGCACGAGTGCCGTGGCCGGTGCGATCGGGGCGTTGAGGGGCGCTCCGGGAGTGCGGGGAGGGCGCCCGACGCTGACGGCGATGGTCGACGGAGAGAGCTCGGGTCCGTGCATGCCGCCATTGTGCAGGGGCCGATACAGTGAGCGGCCATGAACCCCACGTCTTCCCGGCCCTCGGGACGTCCTCGACTGGCCGTGATCTTCGGTGGTCGCTCCAGTGAGCACCAGGTCTCCTGCCTCACCGCGCGCAACGTGGCCGCCGTGATCGATCGCGAGCGGTACGACGTCGTCCCCGTGGGCATCACCCACGACGGACAGTGGGTCCACGACCCCATGGCGTGGGACGACCTCCCGGACGGAACGCTGCCATCGGTCGACCCCTTCGCCCCGGGCTTCTCCTGGGACGAGCTCCGTGATGTCGACGTCGCCTTCCCGCTGCTGCACGGTCCGTGGGGCGAGGACGGCACGGTGCAGGGCCTGCTGGAGATGGCCGGCGTCCGCTACGTCGGCGCAGGCGTCCTGGCCAGCTCGGTGGGCATGGACAAGCCCTTCACCAAGACCGTGTTCTCCGCCGGTGGTCTGCCCCAGGTCGCGTACGTCACGATCCTTCCCGCGCAGTGGGAGAGCGACCGCGACAAGGTCCTTGCGCGGGTCCGCGCCCTGGGGATGCCGGTCTTCGTCAAGCCAGCCCGCGCGGGGTCCAGCTCCGGCGTGACCAAGGTGGACGACATCGACTTCCTCGTCGATGCCGTCGAGGCGGCCCGCAAGCTCGACCCCAAGGTCATCGTCGAGGCCGCCGCCCGCGGCAAGCGCGAGCTCGAGGTCGGCGTCATCCAGCAGCCCGACGGCACCCCACTGGCCAGCGTCGTCGGGGAGGTCGTGCAGCAGCAGGACTCCCCCCACGACTTCTACGACTTCGAGGCCAAGTACCTCGACGGCACGAGCAGCAACGTGGTGCCGGCCGACGTCTCCGCCACGGTGGCCGAGCAGGTGCGGGCCTATGGCGTGCAGGCCTTCCGTGCCCTCGGGTGCGAGGGACTGGCGCGGGTGGACTTCTTCCTCACCGATGACGGGATCGTCATCAACGAGATCAACACCATGCCGGGGTTCACCTCGACGTCGATGTTCCCCGTGCTGTGGGACGCCAGCGGCATCGACTATGCCGAGCTGGTGGGCCGACTGGTCGACCTGGCGATGGCGCGCGACGTCGGCCTGCGCTGAGCGAGGTCAGACGCAGGGTTGCTCCACCGGGACGTGCTTCTCGATGCTCTCCGCGAGGTCGACCAGGACGTCGGCCGCCGGCTGGACCCCCGCAGGCACCTCGACGCTCACGAAGGCCGCGCGGCCGATCGTCGTGAACAGCCGCCCGTCGGCCGTCGGCTCCTCGAACCACCCGACGCCCTCGACCTCGTCACAGCGTGAGGCCGCGGTGAGGTCCTCGGGCTGCTCGACCCCACAGCGAAGGATGACGGGATCCTCGCCCCAGACCGCTGCCGGCACGTCCTGGGCCACCTCGCCGCGGTCCTGCCCGGCGACGTCGGGCGGCAGGTCCGCCAGCAGCATGTCGCACGTGTCCTCGGTGCCGGGCTCGCGAGGATAGGCGTCGACGAGCACCCCGGCGCTGCACCCGGTGAGCAGGAGGGTCAGGACGGCCGCGAGACCCGCGGCGACGGCACGCACGAACCGGTCAGGTCGCGACGTCAGATCTTGACCACAGGGCAAGTCAGGGTCCGGGTGATCCCCGGCACGGCCTGGATGGTGGAGACGACGAGGTTCCCCAGCTCGTCCATGCTCGGGCCCTCGGCGCGGACGATCACGTCGTAGGGGCCGGTGACGTCCTCGGAGTGCAGGACCCCGCTGATCGCCGCGATCTGCTCGGCGACCTCCGCGGCCTTGCCCACCTCGGTCTGGACGAGGATGTATGCCTGGACCGTCATGCGACCTCCTGCTCGGGAACCTCGGGACACGCTACTAGAAGGGTGACCCGCCATGGGGCCGCCTGCGCGAGAATGGCGGCATGCAGAACCTGGGTGAAGACGCGAGCGACCCGTCCGACGAGGGAACGGTGGGCGCACTCGGCGAGTTCGGCCTGATCGACCTGGTCCGAGCGCAGGCCGGCACGAGCCGGCAGGTGCTGATCGGCCCCGGGGACGATGCCGCCCACCTGGACACCCGCACGGGCCACGTCCTGGTCTCCACGGACCTGCTCGTGGAGCATCGGCACTTCCGCCGCGACTGGGCCACTGCCGAGCAGGTCGGTCGCCGCGCCGCTGCCAGCAACCTCTCCGACATCAATGCGATGGGAGGAGTCGCCACGGCCCTGACGGTCGGTCTCGCCCTCCCGGCCGACCTCCCGACGGCGTGGGTGGTCGACCTCGCGCGCGGCTTCGAGCTGGAGTGCTCGAAGGTCGGGGCGCACGTCATCGGTGGTGACATGACCGCGGCCGACGCCATCGTCGTCGCCGTGACGGCCCTGGGAGAGTCCAGCAGCCCCATCACCCGGGGCGGCGCGGCACCTGGTGACACCGTGGCGCTCGCCGGGCGGCTCGGCTGGTCCGCCGCGGGCCTGGCGGCGCTGAGCCGAGGCTTCAGGTCTCCCCGCAGCGTCGTCGACGCACACCTGGTGCCCGACCCGCCGTACGCCGCGGGCCCAGCGGCCGCGGCCGCCGGAGCCACGGCGATGATCGACGTCAGCGACGGCCTGCTCGCCGACCTCGGCCACCTTGCCGTGGCCAGTGGCGTCGACATCGAGCTCGACTCCGGCACGCTGGAGGTGGGCGAGCCGGTGGAGACCGTGGCGGGCGCGCTGGGTCGTGAGGCCATGGACTTCGTGCTCACGGGGGGCGAGGACTTCGCACTCGTCGCAACGTTCTCCCACCGCAGCGTGCTGCCCGAGGGCTGGCGGCCGATCGGCAGGGTCGTGGAGTCCGGCGGCGCGCCCCGGGTCCTCGTGGACGGCGAGGAGCATCAGGGCGACGGCGGCCACCGGCACTGGGCCTGAGCCTCGGCGCTCAGTCCTGGATGCGGGCGAACGGTCGGGCGTCCTCGAGCTCGTAGGCGATCTCGAGCAGCGTGCGCTCGTCGCCGTGGAACGCCGAGAGGTGGATGCCGAGGGGCAGGCCCGCGTCGGTGGTCGCCAGGGGCAGGGAGATGCCCGGAGCCCCGCAGGCGTTGTGCAGCGGCGTGTAGGCCACGTAGCGCACCAGGCGCTCGAACATCTCGGGGAAGGGGACCGTCGGTGAGAGGTGACCGAGCCTGGGGGTGACGTGCCCCAGGACGGGGGACAGGGCGAGGTCGAGGCCGGCTGCTGCCAGGTGCTGCCGGTAGACCTGCTCGGACCGCTTGAGGGTCCGCAGGGCGCCGGGCGTGCGCCAGGCGTTGCGCAGGAACCGCCCGGAGAGCCACTGGGTCAAGGGGTCGGTCCGGTCGGCGTCGAACTGCGGGTGCATGACGCGCTTGCCGAAGCGGTGCGTCGAGAAGGCCAGGAGCGACCAGTAGTGGGTGAAGGCGTCCTTGAAGGAGTCCATGACCGGCAGGTCGATCTCGACGACCTCGTGCCCGAGCTCTTGCAGCAGCGTCGCGGTGGCGAGCACGGTATCGCGGGTCTGCGCGTCCGGCGGCCCGACGAGGGAGTCCATGACCAGTCCGATGCGCAGGCGACGCGACGACGGCCCCTCCACCAGGCCGACGTGCGGCAGGTGGGGTGCGGGCCGGTGCTCCTCGGCGGCGGCGAGGAACGCGGCCGTGTCGCGCACGGAGCGGGTGACGACGCCGTTGCTGACGATGTCGACCGGCATGGTCGCGGCCTCGGCGGCCTGGGCCATCCGATCGCGGGTGGGCTTGAGCCCGACGAGTCCACAGGCCGCCGCCGGGATGCGGATGGACCCGCCACCGTCGTTGGCGTGAGCGATCGGCAGGACGCCGGAGGCGACCAGGGCTGCGGCGCCACCCGACGACGCTCCGCTGGAGAACTCCGGGTCCCACGGGTTGCGCGTGGGCGGGAGGTGCTCGAACTCCGTGGTGGCGTTGAAGCCGAACTCCGGCATCGTCGACTTGCCCAGGACCACCAGGCCCGTCGACCGCAGCTGGGTGGTGAACGCCGCGTCGGTCTCCGCTGCGGTGGCGGGCACGGCCAGCGAGCCCTGGCGGGTGGGGAGTCCTGCGACGTCCGTGTTGTCCTTGACGACGCTGGGCACGCCCCCGAGTCGGCCGCGCGGCGCAGTGTCGGCCCGGGTGAGTGCACGCTCGAAGTCGCGCACCACGAAGCCGTTCAGCTCCGCATCCACCGCCTCGGCGCGCACGATCGCGGCCTCCGTGGCCTCGCGGGCCGAGAGGGACCCCGCACGAATGCGTTCGGCGACCCCGACAGCGTCGAGGTCGCCGAGAGCGTCGTCGCCGAAGGCGTGGACGCGGGGGCTCACCGGATCAGCCGGTCAGCGCGAGACCTTGCCGGCCTTCAGGCACGACGTGCAGACGTTGACCCGCTGCGGCGTGCCGTCGATGACGGCGCGGACCCGCTGGATGTTCGGGTCGAAACGACGCTTCGTGCGCCGGTGCGAGTGCGAGACGTTGTGGCCGAAGCCCGGTCCCTTGCTGCACACATCACAGACCGCTGCCACGGCGACCACTCCTGAGAATCTTCTGGTGAACGAAAAGAATGTTGGTGCCGCACGACGTCACGCCGCGGGGCAACCGCACCAGAATAGCCGATGGCCCCCGCCGGGAGCGAATCGCCCGGTGACGCGCTCGTCACCGTTGGCCGGGGACGGACGATAATCTTCGGCCATGGTCCTGCGTCTGCGTACCGACGCCTTCCGCGCCTGGACGCGGTTGTGCGTCGAAGCCCTCTCGCGGACCCGTGCCGAGATCGACGCGTTGAACGTCTTCCCGGTGCCCGACAGCGACACCGGGACGAACTCCTACCTCACGGTCGTGGCGGGAGCCGAGGCCGTCGCGGCGCTCGATGACGACACGGCCCTGCCGGACCTGGTCCGTGCCTACACCGACGGCGTGCTCACCGGCGCCAAGGGCAACTCCGGCGTCATCTTGTCGCAGCTGGTGCGTGCCTCGTTCCGCTCCTTCGACCTCGACGCCCCGGTGGAGGCAGCGGACGTGGCGGCCGCCTTCTCCGCCGCGTCGCGGGCCGCGCACGCCGCCGTGGGCGAGCCGGTGGAGGGCACGATCCTCTCGGTCGCCGCCGCGGCGGCCGAGGGCGCCCAGGAGGCTGCGGACGAGGGCCAGTCGGGCCGCCGGGCGTTCGCCCGGGCGGCCAGGGCGGCCCGGGAGGCGTTGCAGCGCACGCCCCAGCAGATGGAGCGGCTGGCTCGCGCCGGCGTCGTCGACGCGGGCGGGCGGGCGCTCGTCGTCGTGCTCGACGCCACCGAGCAGGCGCTCACCGGCCGTGCCCCCGAGCCGGTGCGCACGCACCTGCCGATCCCCGTGGCGGCGGCCGGCGACGACCTCGTCGACGGAGGGCCGGCCTATGAGGTCATGTATCTCCTGGAGGCCGACGACGACGCCGTCCCGGCACTGCGCGAGGCCCTGCAGCCACTCGGGGACTCCCTCGTCGTGGTGGGTGGTGAACGGCTCTGGAACGTCCACGTGCACGTCGACGACGTCGGCGCCGCCATCGAGGCCGGGATGGCTGCGGGCCGGCCCTACCGGGTCGCCGTCACGCACTTCGCCGACCAGATCGCTCGCCAGGGTGAGGCGGGGCGCGCGCGTGGTCGTGCCGTCGTGGTCGCCACGACCGGTGCAGGGATGTCTGCGCTGTGCCGCGAGTGCGGTGCGGACGTCCTGGAGTTCACCCGGGCCGCTCCGCTGGCCTTCGCCCGCATGGCTGCGGCCCTGCGGGAGGCGGGGGCCGACGAGGTCATCGTGCTGCCCAACAACCAGCGCTACGTCGGCCTGTTCGAGGCGGCCGCCCGTGAGGCCCGCGAGAGCGGCATCCGGGTCGCCGTCATCCCGACGCACGCCCAGGTGCAGGGCCTCGCGGCCCTGGCCGTGCACGACGCGGGACGCGGCTTCGACGAGGACGTCGTCGCGATGTCCAGCGCCGCGGCCGCCACGAGTCACGGGGCGGTCACCGTCGCCACCGAGCCCGGCATGACGATGGCAGGACCGTGCCGGGCCGGTGACGCCCTCGGTGTCGTCGCGGGGGACTTCGCGTTCGTGGGCCAGGACCTCGCCTCGGTGGCCGGGCAGGTGCTCGAGCGGCTCATGTCGCCCAGCGCCGAGCTGGTCACCTTGGTGCTGGGCGAGGGTGCAGACCCCGTGCTGGCCGCCACCCTGGAGCAGCGGCTGCGTGACGAGCGGGTCGACGTCGACGTCATGGTCTACGAGGGCGGGCAGGAGAACTACCCGCTCTTCGTCGCGGTGGAGTGAGCCCCACGATGTCCCCCGCCATGAGCCCAGCCGTCACTCCTGCCACGAGGCTCCGATCGGTCGTGGGCGACAAGACCGCCAAGCCCCTCGCGGCCTCGCTCGGCCTGGAGCTCGTCGACGACCTCCTGCGGCACTACCCCCGTCGCTACCTCTCGCTCGGAGAGCTGAGTGACCTCTCGGGCCTGCGCGTCGGTCAGTACGCCACCGTCATGGCCGAGGTCGTGTCGGCGCAGAACCGGTCCTTCGGGCCGGGAGGGCGGCGCACCAGGACTGAGGTCGTCGTCACCGACGGCACGGCCACGCTGTCGCTGACGTTCTTCCAGCAGGTGTGGCGGCTGCGGCAGCTCACCCCGGGCACCGTGGGCCTGTTCGCCGGCGAGGTCGGGGAGTTCCGGAACCGGTTGCAGCTGACCAACCCGATGTTCGAGCCGATCGAGGGGGAGGACGGCCCCGGCGAGGACAGTCGGATGGCCCGCGGCATCATCCCCATCTACCCGGCCAGCGGCAAGGTCTCGTCCGTCGCCCTGGAGCGGGCCGTGGCCCAGGTCCTGGCCGTCACCGACCTCGAGGAGGACCCCCTCCCGCAGGCCGTGCGTGAGGCGCGGGGACTGCCGGGGTCGGTGGAGGCCTTCGAGCACGTGCACCGCCCGCGCTCGGCGGAGCAGTGGCAGCGGGCCCGCGACCGGTTCCGCTTCGAGGAGGCGTTCGTGCTGCAGACCGTCTTCGCGCAGCGCCGCCACGCCGTCCGTCAGGACGACGCCGCCGCCCGACCCGGAACGTCCGACGGGATCCGGGACCGCTTCGTCGAGCGGCTGCCGTTCCGGCTCACCGACGGCCAGCAGCACGTGGTCGACGAGATCACCGCGGACCTGGCGCGCACCCACCCCATGCACCGGCTCCTGCAGGGCGAGGTGGGATCGGGCAAGACGATCGTCGCGCTCATCGCCATGCTGCAGGTCGTCGACAGCGGTGGGCAGGCTGCGCTGCTGGCCCCCACCGAGGTGCTGGCGGCCCAGCACCACCGGGCCATCACCGCGATGCTCGGCGGCCTGGCGCACGCGGGGATGCTGGGCGGCGAGGAGGGCGCCACCCGGGTCCGGCTCCTGACCGGGTCGATGTCCGCTGCAGGGCGCCGCGAGGCGTTGCTCGACGCGGCATCAGGGGCGGCGGGCATCGTCATCGGCACCCACGCGCTGATCCAGGACCACGTCCAGCTGGCGGACCTCGGCCTCCTCGTGGTCGACGAGCAGCACCGGTTCGGCGTCGAGCAGCGCGCCGCCCTGACCGATCGCGCTACCTCCCGCCCGCACGTGCTGGTGATGACCGCGACGCCCATCCCACGGACCGTCGCCATGACGGTCTTCGGCGACCTGGAGACCTCCACGCTGCGCGAGCTGCCCGCCGGACGACAGCCGATCCAGACCAACGTCGTCCCCGTCGCGGAGCGGCCCGCCTGGCTGGAGCGAGCCTGGGAGCGGGTCCGCGAGGAGGTGGCCAAGGGACGCCAGGCCTACGTCGTCGTCTCGCGCATCGGGACGGCCGAGGACGGGTCGCCCGCCGAGACGCGCTCGCTCGTCGACGTCCACGCCGAGCTCTCCGCCGGCCCGCTGCGTGAGCTGCGGGTCGAGGTCCTGCACGGACGGTTGTCCTCGGAGGAGAAGGACGCTACGATGTCAGCCTTCGCTCGGGGCGAGGTCGACGTCCTCGTCGCCACCACGGTCGTGGAGGTCGGCGTCGACGTCCCCAACGCCACCGTCATGGTCGTCCTCGACGCCGACCGCTTCGGCATCTCCCAGCTGCACCAGCTGCGCGGCCGGGTGGGTCGCGGCCGGGAGCCGGGCCTGTGCCTGCTGGTCACCACGGCAGACGCCGAGTCCCTCGCCGCTGAACGCCTGCGTGCCGTGGCGGGCACCACCGACGGCTTCGAGCTCTCCCGGCTGGACGCGGAGCTGCGGCGCGAGGGCGACGTGCTGGGTGCCAGCCAGTCCGGCCTGCGCTCGGGCCTGCGGCTGCTGTCGGTCGTCAAGGACGAGAAGGTCATCGCCGACGCCAAGACGGTGGCCGACGAGGTGGTCGAGTCCGACCCCACGCTGACCGGACTCCCGGCGCTGGCCGATGCCGTCCGTCGTCTGGAGCAGACCCAGCAGGCCGACTACCTGGAACGCACATGACCCGGATCATCGCGGGGGAGTGGGGCGGTCGCCGGCTGCGGACCCCCGCCGGCGACGGCACGCGTCCGACGTCGGACCGCGTGCGGGAGTCACAGTTCTCCTCGCTCACCTCGATGCTGGGCGGCTTCGAGGGCGTCCGCGTGCTCGACCTCTACGCCGGGTCCGGCGCGCTGGCCCTCGAGGCGCTCTCTCGGGGAGCCGCCTCGGCCGACCTCGTGGAGTCCGACGCCCGGGCGGCTGCCGTCGCGGCGGGCAACGTCCGCTCCCTCGGTGCCGCCGCCACCGTCCACCGCACGACGGCGCAACGGTTCGTGGCCGGCCACGCGGACGTCACCTGGCACCTCGTGCTGCTCGATCCGCCCTACGCCGTGTCGACCGCCGAGGTGGTGGCGCTGCTCGGCGACCTCCCCGCGCACCTGGACCCGGACGCGGTGGTGGTCGTCGAGCGATCGGCCCGTGACCCGTTGTCCTGGCCCTCCGGGCTGGAGGCCCTCCGGGACAAGACCTACGGGGAGACCGCGCTTTGGTACGGTCGGCCCGTCCTCGAGCCTCCCTCCGACGAGCACAGGAGCACCCCGTGACCAAGGTCGTCTGTCCAGGATCCTTCGACCCCGTCACCAACGGCCACCTCGACATCGTCGAGCGTGCGGCCCGGCTCTTCGACGAGGTCGTCGTGGCGGTGCTGGTGAACCAGAGCAAGAAGAGCCTGTTCACCGTCGACGAGCGGCAGGCCATGCTGGGCCGGGCGACGGACCACTTGCCCAACGTCTCGATCGGGTCGTTCGAGGGGCTGCTGGTGGACTACTGCACCGAGAACGGCATCAGTGCGATCGTCAAGGGCCTGCGCGCGGTCTCCGACTTCGACTACGAGCTGCAGATGGCGCAGATGAACGGCAGCCTCACCGACGTCGACACGGTCTTCATCCCCACGAGCCCGGAGTACTCCTTCCTGGCCTCGAGCCTGGTCAAGGAGGTCGCCAAGGGTGGCGGCGACGTCTCCACCCTGGTGCCGGGATTCGTCCTGGAGCAGATGACCGAGGCCTTCCGCCGCGCCTGATCGCCGTGGGCCTCAGTCCGGGAGGGTCGGCATGGCCGGCCGCTCGGAGCGGCCGACCTGGGCGGCCCGTCGCAGCGCCGCGGACCCGAAGCGGTCACGGACGGCGTCGACCGCCTCGTCGAGCCCGCGCGTGTCGACGTCGCCGATGGGGAGCTCCAGCTGCTCGCCCTGGCGCTCCAGCCCGGCGCACTGGACGCCGACGAGGGTGATCCCGCGCCGGGCGATCTCCGCCGAGCGCCCTCGCAGGAGGTCCAGGGCAGCTCCCAGGAGGGGGTCGGTGTGGGCGCTCGGGCGGACCAACGTCCGCGAGCCGGTGGACGTGGTGAAGTCGTCGAAGCGGACCCGGACGACCACGGTGGCTGCGGTCTGCCCGGCCGCGCGGAGCCGGCGGGCGACTCGGTCCACCAGGGTCATCAGCACGATCTCGACGTCGTGCGGGGCGTGCGGTCCGCGGCCGAGCGCATGCTGGGCGCCCATCGAGCGTCGACGTCGTGTCGTCTCGACGCGGCGTGGGTCCTCGCCTGAGGCCAGGGCGAGCAGGTGGCGTGCCGCCGCCGGCCCGACCAGCGAGGCCAGCTCGCCCCGATCGAGGCGCGCGACGTCGGCGATCGTGCGCAGCCGCATCGAGTGCAGCTTCTCGGTGGTCTTCGGCCCGACGCCCCACAGGGCCTGGACGGGCAGCGAGTGCAGGAACCGCATCTCATCGGCGAGGGGGACGACGAGCAACCCGTCCGGCTTGGCCATGGCACTGGCCACCTTGGCGAGGTACTTGGTCCGCGCGACGCCCACGGAGATCGGCAGCCCGACACGCTCGCGCACGTCGACCCGCAGCCGAGCGCCGATCGTGGAGGGAGCCCCGCGGATGCGCCGCAAGCCCCCCACCTCCAGGAAGGCCTCGTCGATGGAGACGCCCTCGACGAGCGGCGTGGTGTCGGCGAACACGGAGAACACGTCGCGGCTCGCCTGCGCATAGGCCTCCATCCGTGGGGGCACGACGACGGCGTCGGGGCACAGGCGCAGCGCTTGCCGACCGCCCATCGCGCCACGCACGCCGTGCGCACGGGCCTCGTAGCTGGCGGCCATGACGACGCCGCCACCCACGATCACCGGTCGGCCGCGCAGGGCCGGGTCGTCGCGCTGCTCGACGGCGGCGAAGAAGGAGTCGAGGTCGGCGTGCAGGACCGTCCCCTCCTGCTCCGCGGACGTCTGCACCCCGCCATCGTCCCACCCGGCTCGGACACCTGCCGCTGCGTGAGCGATGTGGATTGGTGCCGGGCTGTGCCCTCGGGGTAGCATGAACGTCGGCCTGTTCGCAGGCCGTGATGTGTCGTGCACTTTCGACGGACGGATCAGACGTGCTTTCCGGACCACTCGTCTTCGACACCCAGGTACTGGGTCGTCGGCCGGGGACCGAGAAGACCTACGAGAAGACCGTCGAGGCGCCGGCAGATCTGGGTCACGACGTCATCGGCGTGCCCGAGGGATCGTCCATCGATCTCGAGCTTCGGCTCGAGGCCGTCATGGACGGGGTGCTGGCCACCGGCACCGCCTCGGCACGGACGACCGGTGAGTGCGTGCGGTGCCTGGCGGCTCTCGATGACGAGATCACCGTGGACCTCCAGGAGCTGTACGTCTACGAACCGGTCGCGACCGGGGAGGACGCCGACGACGAGATGGCCCTCGAGGACGACCTGCTCGACCTCGAACCAGTCCTGCGGGACGCGGTGGTGCTCGCACTGCCGTTCAATCCCGTGTGTGGCCCGGAATGTCCGGGACTGTGCCCCGAGTGCGGGGCGCGGCTCGCGGATGATCCAGACCACACACACGGCGAGGCGATCGACCCGCGATGGGCGACGCTGAGCCACCTGACCACAGAACCGAACGAGCCGGGCTCGGTCCCGGACAGCCCCAAGGAGTAACCGTGGCGGTCCCGAAGCGAAAGCTCTCGCGCAGCAACACGCGTCACCGTCGGTCGCAGTGGAAGGCCACTGCGCCGCAGCTGGCCAACTGCGCCAACCCCGCGTGCGACGCGAAGGTCCTGCCGCACCGCGCGTGCGCCGAGTGCGGACAGTACGGCGCTCGCGGCGAGCGTCGCCAGGTCCTCTGACCGACGGCGCCGCGTCCCCGGACGCGCTGCGTGAGGTGCTCGGTGTCCCAGACCTGGACTCCGGGCTGCTCTCGCACGCCCTGACGCATCGGTCCTACGCCTACGAGCACGGAGGCGTCCCGGACAACGAGCGGCTGGAGTTTCTCGGCGACTCCGTCCTCGGCCTCGTCGTCACCGACGCGCTCTTCACGACCCATCCGGACCTGCCCGAGGGCCAGCTGGCCAAGCTCCGGGCCGCCGTCGTGAGCGCCAAGGCCCTCGCGGAGGTGGCAGAGGTGCTCGACCTCGGGGCCCACCTGCGGCTCGGTCGTGGCGAGGAGGCCACGGGTGGCCGGCGCAAGCCGTCGATCCTGTCCGACGCCGTCGAGGCCGTCCTGGGGGCGGTGTACGTGCAGTTCGGCATCGAGCGGTCCTCGGAGGTCATCCACCGCGTCTTCGACCCCTTCCTCGCGCGGGCCGCCGACCTCGGCGCGGGGCTCGACTGGAAGACGTCGTTGCAGGAGATCAGCGCCGACCACGGTCTGGGTGTCCCCGAGTACGCCATCGTGGGCACCGGACCGGACCACGACAAGACCTTCTCGGCGCGGGTCTACCTTCGCCAGCGCGTCTATGACGGCGGGACCGGGCGGTCCAAGAAGGAGGCCGAGCAGCAGGTCGCCGAGATCGCGTGGCGACGGCTGCAGGCCGAGCTCAGCCCGGCCGACGCCATCGATGCCTGAGCGGGCCCGTGCCTGAGCTGCCCGAGGTCGAGGTCGTCCGTCGTGGTCTGGACGACCACGTCGTCGGCAGGTCGATCACCGGTGTCGACGTGCTCGATGTCCGCTCGTTGCGGCGGCACGCCCCAGGACCGCAGGACTTCGTCGACCGGCTCGTGGGCCGGACCATGGTGGCGGCCCGGCGGCGCGGCAAGTACCTCTGGCTGGCGCTGGACGACGCGCTGGCCGGCGACGCCGTCCTGTGCCACCTGGGCATGAGTGGCCAGATGCTCATCAGCGACGCCGCTGCCGTGCCGCCGAGGCACCTGCGCATCGTGCTGCGCCTGGACGACGGACGAGAGCTGCGCTTCGCCGACCAGCGGATCTTCGGCGGCATGGCCTACAGCGAGGACGGCGCTGTCCTGCCGCCGGAGATCGCGCACATCGCCCGCGACCCGCTCGACCCCGCCTTCGACGTCACCGGGTTCGCGACGTCCCTGACGCGGCGTCAGACGGGCGTCAAGCGTGCGCTGCTGGACCAGACGCTCGTCTCCGGCGTCGGCAACATCTATGCCGACGAGGCCCTGTGGCGAAGCCGGCTGCACTACGCCCGGAACACCCGGAACCTGCGCCCCCGAGAGATCGACACCCTGGTGGGTCACGTCACCGACGTCATGACGCAGGCCCTGGACCAGGGCGGCACCTCCTTCGACGCGCTCTACGTCAACGTGAACGGCCAGAGCGGGTACTTCGACCGTTCGCTCTCCGCGTACGGTCGCGCGGGCGAGCCGTGCTCCCGCTGCGGCACCCCCATCCGTCGCGACGCCTTCATGAACCGCTCGTCCTTCACCTGCCCCCGCTGCCAGCCCCGCCCGCGTAGGGGTCGGTGGTAGTGGCCGGGGCGGGCTCGTTCCGCCCCCTACGCGCTGAGCGCGTGGGAGGTACCCCCAGCCCTCACCCCGTGACTCGCTGGCGCTCGCCACGGCCCGGCCCGCCTCGCTCCGCTCGGCCCATGGTGGCCGGGCGCACTCGCTTCGCTTCGTGCTCACTCCCGTCGCGCCCCCACTCGCAGAGCTCGCGGGAGGTGCCCCCAGCCAGGGCTCGCGTCGGGCCGGCCCGCCTCGCTCCGCTCGGCCCGTGGTCGGGGCGGATCGATGCCTCGATCGGTCAGGCGTACAGGTCGGGCCGACGGTCGTCCAGGGCGTGGTTGTGGCTGCCCAGCGTCTTGGTGCGCGCGGCGGCGAGGTCGACCTCCGCGAGCACGATCATCGAGGTGGCGGAGCCCGAGTCGGCGCAGGCCGGGCCGGCCAGCAGTCGCCCATCGACGTCGGCGACGAGGGACGCGCCGTACCAGTCGACTCCCTGCTCGAGGCCGCACCGATCGGCCACGACGACGTTCAGGCGGTACGTGGCAGCCGCGGCTCGGGCCTTGACCACCTCGAACGGGTCGGTGCGGTGCCCGGTGTCCCGCAGTGGCCAGTTCGCCGGGACGGCGAGCACCTCTGCGCCGTCCTGCGCGGCGAGCCGGACCCACTCGGGGAACTCCAGGTCGTAGCAGACCATGACCCCGACGCGGCCCGCCGAGGTGTCGACGACCAGGGGAGGTGCGTCTCCGAGGTCGAAGGCATCTCGTTCGGCGCCCCAGGGGTGCACCTTGCGATAGACGCCGACGAGGCGCCCGGCGTCGAGGACGACTGCGGAGTTGTGCACGACGGCGTCGTCACCCTGCTCCGCCAGACCGGCCACGACCACGCACCCCGTGGCGGCGGAAGCCTCCTGGAGGGACCGCACCGTCGGCCCGTCGAGCGGCTCGGCGACGGCGCGTGCCTCGGCCGGCGTGCGCAGGATCCCAGCGCAGGCCGTCAGCTCGGGCAGGACGACCAGGCGAGCCCCACGGTCGACGGCCCGCAGGATCGTCGACCGTAGCACCGAGGGGTCCTGCCGGACTGCGGGCACGTCGATCTGGCAGGCCGCGACCGTCACCCGGTCCGGCGGCGCCGTCACGACGTGCCCGCTCACGGACTCAGTCGTCCTCGGTCGCGGTGGCCATGACGCTCGCCGGCGCCCGGTACCCGTCAGGGTCGATGACCGTGCCGGCCGCGCGGGCCGCCTCGACGACCTCGGGGGTCCACTCCAGGCGGGTCCGCCCGTCGCCACCGGTGACGACGACCATCTCGCCCGTCCCGGGCTCGGCGGCCTGTCCCACGGTGTCGTCGATCAGGCGGACCGACCGCCACACGCCCGGGGGGACCGAGAGTGCATCGAGGGGGCCGAGCTCGACGACCTGCTCCTCGCTCCCGCGGTTGAGGGTGACGGCCCAGCGCCCGGCCTTGGCCGTGAGCACCTGGGTCTCGTCGTGGCGGTGCGTGAGCACGCCGTCTCCGGGCCGGGCCCGCAACCAGGCCAGGTCGAAGGTGTGCGGGTTGCCGATCGCCGGCGCTGCCCGTCGGTCCTCACTCGTGCCGTGGCCGATCACGAGGCTGAGCTGGGCGCCACCGCCGGGCAGCTCCGAGCACAGGTAGGGACGCTCGACCCAGACCCGGTCGCCCTGGGTGACGACCCGCTGCCGGAACTGCTCGGGTGCCACCACGTCGAGGCGGTCGATCTCGGCCTGGGGCATCGGCTTGATGAGCTGGGCATCGTCGGGGATCTCGTCGCCGGCGACGGTGTCGATGAGCCGGTTGTCCGAGGTCAGGTGGAGCCCGTGACCCGCCGCGTCGCGCAGGACCTGGGGCCCCCAGATGATCCCGCCGTTGTCGTCCTGGCCGAGCACGGTGAGCAGGACACCCTCGTCGTCGCCGACGTTGGTGAACCCGCGGAAGATCCACGACGGGACGGAGATGACGTCGCCGTCGACGGAGCGGTACTCGCCCTGGGTGCCGTCCGGCCCCCACCGAAGCTGGTAGTCGCCTCCGAAGTTGATGAAGACCTCGGCGGTGAAGTGCATGTGCAAGCTGTTGACGGTGCCGTTCGGCATGCCGGCAGCACCGACGTTGAAGCCGTGCGGCTCCTCGAGGTTCACGAACTGCTGGGCGCTCTGGGAGACGCCGGCTCCGATGAAGGAGTAGTTGTCCTTGCGGTCCGACCCGGGCGTGCGGCAGTCGATGAAGGCTGCCTTGCACGGGACCCAGTCCTTGTGCAGGATCGTGCGCCGGGCGACTTCCGTGGCGCTGATGGTGGAGTCGGTCATGCTGGTGCTCCTTCCGGGCTGTGCGCCCAGGTCAGTAGATGTTCGTGTTGGCGTGCTCGACGTCGCCGCGCGTGGAGTTGATCTGCGCCCGCAGGGCGATCTCGTCGTAGATCCGCTTCTCCTTGACCACGCGGCCGTCCTGCACGAGGAACTGCGAGACGCCGAGCAGGTCGATCGGCTCCAGCGTGAGCGGCCCGTAGTGGGCGGTGCCCTCATAGCGGCCGCTCATCTTCCACATCACGGCGATCCGCAGGCCGCCGTAGCGCTCGCTGCGGTTGGTCTGGACGTCTCGCACCTCGAACTGCGCCTCGGGGAAGGCCGAGACCAGGCGCAGCAGGTCGCGCTGGTAGCCGTCCGCGCGAGTGATCGTGGTGTCGCCGATCGTGTCCAGGAAGAGGTCGCGGTGGACGAAGTCGGTCAGTCGGTTCAGGTGGCGGGCGTTCCAGACCTCGTCGATCAGCTCGAGCACCATCTCGATCTCGGCTCGGAAGTCGTCCGGCCGCGGGCCACTGTCGCCCTCGGCGAGCACGTCCTGGGGCGCTGCCTCGAGGAAGGAGCCCTGGAACCCGCGGAAGGTCTGTCCGAGAGCCACCTCCGCGGGGTCGAGGCCTCGCTGCAGCGCCTGCGCGAGGGTGTCGCGCACGACCCACTCCTCGACCATCCGTCCCTGTCGGTAGAGGCAGTTGGCGATGGTCCGGCTGCGGACGCGACGCAGGGCGCCGTCGATGAGCATCTCGTCGCTGGAGAAGACCAGGTGTGAGCTCAGGAAGGCGTCGTCGCCGCGGGCCTCCCACACGACGTCCTCAGCCACTCCGACGTGCTGCGGTGACTCAGCGATGCGCATGAGGCTGCCGTCGATGACGCCTTGGCGGTCCATCGTCGTGCCGAGTCCGCCGTGGACGATCGAGTCGGGCTCGTAGTTGTCGACGATGTAGTGGATGTCGCGCCCCACCCAGATGCGGTCGGTGACCTCACGGATGAAGTCGTCGGGGTCGGTGTAGGGGCGGTACGCGATGGGATCCAGCGGCACGGGGAGGTCCTTCCGGTGACTGCTCCGCACCCGTCGCGACGACTCGGGGAACCGTGCGACGCGGCCTGCGGAGACCTGACGGGACGTTCGTCACCTCCGGGTCAACCGGTGGCGACATCATCACTGTATGCGTATGCATAGCGCCTCCGCAAGAACCTGGCCCCACCCGAAGTAAGGGTTTACTCAGTGCTCGGCGCGCCGAGGGTGGCGCGGGGGACCCACCGGGTGGGGAAGCTGACGTGCCGGACAGGGGCCTCCGGGCCCTCCTCGACCCGGCGCACCAGCAGTCGGGCCGCCTCGCGGGACATGGCATCGAGGTCGTAGGCCACCGTGCTGAGCCGGACGATCGGCCACCGAGAGGTGGGGAGGTCGTCGAAGCCCAGGATGGAGAGGTCGCCGGGGACGCGCAGACCCTGCTCGGCGGCGGCGTTGAGGGCGCCCAGGGCGACGACGTCGTTGCCGCACAGCAGCGCGGTGGGCGGGTCCGACACCTCCAGGAGCTCGCGGGCGCCCTCCATGCCGGTCTCGAAGTCGAACGGTCCGTGCAGCACGCGGCGGCTCGGCAGGGTGAGGCCTCGTGACTCGAACGCCGAGCGAACAGCCTGCTCGCGCTCCTCGCCGGTGCTGGTGTTGCGCGGCCCGAAGATGGCGGCGATCCGTTGGTGACCGGCGTCCGCGACCGCCTCCGCGAGCGCGACCACACCCTGCTCGGGGTCCACCGTGACGGCATCGGCGGCGACGCCGGCGGCGGTGCGGTTGAAGTACACGAACGGCATGTGCCGGTCCTTCAGGCGGGCCGGCAGGATCGAGTCGACCGTCGTGGTCGCCAGGACGACGCCGCACAGACCGTGGGAGACCAGTCGGTCGGCGACGGGGCTGCTCTCGCTCGTCTCGGTGACGAGCACCAGCTCATAGCCGATCCGCTCGAGCTCGTCGTGCATCGGGGCGATGACGTGGGAGTAGAACTGGTTGGTCAGGTCGGTCAGGACGAGACCGACCCGGGTGGAGCGTCCCGTGGAGAGGGCGCGACCGAAGGTGTTGGGGGCGTAGCCGAGGGCGATCGCGGCCTCCCTGACCCGACGCTTGGTGTCCTCGGAGACCTTCGGGCTGTTGTTGAAGGCGCGCGAGACCGTCGGTTGCGAGACCCCGGCGAGCCGGGCCACGTCGTGACTGGTGATCAAAGCCCCTCCTTGCGCTGTGATCATAGTGCGCCACGGGAGCGGCGTGCCGCTTCGCCTGCCTCTTGACGCCCGACCGAGGGGCAGGTTGAATGGTGCGCATACGTATGTCTAACGATGACCGTTGCTGTCGTCGAGCTGGGAGGAACGATGCCCGAGTACCTGAAGAGCGCCACCCGCGCCACCTTCGCCGACGGGAGCCGGACGGAGCTGTCCGCCAAGGTCGCCGCGATCATCGCCGACGTGCGCGAGCGCGGCGACGAGGCGGTGCGTGAGTACTCGGGCCGCTTCGACAGCTGGCAGCCCGAGGAGGGCTTCCGGCTCTCGCCGGAGAAGGTCGCCCAGATCGTGGACTCGCTGCCGACGCAGGTCATCGAGGACATCGCCTTCGTGCAGGACCAGGTGCGCGGCTTCGCGCAGGTCCAGAGGGACTCCATGCAGGACGTCGAGGTCGAGACCCTCCCGGGGGTGCGGCTGGGACACCGACACGTCCCCGTCGCTGCGGCGGGCGCGTACGTGCCGGGCGGGCGCTACCCGCTGACCGCCTCCGCGCACATGACGGTGGTCACCGCGAAGGTCGCCGGCGTGCCGCGGGTCGTGGCCTGCACCCCTCCGATCGGTGGGGAGATCCCGCCCGCCACCGTCGCCGCCATGAGCATGGCCGGCGCCGACGAGATCAACATCCTCGGTGGCGTGCAGGCCGTCGCGGCGATGGCCGTGGGCACGGAGAGCATCGAGCGCATCGACTTCCTCGCGGGCCCCGGCAACGCGTTCGTCGCCGAGGCCAAGCGGCAGCTCTTCGGGGAGGTCGGGATCGACCTGTTCGCCGGTCCCACCGAGATCCTGGTGCTGGCCGATGAGAACGCCGACCCGTTCACCGTGGCCGTCGACCTGCTCTCGCAGGCCGAGCACGGCCCCGACTCCCCGGCGGTGCTCGTGACGACCTCCGCTGCCCTCGGGGCCGAGGTGCTCACGCTCGTCGACCGCATCCTGCCCGGCATGCCGACGCGTGACTTCGCCGGACCCGCATGGCGCGACCACGGCGAGGTGGTCGTGGTCGAGGACATGGACGAGCTGTGGCGGGTCGGCGACTCCTACGCCTCCGAGCACGTGCAGGTGCTCACCGCAGAGCCGCGTCAGGCCCTGGAGCGGATGCGCGACTACGGCGCACTGTTCCTCGGCGAGAACACGTGCGTCTCCTACGGAGACAAGGTGATCGGTACCAACCACGTGCTCCCGACCCTCGGCAGCGCCCGGTACACCGGCGGACTGTGGGTCGGGAAGTACCTCAAGACGGTCACGTACCAGGAGGTCACCGACCCGAGCACGAGCGCCATGCTCGGCCGGGTCTGTGGTCGGGCCTCGCGGGTGGAGCTCTTCGAGGGGCACGCCCGCTCCGGGGACATCCGCGCCTGGCGTCATGAGGGTGACTCCTACGAGTGGATCGACGCCGTCCATGAGGGCCAGCCGTCGTGAGCGGGGTCGCGGGGCGTCTTGCCGTGGTGACCGGCGGGGGATCGGGCCTCGGAGCCGTCATCGCGGCCCACCTCGTGGCCGGCGGCGCCGAGGTGGTGCTGGTCGGACGCAGGGCGGAGGCGCTCGACGAGGTGGCCCGCGACCTCGGGGGAGCGGCGCGCGCCGAAACCTGCGACGTCGCCGACCCGGACTCCGTGGAGTCACTGGCCGCCAGGCTCGCCGGCGAGCCGGTCTCGATCCTGGTGAACAACGCCGGGATCGCCGGCCCGGTCGCCCCACTCACCGAGATCGAACCGCACGACTGGGACGAGGTCTTCGCGGTGAACGTCCGGGGCACCTACCTCACCTGCCGGGCGTTCCTGCCGGGGATGGTGGAGCGGGGCGGTGGTGACGTCGTCAACCTCGCATCGGTCTCGGGCAAGCGGCCGCTCGCTCGACGGACCCCGTACTGCGCGTCCAAGATGGCGGTCCTGGGTCTCAGTGCCACTCTCGCCCAGGAAGTCGGCCCGTCCGGCGTCCGGGTGAACACGCTCTCGCCCGGTCCGGTGGAGGGAGAGCGGATGGACCGCAACTTCCGGCTGGAGGCCGAGCGCACCGGGCGCAGCGTCGAGGAGGCCCGTTCGGCGTTCGTCGACCGGGCGGCCCTGGGGCGGATGGTCACCCCCGAGGAAGTGGGTCGTGCCGTCGTCGCGATGCTCGACATGCCGGGCATGACAGGGGCCGACGTCGACCTCTCGGCGGGGATGGTCGCGTGAACGCGCACGGACCCGCCTCCCTGCGTTCCAGGCTGTCGGCCGGCGACCGGCTGGTCGGTGGCCTGGTGCGGATGCCCTCGCAGGAGCTGGTCGAGATGATGGCCGTCGCCGGCTTCGACTTCGTGCTCGTCGACTGCGAGCACGGCGCTCCCGACCTGGCCGACCTGCGCCACCACGTCACGGCCGCCGAGGCGTTCGGCCTGCCGGTGATGGTGCGGCCAGGGGAGCATGACCCGGCCTTCGCCCTGCGCGCGCTGGATCTCGGCGTCGGTGGTCTGGTGGTGCCGCACGTCGACTCCGCCGTTGATGCCGACGCGGCCGTGCGCGCGGTCCGCTACCCGCCGCGCGGCTCCCGCGGCTTCGCGCTGTACTCCCGGGCCGGCAGGTACGGGGCCGTCGACGCCCAGGAGCACCGACAGCGCGCCGACGACGTCCTGCTCCTGGCCATGATCGAGTCGCCACGGGCGGTGCTCGCCACCGACGAGATCGTCGGCGTCGACGGCATCGACGGCTACCTCATCGGGACCTCCGACCTGGGTGCCACCCGCGGGCCGCAGGACCCTCCGTTGGACGAGCTGGTCACCCGGACCCACCGCACGGCTGCCACCACGGGTGCCTGGCGAGCCGACCTCGCCGGCGACGCGGCGACGGCGCGCGCCAGTCTCGAGGGCGGCGCCCACCTGGTCGTGCACAACGTAACGATGGCGATGATGGAGCTCCTGCGCGAGCTGCGCGTCTAGGAGGCCATCGGCTCGGCCCACCACAGCGCCAGCGCGTCCCCGACCGCCCCGGGGGCCTCCAGTGGGGACAGGTGGCCGACGCCGGGGAGCACGACGAGTCGTGAACCGGTCACCGCACGGTGCACCTCCTCGTGCCGATCGAGGCCGACGAGGGCGTCCTGCTCCCCGGCGACCACGGTCGTGGGAACGCTGAGGCGCTCCAGCGCGGGGCGCTCGTCGACCCGGGTCGCCTGCAGGGACAGCTGGGCGTCGAGGTCGGCGTCGCCGGTCTCGTCCGCCATCGTCAGCGTCTCCCTCTCCAGGGGCGTGTCAAGGCTCCGTGCCGACAGCAGGACGGGCAGCAGATCGCGCTGCAGGTCCCGGGCCGTTCGGCCGTCGGCGAGTGCGGTGCGCTGAGCGGCCCATGCCTCGCGCTGCACCGGGACCGGCGGGCGGGGGTTGACCGCGAGCAGGGCCAGGCGCTCGACGCGCTCCGGAGCCCGTCGGACGAGCGCCAGCGCCACGATCGCGCCCAGGCTCAGCCCGGCGAGGGCGAAGCGCGGGGGCAGCTGTGCCAGCAGGTCGTCGACGCATCCGTCCAGGGTGGGGCGGCGAAGGCGAGGATGGATCGGGTCGGCGCTCCCGAGCTCCCCGCGGGCGCTGTCCAGGGCAGGTGTCCACAGCCTGGGGGAGCAGTTCATGCCCGGCAGCAGCACCAGGGGAGCGGACACGTCAGCCCTTCACCGACCCGGAGTTGAGTCCGGCGACCAGGTAGCGCTGGGCGATGAAGGCGAAGGCGATGACCGGCATGGTGAGCAGGATCGACGCGGCGCCCGCCTGCTGCAGCATCGGCAGTGTCTGCCCGAGCTGGGTGGCGATGAAGACGGGGACGGTGCGGGCCTCGACGTCGGTGAGGATGAGCGCGGTCAGGTACTCCTGGAAGGCGAACAGGAACATGAAGATCCCCGCGGTCAGGATGCCCGGGCCCATCAGCGGCAGCATGATGCGTCGTAGCGTCGCCCACCGGCTGCATCCGTCCAGCATCGCCGCCTCGTCGAGCTCGCGGGGGATCTCGGCGAAGAAGTTGCGCAGCAACCAGATGCTGAAGGGTTGGTTGATCGCGACGAGCGCCAACGAGAGCGCCAGGGTGGTGTCGTAGATGCCGAGGGCACGGGAGAGGTCGTACATCGGCAGGACCACCGCGAAGCGCGGCAGGGCCCGGAAGATCAGGGCGGCGATGAGCAGCGCGACGGCGACCCAGCTGGGAAAGCGGGAGAGGGCGTAGGCGGCGGGGATGCCGATCACCAAGGAGATGACGGTGCTGATGGTCGCCACCACGAGCGTGTTGAGCACGTACTCGTAGAACAGCGTCGTCTGCCACAGGTCGACGAATGCATCGATCGTGGGGGTCCAGGTGAAGACCGGCGGGCTCAGGAAGGCGACGTCGGTCGGCTTGCTGACCGACATGGCGGTCCAGATGACGGGGCTGAGGAAGGCCCAGCAGATGAGGACCAGCAGGCCGCCGACGATGATGCGGCCTCGGAGGCCGCCGGAGCCCGGGCCGCCGCGCGGCACCTTCGGCCTTGCGGTGGCGGGGGAGGTGGAGCGATCGGTGCTGCGGAGGACACTCATGACTCGCGGGCCTCCTTGGCCGTACGACGGATGAAGGGCAGGAGCATGACGATGATCAGCAGGATCAGCAGGACGTTGACGGCGCTGCCGAGCCCGAGCTGTTGACCGCCGTCACGGAAGGCCACGTTGTAGATGTAGAGCATGAGGGTCTCGTTGCCGATCGAGACCGCCTGTGGCGAGAGCGGGACGAGGTTGTCGAAGACCCGAAGGACGTCCATGATCGAGATCAGGGCGACGAACCCCAGCACGCCGCGGATGCTCGGCATGATCACGTACAGGTGCGTCCGGATGATGGAGGCTCCATCCACGCGCGCCGCCTCGATGATCTCCTTGGGAACGCTCTGCAGGCCCGCGATGATCACCAGCATGGCGAAGGGCAGCATCGCCCAGGCCAGGTTGAGCGCGATGATCAGCCGGTTCGGCCACGCGTCGGTGAACCACAGGACCTCTTGGCCGGAGATCTGGGTCCACGCGTAGTTGAGCACGCCTCCGAAGTTGGAGTTGAAGAGCCAGGAGAACATCGTCGCTCCGACGATGTTGGGCACCACGTAGGAGATGAGCAGGATGCCGAGGACCCATGGCTTGCTGCGTCCGAGGGTGTCCACCAGCGCGGCGAGCACGTACCCGCCCACGACGAGCACGGCCACCACGACGATCGTGAGTCCGACGGTGAACAGCACCGCCCGCCCGAACCGGGGGTCGGTGAGGGCCTCCACGTAGTTGTCCAGGCCCACCCACTCACCGGGCTGGCCGTAGTTGACGCGTTGCAGGCTCCACTCGATGGTGCGGTACAGCGGAAGCACCAACAGTGCTCCCATCACCACCACGCTGGGTGCCACGAACGCTGCGAACTCGCGTCTGCGCATCAGGGGTCCTCCTGACTGGATGGGCCGGGGACGCCGGCCGGGACGAGCCGACCGGCGCCCATGGGCTAGCGGTACTCTGCCAGGATCTTGTCGGCGGCAGCCTGCATGCGCTGTGCCCCGTCGTCGACGGAGGTCCGGCCCAGCACGACCTCGGCCACGATCGGCGTGATCTCGTTGCTGATCTGTGACGTCCACGGGTAGGGCTCGGCCGGCGGGGAGGCTCCCAACGACTCAGTGGCCGCCGCGGCGTACGGGGAGCTGTCGTCGGTGACGGCTCCTTCTCGGGCCGGGTAGGCCGCGGGGATGGAGGCCTCGGACGCGTCCTCGCTGACCGAGGAGGCGATCATCTGGAACAGGGTGTCGGCCGGCACGTCGGTGTTGTGCGGGATCGACCAGCCGTCGACCGAGAGGCTGTTGAAGAGGAAGTCACCGCCGTCGACCGAGGGCGGTGCGGCGAAGGCGAAGCTGTCGGCGAACTGGCTGTTGCTCTCCAGCGAGAGATCGTTCATCCGGCCGGAGAACATGATCGACATGGCCGCCGAGCCGTTGTACATCTGCTGCTGCACGGCGGGCTGGTCGAACGTCGTGACCTCGGGGTCCATGAAGGGCTTGAGGTCCAGCATCGACTCCAGGGCCTGCTTGGACTCGGCGCCGTCCAGGTTGGCCTCCATCGTGTCCGGATCGGTGAGGTCCGCCCCGAGAGAGCCCATCGCGGCATCGTAGGCGGTGACGATGTCGGCGCTGGCCAGCCACGGCAGGGCCAGCGGGTACTGCATGTCGGTCTCCTGCTGGATGGTCTCGGCCGCCTCGGTGAGCTCGTCGAAGGTGGTGGGCGGCTCGATGCCCAGGTCCTCGAAGACGTCCTCGCGATAGACCATGACGAACATCTGGGCCTGCATGGGGAGCCCGAAGAGCTGACCGTCGTAGGTCATTGCCTGGCGCATGTCCTCGTTGAGCGCGTCCAGGCCGTACGCCTCGGCGTGCTCGTCCCACAGCTCGTCCAGCGGCTGGAGCCGGTCCTGGGAGGCGAGCTCGGGAAGGATGAAGGAGTAGGTCTCCAGGATGTCGTACGTCCCGGTGTCCCCGGCAAGCGACGCCGTGGTCTTCTGCACCTGGCCGGCGAAGTCGACCGGTTCGTGCTGGAGCGTGGTGTTGTCCTTGCTGCAGCTCTTGACCATCGTGTTGGTGAACGGGTCGATGGCCGAGGAGTTGTAGGCGAGCACGTTGACGTCGGTGGCCTCGGCGGGGGCGTCGAAGTCGCACTCGACCTCAGCGGCGGTCTCCGAGGCTGTTCGTGAGCCGGCGCCACAGGCGGCGGCCACCAGGCAGGTGGCCGCGACCAGGGCCACGGCCTGGATCGGGCGGCGTGAGATGTTCATGTTCTCTCCAGTGTGGTGAGGGACAGGGGCGGGGACGGGGACGCCGAGCGACTCAGCGTGGTGCGAGGCACGTGGACATACGTATGCGTACCTCGGGACTCAGATCTGTTCGACACGGTCCAGCCGGAGCTGTGCGCTGTCGCGATGGGCGTCCAGCCGCTCGAAGTCCGAGACGGTCACGGTCGGCTCGGCCTGGGCCATGGTCGACTCGCGGGTGGCGCGCTGGTAGGTGAGCTGCTTGAGGAATCCGGCCACGCTGAGTCCTCCGGTGTAGCGAGCACCCCGCACTGTCGGCAGGACGTGGTTGGTGCCCGACATGCCCTTGTCGGCGTAGGCGACGGTGGACCACTCGCCGAGGAAGAGTGAGCCGTAGTTGTGCAACGACCCCAGCCACCAGTCGAGGTCCTCGGCCAGCACCTCGAGGTGCTCCGGGGCCAGGACGTCCATGATCTCGACCGCGGTCTCGCGGGTCTCGGTGAGGTAGATCGAGCCGAAGTCACGCCAGGCGGCGCCGGCGATGTCGCGCGTGGACAACGAGGCGAGCTGACGCTCGATCTCCCGCGGCACCTCGTGGGCGAGCCGCTCGGAGGTGGTGGTGAGGTTGGCCGGGGACGTCGGCCCGTGCTCGGCCTGGCCCAGCAGGTCGGCGGCAACGGTGGTGGCGTCAGCGGTGTCGTCGGCGAGGATGGCAACTTCCGACGGTCCGGCCAGCACGTCGATGCCCACGCGTCCGTAGAGCTGACGCTTGGCCTCGGCGACGTAGGCGTTGCCCGCTCCGACGAGGATGTCGGCGGGGTCGGAGTCCAGCAGGCCGAAGGCCATCGCTGCCAGTGCTTGCACCCCGCCCAGTGCGTGGACGACGCGCCCGCCCGAGACGTGGGCTGCGTACAGCACCGCGGGGTGGGGCGCCCCGGCGTTCGAGGGGGGCGTGCAGCTGACGATGTTCGGGACGCCGGCCACGTCGGCGACCCCGACGGTCATGAAGGCGCTGGCCAGGAGCGGGAAGCGTCCGGCCGGGAGGTAGGCGCCCACGTTGGCGACCGGCACGAACCGCTGACCGCAGACGACGCCGGGAAGGACCTCCTCCTCGAAGTCCTGGAGGCGGGCGCGCTGCATGCCGGCGAAGCGGCGGGTGCGATCGGCGCCGGCCTCCAGCGCCTCGCGCACCGCCGTCGGCAGCAGCTCGCCGGCCTTCTCCAGCTCGACCTCGCCGATCTCGGTCACCGAGCCCTCGAAGCCGTCGAGGTCGCGGGCGTAGCGCAGGACCGCGCCCATTCCCTCGCGCTCGATCGTCGAGAGCATCTCGGAGACGGTGTCGACCACCGCTTGGTCGCGGACGTGATCGGCTGTGGTCGTCGCTGGCTCGCGCACCACCGTGAAGGGTCCGGTCCGGATGCGCGACATGTCCTGTTCGGAGAGGTGCATACGCATACATTATTGTGACCCAGGTCATCTGGCAAGGGCTTGGACCTGCTTGTCGCAAACCCGGGGAACGGCGAAGGACCGCCACCGGCTCGATCCGATGGCGGTCCTTCGCTGCGCGGGGGCGGGTGCTACCCGAGCCTCTCCCCGGTCTCGAGGTCGAAGACGTGCACGTGGTCGGACGTGGGCTGGAAGTGCACCGTCTCACCCTTGCGTGGTGGCTGCTGGCCGTTGACCCGCACGACGAACGGGGCCGCGTCGACCTCGGCGCCGGGCGGGCGTCCGTAGACGAACGCATCGGCTCCGAGCTCCTCGACGAGGTCGATCTGCAGGGACAGTCCGGACTCGGAGAGCTCGAGGTCCTCGGGTCGGACGCCGAGCATGACCTCGTCACGAGCCTTGGCCAGGTGCTCGCGGGCGATGGGGTGGGTGACGTCGCCGAAGCGGATGCCTCCATCGACGACAGGGACGGTCATCAGGTTCATGGCGGGCGAGCCGATGAACCCTGCGACGAAGACGTTCTCGGGCCGCTCGTACATCGTGCGCGGACTGTCGCACTGCTGGAGCACGCCGTCCTTGAGCACCGCCACGCGGTCCCCCATCGTCATGGCCTCGATCTGGTCGTGAGTCACGTAGACGGTGGTGATGCCGAGACGACGCTGCAGTGCGGCGATCTGCGTACGTGTCTGCACCCGGAGCTTCGCGTCGAGGTTCGACAGGGGCTCGTCCATCAGGAACACCTGGGGCTGGCGCACGATCGCTCGACCCATCGCGACACGCTGGCGCTGACCGCCGGAGAGCGCCTTGGGCTTTCGCTCCAGGTACTCGGTCAGGTCGAGCAGCTTGGCCGCCTCCTCGACCCGGGTCTGGATCTCCGCCTTGGGCAGGCCCGCCATCTTCAGGGCGAAGCCCATGTTGCCCGCGACGCTCATGTGCGGGTACAGGGCGTAGTTCTGGAACACCATCGCCACGTCCCGGTCCTTCGGGGGCATGTGGGTGATGTCATCGTCGGCCAGCAGGATGCGGCCCTCGTTGACCTCCTCCAGGCCGGCCAGCATCCTGAGGCTGGTCGACTTACCGCAGCCCGACGGTCCGACGAGGACGAGGAACTCGCCGTCCTCGATCTGGATGTCGAGGCCATCGACCGCGGGGCTCTCGACGCCTGGGTAGGTCCGTGTCACCTTGTCGAACGTGACTGTTGCCATGATGTGCTCCTTCACCGGCAGGTACGTGCCGGACGATCCGTCGTAAAGGATGGAGTCCGCCGCCGGTCGACGGCGGACGGTGTGCTGCTGGCGTCGACAGAACCTCTCTGCCGGCGACAGCGTCGTCATCGTAGCGTCCACCGGGCCCGATGTCGTGATGGCGGTCACAGTGCCGCACTCGCGAGCAGGGTGACTCCTGATTCCCATGTCGACCTGGGCGGAATCAGCACAGGTGCACGGGAATCTGTCAGATGCACGGGTTGCTTCCCGTGCAGACGACAGGAAACCGTGCAGCTGTCACGGCGCGACGACGGCGGCCGCCGCGTGGGCGATAGCCTGCGCGACGTGGAGAGTCCGTACGGCATCGAGGCACGCGCCCGACTCGTCGCCGAGCCGCCCAAGCGTGCCGGCCGCACGCCCTTCGAGCGTGACCGCGCGCGGGTCGTCCACTCCGCCGCGCTGCGCCGGCTCTCGGCCAAGACCCAGGTCATGGGTGCCGGCACCGACGACTTCGTGCGCAACCGCCTCACGCACTCGCTGGAGGTCGCCCAGGTGGCCAGGGAGCTGGGCCAGGCGATCGGCTGTGACCCTGACATCGTCGACTCCGCCGCACTCGCCCACGACCTCGGCCACCCGCCGTTCGGGCACAACGGGGAGGTGGCGCTGGACGAGGCGGCAGTGGCGTGCGGCGGCTTCGAGGGCAATGCGCAGACGCTGCGCATCCTCAGCCGGCTGGAGTCGAAGACGTTCGACGCCGACGGGCGCAGCGTGGGGCTCAACCTCACCCGAGCCACCCTGTCGGCGTGCGTGAAGTACCCGTGGCTGCGTGGCGACGCTCCTGATGGCGGCCCGAAGTTCGGTGCCTACGCCGACGACGTGGCCGTCTTCGGCTGGCTCCGCGACGGGGCGCCGGCCAGGCGCCGGCCCGTGGAGGCGCAGGTCATGGACCTCGCCGACGACATCGCCTACTCGGTCCACGACGTCGAGGACGGGGTCGTGGGCGGGTGGTTCAGCCTCGTCGAGGGCAGGATCGACGTCGCGGCCGTGCACGGGGTCGCGCGGGACTGGTACGACGCCGGCGCCGGGGACGATCGGCTCGACGCCGCCCTGGGCCGGCTGCGGGAGATGCCCGAGTGGCCACGGACCGACTTCGACGGTGGACGCGCCGCGAGCGCCGTGCTCAAGAGCCTCACGAGTGCGCTCATCGGTCGGTTCGCGGTGGCGGCCCAGCGGGCCACCCAGGAGCAATGGGGGGATGGGCCGCTCACCCGCTTCGAGGCGGACCTGGAGGTGCCCCGGGACACCCGCGACGAGATCACGGTGCTCAAGTCCGTCGCGGCGCACTACGTCATGAGGTCGGTCGATCGTGCGGACCACCTGCGCCGGCAGAGAGAGGCGCTCACCGGTCTCGTCGAGCATCTCGCGGCCGGCGACGGCCGCGACCTGGAGACCGAGTTCGCCGCCGACCTGGCCTCGGCCGGCGATGACGCGGCGCGGCTGCGCGTGGTCATCGACCAGGTGGCGAGCCTGACCGATGTCTCGGCTCGCCTGTGGGTGGAGCGCCTGCTGCGGTGACGCAGGCCCCGGCCCCGACGTGGGTCACGCGGCCTAGGATGCACGCATGGCAGCGCGGACCGTGGTGACGTGGACGGTGCCGTCGTGGATGGGACGCCCCTGACGTGGCCGGACTGATCAAGGACGAGGACGTCCAGCTCGTCCGCGAGCGCGCCCGGATCGACGAGGTCGTCGAGCAGTACGTCACCCTGCGCAACGCCGGGGGAGGCTCCCGCAAGGGCCTGTGCCCCTTCCACGACGAGAAGTCCCCGTCGTTCAACGTCCGGCCGGCGCAGGGCTTCTACCACTGCTTCGGCTGCGGGGCCTCCGGCGACGTCTTCACCTTCCTGCGCGAGATCGAGGGCCTGGGGTTCGTGGAGGCCGTCGAACGGCTCGCGGCCAAGTACGGAGTCCAGCTGCGGTACGAGGAGGGCACACCCTCCGGCCCGCGGCGCGACCCGCGCCAGCGCCAGCGGCTGCTGGAGGCTCATCGTGAGGCCGGCGAGTTCTACGCCGAGCACCTCGCCTCCGCCCCCGACGCCCGGGCCGGGCGCACCTTCGTGACCGATCGCGGATTCGACCAGGCCGCCGCCCAGACCTTCGGCATGGGCTTCGCGCCCCGCACGGGCGAGGCCCTCGTCTCCCACCTCAAGGGCAAGGGGTTCACCGACGACGAGCTGCTCGTCGGCGGCCTGGCGTCCCGTGGTCAGCGCGGCCTCTACGACCGCTTCCGAGGCCGCCTGCTGTGGCCCATCCGCGAGATGACCGGGGAGGTCATCGGGTTCGGCGCGCGACGCATGTTCGACGACGACCGGGTCGAGGCCAAGTACCTCAACACCTCCGAGACCCCCATCTACAAGAAGAGCCAGGTCCTCTACGGCATCGACCTCGCCCGTCGCCAGATCTCCGGCTCGAGCCAGGCCGTCATCGTCGAGGGCTACACCGACGTCATGGCGTGTCACCAGGCCGGGGTGCGGACGGCCGTGGCCACGTGCGGCACCGCGTTCGGCGACGACCACGCCAGGATGCTGCGGCGCATCCTGCTCGACCACGGCACGCTTCACGGAGAGGTCATCTTCACCTTCGACGGCGACGAGGCGGGCCAGCGCGCCGCGATGAAGGCCTTCGAGGGCGACCAGGCGTTCGTCGCCCAGACCTATGTCGCCGTGGAGCCACGGGGGATGGACCCGTGCGACCTGCGCCTGGCCGACGGTGACGCCTCGGTGCGTGACCTCGTGGGCTCGCGGGTGCCGCTGTACCGCTTCGTCCTGGACAACATCCTGGCGCGCTACGACCTCGACCGCGCCGACCAGCGCATCGACGCCGCCCGCGAGGCGGTGGGTCTCACCTCCTCCATCCGCGACAAGAGCAAGGTCGAGGAGTTCCTGCGCGAGATCGCCACGCAGGTGGGGGTCGACGTCGACCAGGTCCGCACCGAGCACCGCCGCCATCGGCCCGCCGCGGCCAAGCCGCAGGCGCGTGCGGCCGCCGACGCACCGGATCCGGCCCCCGCGCCGGCGGCACCGTTCGTCAGCTTCGGGGCCCCGGAGTTCACCGACGAGCGGGAGGCGCTCAAGGCCGTCGCCCAGCACCCGCACCTCGCCGCGCCGCACCTGCAGGACGTGCACGAGAACGACTTCACGCACCCGGTGGCCCAGGAGCTGTGGCGTCGGCTCAGCGAGCACGAGTTCCCCACCCAGCCCGATGCCGGGTGGCTGCCCCGTATCTCCGACGCCATGCCCTCGGAGGATCTGCGGCGGGTCCTGGCGGTCGCGGCCGTGGAGCCGCTGCGCACCAGCGACGCCGCGACCCCTGCCGTGGTCGCCTCCGTCTTGGCTCGGCTGCAGCTGCTCACCCTGGAGCGGAGCATCACCGAGATCAAGTCCAAGCTGCAGCGCACCAACCCGGTGGACGAGCCGGAGACGTACAACCGGATGTTCGGCGACCTCATCGCGGTGGAGCAGCAGAAGCGCGTCATGCGCGAGCGTTCCTTCGGAGGGTGATCCACAGGGGAAGCGTCGGTCCCGGCCCGTCCACAGGTGCAGGTCGACCGGTCCCCGCGAGCAGGAGGGGGCAGGCAGGCTCGGGTTCGTGGCCCACCTGGTTCGAGACCTGCTCACCGAGGAGCCGTTGCCTCCGGGCCGCGAGCGGTCCCTGGCGCTGGCCGCGTGCAGCGGGGACCCCCTGGCCCGAGACGCGCTCGTCCGAGAGAGTCTGCGGCTCGTCGCCCTGCGCGTGCGGGCAATGGGCCTCGCCCCGGCCGACATCGACGACGCGATGCAGGAGGGCGCCCTCGCCCTGCTTGCCGCCGTGGACCGCTTCGACCCGGACCGCGGAGCTCGGCTGGCGACGTTCGCCTGGCCACGCATCACCGGGGCGCTCGTGCGCTGGCGCGCGAGCGCCGCTCGGACCGTGCCGGTCGCTCCCGACGAGATGCCGGTGACGGCTGCCGAGCCCGACGAGCGGGACGACTCGGCCGAGGCGTCAGCCCTCCTGCACGCCCTCCCGCCCGGCGATGCGCAGGTGCTCTGGCTGCGCCACGGCCTCGACGCGGAAGGTCGACCGCGCACCTGGGTGCAGGTGGGTCGGGAGCTCGGCATGAGCGCGTCGACGGCCCGCCGGCGAGGTGAGCGGGCCTTGTCACGAGCGCGCCACACTCTTGCTAGCATGGGCGACCGTGCTCCTGGTCCAGGAGCCGATCCCCCGTAGCTCAATTGGCAGAGCATTCGACTGTTAATCGAAGGGTTACTGGTTCGAGTCCAGTCGGGGGAGCACGAGCAAGCCCGGGCCCGCGAAAGTGGGACCCGGGCTTTCTGCTGCCCGCATCGCCGCCGGGGCCGAGGTTGGCCTCCCGGCCGACCCGGTCCCGGCTCCGATGAGCGTCCGCGCACGGTCGGATGTATTGCCTGCGGCGACCGCTCCGGTTCGTGGCCGCCGAATCACTCGCGTGATCGCTCGATGAGGATGCGCTCCTTGAGGAGCGGGCCCTCAGGTGCTGCACGGTGGCGGTGGAGAGAGATTGAGCAGACCTTCCTCTGCCCCTCGGATCCCTTGATCCAGCACCGGGGAACCAAGGCCGTGGCGAGCGCACGCCGGACGGTTGCGAAAGTGACCGGCGTCACCTACCGTGGAACATCAGTCAGTGCGTAAACGTTTACGCATCACCTCGACGAAAGGCCTCGCTGCGCCATGGCGACGATTCGAGACGTGGCGGCACGCTCCGGTGTGTCGATCGGGACCGTCTCACGCGCGCTCAACGGTCGGGCCCGGGTCAGCGACCGGACCCGGGAGCGTGTGCACCGGGTGGCCGGCGAGCTCGGCTACCGCCCGGACGAGGTGGCGCGTCACCTGGTCACGCAGACCACGACCACGGTCGCGATGGTCGTCCCCGACATCACCAACCCGTTCTTTCCCGAGCTCGTGGACGGTGTGCATCGCGCGTGCCAGGGCCGGGGCCACGCGCTCATGCTGCTGCAGTCCCCGCAGGAACCGGCCGAGTCCGAGTCCGTCCTGGAACAGCTGGCGGGACGCCGGCTCGCCGGTGTGGTGCTCGTCGGCGGTGCACTGCCGTTCGATGCCGTGACCACGGCGGTGGGCGCCACCCAGGTCGTGGTGGTCGACCGGGCATCGGCGGCATCGGCGACGACCGTGGGTGCCGCTGTCGTGCGCGCAGACCATCGCGCGGGCGCCCAGTTCGCCGGGGACCACCTCGCCGGGTTGGGGCACAGCCGCCTCGTGCACGTGGCCGGTCCGGCCGGGCTGGTCGTCACCGAGGAGCGCGTCGCCGGCTTCCGTGACGCGCTCACCGGCCGCGGGGTCGAGCTGCCCGACAGCCACCTGGCCGAGGGGGACTTCAACGAGGCGTCCGGGTACGAGGCGATGCGCGAGCTGCTCGCCCGTCACCCTGACCTCACGGGGGTCTTCGCCGCCAACGACCTGATGGCCATCGGTGCCGTCCGCGCTCTCGATGACGCCGGCGTCCGGGTGCCCCGCGACGTGAGTGTCGTGGGGTACGACGACATCCATCTGGCCCGCTACGTGCGGCCGGCCCTCACCACCGTTCGGCAGCCGGTCGCGGAGCTCGGCCGTCGGGCGGTGGCCCGGCTGCTCGACGACGTCGGCGGCGACGGTTCCGGCGATGCCCCCGACACCGTGCTGCCGGTCGAGCTCGTCGTCCGCGGCAGCACCGCGCCGATCCACGGAGGACTCTGATGGGACAGGTCATCGTCCTCGGCAGCCTCAACCGCGACCTGGTCCTTCACGTGGATCGGCTGCCCGGCCCCGGTGAGACGCTCACCGCGACCGGCTCGGCTGAGCAGTCCGGCGGGAAGGGCGCCAACCAGGCGATCGCCGCCGCGAGGGCGGGCGCCGCAGTACGCATGATCGGCGCGCTCGGGGCCGACTCCTCTGCCGCGGTGGTCCTCGACCCGCTGCGCCGCGAGGGGATCGACGTGACTGCCGTCCGTTCCGTGCCCGAGCTCCCGACGGGGCTCGCTGTGGTCAGCGTCGCCGCCGACGGCGAGAACAGCATCGTCGTCCTTCCGGGCGCCAACGGCGACGTCGACGCACGTGAGGTCGCCGCCGCGCGTCCCCGCCGGGGCGATGTGCTCCTCTGCCAGCTCGAGGTCCCGCTGACCGCCGTCGCGGCGGCCGCCGCCCAGGCTCGTGCAGCGGGCGCGCTCGTCGTCCTCAACACCGCTCCGGCCGACTCAGCCGCCACGGCGGTGCTCGGCGACGTCGACGTCCTGGTTGCCAACCAGCACGAGGCTCGTCTGCTCGCCGGCCGCGAGGACTCGCTCGAGGCCGCCCGCCTGCTGGCCGCCGAGCACAACCTGGTCTGCGTCGTCACCCTGGGCGCCGACGGTGCCGTTGCCTTCCGACCAGACGGCGAGATCTTGTCCCGCCAGGCTGTGTCGGTCTCGGCGATCGACACCACTGGCGCCGGTGACACGTTCGTCGGCTATCTCGCGACCGGTCTGTGTGAGGGCCGCGACCTCGCCGAGGTGCTTGCCGACGCGGTCGCCGCCGGCACCATCGCGGTCACCCGCCGTGGCGCGCTGGACGCCGTGCCGCGCCGGGGCGAGCTCGGCGGCAACCACGTCGACCACCACGGAACCAACACCCCCGCCACCGATTCGAAGGACTCACATGCGCATCGCACTCAGCAATGACCACGCGGGACACCCGCTCAAGGAGACCGTCGTACGTCTGCTCGGGGACCTCGGCCACGAGGTCCTCGACTCAGGGACGACCGACGACTCCCCAGTCGACTTCCCCGACATGACGGCCCGGGTGTGCGCCGACATCCTCGATGGCCGGGCCGACCGCGGAGTGCTGGTGTGCGGCACCGGGGTCGGGGCGTCGATCGCAGCCAACAAGACCCCGGGCATCCGGGCAGCCGTCGCGGCGGAGGCCTTCAGTGCCGGTCAGGGAGTCGAGCACGACGACGTCAACGTCCTGTGTCTCGGCGCGTGGCTGGTGGGCCCGGTCTTCGTCGAGCCGATCCTGCGTGCCTTCCTCGAGGCCGAGTTCTCCACCGATCCGGACTTCCGCCGCCGCGTCGACAAGCTCCACGCCCTCGATCGCGCCGGGCGCCACTAGACCTCAACCCAGGAGATTCCCATGTCCACTCCTCAGCACCAGTCCGCCGACACCGAGCGCGAGCCCTTGCTGACCTATCCCGAGCCTCCGGTCCAGCTGCGCAGGAGACTGACGCTCCTCGCAGCGTTCTCCGTCCTGGGGCCGGGCGCCATCGTCGCCTCGGCCAACATCGGCAGCGGTGAGATGGTCTTCGCCTCCCGCGGCGGCGCCATCTTCGGCTACGCCCTGCTGTGGGCGTTCGTGGTCTCCGCGGTGGCGAAGGCGGCTTTGGCCTACTCCTTCAACCGCTACACCGTCGTCGCCGGTGAGCACCCGATGTCGCGGTGGACGACGTTGTTCCGCGGGCCGCGGGGGTGGTTCACCCTCCTGATGGGCGTGGTGTCCGTGGCGGCGATCCCGTCCTGGGTCGGAGGCCTGGGCGTGGGCCTGGGCGACCTGATGGGGGAGCTCACGTCCTCCAGCGGGCCGATGTGGGCCACGGGACTGATCGTGCTGTCCGGCGTGCTGTCCTGGGTGGGCGGCTACAAGGTGCTCGAGCACGCACAGACCGTGCTCGTCGGCTTCATGCTGCTGGCGGTAGCGGTCTCGGTGATCGTGCTCCAGCCCGACTGGTTCGCCGCTCTGGCGGGACTCGTGCCGACCGTGCCGGAGTACCAGCCCTGGCTTGCGGGGGCCTACCCCGAGATCTCCGAACGGTCGGTGTGGCTGGAGGTGGCGGTCTACCTCGGCGCCGTGGGCGGCGGGACGTACGACTACATCGGGTACGCCGGCATGATGCGCGAGAAGCGCTGGGGCCTGCTCGGCGCGCCCGACCAGTCCGGCATCAGCCGGCGACTGCTGGCCCTGCCACGCGGTCGGCGGCTCCCGATCGCCACGGATGCCGAGCAGGTGGCTCGTGCCAAGGCGTGGGCCAGGGCACCACTGGGAGACACGGTGCTCTCGTTCGCGGCCATCGCGGTGTTCGCGATGATGTTCATGATCAACGGCGCCTCCCTCCTCGCCGACGAGCAGACCATCCCGGACGGCAACCAGACGCTGACCTTCCAGGCCGGGTTCCTGACGACGGTCAGCCCGAGCCTGGAGTACCTGTACTACGTCGCCGTGTTCTTCGCGTTCTTCGGCTCCCTCTACGCCTTCTGGGAGCTCTACACCTGGACGGCTTTCGAGACCCTGGCGCCGGTCTTCCCGAAGATCCAGGCTCGCGGGCAACGCGCGATGCGTCCGTGGATGTACGGCTACATCCTGGCTGCCAGCCTCGCCCTCGTCTGGACCGTGGGCGAGCTCGTGGTGATCGTGACCCCGGCCTCGGTGCTCGGCGGTCTGCTCACCTCCGGGTTGTTCTGCCTGGCCATCGTCTGGACCGAGCACAAGGTGCTTCCCCCGGAGCTGCGCCTCTCGACGGCCGGCCGGTGGTGGGTGATCATCTCCGGTGTGCTGTTGACGGTGCTTGGTGTGGTCTCGACCGTGGAGCTGTTCTGATGGCCGCCGGAGGAGTTGCCGCCGCGTGCCTGACCCTGCTGTCGCTGTGGCGGTGGCAGGACGGCGAGATCGGCTGGGCCGTGGCACTCCTGCTGCTCGCACTCGTGCAGCTGGCGCTGGTGGCGCGGCGTACGTCCCGACGCAGGCCGGGCGGGTCGACCGCTGCCGCGGTGCCGACTCCCGCCGAGACCGAGCACGCCCGACGTCACCAGCCCGGTTGGCGGGCGATCGGACTGGTCGCGATGGTGGCAGCGGTCGGCACGGTCGTCGTGTTCCCACCGCTCGCCCTCGTGCTCGCGGGCGTCGGGGTCTATGCGATGTTCCGTGCCCGCGGCTACGGGCGACTGCTCGTCGAGGCCGCATGAGCACCGCGGACACCCGGGTGAGCGTCCTGGGTCTCGGCAACCTCGGTCTGGCCATGGCCGAGCGGTTGGTCGAGGCGGGCTTCCCGGTGACTGGGTACGACGTCGTGCCCGCCGCGCGCACCCACGCGGCCGAGCGCGGGATCCAGGTCGAGGACTCGGCTGCCGCGGCAGCCGTCGACGCCGATGTCGTCTGCCTGGCGGTGGGCACGGCAGCGCAGGTCCGCGAGTGCCTGGACTCCCTCGCGGAGTCGTCCGCCGTCCATCTCGTCCATGCCACGATCGCGCCGGCCGACATGGTCGCGCTCGGCGGCGACGTGCTCGATGCTCCGGTCAGTGGCGGGCCCGACAGGGCCCGCTCCGGGAGTCTTGCGGTGATGGTCGGCGGCGCGGCCGACCTCGTCGAGCGAGCCCGACCTGTCCTGGACTCGCTCGGGCGGACCTTGCTCACCGGTGACGTCGGGTCCGCCCAGGTCACCAAGCTGGTGGGCCAGATCGTCTTCATGACCACCCAAGGCGCCCTGCTGGAGGGCGAACGCCTCGCAACGTCGTACGGGGTCGCGTGGCCCGACGCGCTCGCAGCGCTCGGGGAGGGGACCGCAGACAGCTGGGCTGTGCGGAACTGGGGGTTCTTCGACGAGGTCGCCGCCGACTACGACCGCTCCGGGTTGGACCCTGGCATGCGTCCCTGGGCGAAGGACCTCGCCACCGCACTCTCGCTGGCCGCGGACCACGAGATCGACCTTCCCCTCACCTCAGCAGCTGCTCGTCATGTCCCACCCGCCATCGACACACACGCTCGACCCGACCCCTGAGGACTACGGCGCTCTGCAGGCGGCGGTGGTTCCTCAGCGGCGGACGGAGAGGCGGTTCAGCACGCTGATGCCCTCGCGGACGTGACGGACGACGTCGCGTGTCGTCAGGTCGCGCCAGGGGGTCCGGCGATCGACCGGGTGGGTGTGGCGACCGAGCTCGACGAAGAGGGCGACGGTGAGAGTCACGAGGACGACGGTGGCGAGCACGGAGAACCTCCTGGGGATCGGTGATGCCTCACCAGACTCACCCGGGCTCGGCGGAACCGGAAGGTGCCGGCGCGACGATGGCCCGATCTCCACGGACTTTGGCGGGGACTTGCTGCTTCACCCTGCACGCCCTCGGTGGCATCGGTGAGGGGATCGGTCAGGCGACCGGGTCGCCCACCTCGGGCGCCGTCCATGCAGCCAGGTTGGCGAGGGCGCCGGGCTCCAGCAGGGCCTCGACCTCGTCGGCACCGAGCCCACTGTGCGCGAGCGCGAGCTCGCGCACACCCCCACCTCCACCGAGGACGGCCTTCGCGATCTCGGCGGACAGGGCGTACCCGAGGTGCGGGGTCAGAGCAGTCACGAGGCCCACGTTCTGGGCAGCAGCCTGCTCCAGTCGTGCGACGTCGACCGTGATGCCGTCCACGCAGAGCTCGCGCAACGACTCCAGCGCGGTGCCCGTCCAGGCGAACCCCTGCAGGAGGGCGTGGCACATGATCGGCTCGAACGCGTTGAGCTGGAGCTGGCCGGCCTCGGCGGCCATGGTGACCGTGACGTCGTTGCCGATGACCCAGAACGCGACCTGGTTGACCATCTCCGGGACCACCGGGTTCACCTTCCCCGGCATGATGCTGGAACCGGCCTGGCGTGCCGGCAAGGCCAGCTCGTTCAGGCCGGCCTGGGGCCCGGAGGACAGCAGACGAAGGTCGTTGCAGATCTTCGACACCTTCACCGCGAGCCGCTTGAGGACGCTCGAGGTGTGCACGAAGGCGCCGGGGTCGCTCGTGGCCTCGACGAGGTCGTGGGCGCGCACGAGCGGAAGGCCCGTGATCGCGGCGAGCTCGGCCACCACGAGATGCGGATAGCGTGGATGGGCGGTGATGCTGGTGCCGATCGCGGTCGCGCCGAGGTTGACCTCGCACAGCAGGGCGCGCACGTCGGCCAGCCGCGCGATCTCCTCGCGCAGGGTCACGGCGAAGGCACCGAGCTCCTGTCCCACCGTCATCGGCACGGCGTCCTGGAGCTGGGTTCGCCCGGTCTTGGGCACGGTCCGGAACTCCAGTGCCTTGAGCGCGAAGGCCTCTGCGAGGTCGGCGACGTGGATCGACAGCTCGTCGATCGCACGGACCAGCGCGAGCCTCACGGCGGTCGGGTAGACGTCGTTCGTGGACTGGCACCGGTTCACGTCGTCCAGCGGGTGGATGATGTCGTAGCGGCCGCGATCCTCGCCCATGATCTCCAGTGCGCGGTTGGCGATGACCTCGTTCGCGTTCATGTTGGTGGACGTGCCCGCGCCTCCCTGGACGACGTCGACCACGAGCTGGTCGTCGAGCAGTCCGTCCCGCAGCTCCTCGGCGGCCTGAGTGATCGATCGATGCTTGGCGTCGTCCAGCAGTCCCAGCGTGTGGTTCGTGCGGGCGGCGGCCAGCTTGACCGACCCGAGGGCCTCCGCGAGGTGGCGGTGCTCGCCCACGGGGGTTCCGCTGGCGCGGAAGTTCGACAGTGCCCGGGCGGTGTGCACGCCCCAGTAGGCAGCCTGGGGCACGGCGTGGGTGCCGAGCGAGTCCTGCTCGTGACGCACCGCCCCTTCGAGCGAGCTCACCGGTCCTGCCTCTCGCCCGCCACGTCCAGTGCCGTCCATGCGAGAGCAGTGGCGGCATCGAGCAGGGCCCTCTCGGCCTGCGGACCGACACAGTGCGCAGCGAACTCCGGCTGGTGGTTCAGGGCTGGCAGCGAGTCGATCCCGATGTAGGGGTGGATGGCGGGGACGACCTGGGAGACGTTGCCCATGTCCGTGGAGGCCCGGTTCATCCGCGAGGCCATCGACCCCGACGTGAACTCGCGGCCCAGGTTGACGGCATTGCGTCGGTAGGCCGCGAGAGCTGCCTCGTCCGCACGGAACTCGGCGTAGGGCTTGCTCTCGGGAACGATCTGAAGCGTCGAACCGGTGGCCAGAGCGCCCGCCTCGAAGCATCGCCAGACCCGTTCCTCGGTGACGGCGAGCTCGTCGAGGGACTCCGCGCGTACGTACCATCGGCCCTCGGTGAGGGCCGGGATGGCGTTGGGTGCCTCGCCGCCGTTGGTCATGATGCCGTGCACGCGTGTGGTGTCGGGCAGCTGCTGACGTAGCAGACCGAGGGCGACCTGGGCGATCGTGAACGCGTCGGCGGCGTTGACGCCCTGTTCGGGATAGGCGGCTGCATGGGCGGCCTTGCCACGGTAGGAGACGTGCGAGTGCGACACCGCGAAGGGCCGCGCCTCGGCGACGTCGACCGGTGCGGGGTGGGCCATCATCGCCAGGTCGAGGCCCGCGAACGCCCCGCGGTCGAGCAGCTCGATCTTGCCACCGCCACCCTCCTCTGCGGGCGTGCCGTAGACCTCGATCGTGAGCCCGACCTCGTCGGCAAGTCCGGTGAGCGCGCGGGCCGCGCCGACGGTGATCGCCGAGATCAGGTTGTGGCCGCAGGCGTGACCGAGACCGGGGAGGGCGTCGTACTCAGCGCACAGGCCGAGCCGGAAGGGGCCGTCGCCGTACGTGGCGAGGAAGGCGGTCTCCAGCCCGAGGTAGGGAGCCGTGACCGTGAAGCCGGCATCGGACAGCGTCTCGGCGACCCAGCGGGACGAGCGGTGCTCCTCCCACGCCGTCTCGGGGTTGGCGTGCAGACGCTCGGACAGGTCGATGAGGAGCCGGGTGTCCTCGGCGATGCTGTCGACGACGTGGGCGCGAGAGTCGGTGGTGCTGCTCATCGCGTCACTCGTCCCCGGGCACGCCGTAGGAAGGGGCGGACCTCGGGTCCAGGCCACGGGCCACGTAGTCGTCGCGCTGGGGGAGCCACAGGGTCAGGAGCCGCTGCAGCTCGGTGATGGGCTCGTCGCTCCAGTCGACCCGCAGGTCGCTCTCGCGCCATTCGACGTCACGGACCACGGCCAGTCCGGCGGAGTGCAGTGGTCCGGCCTCTCCGCCGGCGTCCAGGCCGGCGCGCAGCGCTGTGAGCAGGCGGACCTCGAGCTCCCCGGTCGATCCCTCGAACGCATCGACGACCGCGTCGACGACGCCCGGGTCGGCCAGGAGATTTCCCGCGGCCACGACGCGTGTGCCGACTCGATGGTGGTGCACACCCAGGGTCTCGGCGCCGGAGTGCGCGGCGCCGCTCCCGTCGAGCGCCAGCACGCTGAGCTGGCGGTGCTCCACGTGCTCTTGTCCCTCGACGACGTGCTCCAGGGCGCTCTCGGCGGTGTGCCCGGCCTGGAGCGCGTCGAGCAGCGCGGTTCCCAGGCGTGGGTCGGTCACGTTCTGCGAGGCCGCGCCGCCGACTCCGGGCCGAAGGTGCGTGCACCGTGCGGCAACGGCAGGGCTGGAGGAGGTCACGGCCATGCCGACGGCGCCGGTGTCGTCGCTGGCCAGCACCGAGAAGGTCATCGTGTCTCCTCGGGGACGACGGCGATGGCGTCGATCTCCACCAGCCACTCCGGGCGCGCCAAGGCGCTCACGACGAGGCCGGTGGAGATGGGGTGGACGCCCTTCGTCCAGCGTCCGATGGTGCGGTAGACCGTCTCGCGATGGCGAGGATCGGTCAGGTAGATGGTGAGCTTGACCAGATGGCTCATCTGGCTGCCGGACTCCCGCAGGAGCATGTCGATGTTGGCCATGGCGCGATCGGTCTGCGCCTCCACGTCGCCGATCCCGATCGACTCGCTCGTGTCGAGATCCTGGCCGATCTGGCCACGGACGTACACGGTGCGGCCGGCGACCACGGCCTGGCACAGGTCGTTGTCCAGGCTCTGCTCGGGGTAGGTGTCGCGGGTGTTGAACGGTCGGATCCTGGCGTGGCCACCGGCCACGACGTGGCGCGTGTCCTGGGGGATGCGAACAGGCAGGTCCATCGATGCTCCTCTGGGTCGAAGGTCCAGCATGTGCCGGACCGCAACATCTGTCCAGTGATCGTTGTTGGCGCATTGCATCCGATGGATCGATGCAAGGCGAGCAGGTCGAGTGAAGACTTCACGGAAAGGCGGGGAGCCTGGTGAATCGATATTTTCGGATCAAAAGCCCAACAGCATCTGTTGGACAAGATCATGAGGGGTGCCGAGAATCGGGTCAGCGCAGTCAGCGCACATGAACATCGAGGTCCAGACCTCGGCGAAGCGGAGGTAGGCATGTCGACCCACGATGTGGAGGTCCTCGTCGTCGGCGCCGGCCAGGCCGGTGTGGCGATGAGCGAGCACCTGAGCGAGGGCGGGGTGCCGCACCTGGTCCTTGAGCGTGATCGAATCGCCGAACGCTGGCGCACGGAGCGCTGGGACTCGTTGGTGGCCAACGGGCCTGCGTGGCACGACCGGTTCCCCGGACTCGAGTTCAGTGATGTGGGGCCCGATGAGTTCGCGAGCAAGGAGCAGGTGGCCGGCTACTTCGAGTCCTACGCGGAGAAGATCGCGGCGCCGGTCCGCACCGGTGTCGAGGTGACGTCGGTCCGCCGGAACGCCGACGGGCCGGGGTTCACGGCCGAGACCTCCGAGGGAACGGTGCGTGCGCGGTTCGTGGTGGCGGCGACGGGTCCCTTCCAGCGACCGGTGATCCCCCCGATCGTTCCGGAGCAGGCCGGGGTGCAGCAGATCCACTCCAGCTCCTACCGCAACCCCGCACAGCTCCCCGAGGGTTCGGTGCTGGTGGTGGGAGCCGGATCCTCGGGTGTGCAGATTGCCGACGAGCTCAATCGCTCGGGCCGGGAGGTCTATCTCTCCGTAGGGCCGCACGAGCGTCCGCCGCGCTCCTATCGCGGTCGAGACTTCTGCTGGTGGCTCGGCGTGCTCGGCTTGTGGGACGCGGAGACCCCGCCCTCCGGGGCCGAGCACGTCACCATCGCGGTGAGCGGCGCCCACGGGGGTCACACGGTGGACTTCCGTGCCCTGGCCGCGGAGGGGATCCACCTGGTGGGGATGACGGGCTCGTGCACCGAGGGAAGACTGAGCTTCGCCGACGACCTCGCCACCAACATCCTGCAGGGCGACGAGAGCCTGCGGGACCTGCTCGACGCCGCCGACGCCTACGTGGATCGCAACGGTCTCGACCTCCCCGCCGACCCTGGAGCGCGGGCACAGGGACCGGACCCGCAGTGCATGAGGGACCCGCTGCGGGAGCTCGACCTTGCAGCCGCGGGTATCACGTCGATCGTGTGGGCCACGGGCTTTGCCGTGGACTACGGCTGGTTGCAGGTGGACGCGTTCGACGAGACCGGCCGTCCGGACCACCGTCGCGGAGTGTCGACCGAGCCCGGCGTGTACTTCGTGGGTCTGCCCTGGCTCTCGCGTCGGGGGTCCAGCTTCATCTGGGGCGTCTGGCACGACGCGAAGCACGTGGCGGGCCACCTGATGACCCAACGCTCCTACCTGGCCCACGACGCTGCCCGTCGCTGACCCGGCGTGCGACCAGGCGGTGGCGGTGTCGATCGACGAAGTCGATGTCGATCAGTAGCGGTATCGACGTGATCGAAGCGCGTGCGGCACGATGGCGCGATGGCGCGACTCTCCTTCACTCTCGTCCAGCTCCGCTACTTCCTGGCTGCAGCCGAGGAGGGGACGATGACTGGGGCTGCGAAGGCCCTCACCGTCTCCCAGTCGGCGATCTCGACATCGATCGCCCAGCTGGAGCGTGAGCTGGGCGTCCAGCTGTTCGTCCGGCACCACGCTCGGGGCCTGACGCTCACGCCCGTGGGGGAGGAGTTCGTCCGCGAGCTCCGGCCGTTCCTCGCCCATGCCGCCGACCTCGAGGATGCGGCCAAGGGGGTCGCCCGCTCGGTCGTCGGCGAGCTGGTGATCGGATGGTTCTCCACGCTGGCGCCGTTCCGGCTGCCGGGCGTGGTCGCCGCGTTCGAGGAGCGCTACCCCAAGGCATCGGTGCGTGTGCTCGAGGCCGAGCACGCCCAGCTCAAGGAGGCACTGCGCAACGGGCAGTGCGAGGTGTCGGTCATGTACGGGTACGACCTGGGCGACCTGGGGTTCGCGGTCGTCGACTCGGTGCGACCCCACGTGGTCCTGCCGGCCGACCACCAGCTCGCGGGTCGAGACTCGGTCGCCCTGCGAGATCTCGTCGCCGAGCCCATGGTGCTGCTCGACCTGCCGTACACGTCGGACTACTTCCTCGCGCTCTTTCGCAGCCGAGGGCTGGACGAGCCGTCCGTCCGCTACCGGAGTCCGAGCTTTGAGACCGTGCGCTCCATGGTGGCCCACGGCCACGGTTTCGCCCTGCTCAACCAACGGCCGGCGCACGACCTCACCTACGACGGCACGCCGGTCGCCGCAGTGGAGCTCGCCGACGACGTCGAGTCCCTCGACATCGTCGTTGCGTGGCCCGCAGGTGCCCGCCTCACGCGTCGGGCCCAGGCCTTCATCCACGCGATCCGCTCCGGTCACGGTCAGTCGTGAAGCCGGCGCGCTCACCGGCGACCCCGGTCCTCAGGTCTCCATGCATCGCTTGAACTGATGCAAAAGCCCGCTTTCTAGTGTTTTACATATGGCCAGGCCCGCCCCACGATGGTGCGAAAGCGCTGCAGGTCACACCCCGGACGCGAGTCGGGGACCACCGACGCGGCAACGCCGACCGACAAGGACGATCATGGCCCTGGACAACACCCCGACCGACCTGACGATGCAGAAGGGCCTGCGGCGAAGTCTGGTCGCAGGATCGATCGGTGTCTTCGTGCACTGGTTCGACTGGGCCATCTACGCCTACCTGGCCACGACCATCGCCCAGATCTTCTTCCCCGAGCAGGACGGCAACGCGGGTCTTCTCGCGGTCTTCGCGGTCTTCGCGGTGGCTTTCTTCGTCCGACCGCTCGGCTCGGTCATCTTCGGCTACATCGGTGATCGCTACGGACGCAAGACGACGTTGTCGATCGTCATCGTCACGATGGCGGCGGGCACGTTGCTGCTGGGCATCCTGCCGTCCTACGAGACCGCAGGACTGATCGCACCCGTCCTGCTGGTGGTGGCCCGCATCATCCAGGGCATCGCGGCGGGTGGCGAGTTCGGCTCGGCAGCCGCCTTCCTCGCTGAGTACTCGCCCCGTGAGCGACGTGGTTTCGGGTGCTCCTGGATCGAGTTCGGCGCAGTGCTCGGCTTCCTCGCCGCGTCCTTTGTCGTGTGGCTCCTGCAGGTGGCGCTCACCGATCAGCAGGTCCTCGACTGGGGTTGGCGCATCCCGTTCCTGATCACCGTGCCGCTGGCCTTCGTCGGGCTCTACATCCGCATGCGCATCGAGGACACGCCCGAGTACCGCAAGCTGGCCGAGCTGGACACCGTGGCGACCCAGCCAATTCGAGAGGTCTTCCGTGAGAACGGGCGTCAGTTCGTCCAGACCGTCGGCGTCGAGACCTTCATGAACTCGACCTTCTACGTCGTCCTCGTCTACCTGATCACCTACCAGGAGGAGATCATCGGGCTGTCCTCGAGCAACGCCGCGATGTTGTCGGCCGTCGCGTCCCTGACGGCCATCGGCATCATCCCGCTCTCGGGCATGCTCTCCGACCGCATCGGGCGCAAGCCGGTGCTCTTCGGTGCCGCCATCATGCTGACCTTCGGTGCCGTCCCGCTGTTCGCGCTCATGCAGCAGGGCACCCTCTCCACGGGGTTCCTGGCCACGTTCGGCCTGGCGGCCATCCTTGCGGTGATCCTCGGGACGCATGCCGCCACGGTGGCCGAGCTCTTCCCGACACGGACGCGCCAGAGCGGGCTCTCCATGGGGTACAGCGTGGCCGGTGCCTTCTTCGCCGGCACGATCCCGTACCTCAACACCTGGCTGATCGATCGGACCGGGAGCGACCTGGTCCCGGCGTTCGTGCTCGTGGTGGTCGGGATCGTGGGACTCGTGACCGTTTCGACGCTGCCCGAGACGCGGGGACGTGACCTCCTGCACGACAGCGACATGCGCACGAGCGACGCCTGACCAGACGAGAGGGCCCGGGCTGCCATCGGCAGTCCGGGCCCTCGTCATGCGGTGCCGCGACGGATCAGGCGCCGATGCGGCGGACCTTGTAGTCACCGGTCCAGATGCGAGCGAGCTCGACGCTCTTGCCCGTGCTCGGGGCGTGCCAGATCTTCTGGTCACCCTGGTAGATGCCGATGTGGTAGACACCCCCACCGTCGTGGAAGTAGACGAGGTCGCCGCGGCGCTTGTCATCCTTCTTGATGGCCCGGCCCTGCTTCGCCTGGGCGCCGGCGGTCCGGTCCAGGTTGCCGGCACCGGCCTTCTTGAACACGTGCTGGGTGAAGCCCGAGCAGTCGAACCCGCTGCTCGGCGACGTGCCGCCGTAGCTGTACGGAGTGCCCTTCAGGGACTTCGCGATCTTGGAGACCTCGGCCTTCTTCCCGTCGCCCAGGGCCGCCGCGGGTGAGGTCACGGCCACGGGGCCGAGAAGGGAGACGATCATGACGAGAGCGCACGACAGTGCGCGTCCGGAGTGGCGCATTCAAGCTCCTCCACCGCCTGCAAGGTCCACCTGTCGCGCTCGTGCCGACCATGGCGCCCCGGCGTCCGGGGGCGAAGCCGTCGGACGCGGAGCACCGGGTGTCCCGCTCCACCCCAGCTTCTCGGTTCATCACGGAACGGGGGTGGACTCAGCGCCGATCCGCGGCGGGCCTCCCTTGCACGAGGCCGTGATGAACGTAGCCACCTGCCGACCTCGAATCGAGCCGAGCCACCGTGACAAGCGCCACGCGTGATGCTCCTCACGGTTTCCGGCGCTGCGGGACAGACCAGAAAACCCTGCAAGGACGGGCTGTGGCGTGTCAGCGCTCAGATCCACCCGTGGCCACGGGCCCGTTGCGCGGCCTCGACCCGGGTGCTCGCCCCGGTCTTGCCGATGGCGGCCGAGAGGTAGTTGCGCACCGTCCCGGCAGAGAGATGGATGCGAGCAGCGATGTCGGCGACCGTCGCGCCGTCGAGGGCCTCGCGCAGGACGTCGCGCTCTCGTTCGGTGAGCGGGTTGACCCCCCCGACGATGGACTCCGCAGCGAGTGCCGGGTCCACGACGCGCAAGCCGGCATGCACCCGACGCACCGCCTCGGCCAGCTCCCGTGCCGGCGTGTCCTTGACCACGAAGCCACTCGCTCCGGCCTCCAGCGCTCGCCGCAGGTACCCGGGGCGACCGAACGTCGTGACCACCAGCGAGCGACACCCGGGAAGCTCGGCCGCCACTCTGGCGGCCACCTCGATGCCGTCGACGCCGGGCATCTCGATGTCCAGCAGGCACACGTCCACCGCGTGCTCGCGCGCCGCGGCCACGACCTCGTCGCCGCGGCCCACCTCGGCCACGACCTCCAGGTCCGCCTCCAGCCCCAACAGGGCGGCCAGGGCACCTCGGACGAGCGCCTGGTCGTCGGCGAGCAGGATCCGGATCGTGCTCACAGGACCACCTCCAGCCGGGTGCCCGGCCCGTCCGAGACACCCGTGAGCTCCAGCTGGCCACCGGAGGCCGCCACCCGTTCACGCAGCCCACGCAGCCCGTTCCCTTCGGACGCCCCGTGTGACCCCACTCCGTCGTCCTCGACGAGGATGCCGTTCGCCTGCAGCCTCACCGTGCAACGCGTCGCCTCGCTGTGGCGCACGACGTTGGTGACGGCCTCGCGCAGCACCCAGGCGAGGACGATGCGGTGCCGGGGATCGACGACTGCGGGGTCTTCCGGTAGGTCCGCCTCGATGCCTGCTCCTGCGAGCGCCTGCGCGGCCGCAAGCAGCTCGTCGTCGATGCGGGCGACGCGCAACCCGGCGACCGTCGCCCGGATCTCGGCCAGGGCGGTCCGGGTGAGCGTCTGGATGTCGTCGAGCTCGGCCTTGGCCCGCTCGGGGTCGTCGTCGACGAGGCGTCGCGCGAGCTCGGACTTGACGGTCACCACGGTGAGGCTGTGGCCCAGCACGTCGTGCACGTCGCGGGCCACGCGCTCGCGCTCGGAGACGATCGTCATCTGGCGCGACAGCTCACGATGCTCCGAGCCCCGCTCGTCCAGGACCCGGACCAGGCAGGTCGTGACCAGGACCAGGACCACGATGAGCGTGAAGAACCAGTACTCGGCGAAGCTGCCGAGCGCGACGGGCACGGCCACGGCCGTGAGCAGAGCGACGGCGGAGACGCCGAGCGCCGCCCGCAGCTGCAGGCTGAACATCGAGAACGCCACGAGGAAGGGCAGCATCCCCAGTGCCCCCACGCCGATGACGAGGGCCGGAGCGGTGCACAGGAGCACCAGGGCGGCCAGACGCCTCCACCCGAAGCGATGGACGTCCGTCCAGGTGTCCCAGGAGTCCAGGCGGATGAAGGAGTCGACGTAGACCGCGGCGAAGGCGACGATCGAGGCGATCGAGACCAGGCGCCACCCCCATGCTGTGTCGGCCTCGACGGAGCCGACGACAGGGAAGGCCAGGAACACCAGCCAGATGGCCCCCATGATCCAGCCGAAGCGCTCCCACGGATCGTCGGCGTCGCCCTGCTCGGCGCTGGACTGCCCCAGGAGCCGCTGCGGATCGAGGTCGTTGATCTGCGTGGGTCGCCGGGTCGATTGCTCCACGGACTCCGGCGTCACTGCCGCCCCCGGCTCCGACGCACGAGGAGAACCGTCACGACGGCCAGGATCAGGGTCCACACGCCCACATTAAGGGCCGGGATCCACAGGGCCTCCTGCACGGGCGGTCCTCCGTCGGTGCTGGCCATCTCGCCCCCCGTCACCGGGTAGCGCGCGAGGGCCGCGTAGCCGTACAGCGGGGTGAACTTCGCGATGGCGAGCAGGGTCCCCGACAGTGGGAAGAAGATGTTGCCGAGGAAGGCCAGGATGACGAGCGACCCGCTCGCCGCACCGACCGCCGCCTCGGAGCGGAAGGCCAGCCCGAAGGCCAGGCCCCACAGGGCGAAGACCGTCGCACCGACCACGACCACGAGGCCGCTGACGAGCCAGGCCCGCCAGGTTCCCTCCGCGCCGGTGAGCGCGCCGAGGACGTAGATGATCGCGACCGGGATGGCGGCGATCGTCACCGAGACCAGCGCCTTGATGGCGATGTAGGCCGCGTCGCCCATCGGGGTCAGGCCGAGCTGGCGGCCCCAGCCCTGCATCCGTTCCACGGCAGCCATGCCACCGATGCCGGCGGTCGCGGTGACGGCGCCGTAGGCCGCCATCGAGACCATGATGTACATCGTGACGTTGTTGCCGTTGCCGAAGCTCTCGTCGCCGAACTCCTGCGACGCCCCGAAGATCAGGTAGAAGAACGCGGGGAGCACGGCGACGAAGAACATGCTGACGTAGTCGCGGGTGGTGCGCAGCAGCTCCAGCCGTGCGTAGGTGGCGTTCATCGTGCGACCTCCTCGGTCGTGGCCTGCCGTGGTCCGGTGATCTGCAGGAAGGCGCTCTCCAGCGACCCGGAGCTGATCTCCACATCTCGTCCGCCGAGCTCGGTCAGCAGCACGCGGGCGACGACGTCGGAGTCCGCTGAGTGCACCGTGACGCGACCGCCCTGCACGTCGGCGCCGATGACCTCGGGCATGGCCCGCAGGTGAGCGAGGCCTGGCTCGAGGTCGGTGAGGTCGGCCGTGACGACCCGACCGCTGGCCTGGGCGCGGATGTCGTGCGTGCTGCCGTCGGCGACGACCTTGCCGCCGGCCACCATCACGATGCGCCGTGCGAAGGCGTCGGCCTCCTCCAGGTAGTGGGTCGCGAAGACGATGGTGCGGCCCGCGTCGGCGTCGGCGTGCATCGTCTCCCAGAAGCCGGCACGGGAGGAGACGTCCATGCCGGCCGTGGGCTCGTCGAGGACGATCAGGTCGGGATCGGGCAGGAGGGCCAGTGCGTAGCGCAGTCGCTGCTGCTCACCGCCGGAGCACTTGGAGACCTTGCGGGAGGCGATGGGGACCAGGTCCGCCCGCTCGATGACCGCGTCGACCCCCGCGTGCGTGTCGAACGTCGAGGCGATCATCCGCACCGTCTCGCGGACCGAGAGGTCACGCAAGAGGCCACCGGTCTGCAGGACGGCCGAGACGCGCCCCGCCTCGACGGCGCGCCGTGGTGCCTGGCCGTAGACGTCCACCGTTCCGGAGGTCGGTGCGGTCAGGCCGAGGACCATGTCCAGGGTCGTGGTCTTGCCCGCGCCGTTGGGGCCGAGGAAGGCGACGACCTCACCGGGCTGGACGGTGAGGTCCAGGCCGTTGACGGCGGTCACGGCGTCACTGCCGGGCGAGGAGAACGTCTTGACGACGTCGCGCAGCTCGATGGCCGCGGTGGCGTTGCTGTTCATGACCTCATCGTGGCGCCCGCGAGACCGCAGGCGAAGAGTGCGATGTCACGAGCCCGCCATGACATCCGTCAGGAGGCTCTCGGGCCTTACTCCCCGAACGCCAGGGTGAAGACCTCGAACGTCGTGGCGTGGACGACGCCGAGCCGGGACCCTGTCGGCCGGGACATGCCCTCCAGGAACTCCGCGGCGTCGAAGTTCTCCCAGCCGAGGCCGTCGATGTAGGCGCGGTGCGCCTCGAGCGAGGCGACACCGCGGTCGAACGTCGCCGTCGTGTCCACGCCGTGCCGGGCGTCGGGGGAGCCCGCGGCCCACACCTGACGGACGTCGCCCCACGGCTCGAGCCCGTCGTCGCCGCCCGGCTGGCCCACCAGCTGCTCGGGGTAGATCCAGCGGTTGCCGGCGTCCTGGGCGGCGTGGAGGGTGGCGCGTCCGACGGCGATGTGGTCGGCCTGGTTGGGGGTGCTGCCACCCCAGGTCTCGCGGAAGTTGCCGGTGATGACGACGTCGGGGCGGTGCTTGCGGATCTGCTCGGCGATGACGCGGCGCAGCGGCACCCCGAGCTCGAGCACGCCGTCGGGCAGCCCGAGAAGCTCCACCGTGTCGACACCGACCAGCCGGGCGGACTCGATCTCCTCCGCGATGCGCACGCGACGCGCCTCCTCCGGGGCCATGGCATCGATGCCGGCCTCGCCACTGGTCACCATGCAGTAGACGACCGTCTTGCCCTGGTCGGTCCAGCGGGCCACCGCGGCGGCGGCACCGAACTCGACGTCGTCGGGGTGCGCCACCACCACGAGGGCGCGCTCCCAGTCCTCGGTGACGGGCTCGAGCGGCTCGGGTGCGACGTTGCTCATGCCCACAGGCTAACCCGCCCGGCGGGCGGCGTCCTCGGGTCGACGGTCTCGCACCCATGGTGACGCCGGTCACGTCACCGTCGTAGGGTGGGCGCTCACGATTCCGGACGGGGAGGACCCCATGAACTCGCTGGTGCTGCTGCTGATCGGTGTGGCCATGATGGCCGGTGGGTACTTCGTGTACGCCCGGTACCTGTCTGAAAGGGTCTTCCGGCTCGATCCCGCCTACGCGACCCCGGCCCACACGCTCAAGGACGGCATCGACTACGTGCCGACCAACAAGTTCGTGCTCTGGGGGCACCACTTCACCTCCGTGGCCGGCGCCGCGCCCATCGTCGGCCCTGGCATCGCCGTCATCTGGGGCTGGCTCCCCGCCTTCCTCTGGGTCACGCTCGGCACGGTCTTCTTCGCCGGCATGCACGACCTCGGCGCCCTGTGGGCCTCGGCGCGCAACCGCGGGCAGTCCATGGGGACCCTGTCGGGTCGCTACATCGGTCCGCGCGGTCGCAACCTCTTCCTCGTGGTCATCTTCCTGCTTCTGCTGATGGTGATCGCGGCGTTTGCGGTGGTCATCAAGGACCTGCTCATCGGCACCCCGAGCTCGGTGATCCCGGCGTGGGGCGCGATCATCGTCGCGCTGTTCGTCGGTCAGATGGTCTATCGCTGGAAGATCAACCTGGCCCTCACCACGGTCATCGGGGTCACCGCGCTCTACGCCCTGATCCTGGTCGGCGACCGGTTCCCGATCGAGCTGGCCGACTCGACCCTCGGCATGGCTCCCGGCACGTTCTGGATCGTCGCCCTCTTCCTCTACGCCGGTGTCGCGTCCCTGCTGCCGGTCTGGGTGCTGCTCCAGCCGCGCGACTACATCAACGGGGTGCAGCTGTTCATCGGCCTGGGCATCCTCTACGGCGCCGTGCTGATCGGCACCCCGTCGATCGTCGCCCCGGCCATCAACGACAACGTCCCCGAAGGGACCCCAGGACTGCTGCCGCTGCTGTTCGTGACCATCGCCTGCGGGGCGATCTCCGGGTTCCACGGGATGGTCTCCTCCGGCACGTCCTCCAAGCAGCTGGACAGCGAGCCCGACGCCCGCTTCGTGGGCTACTTCGGCGCCGTCGGCGAGGGCCTGCTGGCCCTGGGCGCGATCATCGCCGCCACGGCGGGCTTCCGGACTCTGGCCGACTGGGAGGCCGTCTACAGCGCCTTCGGCAACGGGGGCGTCGGGGCCTTCGTGGACGGCGGTGGGGCCATCGTGGAGAGTGGTCTGGGCCTGCCCGCCTCCCTGAGCTCAACAATCCTGGCCACGATGGCTGTGCTGTTCGCCGCGACCACGATGGACACCGCAGTGCGACTGCAGCGCTTCGTCATCCAGGAGGCCGGGGAGCTGGTCCAGCTCAAGATCGGCAAGGGCATCGCCACCGCCCTCGTGCTGGTCGCCGGTCTGGGTCTCACCTTCAGCCAGGGCGCCGGGGGAGAGGGCGGCATGCGGATCTGGCCGTTGTTCGGCACCACCAACCAGCTGCTCGCGGCCTTGACGTTGTCGATCATCACGGTGATCCTCCTGCGCAAGCGCCGCAACCCGTGGCCGGCTCTGGTCCCGCTCGCCTTCGTCTTCGTCGTGTCCTTCTGGGCCGCCATCGTGCAGCTGGGTGACCTCTACGAGGCACAGGACTGGCTGCTGCTGGGCATCGACGTCGTCATCATCGTGGCGGCGGTCTGGGTGGCGTTCGAGGCGATCATCTCGATGCGCAAGGCCGCTGCCGAGGGTCCGGAGGACGACGACGCGGACCTCTTCACGTCCTCTGAGTCCGACCGGACCTGAGGATGCGGTGAGCGGCGGACGCTGGGCTGCGTTCACGGCGGGCCTGGAGGAGTTCTACGCCGGGCCGTACCGCCGCACGTTCGCCCGGGCCCGGCAGGAGGAGGACGACCTCTTCATGCTGGTCGTGCTGGCCGAGTCGCTCGGGGTGCCCGACCCTGCGGCGTACCACGGGCTGGAGCTGCTGCCCGCCCTCTACCCGGAGTTCCACGCCTGGCACCAGCGGATCGGCCTGGATCGCTCGCCCCTGGACCACGTCGGATGTTGCTGAGCCTGGCCGCGCGTCGGCGGGTGGTGTTCGTCGGCGGCAAGGGCGGGGTGGGCAAGACTTCGATCGCCTCGGCCACGGCGCTCGCGCGGGCCGAGGCAGGCGCGCGGGTCCTGTTGGTCTCCACCGACCCGGCCCACAACTTGGGCCACCTGTGGGGTCGTGAGGTCGGTGACGAGCCGACGCCTCTCGCGGGAGACGGTCTGGCGCTGGACGGTCTGGAGATCGATCCCGACCGCACCGTCGAGCAGCACCTCGCGGCGGTGCGCTCGACGATGCTGCGCCTGCTGCCCGAACGGATGCATGCCGCGGCCGAACGACACCTGGAGCTGGCACGCGACTCGCCCGGCACGCACGAGTCCGCCGTGCTGGACCGGCTGGCAGCGTGCATCGAGGACGGGCTGGCCTCCCACGACCTGGTCGTCGTCGACACCGCTCCCACAGGGCACACGCTGCGTCTGCTCGCACTGCCTGCCCAGCTGACGTCCTGGAGCGAGGGACTGCTGGCCAACCGGGACCGGTCAGAGCGGTTCTCTGCTGCACTGCGTGGGCTGGGACAGGAGGACCGCCACGGCGATCGGGACGCGGAGCTGCGCCGGCTGCTGGTGCGTCGTGGGGAGCGCTTCGGCCTCCTGCGCGACCTGGTGGCCGACTCCCAGGCCTGCTCCTTCGTGATCATCCTGACCCCGGAGCGTCTGGCCGTGCTGGAGTCGACGGCGCTCCACCGGCAGTTGCGCGACCTCGGTGTGGACGTGGGGGCCGTCGTGGTCAACCGTCGCTCGCCGCACGACGCCGGTGGGCTGCTCGCCGAGCGACGGCTGCTGGAGGAGTCACAGCTGGCGGCGGTCCAGGACGGGTTCGCCGACGTCCCGATCCTGGAGGTACCCCTGCTGCCGGACGACCTCGTCGGCACGGCGGGAATGCGCGCCCTCGCCGACGCGCTGGCCTCGTGATGCGCTGGGCAGCAACAGCGATGGCTAGGCTGAGCCTGCAGGGGCGGTAGCTCAGCTGGTTAGAGCAGGCGACTCATAATCGCTCGGTCGTCGGTTCAAGTCCGGCCCGCCCCACCCCACCGGTGTCAGCCCGCGGGGATCGTCCGGTCGTCGGGCAGGTCCGCGAGGGCGCCGCTCACCGCCTTGCCGGTGGCCACCACGGCCGGTGCGAGCGCCGCGATCTGGTCGGGCCCCAGCTCGCGACCGAGGCCCGACATGCTCAGGCCGCCGACGATGGTGTCGTCGCCTCGTGGGACCGCGACCCCGATGCACCGTGTGTGGACCTCGTTCTCGCCGTCGTCCAGCGCCCACCCGCGCTGCCACGCGACCGTCAGCTGGTCGAAGAGCTGGTGCCTGGTGACGACGGTGCGATCGGTCAGGCGACGCACCTGGGTGCCGGAGAGCGTCTCGACGACCTGGTGCGGGTCCATCGTGGACAGCACGGCCTTGCCGATGGCGGTGCAGTGCAGCGGGAGCTCCATGCCGACGTAGGAGCGCATGAGGTTCGACCCCTCACCGTCGACCTTCACCGTGTAGGTCAGCTGTCCCTGTCGTCGGACGGCGAAGTGGACCGTGTACCCGGTCGAGTCGCGCAGGGCGAGCAGGTGGGGGATGACGTGCTCGAGGTAGTCGTCCTGACGCTCCAGCAGGCTCGCCAGGCCGCCAGGTCGCTGTCCGGGGTGGTAGCGACGGTCGGCGTCCTGGTGCACCCAGCCGTGGGCGACCAGGTCGGCCAGGATGCGGTGCACCGTGCTGTAGGAGAGGCCGGTGGTGCTGGCGATGTCGGAGAGACGATCGTGCGTTGCCACGACCTCGAGCACGCGCAGCCCCTTGATCAGGGCGGACTGCTGCGCCACCGATGGAGTCTCGTCGGTCATGGTGATCTTTCCTCCGATGGCGCCCGCGGTGTTTTCCGCTGCATCGAAAACTCTTAACACACGTGGAGGGGGTTCGGCACCCTGTCAGCATGGTCGACCCTCCCGGCAGCCTGCTGCATCGTCGTCTGGTGCCCGTCGCCGTCGTGGACGACGCGGCGTCCGCCGTCCCGCTCGCCACCGCCCTGGTCGCCGGAGGGCTGCCGGTGCTGGAGGTCACGTTCCGCACCGAGGTGGCCGCCGCGGCGATCCGTGCGATCAGCGACGAGGTGCCGGCCGAGGGGCCCGGATCGATCCTGGTCGGGGCCGGGACCGTGCTGACGCCCGAGCAGGTGGACACCGCGGTCGACGCCGGTGCGCGATTCGTGGTCTCACCGGGCCTGAGCCGATCGGTCGTCGAGCGCTGCCGTGAGCGTGGTGTCTACGCGATCGCCGGAGCGGTGACCGCGACCGAGGTCCAGGCCTGTCTCGAGCTCGAGCTCGACCTCCTCAAGTTCTTCCCGTCGGCCTCCAGCGGCGGTCCCGCGGCCATCGCGGCGCTGGCCGGGCCGTTCCCGACGGTGCGCTTCATCCCGACCGGGGGAGTGGGACCGCACAACCTCGCCGACTACCTGGCCCTCCCGTCCGTCCCGGCGGTCGGTGGCAGCTGGATGGTGCCCACCGACCTCGTCCGTTCCCGGTCCGTCGAGCGTCTGCAGACGCTCGCGTCCCAGGCCGCCACCCTCGCTGCCACCATCGCGAAGGAGTCCTGACATGTCCGTCCTGAACGTGCGCCCGGCGCGGGACTGCCGCTACGACGTGCTGGGCCTCGGTGAAGTCATGCTGCGCCTCGACCCGGGGGAGGGCAGGATCCGCAGCGCTCGAACCCTGCACACCTGGGAGGGCGGGGGCGAGTACAACGTCGCGCGCGGACTGCGCAAGGTCTTCGGCCTGCGGGCCGGGATCGTCACGGCGCTGGTCGACAACCCGGTCGGTCGGCTCGTGGAGGAGCTCATCCTGGCGGGAGGTGTCGACACGTCGCTGATCCAGTGGCGCGACGACGACGGCATCGGACGCACGGTCCGCAACGGTCTCAACTTCACCGAGCGCGGCTTCGGGGTCCGTGGTGCCGTCGGCGTCTCGGACCGGGGCCAGACCGCCATCTCCCAGCTCGGCCACGAGGATGTCGACTGGGAGCACGTCTTCGGCGAGTCGGGGGTGCGGTGGCTGCACACCGGCGGCATCTACGCGGGTCTCAGCGACGTCGCCGCGCAGAACCTCCTCGCCGCGGTCAGGACGGCCAGGAAGCACGGCACGGTCGTCTCCTACGACCTCAACTATCGACCGAGCCTGTGGCGGTCCATCGGCGGTCAGGAGCGGGCGCAGGAGGTCAACCGCGAGATCGCCCCGCACGTCGACGTCATGATTGGCAACGAGGAGGACTTCACGGCCGCCCTCGGCTTCGCGGTCGAGGGGGTCGACGAGGACCTTACCGACCTCGACGCCGGCCGGTTCGGGGCGATGATCGACGACGTCGTGGAGACCTTCCCGCACTTGCGGGTGGTCGGCACCACGCTGCGCAGCGTCCGGACCGCGACCCTGAACGACTGGGGCGCGATCGCCTGGTCCGCGGCCACCGGGGTCGTGCGGTCCGCCCACCGGGAGAGCCTGGAGATCCTCGACCGGGTGGGCGGTGGGGACTCCTTCGCGTCCGGACTGGTCTACGGCCTGATGAGTGGCGCGGACCTGCAGACCGCGGTCGACTACGGCGCCGCCCACGGGGCCCTGGCCATGACGACCCCGGGCGACACCTCCGGCGCGAGCCGCGCCGAGGTGATCACGCTCGCCGAGGGGGGCAGCGCCCGTGTCCAGCGCTGAACCGTCGGTACGGTGAGGTCATGTCGGCCAGCGAGGCGTCGCGCCCGGTAGTGCCTGGTCGGGGGTACCTCGACACGCCCAGCATGGGACTGGCACACCCGGCGACCGTCGCAGCGATGCGGTCGGCCCTGGATGAGTGGGCTGCCGGCCGGGCCCACCACGGGACGTGGGAACGATCGGTCGAGGCCTGCCGGCAGGCCTTCGGCCGCCTGGTCGGGGTGCCGGCGAGCGAGGTGGGGCTCCTGCCCTCGATCGTGCCCGCCGTCTCTGCGGCAGCGTCCGTGCTGGCCCGCGAGAGCGGGACGGTCGTCGTGCACCGCAAGGAGTTCCGCTCCCTGCTGCTCTCGGTGCTGGCCCAGGTCGATCCGGACCGGCTGCGGTGGGTCGATGGACCGTACGTCGCGGAGACCTTCGCGTCCGCGGTCGACGAACGGACCGCGGCAGTCGTGGTGTCGGCGATCTCGTCGCACGACGGTGGGCGCCCCTCACTGGCCCGCCTGTCGACCGTCTGCCACGCCGTGGACGCCCACCTCGTCGTCGACGGCACCCAGGCCGCCGGTCTCGTCGTCCCGGACGTGCCGCTGAGCGACCTGCTGCTGTTCGCGTGCGCCGGCTACAAGGGACTTCGGGGCCCGAGGGGCGTCGCCTACGCGATCGCTGACGACACAGTCGCACGGGCGTCGCCGGCGCCGAGCGCGTACGGCATGGCCGACGCCGGGCAGCGCGGCAGCTACGGCCCACCCCTTCGCCCCCGGCTGGGAGCGCCCGGCCTCGACCAGTCCCCGGCCTGGTTGTCCTGGGTGGGGGCGGCTCCCGCCCTCGAGGCGTTGCTGGCCGAGCCCGCAGCACGGCGGGAGCGACACGTGGTGGGACTGGCCGGGACGCTGCGGCCGGAGCTCGAGGCCCTCGGCCTCGAGCCGCAGGTGACCGACCTGCCCAGCCCGATCGTGACCTTCGGCCACCCGGAGCCGGACTCCGTCGTCGAGCACCTCGCGGCTCGCGGGGTCCGGGTCGCGGCGCGACTGGGCCGGGTGCGGCTCGGCTTCCACGTCCATAACAACGAAGACGACGTCGACCGGGTCGGCGACCTGCTGCGGTCCCACCGCGCGGTGTGACGCGCGTCATGATTTTTCCGCCTGGTCGAAAACCCTTCAGCCGGAAGCGGCCCGGCGGCACGCTGAGGCTCATGAACGATGCCCGCCCCCGCCACGAGGACGTCCCGGCACCCGCCGGCGACGCCCGTGCCCGGTCGCGGCACCGGACGGAGGAAGATCGATGACCCGACGACTCAGGCTCGTGCTCATGACGCTGCTCGCCGGCGTCCTCGTGACAGCGGGGTGCACGTCCGACAGCGGCACCGGCGGTGCCGGCGGCGGTGGTGAGAGCACCCTCGACGCCGTCATCGAGCGCGGGGAGATCCGCGTGGCCGTGTTGCCGGACTTCCCCCCGTTCAGCGTCCAGAACGCCTCGGGCGACTTCGAGGGCTACGAGGTCGACCTCGCCAAGGCGCTCGCCGAGGCTCTCGACGTCGACCTGGAGCTCGTGAGCACCGACGGCGCCAGCAGGCTGCCGCTGCTCAGCGCCGAGCGCGCCGACGTCAACATCTCCTCCTGGACGGCCACGGACGAGCGTGCCAAGGCCGTCGGCTACACCATCCCCTACGTCGCCGACGGCGCCAGCGTGCTCTACCGCGCCAGCGACCCGATCGAGGGCTACGACGACCTGGCCGGCAAGTCCGTCTCGGTCACGCGGGGCAGCACCAACGACGTCATCATGACCGAGGACTTCCCGGACACGGAGATCGTCCGGTTCGAGTCGATCGCCGACGCCATCGCGGCCCTGAAGTCGAACAAGGTCGACGCGGCCATCGAGGGCCGGGCCACCGTCTTCCAGGAGGCGGAGAAGGAGGACGGGCTCGAGGCGCTCGACGAGCCGCCGCTGAAGCCGTCGCTGATCTCGATGGGCGCCCTGCCGGGGGACCAGGTGTTCATCAACTACCTCAACAACTTCATCCGGAACCTCAACGCCTCCGGCACCAACGCCGAGCTGTACGAGAAGTGGTTCGGCGAGGACCTGCCGGAGGCCGTCCGCTGAGGCGGAGCACCCCCATGTCCTTCTACTTCGGAGACATTCTCCCCTACCTCCCGACGATGCTGGAGGCGCTGTGGCTGAGCATCTGGGTGACGCTGGCCTCCTTCGCGGTCGGAAGTGGCCTCGGCGTGCTCCTGTCGCTGGCGAAGACGGGGCCCTCACGGATCGTCAGCGTGATCGCGTCGGCCTACATCGAGGTCGTCCGCAACACGCCGCTGCTCGTGCAGCTGTACCTGATCTACTTCGGCCTCGGACAGGTCGGGGTCAACCTGAGCCCGCTCTGGTCGGCGCTGATCGGGCTGACGCTGAACAACGCCGCCTACACGTCGGAGATCTTCCGAGCGGGGTTCGCCTCCGTGCCGGTCGGCCTGCGCGAGGCCGGCAGTGCCCTGGCTCTGTCGAGGTACCAGCTGTTCCGACACGTCGTCTTCGTGCCGGGGCTGCGAGGCATCATCCCCTCGCTCACCAACCAGCTCATCATCTTGTTCCTGTACTCCTCGGTCGCGTCGGTCATCTCGATGGAGGAGCTCACGGCGGTGCTGCTCAACATCAACTCCGACACCCTGCGCACGCTGGAGGTCTTCACCTACGGGGCCGGGCTCTACTGGCTCACGTCGGCGCTGATCGCCCAGGGATCGCGCTCGATCGAAAGGGTGATGTTCCGATGGTAGGTGAGATCTGATGCTCGACGACTTCGGAGCGGACAACCTGCCGCCCCTGCTCGAGGGTGCCGTCCTCACGGTCTTCCTCGTCACGACCTCCGGCTTCCTCGGCACGGTCATCGGCCTCGTGCTCGGGCTGGCCCGTACGGCCCCGAGCCGCGTCGCGAGGATCCTCAGCGGGGCGTACATCAGCCTCATCCGCGGCCAACCTGTGCTGATCATCCTCTTCTTCGCGTACTTCGTCGTGCCGCTCATGTTCCCCGCGATCTCGCTGCCGCGCGGTGTCACCGCCATTGCTGGACTCTCGATCTACGCGGGGGCCTACATCGCCGAGATCGTGCGGGGCAGCCTCCTCGCGGTGCCGAGCGGGCAGTCCGAGGCCGCGGAGGCCTTGGGCATGGGCTACGCGCTCACGCTGCGGCACGTTGTCCTCCCACAGGCGTTGCGGATCGCGGTGCCGCCCGGCATCGGCTTCCTCGTGGCGCTCGTCAAGGCGACGTCCCTGACGTCGGTGATCGGCTATGTGGAGCTGACCCGCGCCGGGCGCATCACCAGCACCATCAACCAGGAGCCGATCCTCACGTTCCTCATCGTGGCCGCCCTCTACTTCGCCATCTGTTACCCGATCTCCCTGGTCGGCCGTTGGTACGAACGGAGACTCGCATGAACCCCATCATCACGGTCGAAGGCCTGCGCAAGAACTTCGGCGACCTCGAGGTCCTGCGGGGCATCGACTGCACCGTCGACGAGTTCGAGGTGGTGTGCGTCGTGGGACCGTCGGGCTCGGGCAAGAGCACCTTCCTGCGGTGCCTCAACCTCCTGGAGCCCATCACGGCCGGCACGGTCTCCATCGCCGGGCACGAGCTGACCGACCGCAAGACGGACCTCAAGGTCGTCCGCCAGGACGTCGGGATGGTCTTCCAGCAGTTCAACGTCTTCCCCCACCTGAGCGTGATCGACAACATCATGCTGGCGCCCGTCAAGGTTCTGAAGATGAAGCCCGACCAGGCTCGGGAGCGTGCCTCGGCGCTGCTGGAGAAGGTGGGGCTGACCGACAAAGCCGACGTCTATCCGAAGAAGCTCTCTGGTGGCCAGAACCAGCGGGTCGCGATCGCCAGGGCGCTCGCGATGCGGCCGCAGGTCATGCTGTTCGACGAGCCGACCTCGGCCCTGGACCCCGAGACCGTCGGCGAGGTCCTGAACGTGATGAAGGCCCTCGCGCTGGAGAGCATGACGATGGTCGTGGTCACGCACGAGATGGGCTTCGCCCGGGAGGTCGCGGACCGCGTCATCTTCATCGACCACGGCCTCGTGGTGGAGCAGGGGACGCCGACGGAGATCTTCGACTCGCCGCAGAACGAGCGCACCCAGGCCTTCCTGAGCAAGGTGCTGTGAGCATGGAGGAGGACGTCCTCGAGCTGACGCGACGGCTGGTGGCGATCGACTCCCAGAACCCAGGGGTCGGCGAGGCCGAGATGGCGACCTACGTGGAGCACGAGGTGGCGAGGCCCGCAGGGCTCCTCGTGGAGCGTCTCGAGCTCGTCCCTGGGCGACCGAATCTCGTCGTGACCGCGGACACCGGGCCCGGGCCGCACCTCGCGCTGAGCGGGCACCTGGACACCAAGCCCGTGGGCGAGGCGGGGGCCCAGTGGCGCACCGATCCGTTCGAGCTGACGGTCATTGACGACCTGGCGTACGGTCTCGGCTCCACCGACATGAAGGGCGGCGTCGCGGCGATGCTGCTGGCCCTGCAGCGGCACGCGGCGGCCGGGCCGCCGGGACGGGTGAGCCTGATCCTCACGGCGGACGAGGAGCAGGGGGCCGACGCCGGCGCGAAGGCCCTGGCGGAGCAGGGGCTGCTCGACGCGGAGGCGATCGTCATTGGCGAGCCGTCGGGCATCGACGAGCCGTGGGAGATGATGGCCCTCGTCTCGCGCGGCATCTGCTGCTTCGAGATCACCATCGGCACCGAGCAGGGTCACAGCGGGCTGTCGCCCCGGCTTGGACGCAACGCCGCCCTCGTGGCGGCGGACGTGCTGCGGGCGCTGGAGGGGTTCGTCCCACCGGTGGCGTCGCCGGGAGCGGTCCCTGCGGAGCCGCTGGTCAACCCCGGGATGTTCGTGCGCGGGGGCGTCGCCTTCGGGACCTGGCCGGGTGAGTGCACCATCGGGTGCGAGATCCGCCTCGTGCCCGGGATGGACCGCGACGAGGTGGTCGCCGCCGTCGAGAGCGTGGTCGCCGGTGCTGTCGGCACGGCACGCTTCGACGTCAGCTACCTCCCGAGCTCGATGGGCTGGATGCCGGCCGTCGAGCTCTCGCCCGACGCGGCGGTCGTGACGGCGGCGCAGGCAGCCTGCCGGGACGTCCTGGGTCGCGAGCTGCCGGTGCGGGCCTATCCGGGCGGCACCGACGCGACGTACTTCCTCGGAGTGGCGGGCATCCCCACGATCAGCAGCCTCGGACCCGGCTGGTTGAGCGTCGCGCACGGGGCCAACGAGACGGTGGCCGTGGCAGACCTGCGCACGGCGGTCGACCTGTACCACCGCCTGATGGCCGCGTACCTGCAGCGGCCCCCATCGCCCTGACCAGCACACGAAGGAGACCAGCATGACCCGAGAAGCGACGACGAGCACTGCCCTGCCACCCCCTGCCGGCCCCTACAGCCATCTGGTGGAGGCGAACGGCATGGTCTTCTCCGCCGGCTTCGGACCGCAGGATCCGACCACCGGACGGGTGCCGGACGGGGTGGCGGCACAGACCGAGCAGGTGATCTCCAACGTCGAGACCGCTCTGGGCCTCGTGGGGCTCGGTCTGGCGGACGTCGTGAAGACGACGGTGCACCTGCAGCACCTCGACCGCGACGGCGCTGCGTACAACGACGTCTACGCTCGTCGATTCCCCCAGCCCTACCCGGTCCGGACGACGGTCGGGAGCACTCTCGCGAACATCCTGGTGGAGATCGACGTCGTCGCCGCCCGCCCCACCGCTGGGGACTGAGCGAGTCGTCGTCGCATCCTTCGAGCCAACGGGAGCGCACGCAGCGTCGGAACGGCCCGATGGGCGAGGATGGACCCCATGACCGCTGCCGTGATCGTCGACCTCGACGGGACGCTCGTCGACGTCGGTGAGATCCTGCACCACGTCGAGGGCGAGGAGCGCGACTTCCACGCCTTCCATGCAGCCTCGGCGGACGCACCGCCCCACGGCGCGGTCGTTTCGGCCGTGCGCGCGGCCCACGAGGCCGGGCTGGCGGTGCTGGTGGTGACGTCGCGCGAGTTCATCTGGCGCGATCTCTCGCTGGACTGGCTCGTCACGCACGACGTGCCGCACGACGAGCTGGTGATGCGGGTCGTGGGCGACTACCGGCCGGACCACGTCGTCAAGGCCGAGATGCTCGATCAGCTCGAGTCCGACGGCTACACGGTCGAGCGGGCCTGGGAGGACAGCCGGGACGTCACCGAGCTGTGGAGTGCCCGGGGCATCGCCGTGACGCACCCCCGCGACCTCTGAGCCTCACGGCTCGCGGGGGAGCCCGAAGGTCTCTCGCTCCGATGCGGGCACGAGGGCCAGGAGCTCGGGGTGGTCACGGATCACCTTGGGCACGAACGGGCAGTACGGCAGCACCGTCCCGCCACGCTCGCCGATGGTCCGCATCGTCTCCACGATGAGCTCGGAGCCGACGCCCTTGCCCTCGAACTTCGGCAGGATGCGGGTGTGCGGGAGGGCGTACTCGCCCTCGTGCTCGCGGTAGTCCACGTAGCCGGCCAGCTCGTCATCGACCGTGATCTCGAACCGGAGCTCAGCGGGATTGTCCGTGACCTGGGTACCCATGGACCCATGGTCACACGCCGGTGGTCCGGGGGCACCGGGACCCGGTGTGGGTGCAACGGCTGGTACTGATGCGACGGATGGGGCTATCATGAGCACAGCACGACGTGTCGATGGACACCGGTACACCGCAGATGGATGCTGTCGAGAACGCTGGGGAAGGCGGATTCTCGAAGCCAGGAGGTACCGATGAGCATCCCCACCCGTGGAGTCCTGTATGTCCACTCCGCGCCCTCCGCGCTGTGTCCGCACATCGAGTGGGCGGCCACCGGCGTGCTCGGGGGCACCGTCGACGTCGACTGGGTCGCGCAGCCGGCTGAGCCCGGCGTCTACCGGACCGAGCTCTCCTGGCAGGCTCCCGTCGGCTCGGCCGCGGCACTCGCCTCCGCCCTGCGCGGCTGGGAGCGCCTGCGCTTCGAGGTCACGGAGGAGCCGACGACGTCCTCGGAGGGAGCACGCTACTCCTACACGCCGAGCCTCGGCGTCTTCCACGCGATGACCGGCCTGCACGGTGACGTCGTGATCCCCGAGGACCGCATCAAGGCCTTCCGGGTCAAGGCCGCATTGGGTGAGGTCTCGATGGACGATGCGCTGGACGGTCTCCTGGGCGTCGCCTGGGACGCCGAGCTGGAGCCGTTCCGGCACGCGGGCGACGGCGCACCCGTCCGCTGGCTGCACCAGGTGATCTGACAGACTACCCGATCGTGACGCTCTGGTCCTCGGTGGTGGTGTCGCTCGCGCGGTGCACCATGCGGAAGTCGCGCTCGCCGGTGCGTGAGGTGTAGACCTGCGTCTGGTAGCGGCCGTCCTCCAGGGTCGTGGCCGTCACCGGGAAGTCCTCCCAGTCGCCGCCCTCCTCCCGCACCTGCACCTGCAGGACCTCGCCGGCATCGAGCTCGGGGAACCTGCCGTTGAGCCCGAAGCGTTCTCCGGGTGCCGGCTCGGTGTTCTCGATGGTGAAGGTGGGCTCCTCCGGCTCGTCGTCCGGGCTGGGGGTGGGTGTCGGCTCGGCGTCGGCGTCGTCCTCGGTGGGCGTCGGCGACGGCTCGGGCGCGGGAGCGCTGATCGGCGGCAGCTCGACCCCGCCGATGCCGGTGGCCGCGATGATGGCGGCGCCGCCCAGGCCCAGGACGCCACCGACGACGGCACCGATGACGATGAACACGACGGCGATCTTGGACATGGCGCTCGTCCGGCCGGCCCTGGAGCGGTCGTCCTCCGGTGGGGCCGGGGAGTGCAGGGTGGTGGCCACCCGACGCGAGACGTCGTGGTCGACGACGGCCCGCACGGCATCGCCCACGGTGACGAGCGCGTTGACGGTCTCGTCGGTGAGGTAGCGGTCGTGCCGGCGACCCAGCTCGTCGGCCAGCTCGACGACCGCGAGGGAGTCGACGCCGAGGTCGGCCAGGCGCGCATCGTCCACCACGTCGGCGGGGTCGCAGTCCACGACGGCGACGAGGATGTCGGTCAGGTCGGACCTGACATCGGCTGGGGTGGGCACGGGCACAGTCTAGCGAGACTTGCCCGACAGTCATGGCCAGACGGCCTGCTGATCGGCCGGACGTCCTACGCTGAAGGGGTGATCAGCGGAGACGACCTGCAGTACGTCGTGGTGCACGGCTATCGGCGGGCCTACCGCCGGGCGGGCAGCGGACCCGTCCTGCTGCTGCTGCACGGCCTCGGGTGCGACTCCTCGACCTGGGACCGCGTGGTCGCCCCGCTCAGCGAGCACTTCACGGTGATCGCCCCGGACCTGCTCGGCCATGGCGACTCGGACAAGCCGGACGCGGACTACTCCCTCGGGGGCTACGCCAACGGCATGCGAGACCTCCTGGCGGTGCTCGGCATCGACAGCGTGACGGTCGTGGGCCACAGTCTCGGCGGCGGCGTGGCGATGCAGTTCGCCTACCAGTTCCCGGACCGCACCGAACGCATCGTCCTGGTCTCGACGGGTGGTCTGGGCCGCGAGGTCGCCCCGCTCGTCCGCCTGCTCACGCTCCCTGGCAGCGGCGCCGCACTGTCGTTCGCCACGCGTGGGCCCTGGCGGGGCGCCGTTGCGGGCGGTCTGCGCGCACTCTCGCGCAGCGGTCTCACGGCGACGCGCGACCTTGGCGAGGTCGCGCGGATCTATGAGTCCTTCGCCGACCCGGCGACGCGTCGTGCCGTGCAGCGGGTCACGAGCCACGTCCTGGACTGGCGTGGCCAGTTCATCACGATGACCGACCGCACCTACCTCGCCACGATCGTGCCCGTCCTGGTCGTGTGGGGAGCCGACGACCAGGTCATCCCCGCCATCCACGCGCAGGTGGCCCGCGACCAGGCATGGTCCGACGTGCACGTGCTGCCCGGGGCCGGCCACTTCCCGCACCGCGACCGGCCCGCCGAGGTCGTCGCACTGGTCCGGGACTTCATGGCCGCCCACGAGCCGGCGCAGTTCCGGCGCGGCACGTGGCGGGCGATGCTGCGCAGCGGGGCTCAGGCCGAGCTGGCCCCGGCGTCCGACGGGTCTGCGGTCACCGTCGCCGGCTGATCGTCGTCCTTGAGGTTGCGCCGTCGTCTTCGGCCGCGGTTGCCCGTCGCCCATGCACCGATCGACACGGCCATCCAGCCGATGACGATGCCACCGATGACGTCGGCGATGTAGTGCCAGCCGAAGTAGACCGTGGCCAGGATCGTGAGCAGGAAGAACACCCAGGCCGCGATCCGCACCACGAGCCGCTGCCCCGTGCGGCCCACGAACAGGGCAGCGGTGAACGTCACCGACGTGTGCAGGGAGGCGAACCCGGCGACGCCGTGGATGCGCTCGCTGACCCAGGGATCGGCCAGGACGTCGACGCGAGCGCGGAACAGTGACTGCTGCAGCGCGGTCACGTTGGTGGTGCTCAGGTCGGTGAACAGCTGCGGCTGCCAGAACGCCGGACCGACCGTGGGCAGGATGTAGTACGAGATCGTGCCGAGCACCCAGTTGAGCCCGAGCGCCGTGGAGTACCAGGCGCCGATGGACAGGTCGCGGCTGAGGACCAGGAAGGCGCCGAGGGTCACCGGGATGAGGGGCAGGTAGGCGATGTAGGCGAAGGAGAGGATCTGTGCCGTGACGTCGGTGCCCATGAGCTCGTGCATGACCAGGGCCGGGTTGCTGCCGAACATCATCCAGTGGTCGAACTCCACCAGCAGGTTGTCCTCGAGCACGCCGTCGCGGTACACGGGCAGGTAGCTCTTGAGGTTGCGGTAGCTGACGTAGCACGCGTAGAAGGTGATCAGCCCGGTGGCGATGTAGCCGACGCGCTTGAGCGACCACTCCTCACGGACGGCGACCGCGATGCCTTGGGGGAGCTTCCTGATGCCGGCACGCTTGATCGCCGACGGGATGATCCCGGCAGCGAAGAACATCAGCGCGAGCAGCGGCAGCCGGACGTACGCCGGACCGAGGAAGCCTTCCGGGTCCTTCAGGGGCAGTCCCAGGTACACGGAGGAGGCCACCGCGGTCGCGGTGATCGCCAGGGCCACCGCCACGGCGAACGTGTAGGGCCAACGACGCATGGCGAACATCCTAGAGGGGGCCGCCTTGGAGTTCGCTGAGACGACCCGCGTTCCCCGACCTCGGGCTCAGGCGTCGCCGCCTTCCTGCTTGACGCCGAGAGTGGCCGTCGGGTCGTCGATCCGGAGCTTCGTGAACGCCTCCTGCGCGACCGAGACGTCGAGGAGCCCGCGCTCGGCCAGGCTCTGCAGCACAGAGACCACGATGGACTCGGCATCCACCTGGAACGTGCGCCGGGCGGCGGCACGCGTGTCGGCGAAGCCGAAGCCGTCGGTGCCCAGCGACTGCCAGTGGCCGGGGACCCAGCGGGCCACCTGGTCCGGGACGGCCCGCATGTAGTCGCTCACAGCGACCGTGACGGCGGAGTCGTCGTCGAGACGCTGCGTGATCCACGGTGTGCGTCGCTCGTCCTCGGGATGGTTGAGGTTCCAGCGCTCGGTCTCGACGGCCTCGCGAGCAAGCTCGTTCCAGGACGTCACCGACCACACGTCCACGGCGACGTCGTACTCCTGCGCCAGGATCTCCTGCGCCCGCAGCGCCCACGGCATCGCGACGCCCGACGCGAGCACGCGCGAGCGGTGCTGTCCGGCGCTCGCCGGTCGATGGACGTAGGCGCCTTTGAGCAGGCCCTCGACGTCGAGGTCCTCCGGCTCGGCCGGCTGGGTGAGCGGCTCGTTGTAGACGGTCAGGTAGTAGATGACGTCCTCGCCGCCCGGGTGCTCGTCGGTGGAGCCGTACATGCGCTCCAGCCCGGCCTTGACGATGTGGGCGATCTCATAGCCCCACGCCGGGTCGTAGTGCACCACGGCGGGGTTGGTCTGGGCGATGAGTGGTGAGTGCCCGTCGGCGTGCTGCAGGCCCTCGCCGGTGAGCGTCGTGCGCCCGGCCGTGGCACCGATGAGGAAGCCTCGAGCCAGCTGGTCGGCCATCGCCCAGATGGAGTCGGCGGTCCGCTGGAAGCCGAACATCGAGTAGAACATGTACATCGGGATCATCGGCTCGCCGTGGGTGGCGTAGGCGCTTCCCGCGGCCGTGGCCGAGCCGACGGCGCCGGCCTCGCTGATGCCCTCGTGCAGGAGCTGGCCCTGCTTGGACTCCTTGTAGGCCAGCAGCAGCTTGCGATCGACGGCCTCGTAGGTCTGGCCGTGCGGGTTGTAGACCTTGGCGGACGGGAACATCGAGTCCATGCCGAAGGTGCGGTACTCATCGGGCGCGATGGGCACGATGCGCTGGCCGATCTCCGGGTCCTTCATGAGGTCGCGGAGCAGCCGGACGAAGGCCATCGTCGTGGCGATCTGCTGCTTGCCCGAGCCCTGCTTCAGCGCCTTGTACGTATCGTCACCGGGCAGCTTGAGCGGCATCGGGTCGACGGTGCGCTGCGGGATCGATCCACCCAGCGCGTCGCGCCGGGCCTTCATGTACTGGATCTCCTCGCTGTCCGGGCCGGGGTGGTAGAAGGGCGCGAGCTCGTCGCCGTCGATCTGCTCGTCGGAGACCGGGATGTTGAGGCGGTCGCGGAAGCCCTTGAGGTCGTCCTTGGTGAGCTTCTTCATCTGGTGGGTGGCGTTGCGGCCCTGGAAGGACTCCAGCAGCCAGCCCTTGATGGTGTGCGCGAGGATCACCGTCGGCTGGCCGGTGTGCTTGCGGGCCGCCTCGAAGGCCGCGTAGACCTTGCGGTAGTCGTGGCCACCGCGCGGCAGCCGCTCGATCTCCTCGTCGGAGAGGTGCTCCACCATCTTGGTGAGGCGCGGGTCGGCCCCGAAGAAGACATCGCGGTTGTAGCCGCCGGACTCCACCGAGAGCGTCTGGAACTCTCCGTCGGGCGTCTTGTTCATCTGGTTGACGAGCACGCCGTCGGTGTCGCGGGCGAGCAGGTCGTCCCACTCCCGGCCCCACACGACCTTGATGACGTTCCACCCGGCGCCGCGGAAGTAGGACTCCAGCTCCTGGATGACCTTGCCGTTGCCGCGGACCGGGCCGTCGAGCTGCTGCAGGTTGCAGTTGATGACGAAGGTGAGGTTGTCCAGCTCCTCCCGGGCCGCGACGCCGATGGCGCCGAGCGACTCCGGCTCCCCCATCTCGCCGTCACCGAGGAAGGTCCAGACGTGCTGCTGGCTGGTGTCCTTGATGCCGCGGTGGTGCAGGTAGCGGTTGAACCGCGCCTGGTAGATCGAGTTGATCGCCGCCAGGCCCATCGAGACGGTGGGGAACTCCCAGTAGTCGGGCATGTGCCGCGGGTGCGGGTAGGAGGACAGGCCCTTGCCGGCGCCGTGCGAGTGCTCCTGACGGAAGCGGTCCAGCTGCTCCTCGGTGAGGCGGCCCTCCAGGAAGGAGCGGGCGTAGATGCCGGGAGCGGCATGGCCCTGGAAGTACAGGTGGTCGCCGCCGCCGGGGTGGCTCTTCCCGCGGAAGAAGTGGTTGAAGCCGACCTCGTAGAGGCTGGCCGCAGACTGGTAGGTGGCGATGTGGCCGCCCACGCCGAGGCCGGGCCGGTTGGCCCGCGAGACCATCACGGCCGCGTTCCAGCGGATGTAGGAACGGATGCGACGCTCGATCGCCTCGTTGCCGGGGAACCACGGCTCGCGCTCGGGGGGGATGGAGTTGATGAAGTCGGTGCTGCGCAGACCCGGCACCCCGACGCTCTGCTCACGGGCCCGCTCCAGCAGGCGGAGCATGACGTAGCGGGCGCGGTCGCGACCACGCTCGTCGACCATCGCGTCGAGGGAATCGACCCATTCGGAGGTCTCGTCCGGGTCGATGTCGGGCAGCTGGGTCGGCAGTCCCTCGTGGATGACGGGCGGACGCTCGGGGGTGTGCGATCCGGAAGGCATGGTGGCGGCTCCTGAGATGTCTTGTGGACCCCTCCATCCTTCCACGGGTCATTCGCTACTGTGAGACCGGCAAGACGGCCATGAAGGCTACGAACGAGTAGGGAATCGACTACCTCCGGGTAGGTTGCTCCCGCCTCACCGTGGCACCACGCATACGAAGGAGTCGAGTTGGACGCCGCCAGGTTGGGCTTCGAGCCCGACACCGTCATCCAGGAGCTGGGCTGGGACGAAGATGTCGACGACGAGCTGAGGTCCGCGATCGAGGCGGTCGTCGGCAGCGATCTCGTCGACGGTGACTCCGATGAGGTGGTCGACGGTGTCGTGATGTGGTGGCGTGAGGGCGACGGCGACCTCGTCGACGCGCTCTTCGACTCGCTGCAGGACCTCGCCGAAGGTGGTTCGGTCTGGTTGCTCACGCCCAAGGTGGGTCGTGAGGGGTACGTCAACAACGCCGACATCGCCGAGGCCGCACCGGTGGCAGGGCTCTCCACCACCACCACGTCCTCGGCGTCTGCCGAGTGGTCGGCCACCAAGCTGTCCACCCACAAGCGCTGACGCGGGGCAGGGTCCTAGGCTCGGGCCATGACGATCGAGATCGGCACCCCGGCCCCAGACTTCACCCTCAAGAACCAGCACGGCGAGGACATCACGCTGTCCGAGCTGCGCGGACGCCCCGTCGCGCTGGTGTTCTTCCCGTTCGCCTTCAGCGGCATCTGCACCGGTGAGCTGTGCGAGATCCGCGACAACATCGGGGCGTTCGCCGACGGCGACGTCGAGGTGGTGGCAGTCTCCTGCGACCACTTCTTCTCCAACCGCGCCTTCGCCGACGCCGAGGGCCTGACCTTCTCGGTGCTGAGCGACTTCTGGCCGCACGGCGAGGTCTCACGGGCGTACGGGATCTTCAACGAGGGTGCCGGCGCTCCGGAGCGGGGCACGTACCTCATCGACGCCGCAGGAGTCGTGCAGTGGAAGGTCGAGCACCCGATCGGCGAGGCGCGCGACTTCGACGCCTACCGCCGTGCGCTCGGCGAGCTGGTCTGAGCCGATGATCGTCGCGTTCAGCATCAGCCCGGGCACGGCCGACGAGACCGGGGGAGTGGCCGACGCCGTCGCGGAGGCGGTGCGGGTCGTCCGCGCCTCGGGCCTTCCGTGCGAGACCAATGCGATGTTCACCAACATCGAGGGCGAGTGGGACGAGGTGATGGCCGTCGTGAAGCAGGCCGTCGACGTCGTCGCGGCATCCTCCCCACGGGTGGGGCTGGTGCTCAAGGCCGACATCCGTCCGGGGCACACCGGGCAGCTGAGCGCCAAGGTGGAGCGGATCGAGGAGCGGCTCGGCGACTGAGTCCTGGCCGCCGATTCCCCCCAATCGATCGGCGAATCCCCCCATTGTGGGCAAACCCCTGCGAGGGCTGTCCCGGTGCGCTTTGATGATCGTGCTGCGGCCGCCGGGGACCCGAGACCTTGGCGGCCGTGGCCCTTCGCCCGCCGGTGGGCCCAGCAGCAGGTGACCACCTGCTGAGATGGTGGCGCGCGCATCAGCCGGACGGGCAGTCGCTGTCGATAGTCTCTCGATCCCTTGGCGTACGAGAGAGAGATCCATGATGCGAACATCGCTCACGTCCATCCTGGCCGCCGCCGTGCTGGTGGCCCCCGTGCTCGTGGTCGTCGGCTCGGCCGCGCCGGCCTCGGCTCAGGGGTGTGGCTCCGCACCCGGCGTCGGCAAGCGGGTGAATGCCCACGGCGTGACGGAGTACTACGAGGACCGGGGGTGCGGAGACCTGCAGAACGGCGTCCGTCCGGTCCAGCCGCCACGCCCGGCGACCCCTCCGCCCACCTCCGGCCACGGCTGCAGCTCCTACCCCGGAGGCGCTGAGCTGTGCGGTGTCGGGATCCCCGCTGGACACACGACGATGTCGCACGCGACCTGGACGCGTCTGTACGGCAGCCCGCAGCCCACGCCCACGGTGCGGGTCGGAGCCCCCGTGACGATCGGTGGGGGTGGCAGTGCAGGTGGTGGCGGTGGCACCGTGACCGTCGGGGCCGTCGAGAACATCAAGGCCAAGAAGAACACCTCGGCCGAGTGAGGCCACGGGACCCGACCACCTCGGTGGTCGGCTCCAGGGCTTGCGGACCCGGTGCCCACCGGGTCGGGATAGGATCGTCCGGCCCGGGCGAATAGCTCAGTTGGCCAGAGCATCCGGTTTACACCCGGACGGTCGGGGGTTCGAGTCCCTCTTCGCCCACCTGTGGACGTCCGGCGGTCGATGTCGGGGTGCACTGTCACGATGGTCCTCATGACGACTCCTGCGACCTCCGTCGAGACCGAGACGCGCGCGCTGGACGCCCTGCGCCGGCTCACCGGACGTGAGGACGCCGTCTTCCACGACGGGCAGCTGGAGGCCATCGGCGCCCTGGTCGATGATCGTCGCCGGGCCCTGGTCGTGCAGCGCACGGGGTGGGGGAAGTCGGCCGTCTACTTCATCGCCACGGCGCTGCTGCGCGAGCGTGGGGCCGGCCCCACGCTCCTGGTGTCCCCGCTCATCGCCCTGATGCGCGACCAGGTGGCCGCGGCCGAGCGAGCAGGGGTCCGCGCGGTCTCCATCAGCTCGGCCAACGCGCACGAGTGGGACGACGTGCGGGCCCGCCTGGACGCCGACGACGTCGACGTCCTGCTGGTCTCGCCCGAGCGCCTGACCAACCCGCGCTTCCGCGACGAGCAGCTGCCGGCGCTGCGTGAGCGCCTCGGCCTGCTGGTCGTGGACGAGGCGCACTGCATCTCCGACTGGGGCCACGACTTCCGTCCCGACTACCGCCGCCTCGCCGACCTGATCGAGTCCATGCCCGAGGGCGTGCCGGTGCTGGCCACCACCGCGACGGCCAACGAGCGGGTCGTCACCGACGTGGCCGAGCAGCTGGGCGGCGGCGGGGCTGACGTCCTGACCCTGCGCGGGTCGCTGGCGCGGTCGTCGCTGCGGCTGGGCTGCCTGACGCTGCGCACGTCCCGCGACCGCCTGGCCTGGCTGGTGAGCCACCTGGCCGACCTGCCCGGCAGCGGCATCATCTACGCGCTGACGGTCTCCGCAGCGGAGGACACCGCCCGGCTGCTGGCCGACGCCGGCCACGCCGTGCGTGCCTACACCGGGCGGACGGACCCCGAGGAGCGAGCCACGCTCGAGCAGGCCCTGAAGAACGACGAGCTGAAGGCACTCGTGGCCACCAGTGCCCTCGGGATGGGCTTCGACAAGCCGAACCTCGGCTTCGTCGTGCACCTCGGAGCGCCCTCCTCGCCGGTGGCCTACTACCAGCAGGTGGGTCGCGCCGGCCGCGCCACCGACAACGCCGACGTCCTGCTGCTGCCGGGGCACGAGGACGCCGACATCTGGCACTACTTCGCCACCGCCTCGATGCCGAGCCCGGACAAGGCCGCGGCGGTGCTCTCCGTGCTCGGCGAGGAGCCCATGTCGGCTCCGGCGCTGGAGGCGCGGGTCGACATCCGGCGCACCCCGTTGGAGCTGCTGCTCAAGGTGCTCGACGTCGACGGCTCGGTGCGCCGGGTCCGTGGTGGCTGGGTGTCCACGGGCGTGCCGTGGGAGTACGACGCCGAGCGCTATGAGCGCATCGCGCAGGCGCGCCGCGACGAGCAGCAGGCGATGCTCACCTACGAACGTGGCGAGACCTGCCGGATGGAGCTGTTGCAGCGCGAGCTCGACGACCCCACGGCGGAACCGTGCGGACGGTGTGACGTCTGTGCGAGCCCCTGGTACCCGGCCGCGCCGACCCAGGAAGCGCGGGACGCGGCAGCCGGCACGCTCGACCGCGTCGGGGTGGCCGTCGAGCCGCGGGGCATGTGGCCCACGGGAGCCCAGCGGCTGGGGGTGGAGGCCAAGGGGAAGATCGCGCCGACCGAGCGGGCCGAGGAGGGCCGGGTCCTGGCCCGGCTCACCGACCTCGGCTGGGGCGGCAGGATGCGCGAGCTCTTCGCTTCCAGCGGGGACGACACAGGCGCCCAGGACACCGAGGTCGACGACGAGCTGCTCGGCGCCTGCGTGCGTGTCCTGCGCGACTGGCGATGGGCCGAGCGACCCACCGGCATCGTGGTCGTCCCCTCGGTGCGACGACCGCGGCTGGTCGAGTCCCTGGCCCAGGGCATCGCCGGGCTGGGACGCCTGCCGATCCTGGGCGCGCTGGACCTGCACCCCGACGCCCCGAGAGAGACCGCGGGAGGCAACAGCGCCTACCGCCTTGCGGCCGTCTGGGGCCGCTTCGGCGTGGGGGCCGACCTGGCGGCCGCCCTGGCCGAGCACCCCGGCCCCGTCCTGCTCGTCGACGATCTCGTCGACTCACGCTGGACCATCACGGTGGCGGCGGGGGAGCTGCGCCGCCACGGCTCTGGGCCGGTCCTTCCGTTCGCGCTCGGGTCGGTCGGCTAGCCGGCGGTCTCAGTCCGCGACGTCGTCCGAGCGTCCGACGACGACGCCGAACATGTCCTGGATCGCGGCGAGGCTGGCCACCTGCAGGGCGGCGGCGGCGACGTCCTGCCCGTCGGGGCCCGGTAGTGACCGGGTCGCCGTCGCACCGGCGACCACCGACGGTCGGTACCCGTGGCTGAAGGCGCCCCGAGCGGTGGAGTTGACGCACATATGGGTCATGAAGCCAGCGAGCAGGAGGTCCTCGGCACCGGAGGCCTTCAGGTGCTCGTCCAGCTCCGTCCCGACGAAGGCGTTGGGGAAGGCCTTGACGATGACGGCCTCACCGGGTCGGGGTGCCACCCGATCGACGATCGCGCCGATCTCCTCCCGGACGTCGTAGGGGGAGCCCGGGCCCGCATCGTGCTGCACGTGGATCACGGGTGTGCCGAGGGTGCGGGCACGATCCAGCAGGACGGCCGCCTCGTCGATCGCGGCCTCCACTCCGTCCAGCTCCATCACCCCGGTGGTGTAGGTGTTCTGCAGGTCGATCATGATCAGCGTCGAGGCCGACATCGGGGCGGGGGACTGAGCCATCCCGGTGAGCTCGCGAAGGGTGGGGCTGGCGGACATCTGGTGCTCCTCACGTGGTCCGGGACACGACTGCCCGGAGTGCTGAGAGTCTGGGACGGCGCGGGTTGCAGATGCGTTGCGCACAGGGTCTGGGCGCATAGGGTCTGGGCATGACCCGCCTGCGCGACGTCGTCGTCGTCCTCGATGAGCTCTACGACCCCCTGTGGGCTGACGACTGGGATGCCGTGGGCACGGTCGTCGGTGATCCCGACGCGGAGGTGCGCAGGATCCTGCTGGCGGTCGACCCCGTCGCAGCCGTGGTGGACGAGGCCGTCGAGTGGGGGGCGGACCTCGTGCTCACGCACCATCCGCTCTACCTCAAGGGCGTGACGTCCGTGGCGGCCACGACGCCGAAGGGCCGGGTGGTGCACCGGTTGATCGAGCACGGCATCGCGCTGCACACGTGCCACACCAATGCCGACAGCCCCCCGCTCGGGGTCTCGGAGTCGATGGCGCTGGCGCTCGGGCTGATCGACGTGCGGCCGCTCGATGCCGACCTCGAGGCCCTCGACGCCTGGGTGGTCCACGTCCCCCGGGACGACGCAGCGGCGGTGGCCGCTGCGATGCATGACGCCGGTGCCGGCGCGATCGGTGCCTATGACCGAGCCTTCTTCGTCGCCGAGGGCACGGGCTCGTTCCGACCTCTGGACGGGGCCAGCCCGGCCATCGGGGCGGTCGGGGTGGTGGAGTCGGTCGACGAGAGCCGGGTCGAGCTCGTCGCCCCTCGACGCCTGCGGGAGCGGGTGCGCGAGGCCATGTGCTCCGCCCACCCCTACGAGGAGGTCTCCCACCAGGTGCTGGAGACCGCGGCGGGCCCGGCCGATCGCGGCAGCGGCCGCCTCGGCACCCTGCCCGAGCCGATGTCGCTCGCCGCGTTCGCCGACCACGTCGCCACCAGCCTTCCGCAGCACCACAGCGCCACGCGGGTTGCGGGGGACCCGGACACACTGGTGCGCACCGTCGCGCTGTGCGGCGGATCGGGGGACTTCCTGCTCGGGGCTGCTGACGCTGCCGGGGCCGACGTCTACGTGACCTCCGACCTTCGGCACCACCCGGTGAGTGAGCATCGCGAAGCGGCGGGTGCCTGCGCCGTCGTGGACGTCCCCCACTGGGCGGCGGAGTGGACCTGGCTGCCGGTCGCGGCGCGTGAGCTGGCGGCCCGCCTGGGCGATACGGTGGACGTCCGGGTCTCGACGATCGTGACCGATCCCTGGACGATGGTCCGGACCACCAGCGCAAGGAGCTCGCCCTGAACGCCGACCACGCCGCCCAGCAGTCCCTGCTCGACCTGCAGGCTCAGGACTCCACCCTGGCCCAGCTCGCGCACCGCCGCCGCTCGCTCCCCGAGCACGCGCGGATCGCCGAGCTGCAGGAGCAGGTCGACGAGGTCGACGGGCGTCGCATCGAGGCGGACACGGCCGTCGCTGACCTGACCCGTGCCCAGACGAAGGCCGACGCCGAGGTCGAGCAGGTCAAGACCCGCCGCACCCGCGACGAGGAGCGCCTCGGGTCGGGAGCGGTGAAGAACCCCAAGGACCTGGAGAGCCTGCAGCACGAGCTCGTCGCCCTGGAGCGGCGCATCGCCACCCTGGAGGACGAGGAGCTGGAGGTCATGGAGCAGCTCGAGGAGGCCCAGACCGGACTGCGGGCCATCACCTCCGACCTCGACGCCCTGCGTACCGACCTCGGCCAGGTCGAGGCTGCCCGCGACGCTGCCATCAGCGAGATCGACGAGCGGGTGGCCGCGGCCGAGCAGGACCGCGAGCTCGTCGTCGCCAAGGTGCCCGATGACCTCCTGGCCCTCTACGACAAGGTCCGTGAGCAGCACGGCGGCCTCGGTGCGGCCGCGCTGCGGGCCCGGCGCTGCGAGGGGTGCCGTCTGGAGCTGAACGGTGCCGACCTGCGCGAGATCGCCGCCCGCGGGGAGGACGAGGTGCTGCGCTGTCCCGAGTGCAGCCGCATCCTGGTCCGGACCGTCGAGTCAGGTCTGTGACCAGGCGAGTCGTCGTCGAGGCTGACGGCGGGTCGCGCGGCAACCCCGGCCCGGCCGCCTTCGGTGCGCTGGTGCGTGACGTCGAGACAGGAGCCGTGCTCGCCACGTGCGGCGAGACCATCGGCACGGCGTCGAACAACGTCGCGGAGTACCAAGGCTTGATCGCCGGGCTCGAGCTGGTCGCCGAGCACGCTCCCGGGGCCGACGTCGAGGTGCGGATGGACTCCAAGCTGGTCGTCGAGCAGATGGCCGGACGCTGGAGGATCAAGCACGACGACATGGTGCGTCTCGCCGCCCGGGCCCGGGAGCTGTCCGAGAACGTCGTGCAGTGGACGTGGGTGCCCCGGGCGGAGAACGCCGCCGCGGACGCCCTCGCCAACGAGGCCCTGGACGAGCAGGCCAGGACCGGTCGCCAGGCCGTCGTCGGCACGGCGGCCCCGGCAGCCCCGCACCCGGCGCCGGAGGCCGACGACCTGCTGGCCGAGGCCCCGGCATCGGCGGAGCAGGGCACCAACGCTGGGCCTGACAGGGAGGGGCTGGGCTGGCGTGGCCGGATGCACGGCGATCCGACGACGCTCGTGCTGCTGCGTCACGGCGTCACCGACCACACCGTCCGCAAGCTCTTCTGTGGCTCGGGTGGGTCCGACCCGGGGCTCAACCCCGAGGGTGAGGCCCAGGCGGTGCGCGCCGCGGCGTGGATCGACCGCACCCTGGACGTCGACGCGATCATCGCCTCTCCGCTGCGTCGCACCCGGGAGACCGCCGGCTTCGTCGCCCGGGAGCTCGGCCTGGAGGTCGACGTCGAGCCCGGTGTCGCCGAGACGGCCTTCGGTGCGTGGGACGGCCACTCCTTCGCCGAGATCATGGCCGGCTGGCCCGACGAGCTCGAGGCCTGGCTCGGGTCCACGGCCGTGGCCCCGCCCGGTGGCGAGACGTTCGACGCCGTGTACGAGCGTGCCGTGCAGGCGCGAGGCCGCATCCTGCACGACCATCCGGGGCGCACCGTCGTGGTGGTCAGTCACGTGACGCCGATCAAGATGCTGGTCCGCGAGGCGCTCGGTGCTCCGATGAGCGTCATCCATGCGATGGAGCTCGCTCCGGCGAGCATCACGACGATCGCGTGGTGGCCCGACGCCACGCCGTCGCTGAAGAACTTCTCCGTCGTTCCCGAGTAGGGCCGCCGGGGCGCCTCAGACCTCGGTGACGACGACGTCGAGTCGTCCGGCGTCGCGCTCGACCGTCCAGCCGAGGTCGCGCAGCGCGGCGGACAGCTCGTCGACGTCGCGCGGGTCGCCACCGTCCTCCAACAGGGCCTGCACGATGCGGCCCTTGGTGGCCTTGTTGAAGTGGCTCACGACCGAGCGCCTGCCGCCCTTCTCGTGCAGCACGCGCAGCGTCGCAGTGCGTTCGGCCAGGGCGCCGCGGGGCTTGTGCAGGTTGACGTACGTGCCCGAGCGCAGGTCCACGAGCAGGCCGTCCCCGACACGCTCGGACAGCTCGGGGCCGAGAGCCGGGCGCCAGAGTCCGGCGACCGTGCCGAGACGTGGCAGCGTGACGGCGCCCGACAGCCGGTAGGCGGGGACGAGGTCGCCCGGCCGCAGGAGGCCGAACAGGCCCGAGGTGATGGCGACGGTCTCGTCGGCCCGTTGCCGGGCGTCTGCGGAGCGTCCCGCCGGGTCCCAGGCGGCGTAGAGCACACCGGTGTAGACGGCGTCGGCGCGGGCGCACGGCTGCTCGACCAGGGTGGCGTTGCGCTCGACGGCATCGGCCTGGGTGGGGCCCAGCCCGAGCCGGTCCATTGCACGATCGCGGTTGCCTTGGCACACGCGCACGAGCGAGGCGAGGATGCGCTGTCGGACCGGCGTCAGGCCGGGGGATCCGAGGGTGTCGAGGTCGAGCGTCGGACCGTTCGTGGGAGTGGTCTTGCCCTCCGAGGGCGGGAGCAGGATCAGCACCCGGGGAGCCTATCGATCAGGCCAGCAGGCTCGTCCACGCCCACAGCGTGCTGGCGCACGCCACCACGACCAGTGGCGTCGTGACCAGCGAGATCCGGTGAAACTCCCGCCACGTGGTCAGCGTCGACCCCGTCGTGCGCCACCACAGGACGTTGCCCAGCGAGCCGATCGCGGTGAGGTTGGAGCCGACGTTGAGCCCGACGAGCATGGCCAGGACGATGACCGGTCCGCCGGCTGCTGCGCCCGGCAGGAGCAGGAGCGTGGCGGGGATGTTGTTGACGAGTCCGGCGAGGACCATCGCGAGCAGTGCGGTGCCGACCACGGCGAACCATCCCGAGCCGCTCGGCACGAGGTCGGGCACCCAGGAGCCGACGGCGGTGTCGCGGGCCGCGATCACGGTGGTGCCCCACACCATGATGACGATGGCGAGGGGCAGCTGGGCGGCCTCGATCACGTCGTCGACCTCCAGCAGTCGGCGGCGCATCGCGGTGGCGGTGAGGATGAGGGCGCCGGCGGTGGCAGGGATCCAGGGCTCCAGGCCGCTCGCGATGCCCAGCAGCACCACGATGAGCACCGCGGTGCAGTGCAGCGGGACGGCGGGGGCATCGGCTGCCGCGACGGCTGGGTCGTCGTGCAGCTCGTCGCGGAACCACCACCGCACGACGGCCCACTCCAGGGCCAGGCCCACGACCCAGACGGGCAGGACCAGCCAGGCGAAGCGCCCGAACGTCAGGCCCGTCGCACCGAAGGCCAGCAGGTTGGTGATGTTGGAGACCGGCAGGAGCATCGTCCCGGTGTTGGAGGACCGTACGGCGGCGTAGGCCGTGGCACGTCGAGCCGACACGGCGGTGGCCGCCACGAGGATCGGGGCCATCAGGACGACGGCGGAGTCGACGGTGAGCGCGACAGCCACGACGGCGCACGCGGCGGTGGCCAGGGCCAACCGGCGCGAGGCGGAGTCCGGGAACGAGCGGGTGACCACCCCCGCCCACGCCTCGAAGAGACCGTGCGCGGCGCAGGCTCGCGCGAGGACGAGGATCGCCACGAGGAAGCCGACGACGCGGAGCAGGAGGAGGACGTCGCCGAGCACGGTCCGACGCTACTCCCTGTGCCCTCGAGGGCCTGCCGGAGCGTCAGAGCAACCGGATGCCCTCGACCATGAGCAGCACGCCGAAGACGAAGAACGCGGCGGCAGCGGCGTACTTGATGACGTTCTCCGGCAGGCGCTTGCCGAGCAGGGCGCCGGCCACGATCGCGAGGGCGTCGGCGGCCACCATGCCGATCGTGCTGCCGACCCAGACGCCGAACCAGTCCTCCTGCGTGGCCAGGGTGATGGTGGCGAGCATCGTCTTGTCGCCGAGCTCGGCCAGGAAGAAGGCAAGGCCCACCGCGAGCAGGGCGGCCCCGGTGCTGCGCTCGGCCTTGGACGCCTCGTCCTCGCTCAGCTCGTCCCCGCGCAGGGTCCACAGGCCGAAGCCGAGGAACGCGAGACCGGCGCCGAGGGAGATCCAGCCCTGGTAGTCGCTGAACGCCTCGCCGATCCAGAATCCGATGCCCACGGACGCGAGATGGACGACCGCCGTGGCGACCGTGATGCCGATGAGGACGTCGCGGGCCCGGTAGCGGGTGGCGAAGGCCATCGCCATGAGCTGGCTCTTGTCGCCCAGCTCGGCGACGAAGATGACGGCGGTGCTGAGCACCAGCGCGTACAACATGAAAAGGCTCCTGGTCCGTCCGGACGAGGAGCGAGTGCGTACGACGAGCCTCGACCGGACATGTCACATGACGTGTCGGTCGAAAGTCTCGTCCGCCAGAAGCCTGGCCTGCTGCACCGGATCTCAGACTCCGTGAGCCCAGGATCAGTATGTCGACACAGCCGTTGGGGACTACTCCCTTTCGTGATCCTCAGCCTAGACCATCGAGCACCTGCATGGCTGCGTGACGTCGGTCCCACGGCACGACGAGGTGGTCGTGGTGGAATCCGGCGACCACGTTGCAGGGCACGTCGGCCTCGGCGAGGGCAGAGCTGAGTCGCGCGGTGATGCCCACGGCTTCGAGGGCGGTCTGCTGGCGCAGCGTGATCCAGGCCCCGACGAACTCATAGACCAGCCCGTCGTCGTCGGCCTCCTCCTGGCCGATCACGACGGTCATGCCCTCGTCCTCGCGGACCGTCGCGAGCGCCCGGCTCGCGTCGTAGCCGGGATTGACGATGGCGTAGACGACCGGCTGCTCGAGCAGCCGGACGCCGGCCACCTCCGCGGAGCGGGCGTCGCTGCCCACCGGCTCGTCCGTCTCGGCATGCATGGGGTGAGCGTAGTGGGAGGGCAGGTTGCACGGAGGTACGTGCGACCCGCATCATGTGGGAGCGAATGAGTCGGCCGGGCGGCCGCGGCGGGCAACCGTCGAGGAAAGTCCGGACTCCACAGAGCACGGTGGTGGCCAACAGCCACCCACGGCGACGTGCGGGACAGTGCCACAGAGAACAGACCGCCAACGGCCCGCGCTCCTCGGAGCGTGGGTGCGGGCAAGGGTGAAACGGTGAGGTAAGAGCTCACCAGCACCGTCGGTGACGGCGGTGGCTCGGCAAACCCCACCGGGAGCAAGACCAGAATGTCGACGGGCTGCTCGTCCGACGTCGGCAGGTAGGTCGCACCGAGGCGCCCAGCAATGGGCGCCCCAGATGGATGGTCGCCCCCGCCCGAGAGGGTGGGACAGAATCCGGCTTACAGGCCGACTCATTCGCGCCGGCGCCTGTCCTCCACTGGGCCGTCGGCCTTGGTCGACCTGCGCGCACGTCGCTGACGCAGCCCAGCCCCGGGCCCGCAGTGGGTGACAGTTCTGTCGGTGGTCGAGCGTATGTTTGATTTATGGAGATCGCGGGAGTCACCGAGGTCGGTCAGCTGACCGCGCTGGTGCGCTCTCGCGCGCAGGCCGAGGCCGGTGAGTGGGAGGCGATGGTGGCCTACCGTGACGCCGAGCTGGCCCGGATCGATGCGATCGCGTCGCCGTTGCGGCGGCTGGCTGAGCGGGCCGGAGTCGTCCTGGACATTGCCCAGGCATCGGGTCTGTCCGAGGCGCAAGTGCACACCCGGCTCGCGGTCGCCGACCGGGTCCGCGAGCGGGCACCGCACGCGTGGCTGGCCTTCCAGGCTGGTCGCATCGATGCCGCCCGGGTCCGGGAGATCTCCTCCACGCTGGATCGCCTGGAGCGTGAGGAGTCCTGGCTGCGGCTGGACGGATCGGTCATCGCCTACGCCACCGGCCACACCGTCGCCGAGCTCCGGATCTGGCTCAAGCGATTCGTCCTGCGGGTCGAGGAGGACCTGCAGCGCGAGCGCGCCGAGAAGGCCCGCGAGGACCGCCACGTCGAGGTCGTGCACGTCGAGGACTCGATGGCCTGGCTCAACGCCTACCTCCCCTCCCACGTCGCCGCGGCCATCCAGAAGCGCCTCGTCCGCGAGGCCAAGGCGTTGGGTGCCGCCGACCCACGCACCAAGCCTCAGAGGATGGCCGACCTCCTCGCCTCCTGGACCACCACCTCAGAGTCGACCGAGACCACATTGGTCGCCGACGTCGCCGTGACCATCGAGGCCGATGTCCTCACCGGACTCAAGAACGGATTCGCCGCCTCCGCCGACGGCTCCTGGGCCGTCCCCGCCTCCTGGATCCTCGACGAGGCACTCACCGGAACTGCGTTCTGGCACAAGATCTTGATCGACCCCATTAGCGACGACATTCTCGCTCACCAGTACGTCGGTCGCTTCGCACCAGAGCTCCTGGCCAAGGCCATTCAGTTCAGGGACGGCATCTGCCGGGCCCCCGGCTGTCGCATTCCGGCCGAACGATGCGATCTGGATCATCGAGAACCCTGGCCCAGCGGGGCCACCACTGCAGAGAACGTCTGGGCACTGTGCAGACGACACCACACGCTCAAGGGACACCGAGTGCTCCAGTGGGTCCTGCCCTCCGGACACACCGCCCCCGCCGGTGCCGCCGAGCACCGGATCAGACCCACCGAGGCCTCACCCGCCGAGCACCGGCTCGCTCGAACGCTCGTCACGCGTCCGCGGCGGTGAGCTCGGCGCTCAGGCCTCCTCCTGCTCGGCCCGGTCGGACTCGCGCAGGAGCCGGTGCACGAGGTCGGCCATGGTCAGCACACCCAGCAGCTCACCGTCGTCAAGGACGACCGCGAACTGGGTGCTGGTGGAGCGCATCCGGTGCAGTGCGTCGGGCACGAGCGTGTCGGCGTCGAGTCGGAGGGGCTCGCGCCACAGCTCGCTGATCGCCCGACCGGGCGGCTCGAGCAGCGTGTCGCGCACGTGGACGACCTGCGCGATCCCGGCGTCCTCGGGCTGCACGAGGATCCGGAGGTGACCGGACTGCAGGGCGGCTTCCTTGACGTCCTCGACCGTGGCGTCGGAGGGTACCGACGTGAGCGGCCGATCGGTCCGCACCAGAGCCCTGACGTCCAGGCTCTCCAGCTCCAGGGCCTGCAGGATCTGCGGGCTGTACTCGGGGTCGAGCGCACCGGCACTCGTCGAGTACTCCACCAGCTGGCGGATCGTCTCGGCGTCCTGGCCACCCACGGCGGCCTGGTCCACCGGCTCGACACCGGTGCGGGCCACCAGGCGGTTGGCGATCGCGTTGACCCAGAGCAGCAGCGGTCGCACCACCCAGGTGAATCCACGTGCCGGGATGCCGATGATGGCGGCGGCCCGCTCGGGATGGGCGATCGCCCAGGACTTGGGGACCATCTCTCCCACGACGAGGTGCAGGAAGGTGACCAGCAGCAGCGAGAGCGCGAAGGCGAGCGCACCGGCGGACCACCCGGGCATGCCGAGATCGACGAGCACCGGTGAGAGTGCGTAGTCGATGGCCGGCTTGGTGACAGCACCCAGGGCGAGGGTGCAGGCGGTGATGCCGAGCTGGGCACCGGCCAGCATGATGGTGAGCTCGTTCATCCCGCGCAGTGCCGCGCGAGCGGAGGCGCTGGTCGCCGCGACCGCCTCGAGACGGTGACGCCGTGCGCCGAGCAGCGCGAACTCGATGACGACGAAGAAGGCACTGAGGACGATGAGACCGATCGTCGCGGCGGTGACCACCCAGGGGTTCATCGGTCTCCCTCCGAGTCCTCGTCGATCGACTGCTCGCGCAGACTCACCCGGATGAGGTGTGGCACGTAGTGCTCCACCTCCAGGACTTCCAGGTCGAGGCTTCGACGTACCTGGTCGTCCTCGATGACCTCACGGGGATCCTCGGGAAGGTCCACACGCACGACATCGCCCACGTCCGGCAGGTCACCGACGGCGTCGATGACCAGGCCGGAGACGGTCTCGACGTCGCTCGTGGGCAGTCGGCGGCCCACGGCTCGCTCGACCTCGTCGAGGTGGGCATCACCGGAGATGAGCCAGACGCCGTCCGCCTCGGGCACGACGATGTCGGCTTCGTACGTGTCGTGCTCATCGGTGATCTCGCCGACGAGCTCCTCGGCGAGGTCCTCGAGGGTGAGCACGCCGGTGAACCCGCCGTACTCGTCGACGACGCAGGCGAGCTGGGCTCGGTTCTGCGAGAACTCCGTCTGCGCGTCGGGCAGGGACATCAGCGTCGGGATCACCAGGGCCTCCATGGCCAGCGGGCCGACGGTCGCGTCGTCGTCGATGCTCGCGTCCAGCAGCTGCAGCATCCCGATCACTCCGACCACGCGGTCCTCGTCGTCGAGCACGGGATAGCGCGTGTGCTCCTCGGCCATCCGACGTCGCACGTCCCCGGCGGTGGCGTCGGACCGGACGGTCCCGACCCTCGAGCGCGGGATCATGGCGTGCTCGACGTCGTGGTCGGGCAGGTCGAGAATCCGGTCGATCAGCAGGGAGAGGCCGGGCGCCAGGTCGCCGGTGGAGCGGGAGTCCGCCACGATCCGCCCCAGCTCCGGAGCCGTTGCGCTGGAGTCGAGGTCGTGCACGGGCTCGATGCGGATCAGGCGCAGCAGGGCGTTGGCCGCGTGGTCGAACACCGTGATGAGCCACCCGAAGGCGGCCAGGTAGATCTGCGTCGAGCGAGCCAGCCGCCGGGCCAGTGGATCGGGGCTGGCAATCGCCAGGTTCTTGGGGAAGAGCTCGCCGAAGATCATCTGCGTCACGGTCGACAGCACCAGGGCGATGACGGTGCCGACACTGATGCCGACCGCCGTGGGAACGCCCACGCCACCGAGCAGCGTGCCGAGGGACTCACCGACGAGGGGCTCGGCGACGTAGCCCACGAGCAGTCCGGTGACGGTGATGCCGAGCTGGGCACCGGAGAGCATGAACGAGGTGCGTCCGGTGACCGCCAGCGCCCGCTCGGCGGCCGCGTCCCCGTCGGCGGCCGCGGCACGCAGGCGGGAGCGGTCCACGCTCATGTACGCGAACTCCTGCGCCACGAAGTAGCCGTTCGCGGCGATGATCGCGAGGATCACCACGATGCCCAGCAGCAGGAGCAGGACGGCGGTCAGCACGGTGCGTCCGAGCGGGTGAGGATCTCTGCCCCGTCGTCGGTGACCAGCAGCGTGTGCTCGAACTGGGCGGTGCGCGACGCGTCGGCGGTGATGGCCGTCCAGCCGTCGTCCCACAGGTCCCACTCCACCGAGCCGAGCGTCAACATCGGCTCGATCGTGAACGTCATGCCTGGCTCGATGACGGTGTCCGCATCTGGGTCGTCGTAGTGCGGCACCACGAGGCCGTCGTGGAAGGCCGGTCCGACGCCGTGCCCGGTGAACTCGCGCACCACGCCGTAGCCGAAGCGAGCGGCGTAGGACTCGATGACCCGCCCGATGACGTTGATCCGACGCCCCGGCTTGACCGCGCGGATCGCCCGCATCGTGGCCTCCCGGGTGCGTTCGACCAGCAGGCGCGACTCCTCGTCGACGTCGCCCACCAGGTAGGTCTTGTTCGTGTCGCCGTGCACGCCCCCGATGTACGCCGTGATGTCGATGTTGACGAGGTCACCGTCCGAGAGCGGGCGGTCGTCGGGGATGCCGTGGCAGATGACCTCGTTGACGCTGGAGCACAGCGACTTGGGGTAGCCGCGGTAGCCGAGCGTGGACGGGTAGGCGTCGTGGGCGACGAGGTACTCATGACCCACGCGATCCAGCTCGTCCGTCGTGACGCCGGGGGCGATCGCCGCCTCCACGGCATCGAGCGCACCTGCCGCGATCCGGCCGGCGACACGCATGCTGGCGATGACGTCGGCGTCGCGCACGAGTGGGCCCCGGTACGGCAGGGGAGCGGACTGCCCGACGTACTCGGGTCGGTCGATGCTCGAGGGGACGGCGCGCTCCGCGGAGACGCGCCCAGGGCTCAGGACACTCACCCGCCGATGCTATCGAGCGACGCCACACCGCCGGTGAGGCAGGATGAACCCATGGCTGACACCGCGTACTACTTCTGCCTCAAGCACAAGACGGTCGAGGGCCCCGAGGGCTGTCGGGCGAAGGATCGGCTCGGCCCCTACGCCACCAGCGACGAGGCGTCCCGGGCGCTGGAGACGGTGCAGGAGCGCAACGAGGCCTGGGACGAGGACCCCGACTGGAACGACCCCCGCACCGACGACCGGACGTGAAGCCGGAACGTTCCGGCCCCTGGGTCGGTGTCGTCGGCCTGGTGGTGATGCTGTGGCTGGTCATCTCCACCGTCCTGTACGCGCCGTGGTGGGGCGTGCTGCTGCACCTCGTCGTGCTCGCCTGCTTCGTCCCGGTGCTGAGGCGTTGGATCAGAGCCCGGCCCGCCCTGGCTCCGGCGGTCCCGCTGATGGCGCTGGTGGCGTGGTGCGCCGTCAACGCCGTCGGCGTCCTCGCACTCGGCTGGAGCCTGTGAGCTGAGGAGTCAGTCCTCGCCCTCCATGGACGCCGCGTAGGTGCGGAACTCGCCGCGCTCGGCGTGGATGGTCCACAACTTCTCCGCGAGGACGTCGGGGTCCTTCTCCGCGCTGCCCTCCTCGATCGCTCCCGGGATGATGAGCTGGGCGACGTGGATGTCCTCGGGTGCGAGCGTCTCGTGCATCATCTGCGCGTAGGCGGACTGCCCCGCGAACGCGATCGACGTCCCGGCGACGTGGGCGCCCGGCTTGACCGCGGAGCCACCGTTGACGAACAGCACCGTTCCCCGACCGATGACCCGCATGCCCTGCAGGACCTGGTGCACGGCGGCCATCGGGCCGTAGACGGAGAACTCCACCGCGGCCGCGGTGTCGGCCGGTGTGGTCTCCAGCACCGGACGCAGGAAGGACTTGTCCGGCAGGGGGCTGTACTGCAGCACCTCGATCGGCCCCTGCTGTGCCGTGACCTCATCGAGCGTCCGGGCGATGGAGGCTACGTCACGCACGTCGGCGACGTAGCCACGGGCGCTCACCCCCTCGGCGCGCAAGTCAGCAGCGAGCGACTCGACGCGTTCGGCGCTGCGGGAGACGAGGGCGATCTCGAAGCCCTCTGACGCGAAGCGGCGTGCGACGGTCGCGCCCAAGCCGCGACCGGCTCCGATGATGGCGAACGTGGTCATGGAGATCTCCGAGCTGTTGATGACGGTGGCCGTCATCCACGCTAGCTCTCGAAGGAGTGCTCCGCAGCGGGGAAGGTCGACCCGGCGACGTCCTCGGCGAAGGCCGTCGCCGCCTCGGAGATGACGCCGTGCAGGTCTGCGTAGCGCTTGACGAAGCGTGGCGCCCGACCCGTGCGCAGACCCATCGCGTCCTGCCACACCAGCACCTGGGCGTCGCAGTCGACGCCGGCACCGATGCCCACGGTGGGGATGTGCAGCCGCCGGGTGATCTCGGCCGCGACGGGCGCCGGCACCATCTCCATGACCACGGCGAACGCACCGGCATCCTGCAGCGCGACGGCGTCGTCCACGAGTCGCTGGCCCGTGTCGCCGCGGCCCTGCACGCGGTAGCCGCCGAGGCTGTGCTCGGCCTGTGGCGTGAAGCCGATGTGCGCCATGACGGGGATGCCGGAGTCGGCCAGCAGCCTGACCTGCGGGGCCATCTCGGAGCCCCCCTCGAGCTTCACGGCATGCGCTCCGCCCTCCTTCATGAACCGGACCGCGGTGTCGAAGGCCTGCTCGGGGGAGCGCTGGTAGGAGCCGAACGGGAGGTCCGCCAGGACGAGCGCGCGCTCGGCCGTGCGGGCCACCGCCTTGACGAGCGGCAGCAGCTCATCGACGGTCACCGGCAGCGACGTCTCGTAGCCGAAGACGTTGTTGGCGGCGGAGTCCCCGATGAACAGCACCGGGATCCCGGCGTCGTCGAAGATCTTGGCCGTGTACTGGTCGTAGGTCGTGAGCATGGCCCACTTGTGACCCTCGAGCTTCCACTGCCGCAGGTGATGCGTGCGGACGCGACGGACGTCGGGTGAGGTGGTGGGGTTTCGGGCAGGGGCGTTCTCGGACATCTGGTGCCTCCTTCTCGCAGCCCCTCGGTGGGGGTCCACGGACGACCCCATCCTGCCACGGCCTACAGGGACTCGCGCCACGCATTCGTCATCGGGACGCGGCGGTCGCGGCCGAAGTTGCGGCGGCTCACCTTGGGACCCGGTGGGTACTGGCGCCGCTTGTACTCCGCACGGTCGACGAGGGTGACGATGCGCTCGACGAGGGCGGGGTCGTGCCCCTCGGCGATGACCTCCGCGGTGCCGAGGTCCCGCTCCACGTACGCGTCCAGCACGGCGTCCAGCACCTCGTACTCCGGGAGCGAGTCCGAGTCCAGCTGGCCGAGACGCAGCTCGGCCGAAGGTGGCTTGCTGATGGCGTTCTCGGGGATCGGCGGCGCCTCGCCGCGGCTCTCGGCCCACGCGTTGCGCCAGCGGGAGACCGCCCACACGAGGGTCTTGGGCAGGTCCTTGATGGGGGCGTAGGCGCCGACGGCGTCGCCGTAGATCGTGGAGTAGCCGGTGGCCAGCTCGGACTTGTTGCCGCACGCCAGCACCAGGTGACCGTGCTGGTTGGACAGCCCCATCCAGATGACGGCCCGGATGCGCGCCTGCAGGTTCTCCTCGGCGACGCCGCCGAGGTCGAGCGCCTCCTGGTAGGCGTCGAAGATCGGCGCGATGGGGACGGTCTGCAGGTCCAGACCGGTGCGGTGGGCCAGCTCGGCGGCGTCGGAGCGGCTGTGCTCGGTGGACCACTCGCTGGGGTTGGAGACGCCGTGCACGTTCTCCGCGCCGAGGGCGTCCACGGCGATCGCGCCGACGAGCGTGGAGTCGATGCCGCCGGACAGGCCCAGCAGGACCGACGATGCGCCGTTCTTGCGGACGTAGTCACGCAGCCCGAGCACGATGGCCCAGTAGCGCTCGCCGAGGTCGTCCCAGCGCTCTGCGACGGTTGCCGGGTCGAGCGGCTCGTACGAGCCGAGCGGCTCGGCGGACACGACGGTGCGGTGCACGCTCAGGCCGTGGAAGCGTGTGCCGGTGTCCGGCATCGGGGCGGTGGCGGCAGGCAGGTCGAGGTCGACCACGAGCAGCTCCGGCTCGAACTGCGCCGTCCTCGCCACGAGCTCGCCGGCTGCGTCGACGACGAGCGAGTCCCCGTCGAAGACCAGTTCGTCCTGGCCGCCGACGAGGTTGACGTAGGCGAGGGCGCAGTCGCCCTCGCGGGCCCGACGGGAGCACAGCTCCAGGCGGGTGTCGTCCTTGGCCGCCTCGTACGGCGACCCGTTCAGCACGACGAGCAGCCCGGCCTCGGCCGCGTCCGCCGCCGCCGACGGGCCGTCCTGCCAGATGTCCTCGCAGATGGCGATGGCGACGTCGATGCCATGCACCTGGACCACTTGGGTCTCGTCGCCGGGGACGAAGTGCCGGAACTCGTCGAAGACCCCGTAGTTGGGCAGGTGGTGCTTGTCGTAGCGGGTGACCACCCGGCCACCGTGCAGGACGGATGCGGAGTTCGTGGGCGCGTTCTTGGGCACGCCGAGCCGCTCGACGTCCACGTGGTCCTTGGCCGAGCCAAGGTGGCCGACGACGACCACGAGGTCACCGAGGTCCTCCTCGGCGAGGGCCTGGGCCAGCCGCGGCACGGCGGCTCGCGACGCCTCGATGAAGGAGGCGCGGTAGGCCATGTCCTCGATCGGGTAGCCGGCCAGCACCATCTCCGGCAGCACGAGCAGGTGCGCCCCCTGCGCGGCTGCGTCCCGGGCCGAGGCGAGGACGAGCTGGGCGTTGCCGTGGAGGTCCCCGACGGTGGGATTGACCTGGGCGAGGGCGAGACGCAGCTGGGGCACGAGTCGAGCCTAGGGGACGCCCACGGACACCGGTCCGAGCGTCATCTGCCTGTCACACGAAGCGTGCGAGGATGACGCCATGGGTAAGCAGGAAGACTTCGTCCTCAGGGCCATCGAGGAGCGCGACGTCCGCTTCGTGCGGCTGTGGTTCACCGACGTGCTGGGCTCGCTGAAGTCCGTGTCGATCGCGCCGGCCGAGCTCGAGGGTGCCTTCGCCGAGGGCATCGGCTTCGACGGCTCGGCCATCGAGGGCTTCGCCCGCGTGCACGAGGCAGACATGCTCGCCAAGCCCGACCCCACGAGCTTCCAGCTCCTGCCGTGGCGGGGCGAGACCCCCGCGACGGCCCGCATGTTCTGCGACATCGCCATGCCCGACGGCTCGCCGTCCTACGCCGACCCGCGGCACGTGCTCAAGCGAGCCCTCACCAAGGCCGGCGACGCCGGGTTCACGTACTACACGCACCCCGAGATCGAGTTCTACCTCTTCAAGGGCAAGCCCCCGCTGGGCGGACGGCCCGAGCCGGTCGACGACTCAGGCTACTTCGACCACACGGCGCAGGGCGCCAGCCAGGACTTCCGCCGCGAGGTCATCACGATGCTGGAGAACATGGGCATCAGTGTCGAGTTCAGCCACCACGAGGGCGGACCCGGTCAGCAGGAGATCGACCTGCGCTACGCCGACGCCCTCTCGATGGCCGACAACATCATGACCTTCCGCACCGTCGTGCGCGAGGTCGCCCTGGGCCAGGACAAGTGGGCCTCGTTCATCCCCAAGGCCTTCACCGAGCACCCCGGGTCCGGCATGCACACGCACGTCTCGCTGTTCGAGGGCGACGAGAACGCGTTCTACGAGGCCGGTGCGCAGTACCAGCTCTCCCAGACCGGTCGCGCCTTCATCGCCGGCATCCTGGAGCACACCCCGGAGATCACTGCCGTCACGAACCAGTGGGTCAACTCCTACAAGCGCCTCGCCGGCGGCGGCGAGGCCCCGAACTACGTCTGCTGGGGCCACAACAACCGCTCCGCGCTGGTGCGGGTGCCGATGTACAAGCCGCACAAGAGCGGGTCGGCCCGGATCGAGCACCGCGGCATCGACGCCGGCTGCAACCCCTACCTCGCCTTCGCGCTCGTGCTCGCCGCGGGGCTCAAGGGCATCGAGGGAGGCTACGACCTTCCGCCGGAGACCGAGGACGACGTGTGGAGCCTGAGCGAGGGCGAGCGACGGGCGATGGGCATCCCGCCGCTGCCGCGCAACCTCGACGAGGCGATCCGCACGATGGAGAGCAGCGAGCTCGTCGCGGAGACGCTCGGTGAGCACGTCTTCGACTTCTTCCTGCGGAACAAGCGTGCCGAGTGGCAGGACTACCGCTCGCAGGTGACGCAGTTCGAGATCGATCGCCTCATGCCCACACTGTGAGCGAGACGCCGGAGCTCGCCCTGGCCCGCCGGGGCTTCCTCGACGGGGAGGCGGCGGCGGCCAACATCGCCCACATCGAAGGGATCGACGACGCGATCGTCGAGCAGCTCGCCGGTGCCCCGAGCCCGGACACCGCGCTCGCCTCGTTGGCCGCGATCGCCCAGTCCTGGGGGGCCGAACGTCTCCTGACCGCGATGCGCGGGGACGACGACCTCCGTGCCCGCCTGCTGCTGGTGCTCGGCACGAGCGACGCCCTGGGCACGTTCCTCGTCCGGCACCCCGAGCACATCGAGCAGCTCGCCTCGGACCGGCTGGCCCGCGAGCCCTTGACGCTCGATCGGATGCGCGAGCAGCTCGGCCGCGCCGACGACCTCGATGAGCTGCGGATCTCCTACCGGCGCAAGCTCCTGCACGTGACGGCACGGGACCTCGCCGGGATCACCACCTTCGAGCAGGTGGCGGCCGAGCTCGCCGATCTCGCCGTCGCCACTCTCGGTGCGGCGCTCGACCTCGCCCGCGAGGACGTGCCGGGGCAGGAGAAGGCGCGGCTGGCCATCATCGCGATGGGCAAGACCGGGGGGCGCGAGCTCAACTACCTCAGCGACGTCGACGTCATCTTCCTGCACGAGCCGGCCGACGGGGCCGACGACGACCAGGCGCTGAAGGCCGCGACGCGGCTCGCGTCCCGCACGATGGCCCTGTGCTCGGAGCACACGGGTGAGGGCTCGATCTGGGAGGTCGATGCCAACCTGCGGCCGGAGGGCAAGAACGGCCCGCTCACCCGCACGCTCGCCAGCCACGTCGCCTACTACGAGCGCTGGGCCTCCACCTGGGAGTTCCAGGCCCTGCTCAAGGCCCGCTACGCCGCCGGCGACGTCGAGCTGGCCGAGGCCTACCTCGAGGCCGTGGCGCCGATGGTCTGGGAGGCGAGCACCCGCGACAACTTCGTGCCCGAGGTCCGCGCGATGCGCAAGCGCGTCATCGACAACATCCCCTCCCACCACCGCGACCGCCAGCTCAAGCTCGGTGCGGGCGGGCTGCGCGACGTCGAGTTCGCGGTGCAGCTCCTGCAGCTGGTGCACGGACGCGCGGACGACTCGCTGCGCAGCCCCACGACGCTCGTGGCCCTGCGCGCCCTCATCGACGGCGGCTACGTCGGCCGGCGTGACGGTGCCACGATGCAGGAGGCGTACGAGTTCCTGCGACGTCTGGAGCACCGCATCCAGCTGTACAAGCTGCGGCGCAACCACGTCGTCCCGGACGATCCGGAGGACCTGCGACGCCTCGGACGCAGCATGGGGTTCGCCCTCAACGCCGGCGAGACCCTGGAGCGTGAGTGGCAGGCACACAAGCGGGTGGTGCGGCGGCTGCACGAGAAGCTCTTCTACCAGCCGCTGCTGGAGGCGGTCACGTCCATCCCCGTGGAGGGCCTGCGACTCACCACCGACGCCGCAGAGGACCGGCTCAAGGCGCTGGGCTTCTCCGACCCCAAGGGCGCGCTCACGCACATCAAGGCGCTCACGTCCGGGGTCTCGCGCCGGGCGACCATCCAGCGCTCGTTGCTGCCCGCGATGCTGGAGTGGTTCGCGGAGTCACCCGATCCCGACGGTGGGCTGCTCGCGTTCCGCAAGATCTCCGAGGGGCTGGGGGAGACACCCTGGTACCTGCGCAAGCTGCGTGACGAGGGGGAGGGGGCCCGGCAGCTGGCCTTCGTCGTCGCCTCCAGCCGGTACGTGACGGACCTGATCCTGCGCGCCCCGGACTCCGTCGCGCTGCTCGGCGACGACACCGAGCTCGTCCCCCGCGACCTGGAGCGGCTCCGCACGGAGATGACGCTGGCGGCGCGGCGACACACCAAGGCGGCCGACGCGATCCGGGCGGTGCGACGGATCCGGCGTCGTGAGCTCTCCCGGGTCGGCATCGCCGATGTCCTGGACCGTCTGGAGGTCACGCAGGCGAGCCGGGCCCTCTCCGACGTCGCGGAGGCCACGCTCTCTGCGGCGCTGACGGCGTCCATCGCGGCGGTGGAGGCCGAGCGAGGTCCGCTGCCCACCCGCATGGCCATCGTCCTGATGGGACGCCTGGGCGGTCGGGAGTCCGGGTACGGCTCCGACGCGGACGTCATGTTCGTCCACGACCCCCTGCCGGACGCCGACGACTCCGAGGCCGCCAGTGCTGCCACGGCGGTGGCCACCGGTCTGCGCACGACGCTCGCGGCCGCCGGCGACGACCCGCCGCTGGAGGTGGATGCCGAGCTGCGTCCCGACGGACGCAACGGCCCGCTCGTGCGCTCCTTCGCCGCCTACCGCTCCTACTACGAGAAGTACTCCGCCGTGTGGGAGGCCCAGGCGTTGCTGCGTGCCCGCGCCAGCATCGGCGACCCGGACCTGTGCGAGCGCTTCACCGCCCTCATCGACCCGCTGCGCTGGCCGAGCGAGGGGATGAGTGAGAAGGAGATCCGTGAGATTCGCCGGATCAAGGCGCGTGTGGAGTCCGAGCGACTGCCTCGCGGCGCCAACCCGAACACCCATCTCAAGCTCGGCCGTGGTGGGCTGGCCGACGTCGAGTGGACGGTCCAGCTGATGCAGCTGCGCCACGCGCACGCGGTGCCCGGGCTGCGCACCACCGGGACGCTGGAGGCTCTGCACGCGGCGGTCGAGGCCGAGCTGATCGACGCAGGCGATGCCGAACAGCTCGAGTCTGCGTGGCGCCTGGTGAGCCGGATCCGCAACGCCGTCGTGCTGATGCGGGCCAAGCCGGCGGAGTCGATGGTGGAGCAGGTTCGCGAACGGGCAGGCGTGGCGCATCTGCTCGGGTACGGTGTGGACGACAACGAACGCATGGTCGATGACTACCTGCGTGCCACCCGGCACGCACGCGGCGTGGTGGAACGAATCTTCTGGGAGTGACGATGAGAACACGTAGTGGCCTGGTCGCCGCCGTGCTGATGGCTCTGGTCGTGAGCCTGGCGCCCAGCTCGGCCGGGGCGGTCGCCGTCCAGGTCGCCCCACCGAGCCTCGCCGCGGCCGAGGCCGCGACGACGGTGGCGGTCGCCGCTGTCAGCCCGCTCACCCCGGGCAGCAAGCCCACGATCTCCGGGGAGCGGCGATACCGCAAGAAGCTCACCGCCAACCCCGGCACGTGGAAGGCATCGGGCCTGACCTTCAGGTATCGCTGGTTCCGTGACGGTCGGCCGATCAAGGGCAAGGGTTCCACCAAGCGCACCCGGGTCATGACGCACGACGAGGTGGGCAAGAAGATGTCGGTGCGGGTGACCGCCTACCGGGCCGGGAACCGCAAGACGATGGGCCCGGTCTCGGACCGCACGGCCGTCGTGCGTCACCTGCACGACCCGCGACGCACCGTCACCTACAGCGTCGTCAACGACGGCTCACGGCTGGACATGGCGCTCACCCGCAAGCGCCTCGCCGCCATCTACGAGGATGCCCGCGGCTGGCGCCGAGGCGCGGTCAAGTTCAAGCAGGTCAAGAGCGGCGGTCACTTCACGGTCGTGATGGCCAAGGCCAGTCGGGTGCCGCGCTACTCCAGCGCCTGCAGCACGAAGTGGAGCTGCCGTGTGGGGCGCAACGTCATCATCAACGAGGCTCGCTGGCGAACGTCCACGCGGGCATGGCGTGCGGCCGGCAAGTCGATCACGTCCTACCGTCACATGGTGGTCAACCACGAGACAGGACACTGGTTCGGCAAGGGTCACGTCGGCTGCGTGGGACGCGGCCGGGCGGCTCCGATCATGCAGCAGCAGTCCAAGGGGCTGCAGGGTTGCAAGCCCAACCCGTGGCCGCGGACCACTGAGGCCGCCAGCATTCGACGGTAGCCTCTCCCCGACGTGGGTCCATCCGTCCGCGCGTCGACGAGGTACTCAGCCGACGTCGCGGCGCAGCAGGTGGCCGCGCTCGGTGGCGTTCAGGCCGCCCCAGACGCCGTAGGGCTCCTTGACCGCCAGCGCGTGCTCCAGGCACTGCGTGACGACCGGGCACTGCTCGCACAGTGCCTTCGCCGCGGCCTCGCGGGCGCGGCGCCGCGGCCCACGCTCGGTCTCGGGAGAGAAGAAGGTGCTCGGGTCGGCGTCGTTGCACGCTCCCTGGTGCTGCCACTCATAGGACTCCTGGATGGGAGCCGGGAGTCGGCTGATGCTGGACATCTGACCTCCTTGGCTGTGCCTGCGAACCGTGGGTCCGCGAAGACCCTGTGTCGATGATTCGCAGCCGTGCCCGGCCCGGATGGGTCAGAACTTTCGACGCCGGTTCCAAACACCCACTTCTGGGGATGGTGGGGCCGGGCCAGGTCGGGAATGGTGAGACCTGCACCACACCGCGCCGCACCATCGTGAATGCCGGTGCGCGTACCGGCATGTTCCACCGTCTCGAAAGGTTCACCATCATGGCCAACGAACTGGGCAACATCGACATCACCGAGGAGGCCGGGGTCCTCACGATCGAGGTCGGTCGGCTGGACGACGCCACGCACGAAGGGCTGGCCAAGGTCTTCCGCATCGCTCACGAGTCCTCCGCCGACGTGGTCGTGCTGACAGGCAAGGATCGCAGCTTCCTCAACCCGATGAACTACGACATCGAGTGGGTCAAGCACCTCGCCGTCTACAAGGACATGTTGAAGATCTTCAAGGAGGCCGAGGACATCATCCGGGACATCATCAATTGCGAGAAGCCCACGATCGCGAAGGTGTTCGCTCCGGGAGCACACAGCCTGGGAGCCTCGATCGCCCTGGCCTGCGACTTCGTCGTCGCTGCAGAGGATGCGACCTTCAGCGACCCCCACCTCTCCGGCTTCGGCGTCGTGCCCGGCGACGGTGGCTCCTTGGTCTGGCCGACCCGCATCGGACTCGGGCGAGCCAGGGAGTTCTTGATGCTGGACAAGGTGGCCAGCGCTCAGGAGGCGCTGGACATCGGGCTCATCAATCGTTGCGTCCCGGTCGACCAGGTCGACGCCGAGGTCGCGGGGATGGTGGAGAAGCTGCAGTCCTACGACCAGGTGGGGGTCAGGTTCTCCAAGAAGTGGCTCAACCAGTACATGCGACAGAACATGAACGTCGCGGGCATGGGAAGCCTCTACGCCGAGGGAATGGTCTTCTCCCACGAGGACTTCGTCGAGAAGGTCGATGCCTACGCGGCCATGCTGCAGGAGCAGGGCGGGTACGAGGAGTCCTGAGTCCAACCGTGGTGGGGCGGGGCGTCAGGGGATCAGACCTCGGCGCCTCGCCTCCACGACGCCAGCATGGCGCGTGCTCACCTCCAGCTTGGCCATCAGGTTGCGCACGTAGGTCTTCACCGTCGCCGTGCTCAGCCTCAGCCGCTCACCGATCTCACTGTTGCTGCACCCCAGCCCGAGGTAGAGCAGGACGTCGATCTCTCGAGGCGTCAGGTTGACGGAGTCCGCTGCCGGGGTCCGTGCCGTGAGCCGGCGCAACGACTCCTCCACCTGACGGAGTCGGGTGCGCAGCCCGACGTCCTCGACGTCGGCGGCAACCTCGCGCAGCAGCAGGTAGCTTTCGGTGATCACGTCGGCCAACCGTTCCTCGCGTGGCGAGGTGTGGTCGATCGTCCGGGTCATCGCGTGGAGTCGTGACTCGACCTCCTCGTGGATGGCCCACTCGTGCCCCAGCGACTGGGCTGCCTCCTCCAGCGCGGCCGCAGAGCGGTCACCCAGGGACGTCGAGGAACGCATCGCGCCGTACAGCACGCCGCGCGTGCGCCGATTGACGACGACCGGCGCCGCGACCAAGGCCAGGATCCCTTCCCTGGTGATCTCGTGCAGGTAGTCGTGAGTGATGCTGCGGGCCGTTCGGTAGTGGTCGACGCGCACGGGACGGTGCTCGACCATGGCCCGGCCGCCGGCACCGCGCTCGGCCTCGATGACAAGTCCGCGCAGCACCTTGCTCCGCGTGCCGGAGAAGTCGGTGAGGTGCAGACGCGAACGTTCGACGCCACCGCCGAAGAGGACGTCGAACACTCCCTCACGCTGCAGTCCTCTGAGCTCGCACCGCAGCTGATCCCTGATCAACGCAGGAAGAGCTCCCTGACCCGCGACGACCATGCCTCGCTCCTCTGTCGGTTCCTGCCATGCCCCGACGTCTGGGGCCACGGTAGTCCACGGGCAGCAGGGGCAGGGTCAGATCTTGCGCTGCATCTGCAGCTGCTGGACGTCGAGGTAGCGAACGCCGAAGCCGGCCTCGCAGTAGGCGAGGTAGAACTCCCACATCCGGCGGAACGTCTCGTCGAACCCCTGGGCGGCGATCGCGTCCCAGCGCGCGTCGAAGCGCTCGCGCCACAGCCGCAGCGTGCGGGCGTAGTCCGGCCCGAGCACCCGGCTCTCGGTCACGAGCAGACTGCCGGTGTGGGACTGCAGCGTCTCGTCGATCGCCTGTCGCGAGGGGATGAGACCGCCCGGGAAGATGTACTTCTGGATCCACCCATAGGAGTTGCGGGTCGTCAGGTAGCGGTGGTGATCCATCAGGATGGCCTGGATGGACACCGAGCCGCCGGGCGCCAGCACCCGGTCGATGGTGGAGAAGTAGGTCGGCCAGTACTCCTCGCCGACGGCCTCGACCATCTCCACGCTGACGACCGCGTCGTACTCGCCCGTGACCTCCCGGTAGTCCAGCAGCTTCAGGTCGATGCGCCCGGCGACGTCCGCGGGCTCCCGGGCGAAGTTCTCCCGCGCCAGCGCGGCCTGCTCCTGGGAGATGGTGATCGTGGTGACCGTCGCGCCGCGTCGTGCAGCACGGATCGCCAACGCACCCCAGCCGCTGCCGATCTCCAGGACGCGAGTGCCCTTGCCGACGTTCGCCTGGTCCAGGATGCCCTCCATCTTGCGCTCCTGCGCGGACTCCAGGGACTCCTCGAAGGACTCGAACCAGGCGGCGGAGTAGGTCATCGTCGGGTCGAGGAACTCGGCGAAGAGGTCGTTGGACAGGTCGTAGTGGCGCTCGATGTTGGAGCGGGAGCCCTCGATGGAGTTTCGTTCGTGCTGCGGAAGGGCGACGTCGACCAGCCGGCGCAGCTTCTGCAGGGACGGGGGGACCAGCGTCGTCAGCCGTGCCGCGAACGGGGTCAGCAGGTCCGCAAGGTCGGTGTCGGGACCCGTGGTCCAGTCGCCCGCCATGTAGGCCTCGCCGAGGCCGATCTTGGTGTCGGCGCCCAGCCGGTTGAACAGGGCCGCGGGGCGTCGCACCACCATCTCGGGGGCGTCGGACCCTCCGGCGCCCCAGTGGCTGCCGTCGGGGAACGTCAGCCGTACCGGCAGGCGGTCGACCGTCGGGCGCAGGATGGCGCGGGCCACCCGGGCCTTGAACGGGGTGCGCGGCGAGTGGGCGAGCCCCGGCCACGCGGACTGCAGTGCCTGGTTCATCGGGTTCCCTCCTGGGGTCGGTGAGTCGGCCGCGGGACGACCGGGAGTCGTCGGAGCCACAGCCACACACCGTGCATTCGGATCAGCAGGCTCACCCGATGGGTCATGAACGGCTGCGTGATGAGCAGTCGCACGAGCCGGCGGGGCGTGGCGGGTGCCGGGGTGCCGCTGAAGGTGGCGCTGAACACGGCCTCGGTGGAGGCTGCGTCGGACGCTGTGCCCTGGCGCAGCACGATGGTGGTGGAGACGGTGTCCGGCTCGAGCCGGAAGCGCAGGTCGTACCGCCCGGCGACCGTGAAGAACGGCGAGACGTAGAACGCCTTGTCGGTCTCGGCCCGGCCGGCCGCGTCGGGCTGCAGCAGGTAGGCGTGGCGCTCACCGTAGGTGTTGTGGACCTCCGCGACGATGCAGGTCAGGTGCCCGTCGGGGGCGATGGCCCAGAACACGCTGAGCGGGTCGAACGTGTGGCCCAGCACGCGGGCGTTGGCCAGCATGACGATGCGGTGGTCGGTGACGTCGAGGTCGCTGGCGGCGCAGAACGTCTCGATGTTCTCGCGGATGCTGCGGTCGGGGTCGCCGATGTGGTCCCCGGCGTGGAAGGAGGAGAACGGCTGCAGCCAGCGCGGCAACCTGGGCATCGCGTCGAGGTCGACGAGCCACTGGTAGACGCGGTACCGGAAGCGGTGCGTCAGGGGGGTGCGCCGGGCGTGCCCCACCGACCCGACGACGAGGGCCGGGAGCTCAGGCGTGATGACGGCATCCGTGCTCACCACGCGCCCCCGAGGGCCTCGGCGGCGGCGAGACCCGATCGTGCCCCGTCCTCGTGGAAGCCCCAGCCGTGGTACGCGCCGGCGAAGGCGGTGCGGCCACCGCTCAGCGAGCCCAGCTCGCGTTGCGCCGCGACCGACGCGGGGGTGTAGAGCGGGTGGGTGTACTGCATGGTCGCCAGGACCGTCGAGGGGTCGATGGCGTCGGCGGAGTTGAGCGAGACGAGGTACGGATCGTCGCTCTCCAGGCCCTGCAGGCGGTTCATCCAGTAGGTGACGGCCGTGCTGCCACCGCTCGTGCCGCACCCGGTCATCCGGTAGTTCCAGGCGGCGCGTGCGGCAGGGGTCGAGGGGAGCCGCCCGGCGTCGTGGTGCAGGACGGTCTCGTTGCGGGAGTAGCCGAAGGAGCCGAGGATGCGTCGCTCCTCGTCGGTGGGGTCGGTGAGCAGGGCCAGGGCGTCGTCGGCGTGGGTGGCGATGACGACGTGGTCGACCTCGTGGGTGGTGCCGGCAGCGTCGAGCAGGTGCACGGCGTCGGGCTTGCGGCTGACCGCGCGGATGGGCGTGGCCACCCGGACGTCGCCGATCGCATCGGTGACCTTGTCGACGTAGGAGCGCGAGCCACCCTGCACGGTGAACCACTGGGGGGAGCCCTTGATGGACAGGAACCCGTGGTGCTTCAGGAAGGCGAAGAGGTAGCGCGCGGGGTACTGCAGGGCGTCGTCACGGCCCGAGGACCACACGCAGGCGACGACCGGGATGGCGTAGTGCGCGATGAAGTGCTGGGAGAACTTGTGCTGGCGCAGGAAGTCGCCGTAGGTGACCTCGTCGTCCGCGGGGGACTCCTGCGCCTCCAGCAGCGCGTGCGCGGCCCGCTGGAACCGCTTGACGCCCGCGAGCATCGACAGGAAGCGCGGGTCCGCGACGCGACGCCGCTGCGCGAAGATGCCGGCGCCTCCACGGCCGCCCGCGTACTCCAGGCCGCAGCCCTCGCAGGAGATGCTCATGCTCATCTCCGTGGGGTGGACGTCGACGTCGAGCTCGGCGAAGAGCCGGCGCAGCAGCGGGTACGTCCGGTCGTTGTGCACGATGAACCCGGTGTCGACGCGGTCCTGGCCGTGCGCCGTGTCGATGGTGTGCGTGTGTGCATGGCCACCGAAGCGGTCGTCGGACTCGAACAGCGTGACGGCGTGGCTGCGCGAGAGCACGTAGGCGGCCGTGAGCCCGGAGATGCCGGACCCGACGACGGCGACGGTGGGGGTCATGTGGGTGATTCGTCAGCGCTCGCCGCAGGGATGGGTCGCATCAGGGTGAGCAGCGTCTCGACTGGTACTCATGCGTGGCTCCGGGTGGGCGGGACAGGTGCGGTCCCATTGTTCCGCAACGGGCCGGGGCCGCACGGCGACGCCGGCCCGTCACGGCCCTCCCGACTCACGCCGTGACGGACTCCCGCTCCTTCTGGGCCGCCTCGCGCTTGGCGCGGCGCAGCGCCTTGGACTCCGGGCTCTTGCCCTGCTTGTACGGGTCGTCGGGCTTGGCCGAGAACGCCGCGAGCTGCCGGGCGACGCTGGCGAGCTGGCGGCTCAGACGACCGCTGTTGTACTGCAGCCCGTTCCGCTCGCAGATCTCCCGGATCTCCGGGGCGATCTTGGGGTAGCGGCGGGCCGGGATGTCCGGGAACAGGTGGTGCTCGATCTGGTGGCTCAGGTTGCCGCTGAGGATGTGGAACGGGATGCTGCCGGAGATGTTGGCCGAGCCGAGCAGCTGGCGCAGGTACCACTGGCCGCGGGTCTCGTTCTCCGCGTCCTCCTCGGCGAAGGTCTGGACCTCGGCCGGGAAGTGGCCACAGAAGATGATGAGGAACGTCCAGATGTTGCGGATCAGGTTGGCGACGAAGTTCGCGCCGAGGACGGCGAGCGGGGCCCACCACCCGACGAACGGCACGAGCGCGAGCGCGAGCACCGGGTAGGCGACGTAGTCCTTGATGATCTGTCGGCGGGCCTTGCGGGCCGCGCGGCTCTTGCGATCGCGGAACTCCTTCTTGGTCATCTTCCCGCCGAGGTACTCATCGAGCTCGATGCCGTGATACATCACGCCCCACTCGAAGAACATCATCAGCAGGAAGGCGGCGGGGAGGTTGAAGCGGTGGTTGGGGTACCACGGCTGGTCCGCGTCGATCCGCAGCAGTCCGTACCCGATGTCGCGGTCCTTGCCGTGGATGTTCGTGTACGTGTGGTGGATGAAGTTGTGGCCGTGCTTCCAGTCCTGCGCGGGAGCCACGTTGTCCCACTCGTACTGCTTGGCGTCCACGAGCGGGTCGTTCATCCAGTCGTACTGGCCGTGCATGACGTTGTGGCCGATCTCCATGTTCTCCAGGATCTTGGAGAGCCCGAGCAGCACGATGCCGGCGATGAAGGTCGGCAGGAAGAACGGCGTGAAGATGCCGATGCGGCCCAGGACCTCGCACGCCTGCTGGATGCGGATGACGCGACGGATGTAGTCGGCGTCGGCCTGCCCGAGGTCGTCGAGGGTCCGCTGGCGGATCGCGTCGAGCTCGAGACCGAAGGTCTCCAGCTCCTCGTGGGACATGTGCTCCAGGCCGATGGTCGAGCGCTTCTGGGCGTCGGCGCCGACGAGCGGCGCCGGGGCGGCGTTGTGGTCGCTGGCGTCGTACGTGGCCACGGTGGGGCGCTTGGTGGACATGGTGTTCTCCCTCTCTCAGAGTGCGACGGTGACGTCGCCGACGGGGACGTTGACGCAGACCTTGATGGTCTCGTCGGTGTTGGCGCCGATCTCGCCGCTCACGACGTGGCGGACGGCGCCGCTGAGCTTCTTGACCGCGCAGGTGTTGCAGACGCCCATGCGGCAGCCGAACGCCGGGGTGAGGCCGGCGAGCTCGGCCTGCTCCAGGATGGTCGCGCCGCTGTTCTGGATCTCGACGACGGGTCCGCGATCGGCCGCGTCGAAGCTGATGGTGCCGGTGGCGTCGGCGGCGTCCAGGTCCACGGACGGGACCTTGAAGTACTCCTGGCGCAGCTGGTCGGCGGCGCCGAGGTCGGTGTAGGTGTCGCGGACCGAGGCGATCAGTCCGGCCGGACCACAGACGAAGGTGAGCGTGTTCGTGGCGTCGACTCCGAGGTGATCGAGGTGATCGACGTGGAAGCGTCCCGTCAGGGCGGCGTCGGACTCGGGAACGCGGGTGTAGACGCGGACCACCTCGGCGTCGTGCATCTCGCCGGCCAGCCGGTCCAGCTCGGGCGTGAACATCTCGTCCTCGCGGGACTTGGCGTAGTGCAGGAACGTGACGTGGCCGCGGTGGTCGCGATCGCGCAGGGTGCGGGCCATCGACATGACGGGGGTGATTCCCGAGCCGCCGCTGAGCAGCAGCAGTCGGTCGGGAGCGGCGGCCGGCAGGGCGAACTCGCCCTCGGCCTGGGAGAGGTGGACGATCGTCCCCGGCTCCAGCTCGCGGTGCAGGAACTGCGAGACGTAGCCGTCGGGGTGGGCCTTGACCGAGACGCTGAAGGTGCGGCCGCGGCCCGCCGCGGAGCTGGCGACGGAGAAGACGCGGACCTTGCGGGTGCCGTCGACCTCGATGCCGAACTGCACGTGCTGGCCGGGTCGAAAGCCCTTCCAGGCGCCGTTGGGGCGCATCACGACGGTGCTGGCGTCGCCGGTCTCGCGGATGACGTCGACGACGCGGGCGCGGACCTGCTCGACGGTCCACATCGGGTGCACCCGATCCAGGTAGTGGTCGAGCGAGTGCGGCGACGTGAGCGTGGCGACGGGGCGCGTGGCCAAGGTCTTGCGGACGAAGCCCATGTGCATCCCTCCACTTTGAGTGAACGACCGTACACCGAAAGTGTGTCTGCTTTCGCACGTCAATGCAAGGGGGTTCCCCGTGACCCCTCGCACGTCGGAACACACCCATGCACTCACCTTGGTGTCGTGCCGCGGGCCAGCCTCTACGATGTGCGGGTGGTCGAACCCGTCGTGCTGAGCCGTCAGGAGCAGAAGGAGCGCACGCGTCAGGCGATCCTCGTCGCGGCCCTGGAGCTCAGCGGCGAGAGCGGGTTCGCCCAGCTCAGCCTGCGCCAGGTGGCGCGCCGGGCCGGGATCGTGCCCACGGCCTTCTACCGGCACTTCACGTCGATGGACGACGTGGGACTCGCCCTGGTGGAGCAGTGCTTCCAGACGCTACGGGCGATGATCCGCGACGCCCAGCGCGACCCGGAGACCTTCGCCGACATCATCGACGCCTCGGCGGAGATCCTCGTGCGGGTGGTCAAGCAGAACAAGACGCACTTCGGCTTCGTCGCGCGGGAGCGCGCCAGCGGGTCCGACTCGGTGCGCCAGGCCATCCAGCGCGAGCTCGAGCTGTTCATCTCCGAGCTGGCGGTCGTGCTGGCCCGGCTGCCGCACATCGAGGACTGGTCGAGCGAGGACGTCCGGATGGCCGCGGGGCTGTTCGTCCGCAACATGGTCTACCGGGCCGAGCAGGTCGTCCACGCTCCCGACGGTCGCGCGGACGTGGAGGAGGACATCAAGCGCAAGGCGCGACGCGAGATGCGCCTGATCGTCCTCGGCTTCGAGAAGTGGAGAAGCTGACTCAGCTGCTGAGCACGCGACCGGCGTGCTCGTCCTGCGCGGCCGAGGCGAGCCGGTCCAGGGCGAGGTTGAAGATGTCGTCGCCCAGCTGGTCCTCGAGCAGCTGCATGATGCCCGGATCCGTCTCGAACTCCGCGGACCACTCGGCGTAGCACGTGCTCTCGGTGTCGGCGACGACGCGGATCGTGGCCCGGTGGTCGGTGATCGGGAACGGCGGCTCGGGCATCGAGTAGACGAGCCGGTGCTGCTCGGCGTCCTGCTCGAGCACGGTCACGACGAGCTCGGGGGAGGACTCGGGGCCGCCGGTGTAGATGTTGAGCCGAGGGTGCCAGCGGGCGAACTCCTGGGCGAGGTCCCACACGAGGGGGCCGGGGGCGGCGACGAAGGTGCGACGAACGATGCGAGGCATGGTGTTCCTGGGTCGACTGCGGATGATCTGCCCCACTAAACCGGTTCGAGGGCCGGTGAGCACCATCGGTGGCGTGAGGCATTGCTCACGTTCGCTCGGTACGGGTCTCGCGCGGTGTGGGTGCTCCGCTCTAGCGTGGCGTCATGGCACTCGTCGCGTACAAGGATCTCTGCATCGACGTCAACGACATGGCGTCGACCACCGCCTTCTGGGGTCAGGCTCTCGGCCTGGACGTCGTCCCTGACGACGACGGCTCCGGCGAGGTGCACCTGGAGGGCCCCACGCCGCGCCACATGGTGCTGCCGTGCATCGTGCCCGAGCCCAAGACGGTCAAGAATCGTGTGCACCTGGACGTCCGCGCCCGCTCGGTCGAGGACCTTCCCGGTGCCACGCGGCTCAGCGACACCGGGGAGTTCCCATGGGCGGTGCTGGCCGACGCCGAGGGCAACGAGCTCTGCGTCTTCACCTACGACGAGGTGCCCGACTACCGGCTCAAGGACGTGGTGGTGGACGCCGCCGACCACGCCGCGCTGGCGAGCTGGTGGGCCGAGGTGTGGGGCGGCACGGTCACCCATGCCGAGGAGGGCTACTCCCACCTCGACGGCGTCCCCGGCGTGCCGTTCGAGTCCTTCGACTTCGTGCCCGTGCCCGAGCCCAAGACCGTCAAGAACCGGGTGCACTGGGACGTGCATCTCCTCGGTGACGCGACGGTCGACGACCTTGTCTCGGCCGGTGCCACGGTGCTGCGGCCACAGGACGACGAGATCGGCTGGACGGTCATGGCCGATCCCGAGGGCAACGAGTTCTGCGTCTTCGCCCGGCGGGACGCATGACCACGAAGGCACAGCTCCGCAAGGCCGCGACCGCCCTGCCGGAGGTCGAGCACGTCGAGGAGGTCGCCGCCCTGCACGGTGTCGGCCCCGAGACCGTGCGTCTGCTGCGTGAGGAGCTGGCGCGTCGAGGGACCAGCTGGTGAGCGTGCTCAGGCTGCTGGAGCTCGACGACGCCGCCGAGGTGGCGGCCCTGTGGCGCGACCATCGTGAGTTCCTGCGCCCCGCCGGCCCGCAGCGCGCGGAAGACTTCTACACGCAGGAGGGTCAGCTGGAGTCCCTGGGGGAGCGGCTCGCCGCCTTCGTGGCCGGGCACTCGGTGCCGCTCGCCGTGGTGGAGGACGGCGTGATGGTGGGGCAGCTGACGATCAGCAGCATCATCCGCGGTGCCTTCCAGTCGGCCAGCATCGGGTACTGGCTCGTCGAGCACGCCACCGGTCGCGGGCTGATGACCCGCGCGGTCGAGGAGGCCGTCGCGAGGGCGTTCGGCGATCTCGGGCTGCACCGCCTGCAGGCCGAGGTGATGCCCTCCAACGCCGCTTCGCTGCGCGTGCTGGAGCGGACCGGTTTCGTGCCGTACGGCCGGGCACCGGACTACCTGTGCATCGACGGCCGTTGGGAGGAGCACCTGCTGCTGCAGCGCATCGCCCCACATCGGTGAGTCAGGAGCGGCGACCCGCCACGCCCAGGACGAACGAGGCCTGACCCAGGTGCTGCAGGCAGTCGCCGATGACACTGACCAGCCGTATCGACGCGGTGACGGGCGGGTCCCACTGCTCGTCCACGACGCGGGCCAGCTCCTGCTCGGTCAGCGACCCCACGTAGCGAAGCGTCAGGTCGTGCACGTCCGCGTGGTAGGCCGCCACCAGATCCGGGTCGGACCGGACGGCCGCCACCTGGTCGGCGTCGTGGCCGTACCCGATGTCATCCGGCGCGAAGGGCAGGTCGAAGCGCTCGCGCCAGCTCTCCCAGGCCTGGTCATGACCGGCCAGGCCCGCGACGTGGTCGTCCTGCACGCGAGCGAGGTGCCACAGCAACCAGATCGGGGTGTTGGCGCCCGGATCCAGGCGCAGGACGGCCGTCTGGTCGTCCAGCTGGCCCGCGACGGACTCGACGAGCTCGCGGATCCGTCCGAAGGAGTCGGTCAGCAGGGAGGTGGTGGCTCGTGGGTCGCTCATGGCTCCACTGTGACACCACTAGGGTGGCGCCATGGCCCGGCTCGACCCCACCCGCGACATCGTCCGGCTCACCGCTGACATCGTCGACATCGCCTCCGAGAGCTTCCAGGAGGCCGAGCTCGCCGACGCCGTGGAGGACGTGCTGCGGTCCCAGCCACACCTGGAGGTCACCCGGGACGGCCACACCCTCGTCGCCCGCACCACCCTCGGACGTGGCGAGCGGGTCCTGATCGCCGGGCACCTGGACACCGTCCCGGCCAACGACAACTTCCCCTCCCGTCTGGAGGGCGACCTCCTGTGGGGGCTGGGGACGTGCGACATGAAGGGCGGCGTCGCCGTCGCGCTCAAGCTGGCCGCCACGCTCCCCGACCCGGTCCGCGACGTCACGTTCGTCTTCTACGAGGCCGAGGAGGTGGCCGCCGTGCACAACGGGCTCGGTCGTGTCGCCCGTGAACAGCCCGAGCTGCTCGAGGCCGACTTCGCGATCCTGATGGAGCCTTCCGTGGCGTCGGTCGAGGCCGGGTGCCAGGGCACCATCCGCATCGACGTCGTGACCCGCGGCGAGCGCGCGCACTCGGCCCGCTCCTGGCGGGGCAGCAACGCCATCCACGCCACCGCACCCATCCTGGCGACGCTCGCCGGCTACGAGCCGCGACGCGTCGTCATCGACGGGCTGGAGTACCGCGAGGGCCTCAACGCCGTGGGCATCTCCGGTGGCGTCGCCGGGAACGTCGTGCCCGACGAGGCCCGGGTCAGCATCAACTACCGCTTTGCGCCGGACCGCAGCGAGACCGAGGCCCTCGCCCACCTGCACGAGCTGTTCGCGGGCATGGAGATCGTGGTCACCGACAGCGCTCCGGGCGCCCTGCCCGGCCTCGACCGGCCGGCTGCGGCGGCGTTCATCGAGGCCATCGGCGCCGAGGTCGCGCCGAAGTTCGGATGGACGGACGTCGCCCAGTTCACCCAGCTCGGGGTGCCCGCGGTCAACTACGGCCCCGGCGACCCCGTCTACGCCCACAAGCAGGACGAGCACGTCCCGATCGCCCACCTGACCGGCGTCGAGGACGCCCTGAGGAGATGGTTGAGCCCATGACATCGTACGACAAGGGGCCGGTGCGGCTGCGTCGTGGCCGCATCCCCAGCAGCACCACCGACCAGCGGCTGCTCGACTCGCGTGGCCAGGTCGACTGGGTGCACACCGACCCGTGGCGCGTCCTGCGCATCCAGGCCGAGTTCGTGGAGGGCTTCGGTGCCCTGGCCGAGCTGGGGCCGGCCGTGGCCGTCTTCGGCTCGGCGCGCACCAAGCCCGAGGACCCCATGTACGAGAAGGCCCGGCTCGTGTCGGAGAAGCTGTGCGAGCGTGGCTACGCCGTCATCACCGGGGGAGGCCCGGGCGCGATGGAGGCCGCCAACCGGGGTGCGAGCGAGTGCGGCGGTGTCTCCGTGGGGCTGGGCATCGAGCTCCCGCACGAGCAGGGACTCAACGAGTGGGTCGACCTCGGGATCAACTTCCGCTACTTCTTCGTCCGCAAGACGATGTTCGTCAAGTACGCGCAGGGCTACATCGTGCTGCCGGGCGGCTTCGGCACCCTTGACGAGCTCTTCGAGGCGCTGACCCTCTCCCAGACGGGCAAGATCACGACCTTCCCCGTCGTGCTGTTCGGCACCGAGTACTGGGGCGGGCTGATCGACTGGCTGCGCTCGACGATGCTGCCGGACGCCAAGATCAGCGAGGCCGACCTCGACCTGCTCCTGCTGACCGACGACGTCGACGAGGCGGTCTCCCACTTCGACGCGGTCGCCTCCTCCGGCTGAGGCCGGGGCTACCTCAGTCCGGCGGACGCCGGACCAGCTCGCTCCTCAGGGCGGCGACCTCGGTCTTGAGGTCGGCGACCGCGTCGAGCAGCGCCTGCTCGCTCTGCTCGACCTCGTCGACGATCTCTCGCGTGTCGTCGTCCTTCTGCATGTCCAGGGCCTCGACCGCCACGGCGATGAACAGGTTCAGCACGATGTAGGTGGAGACGAGGATGAAGCCGATGAAGAACAGCCACGACGCCGGGTGGGCGTCGGTGACGGGGCGGACGACGTTCGCCCAGTCGTCGCCGGTCATGACCTGGAACAGCGAGAGGACGGACCGCACGACGTTGCCGAAGTGCTCGGGGTCGGTGGCCCCGAACATCTGCGTGGCCATGACTGCGGCGATGTAGACCAGCATCACCAGCAGTGCACCGATCGAGACCATGCCCGGGATCGTCGCGGCGAGCGCCGCCACGACGCGTCGCATGGACCGGACTGCCGAGAGCAGGCGCAGCACCCGCAGGACGCGCAGGACGCGCAGCACGCCGAAGGCCCCCGAGGCCGGGATGAGCGCCACGGCAACGACGAACAGGTCGAACAAGCTCCACCCGTCGCGGAAGAAGGAGGTCCCTTGTGTGTAGGGCCCGCGGAGCAATCTCGACGACGAAGCGACGAAGCGACGAAGCGCTGCGCGGTGATGACCTGGGCGCGCACGACGATCTCGAGGGTGCTTTCGGTCTCGAGGGTGCTTTCGGTGAGGCATTCGGAGGTCAGTGTCCCTAGACATCACCAGCCCGGAGACGACTTACCGAATGGAGACCATCGCCGGACACTCCAGATCCAAGCACGAAGAACCCGAGTATGCCGTTTGGGTCGCAACGCCGACCCGCCGTTTGACATAGTCGTTGCATCAGGCGCTCGTCCGAAACCTCGATGATTCTTTGAGCGTTCCCATTATCCCTGACCCTTTCTCGTGATACTGACTTGTGACATAGACCCATAGGCGCGGGAGACGAGTTCCACATGCGATCAACGAGATCGATCCTTGGCACAGTTCTGACTCTGCTGTTCCTGGTTGGCGCGCTGCCCGCGTCACCTGCGACCGCCAGTCCGTCGTCGGACAAGGAACCGGCCGTGAGGGCAGCCCCCACCGAGCGGGAGGCGGTGGTTGTGCACGGGACCGGGTCCTACCAGCCGTCACCCGAGGAGTTGAAGGACTTCGCCTACTTCTCGGACGAAGAGGATTCAGCGACCAGGGAGGCGCTTCGGTCCCAGATGCCGTTCGAGGATTTCGTTGCAGATGTGCGAGAGCGACATGGCGACATCTATGCCGGCAGTGGACTGAACCGCGTCAAGAGCGCGGACGCCTATCTGGCTTTCACTGTGCGACCACCCGAGTCTGTCTTCGAGGGCTTGGAGCAGCTGCCTCTAGATGTTCAAGTGCGATGGGGATACCCAAGCAGCTCCGAAGAACTGTTGAGAGCGTCAGATGCGGCAGTTGCGGCTGTCTCTGAGTCCATTGGACCCGAGGGGATGCTTGCGAGCGAGATCTCTGACGACGATGATGCGATTCACATTTGGTATTCTCAGGGAGAAGCTGACGAGAACTTCAGCGCTGCTCACGCGGAGAAGATCGAACTTGGGGCGAAGACCGCAATCGCCGAGGGCGCATTCGATGGTCGGCTCCCGGTCGAGGTGATCGCCCGCCTGGACCCGGATCTTCAGACTGCAGGTGAGGCCGAGGTTTACGGCAATGCACAAATGAGAAGCACCAGTGGGCTTGCTCGTTGCACTGCAGGGTTCACTGCCGCTCGAAGCGGTCAGCGGGGACTCGTAACTGCGGGGCATTGTATGAATAAGATGCGATTCGGATTCAATGTCGGGTGGATACAGTTTGTCACTGATTTTCCCGCGACACCCAATGGAAATCGAATTGATGTGCAGTTTCATCGGACTATCAGTGGCACGGCGGCGCCAGCAAAGTTCCGAGCGACCTCTTTAAACACTTTTCGAACTCTCAAGAGTCGCAGGGACCCCGTGAAGGGTGGGCGTGTCTGTAAGTACGGAATGTCTACCGGGTACACCTGTGCATACATCTATCGTGCCGAGAATCTTTGCTACAAGTACTCGGGTTATCCCACTTTTTGCGGTCTAGCTGCTGTCGATCGTCACTACAGTTCCGGCGGCGATAGCGGAGCGGGAGTCTTCTTGGCGCAGGCGGCCTACGGAATTCACTCGGGAGTCACCAGGAATGGCCGGTCGATCTTCACGAAGAGCTCAACCGTCGCGAACTACCTCAACGCGTTCTTCCGAACTCAATGAGATGAGGTCATCCATGCGAGCACGGATGGGAATCGTTGCTTTTTCCGTCAGCCTCTTGGTGGCTCTTTCTGGGTGCACCGCTGAAGAACCTAGTGCAACTCCACAATCTGGGTCCGAAGACCCGACGCTCCTCATATCGCAGGATGCGGAGGCCTACCCCGAGGCTCTGGTGGCAGGGACTGTTTCGATCAACGATGAAAACTGTGTCGCCATTGATGGAGCGCTCTTGATTGCACCACCCGGATCGAGTGTGACTCAAAATGGGGAGGTTATTGTTATCCCGGGGTACAAGGACGTCAGAATCGGCAACTCGGCTGAGTTCACTGGCGGGATCAGCGAGAATGTGCCGCGTGATGAACTTCCCAGTGAAGCAGCGAGCTGCACGCCTGGGGCGATCGACTCAGTGAGCCTGGCTGGCGTCACACCTCGCTAGGCTTGCTCGCTTTGAGTCGACTGAGAGTTTGGCAGATGCGTTACGCACGTCTTCCCAACCCCAACCACCTGTGGATCGGAGGACGAACGTCCCGCTCCTGGACAACTGCCCGCGTCGTCGAGCCGCGTAGCTTCACCTGGTAGCCGAGACACAAGAAGCGTGTTGCCGCTGTAGCGGGCACACCTGGGGTCGCGCGGCGCGTGAACTCGACGAGCGCTCGCGCGCCGCACGGGTCCCGGGGCATGGGCAGACCTCCACGAGGTGTCGACGGGGCGGTTCATCGTAGCCACACCCGGCCCGAGCGGTGCGTGGGCTCGGTGCGCCTCCCCGTCCGGAGCGCTCCGCGGACCTATCCTGAACCCATGTCTTCCCCCCGTCGCACCCCCTCTTCCCCTCGAGGTCGACGTTCGGCCGCTCGCTCCGTGCGGGTGCTGGTCGCCGGGCTCCTGCTGCTCACGGCCGTGGTCGCCGCCATCGCGGCGGTCGTGGTCGGTTCCTACGCCGTGCTCGTGGGCGGCATCGGCTACGCCGTGGCTGCTTCCCTCGTCAGTGCGCGCCTGCTGAACGAGGAGACCGCACGCGTCCGGCGCGACTGGGCGCACGATCGTGCCGCCACCGCCCAGAGGAACGCGCGCCAGGCGGAGGTGCGGGCTCGTGACCAGGTCGCGTTCGCCGATCACATGGCCGCCGCAGTCAAGGCCGGTCGCGAGCAGGTCGAGCTGCTGCGGGTCGAGCTGGAGCGCGCGACCTCCTCGCTCACCGAGGTCGAGGCCGCGCGCACCGCCGCCGTGACCCGGGGCGAGGCGACCGCCGCTGAGCTCGCCGACGTCGAGTCGACGCTGGAGACCACGCGCGCCGAGGTGCGCCAGCTGCGTGACGAGCTCACCGCCAGCCAGGCCGCCGAGCTGGAGGCCCGCACCGAGCTGCTGGCCTGGGAGCAGTCCGACAGCTCCCGCAAGTACGCCTGAACCCCCTCGTCGGTCCGCGTGCTGGGTACCGCGTGAGAAGTGCCACCGCCATGGGAGATAATGAACGTACGCACTCGTGCGAGTGCGCCGGACGAGAGGGGTACCGATGGCGGCCATGAAGCCTCGCACAGGTGACGGACCGATGGAGGTCACCAAGGAGGGACGCTGCATCGTCATGCGTGTCCCGCTCGAGGGTGGGGGACGACTGGTGGTGGAGCTCAACAAGGAGGAAGCCGCCACGCTGAGTGAAGCCCTCAAGGCAGTCTGACGCTTGTTCGGCCTGACGATGCGCTGGTCCTTGACCGGCACACCGCCCGAGACGCTCGAGCGGCTCCGCAGCGTCGTCGAGGACACCAGCTTCGCCCGGTTCGCCGGCCTCGACGGCCTGCGCTTCAAGACGTGGCGCGCCAGCGAGGGCCAGTGGTTCGAGGGAACCTACGTCTTCGTCAGTGACGAGGCCCGGGCCGCCTTCCAGGCCGAGATGGAGGCCACGATGGAGGACCTGCCCGGTACGAGGATCGTGGGCAGCCCTCCTGAGCTGGTGGAGGCGTGCGAGATCGTGGCTGTCGTCCGTGGGCCGGCAGGCTTCCGCTCAGCGGCCCGGTTCGAGGCCTGACGCCGCGAGGCTCAGCGCCGACGCATGGCGGCGAGCAGTCCGTCACCCACCGGCAGCAGCAGCGGGACGAGACGTTCGTCGGTGTTGACCTGCTCCAGCATCTCGCGCACGGCGACCGTCTGGGGGTCGCGCTGCGCGGGATCGGCCACGCGGTCGTGCCACAGGGCGTTGTCGACGACGAGCACGCCGCCGGGCCGGACCAGTCGCAGCGCCTGCTCGAGGTACTCGCCGTACTCGACCTTGTCGCCGTCGATGAAGACCAGGTCGTAGGCGGCGTCGGTCAGCCGGGGCAGCACGTCCAGCGCTGAGCCCGCGATGAGGCGGAAGCGTTGCGAGGCGACCTCGGAGGCGGTGAAGACCTGCCGGGCGTGGCGCTGGTGCTCGGCCTCGAGGTCGACCGACGTCAGGACGCCCTCGGCGGACATGCCGCGCAGCAGCCACAGGCCCGAGACGCCCGTCCCCGTGCCGATCTCGACGACGCCCTTCGCGTCCAGCAGCGAGGCGAGGAAGTGCAGGGCGGCACCGCCACCGGCTCCGATGGGGGAGACGCCGACGTCCTCGGCGCGACGCCTGGCGTCGGCGAGGTGCACGTCCTCGACGAGGTAGTCCTCGGCGAACTGGAGGCTGGCTGCGTTGGTGATGACGTGCTCCTTCTCATCAGTCTTCCTGGCCAGCATAGTGAGGTCGACGGCCAGGCCCCGGGAACCCGGCGGCACGGCGAGCGGCCAATTGGATGGGAACCGTCAGCGTGCTCTGGGCGTTCTCTCAGGCAGGGCGGCGACGATCGCACCATGACGACGCAGGACGTGGCAGCACAGACAGCGGGGCAGACGGTGGAGCAGACGCAGGAGTGGGACGACATCGTGGCGGAGCACTCCGCCCGGGTGTACCGGCTCGCCTATCGCCTCACCGGCAACCAGCACGACGCCGAGGACCTCACGCAGGACGTCTTCGTCCGCGTCTTCCGTTCCCTCGATCGCTACGAGCCCGGCAACTTCAACGGCTGGATCCATCGCATCACCACGAACCTGTTCCTCGACCGGGTCCGTCGTGGCGCGAAGATCCGCATGGACGGCTTCAGCGACGGTGCCGAGGAGCGCCTGCCCAGCCGGGAGGTGCAGCCGGACTCGGCGCTGCACGACGCCGCGTTCGACTCCGACATCGAGACCGCGCTCTCCTCACTGCCGGAGGAGTTCCGGGTCGCCGTGGTGCTGTGCGACGTCGAGGGCCTGTCCTACGAGGAGATCGCCGGGGTCCTGGGAGTCAAGATCGGCACCGTCCGCTCCCGGATCCACCGCGGCCGCACCCAGCTGCGTGCTGCGCTCTCGCACCGCGCCCCGTCCCGTGGTCGCACCCGATTCCTCGGACCCGTCACCGGCTGATGGCACACCTGGAGCGGGACGTCGCGGCGTTCGTGGACGGGCAGCTCTCGCCCGAGTCCACGGCGGCGGCACGGCTCCACCTCCAGGAGTGCGACCGCTGCCGTGACGCGGTCTCCCAGCAGCGGTTGCTGAAGACCCGGATGCAGACGGGCTCGGTCCCGGCCCCTCCCTTGGCGCTGCTGGCCTCGCTCAGCTCCGTCCCCACGGTCGCCTCGGTCCCGGAATCGCGGCGTGAGCGGCTGCGTCGATCGCCGCTGCTGGGCGTGGGCGCCGCCCTGGTGGGCGCCTGCGTGGCGGTGGCGGGCCTGGGCTTCCTCGCCGGGGCCCACGAAGATCGCGACGCAGACCCCGTGCGCCCACCGTTCGCGGAGTACGCGCTCGAGTTCGACACCGGTCACAACGTCGCTGCCGACACCATGACGGTCGCCGACCTCGATGAGCTGGACGCGAACGGGTGGCCCTGCCACCAGACCCTTGCCGGTGACCTGGAGCGGGTCGACGGCCGCTGGCACGGCGAGGACGCCTCCACGGTCTCGCTGACCTACACCGATGGGCGGCATCGCCTCCGGTTGTACGAGCGAACGGGATCGCTCGACGAACGAGCCCTGCAGGGCTTCGGGCTGCGCACGATCGGGGAGCGGCAGCTCTGGGTCGACGAGGGCGAGCCGACGGTCCTGGCCTGGGATGCCGACGGGATGGTCTTCATCGCGGTCACGGACCTCGGGGAGGAACGGCTGGCCGAGGTTCTGGCCGAGCTGCCGGAGCCGCGCCAACCACGCGACGCCGCCGCACGCGTGGGCGAAGGACTGGATCGCATGGCGAGCTGGGTCAGTCCCTGACGGTCGGTGCCACCGCCGCGCGGTACCCACGCGTATCAGGATCCACGGTGACGGCGCAAGACCTGATCGGGCCATCGAAAGATGGTCCGTAACGAGTCATGGCTCGTGACGGTTGTCACGTTCGTCTTCATCGTCGTTCGACAGGAGCCTCCGTGCGCCTCCCCGCTGCTCGCCGTCCCCGCCTGATCGCCGTGCTCGCCTCGGCCGCCCTGGCCGCCGGCGTGCTCGCCGCCACCTCCCCGGCCGCCGCCGCGATCTCCACGCCCGGCAACGGAGCGACCGTCTCGGGCAACGTGCCCATCACGGAGGCCCGCGGGTCCACGAACACCTGCATCGCCCGTGACGACAGCAGCTCCCGTCTGCGGGTGCTGAACGAGGCCGGGGCCGTCGTGCACTCGGCCTCGCGCGACGACGCCGGGGCGCTCTCGACGACGTGGTCGTCGGTGGGCCGGCCCAACGGGACCTACCGGATCCAGAGCTTCGCCCGCGACAGCGTGCGCTCCGGCTTCCTCAACCTGGGGTGCACCACCCGGGCGGAGTCCCAGCTCAGCAACACCACCGTGACGCTGGACAACCGCGCGGCTGTGACGCTGACCGCTCCCGTCGAGGTCGTCACCGGTGAGTCGCTGGAGGTCGCGGTGCTCACCACGGTGCAGGGCACGGGCATCTCCAGCACACCGGCGGCCGATCGGGACGTGACGGTCACGGTCCCCGGAGTCGGGGACACCGGTGTCCGAACGGACTCTGCCGGCCGGGGCAGCGTGACCTTCGACCTCCCCGACCTGCCGGTCGGCGCGCTGGAGATCAACGCCACCGTCGCCTCGGACGCGACGCTGCGTGGCCTCTTCGACAGCACCTCGACGACGCTGCTGCCCCGCTCCAGCGGGCTGGAGTACACCGGCGACACCAGGGCGCAGCCCGGCGCAGCCGCCGCGCTCGGTGCACGCCTGGTCGACACGACGCCCGACAGCGACCGGGCCGGCACGCCCCTGGAGGGCGAGGACGTGGCCCTGCGCTTCGGTGACAGCGACGGCTCCGGGGTGACCGACGCCGACGGTGTCGCCGAGCGCTCCGTGGTGGTCCGCGGTGGCAGCCGCACCGAGGCCGTGGAGGCCCGCTTCGCCGGTACGGACGTCTACTCCGGCAGTGACGACGAGGTCACCTTCTACGTCGGCGACGCCGCCGCCCAGGAGGCCGCAGTCGAGCACGACGTGCTGGGCGGGGTCGTGCGTGGGCTGACGACCCTGATCGGGGACCTGTTGGCACCTGTCACCAGAGCGGTCGACGAGCTGGCCGTCCAGGAACCGGTCGCGTCCATCCTGGACCCGATCGACGCGCTGGTCGCCGCCTTGGGCATCCCGCCGCGCACGGGCTCGGTGTGGGACGTCGCCGATCTCGACCTCGCGCTCGACACGGTCCTGCAGACCACGACCGCCGGACTGGTGAAGCTGGCCGACGACACCGACGTCGTCATCGACGACCTGCTGGAGAACGCCAGCCTCGGCGAGGACCTCGACGCACTCGTCGACGTGACCCGATTTCGCTGGCGCTCCGTCGTCGAGGTCGATGGTGAGAGCACGGCCCGGGAGTTCAAGGCGACGCTGGGCGTGCCCCAGCCGCTCGACGTCACCGGCGACGGCCGTCCGGACGTCCTGGCCAACCTCACGCTCGCGAGCGACTTCGCCTCGGTGCGCACCGGTGGTGTGGATGGCGACGTCTCGGTGGACGCCGACCTGTCGGCCGATCCGCTCACGATCGTGCCCCGCCTGGAGATCGCCCGCCTCAGCAGCGCCCCCGAGGAGCTGCCGTTGAGCCTGCAGGCGCTCGTCGCACTGCCGGGATCCAGCGATGAGTTCCGCTTCGGCTACGACAGCCGTGACGGTGAGGCACCGGAGGGCTTCCAGGCCGACCTCGTGCTCGGTGACGGCGAGGTGGGCGTCGAGCTCGCCAGCCGCAGCGACTCCCCGCTGACGCTCTCCGGTGCGGTCGTGCCCGCTGGCGCCAGCGGTGAGGAGGACGCCGACCTCGCTCCGCGCGAGCAGCGCTTCGGGATCGCCTTCGACCGGGCTCCCACGGCGGCCCGCGCCGCCGTCCGGCTGGACGGCGGGCAGGAGGACGTCGCAGCCCAGCTGGCGACGGATGCCGCCACACGGGTGGACATCTCCTTCGCCGACGACTCCGGCGGGGACGAGGTCACGCTGGCCGACGTCACGCTCGACGCGGTCGATGGCACGGCAGGCGTGGAGGTCACGGGCGACGGTGGCGACGGCGTCGGCGCGACGATCCGCAGTGCCGCCGGTCTGGACCGGGTGCTGGTCGACGGCCGGCAGCTGGACGGCGGCAGGACGGTGAACGCGGTGCGGCTCGCGCTTGCGGACGTCCCCGACACGGTCGACTTCTCCCTCGGAGCCGATGGGACGGGCAGCCTGGACGCGAGCGCGCCGATCGGCGTGTTCGAGGCCGGGTACGCCACCGGGGGCTCGATCGCCACGCTGGAGGACGACGCGTACCTACGCCTTCTCCAGGGAGAGCAGGAGCGCAGCTCGGTGGCCGTCCGGTTGCCCGGGTTCGAGCAGATGGCCCTCGGGCTCGGCGACGACCTCTCGGTCGACCTGACCAAGCAGGCCGGACCGCTGCGCCTGCTGGCCGAGCTGGACGACCTGACCTTCGCAGGACGGGTCGAGGACACACCGCGGGAGATCGCGCTGGGCGTCGACCAGTCCGGTGGCGTCTCCGTCGCGGGCTCCGACGCCATCGCGGCAGTCGACCTGCAGGCGTCCTCCTCCGACCCCGAGGGGCTGTTCCAGGGAGCGGAGCAGGTGGACGTCCGTCTGCGCGACGTGCCACAGAGCCTGACGGTGACGGCCGGGGACGACGGCGTCGTCTTCGACGCCGCCGGTCAGCCGATCGGTCTCGTGGAGCTCGACGCCCACTCGGGCGCACCGGTGACGATCCCGGGGGGCGGGGACGGGCTCGTGCTCGACCAGTCCGGGGGATCGACGACGCTGGCGGCCAGGATCCAGGGTCTGCGGACCATCGAGGCCGAGATCGACGAGACCCCGGAGCTGCTGCTGGACACGGTGGCGCGCCAGGTGTTCTCCGTCGCGATCCTCGGCGACAGTCCCGATGAGGCCATCCGGGCGACCCTGGACCGGCTCGTGCCGCAGATGCGCCTGGCTCTCGTGGACGACGGCAGCGGCTCGACGTCGCTGTCCTACCGCGCCTCGGAGGCCACGGAGAGCCTGGAGTTCACGCTGGCGGGGCTGAGCGGCTCGATCAGTGGTCCGCTCCCGGCCGAGCTCGACATCTGCATGGCCGACGGCTCGTCGTGCCTGCCCGATGCCGGGATCGCCGACCCGGAGCTGGGCTCGATCACGTTCGAGGCGGGCGAGTACACGACCTTGAACCTGGCCGACCCGTCCGGTGAGCTGACGGTCGAGGACCTGCGCCTGCGGCGCCTCGACCTCACCGGGAGCATCGGTGAGGACGGTGGACCGCTCTACCTCAACACGACGTCGTTCGACGGGTCCTGCGGCTTCGCCGGCTGCGAGTACCCGCTGCGTGGCGGGCGGGTGCTGTCCAACCTGGGTGACGCCTCCCTGACGTTCACGCCGGGAGACGGGTTCTCGGCGGTCGACGCCGTGACCGAGCTCGAGGTGACGGAGCTCTTCGGGGTCCCCACCGGTCTGCGAGGGCGCAGCGGCACCGGGATCGTTCGGTGCGTCGGTGCCACGGCCCTGCGGGTCGAGCTGGAGATCATCGGGATCCCGATCTCGGTGAACCTGCGCGACGCGGTCTGCAACGTCTCGCGGCCCCCGCGCACGCAGTAGTCGCAGGCGCGCGTGAGGGCGGCACCCCCAGGGGCGATGCCGCCCTCGCGTGCGTCAGGTGGCCTCGGTGTCGAACGGGGGCCGTTCGCCGGGCCGCAGGATCCTGCCGGTCCGGGGGGCGCGAGCCTGACCGGGGGAGTCCAGGAGGTTGCGGCGCACGACCTCGCGGGGGTCCAGGTCGCGCAGGTCCAGCTCGGAGAAGTCCTGGCCGATCTCACGACCGAGGTCGTTCTTGGCGTTGTCGGCCATCTGGCGGACCGTCCGGACCATCTGGGCGGCCTGCTTGGCCATGCCGGGCAGCTTCTCGGGTCCGAAGACGAGCAGCCCGACGACCGCGATGAGCGCGATCTCCGGCCACCCCATGCCGAACACGTCGAGCCCCTAGAGCCGGCCGGTGGGGGAGAGCCCCAGCTGCATCCCGGCCAGGCCGCGCGAGCGGCCGGAGAGCTGGTCGGCGACCTGCTGCAGGATCTTCGCGGACTCCGCGTCGGGGTCGGAGGAGACGATCGGGCGACCGGAGTCCCCGGTCTCGCGCAGGCCGACCTCGAGGGGGATCTGGCCGAGGACGGGCACGTCGTAGCCGAACCGGTGGCTGAGTGCCTGGGCCACGGCGGTGCCACCGCCGGAGCCGAAGACCTCCATGCGCTCGCCGGTGGGGGTCTGCAGGTAGGACATGTTCTCGATGACGCCGACGACGCGCTGGTGCATCATCGAGGCCATCGTGCCGGCCCGCTCGGCCACCTGGGCCGCAGCCTGCTGGGGCGTCGTGACCACCACGACCTCGGCGTTGGCCAGGTGCTGGCCCAGGCTGATGGCCATGTCACCGGTGCCGGGCGGAAGGTCCAGCAGCAGTGCGTCGAGATCTCCCCAGTAGACGTCGCTGAGCATCTGCACGAGGGCGCGGTCCAGCATCGGCCCGCGCCAGGCGACGACCTGGTCCTTCTTGGGCTTGAGCATGCCGATGCTCATGACCTTGACGTCGGGGTGCTCGCGGTCCTGCTCGGGGACTGAGGAGTCGTCGACCGGGGCGGGGACCGGCATGATCATGTCCTCGACCTGGGTGGGCCGCTGGTCGCCGACGCCCATCATGTCGGGGATGGAGTGGCCGTAGATGTCGGCGTCGACGATGCCGACCTTGAGCCCGCGTCGCGCCATGGCCACGGCCAGGTTGACGGTGACCGAGGACTTGCCGACGCCACCCTTGCCGGAAGCGATGGCGTAGACCTTGGTGAGCGAGCCGGCCTGGGCGAAGGGGATCTCCCGCTCGGTGCGTCCGCCGCGCAGCATCTCCTGCATGCTCTTGCGCTGCTCGTCGGTCATGACGCCCATGTCGACGGTCACGGAGTGCGCCGGAGCGACCTCGGCCACTGCCGCGGTGATGTCGCGGTTCAGGGTGTCCTTCAGGGGGCAGCCGGCCACGGTGAGCAGGAGCCTGACCGTGATCGCGGCATCATCGATCGTGATCGTGTCGACCATCCCGAGCTCGGTGATGGGACGCTTGATCTCGGGGTCGTTGACGTTGCCCAACGCCTCGCGGACGGACTCCTCGGTGACGGTTGCCATGGCTCCCATCGTACGGGGGCGGCCACGGCGCACCGAACCAGCGTGACCTAACCGATCGCCGCGACTCGGGCTAGGTTGGCACGATGAGGCTGACGATTCCCGACCCGCGCACCGTCCCCGATCTCATGGCCCGGGGTGGAGCCGCGGCGGAGACGATCATGGGGCTGGTACCTCGTGCCGTCGGCCTGCTCGACGCCGCGGAGGACCTGATCGATCGCGTGGATGCGCTCGTCGCGCGCATCGAGACCACCCGGGAGGCGGCCGACGTCGTCGTCGAGCGCACCGATGCCGTCGTGAGCGACGCCAACGCCCTCATCGTGCGGACGGCGGGCACCGTGGCCAGCGTCGAGCCCACGGTGGCCAAGGGGGAGGCGCTGCTCTCCATGCTGGGCCCGCCGCTGGAGACGTTGCAGCCGACCCTGGAGAAGCTGGCCGAGACGACCTCGCCGGCGGAGGTCGAGGCGATGGTCAGCCTCGTCGACCAACTCCCGCACCTCGTCATGGTGCTCGACCGCGACATCCTGCCCATCATGGCGAGCCTGGGCAGCGTGGCGCCGGACATCCACGAGCTGCTCGACGTGACCCGCGAGCTCAACGAGATGCTCGCCAAGGTGCCCGGCATGGGGATCGTCCGACGCCGGGCCGCCGAGGACGACTGAGAGCGACCTTCGTGCCTCAACCGCGGCGCGCGAGGTAGACGGTGCAGGCCGACTCCCCGTCGATCAAGGGGTTCGGGAACGTCACGACCTCGGCGCCGACGTCGACGAAGACCTGCGAGAGCAGCTCCTCGACGGCACCGTCGGGCGGGTCGTCGGACCACAGGGCGAAGACGCCGCCCGGCCGGAGGTGCTCGCGCAGCGAGACCAGGCCCTCGGTCGTGTAGAAGGCCGCGTGCGAGGGGTGCAGGACGTGATTGGGGGTGTGGTCGATGTCCAGCAGGATCGCGTCGACCTGGCGCTCCGGCTCACGACGCATCGCGACGAAGAAGTCCTGGTGCGCCAGCTCGCACCGGGGATCCTCGAGGAGGTCGCGGGCGTCGGGCAGCAGACCCCTGCGGTGCCAGTCGAGGACCGGCTCGGCGGTCTCCAGCACACGCAGGTGTGCGACGCGGTGGTCCTGCAGCGCCTCGACCGCGGTGTACCCGAGACCGAGCCCCCCGACGACCACCGACAGCTGCTCGCCCTGCACCATCGCGAGCCCGCGGGTGGCGAGTGCCCGTTCGGAGGCGGTGAACAGGCTCGACATGAGGTACTCGTCGCCGAGCTTGACCTCATAGACCTCCGTGCGGGCGGTGAGGTCGTAGCGACGACGCAGGCTGATCTCACCCAGCGGTGTGCGCTGCCAGTCGAGCTCCTCGAAGCGGGCCACGGGTCAGTCCACCGCCGCTGCCGGAGTGCCCGCAGCGTCGTCGTCGGGGCGCTCGATCGCGTCGGTGAGGTCGCGCAGCTCCGACCGGATGAAGTCACGCGTGGCGACCTCCCCGAGCCCGAGCCGCAGGCTCGCGACCTCACGGGCGAGGAACTCCATGTCCGCGTGGGACTGTGCGTCGGCGCGGCGGTCCTGCTCCTGCTGGACGCGGTCGCGCGCCTCCTGCCGGTTCTGCGCGAGCAGGATGAGCGGTGCGGCGTAGGAGGCCTGCAGCGAGAGCATCAGCGTGAGGAAGATGAACGGGTAGGTGTCGAAGCGCGGCCGCTCCGGGCCGTAGGGCACGTTCCACACGACCCAGAGGATGATGAAGCCGGTCATCCAGGCCAGGAACGTGGCCGTGCCCATGAACCGGGCGAAGGTCTCCGCGAAGCTCCCGAACCGGTCGGAGTCGAAGCCCAGCCGCGGTGGCCGCAAGGCCCGGCGGGGGTCCCGCGGCTGGTCCAGGCGGTTGCCGTCGCCGCGCTCGGTGCGGGCGTCACGTCGTTGTCGTCGCGACTCCTGTCGGCCGCGTCCTGAGGCCTCAGGCATGCTCGCTCACCTCCGTCCGGTCCGTGTCGCGCTCGCGCCAGCCCTCCGGCAGGAGGTGGTCGAGCACGTCGTCGATCGTCACCGCGCCCACGAGGTGGGCGTTCTCATCGACCACGGGAAGCGCCACCATGTCGTAGGAGGCCAGCAGGCTGGACACCTGCTCCAGGGTGGTGTCGGGCCTGGGCCAGTCGATGTCGTTGAGGGTGAGGTGACCCACCTGAGTCGAGGGAGGCTCCCGCAGCAGTGCCTGGAAGTGCACGATGCCCAGGAACCGGCCCGTGGGGGTCTCGACCGGGGGGCGGCAGACGTAGACCATCGCCGCGAGCGCCGGTGGGTACTCCTGCTCGCGGATGCGCGCGAGCGCCTCGGCCACCGTGGCGTCCGCGGGCAGGATCACCGGGTCGGTGGTCATCATGCCGCCGGCCGTGCGGTCCTCGTACGTGAGCAGACGCCGCACGTCCTCGGCGTCCTCGGGCTCCATGAGGGCCAGCAGCTGCTCGGAGGTGGCCGGTGGCAGCTCGCCGAGCAGATCGGCGGCGTCGTCGGGGTCCATCTCCTCCAGCACGTCCGCCGCGCGCTCGGGGTCCAGGACCCCCAGGACCTCGACCTGCACCGTGTCGGGCAGCTCCTCCAGGACGTCCGCCAGGCGCTCGTCACCCAGCTCCCCGACGACCTCGGTGCGCCGCTTGGCGGGCAGGTCGAGGACGGCGTTGGCCAGGTCCGCCGGGCGCATCTCGTCCATGATCGCGAGCAGGTGCGTGGCGCCCTGACCGGTCTCCTCCCCGGTCAGGCCGGTGACCTCGTCCCACTGCAGGACGTGGCGCGGGCCGCGACGGCCGAACCGCTTGGAGACCTCCTGCACCGCGACCGACCCGACGAACCAGTCGCGACGGGGGTCCTGCTCCATCGCGAGGTCGTACACGGTGCCGCGGCGGGCGTCGGACAGCATGACCGAGCGGTCGAAGAGCTCGTGGATGGCGAGGGTCTCGCTGCTGCGCTTCTCGAAGCGACGGACGTTGAGCACGCCCGTGGTGATGATCTGCCCGGAGTCCAGGGAGGTGATCCGCCCGATCGGCAGGAAGACCCGACGGCGCCCCAGCACCTCCACGACGAGCCCGAGGACGCGGGGACGTTGGCGACCGGTGCGCAGCGAGACGACGACGTCGCGCAGCTTGCCCACCTGGTCGCCCGCGGGGTCGAAGACCTCCTGCCCGATGATGCGGGACAGGAAGATGCGACCGGGACTCGTGCTCACGGGACGACCCTACCGCCGCCTCGGCGACGTCCCGGAGACCTCGGCGCGCGCTGTCGGGGCCCACGCCCTACGGTGAGACGCGGGTCACCAGGCCCCGTTCGGAAGGAAAGCCATGTCACTTGCCGTGCTCGACCGCGAGCGCACGATCGCCGGTCCGGGGTTCAACCGTTGGTTGATCCCGCCCGCGGCGCTCGCCGTCCACCTGTGCATCGGCCAGGCCTACGCGACGAGCGTCTACAAGGCCTCGCTCGTGCAGCACTTCGACTCCTCGCTGACGGCGATCGGCGTCATCTTCTCCATCGCGATCGTCATGCTCGGCCTCTCGGCCGCGATCTTCGGCACCTGGGTCGACACCGGCGGTCCCCGCCGGGCCATGGTCGCCGCCGCCGTCTTCTGGTCGGCAGGCTTCCTCGTCGGCTCCCTCGGCATCGCGACGGACCAGCTGTGGCTGGTCTACGTCGGCTACGGGTTCATCGGCGGCATCGGCCTGGGCATCGGCTACATCTCGCCGGTCTCGACGCTCATCAAGTGGTTCCCGGACCGGCCCGGTCTCGCGACCGGCATGGCGATCATGGGCTTCGGTGGCGGCGCGATGATCGCCAGCCCGCTGTCGAGCCGCCTGCTCGGCATCTTCGACCCCGTGCAGGAGGGCGGCCTGTACACCGGCGACGCCGTGGCGAAGCTCTTCCTCACCCTCGGCCTGGTCTACCTCGTCGTCATGCTGTTCGGCGCCTGGCTCGTGCGCGTGCCGGCCGACGACTGGCGGCCCGCAGGATTCGACCCGAGCAAGGTCAAGGCCAAGTCCATGATCACCACGAACAGCGTGTCGGCGAACAACGCCGTCAAGACACCGCAGTTCTGGCTCCTGTGGGTCGTGCTCTTCTGCAACGTCACGGCCGGCATCGGCATCCTCGAGCAGGCCTCACCGATGATCCAGGACTTCTTCCGCGAGGGTGCGGAGTCAAGCGTGGCGGCGGCGTCCGCCGCGGGGTTCGTCGGCTTCCTCTCGCTGTGCAACATGGCCGGGCGCTTCGTGTGGTCCTCGACCTCCGACGTCATCGGGCGCAAGAACGTCTACATGATGTACCTCGGTCTCGGCGTGGTGCTCTACCTGACCCTCGCCCTCGGCGGCTCCACGTCGGTGCTGCTCTTCGTGGTGCTGGCCGGCATCATCCTCAGCTTCTACGGCGGCGGCTTCGCCACCGTCCCCGCCTACCTGCGGGACCTGTTCGGGACCTTCCAGGTGGGTGCCATCCACGGCCGCCTGCTGATCGCCTGGTCGGCGGCCGGCGTCGCCGGCCCACTGATCATCAACGGCTTCCTCGACGCCCGTGGGACGCCCGGTGAGCTGACGGCGGCGGACTACCGTCCGGCGCTGCTGACGATGGTGGGACTGCTCGTCATCGGCTTCGTCGCGAACCTGCTCGTGCGCCCGGTCGCGGACCGGTTCCACGAGCCCGAGGACGCCACGGCCGAGCCGACCGCCGACGCAGCGACACCCGCGTCGGGGTCCACGGGTGGGGACACGACCGCGTCGGGCACCTCGCCGCTGCTGGTCGTGGCCTGGCTCGTGGTGGGCGTGCCGCTCGCCTACGGCATCATCGAGACGGTCCGCACCGCCTCCGGGCTGTTCTGATCTGACGAGGACGACGTCAGAAGAGTTCTGCGAGCAGCTGTTCGTACTCGTTCTCGCTCGCACGCGCGCCCGACTCTTCCCGGTCGGGCCAACCGCGGCCTTGGACGTCGGTCTGCTCGGCCAGCGCGCTGACGTAGCTGCCGTCCGCGTCCTCGAACAACAGTCCTTGGAGCAAGGGCCTGTTCAGCTCGGCTTCCTCGACGGGGGGTTGCCAAGGTTGAGTGACCACCCCTCCCCAGCGTTCTGCGATCTCCTGGTCGGTGAGTGCCGGATCGCCCATGAAGAGCACGCGGGCGCCAACGGGCGCGGCCTCCGCCAGGTCATCGACCGACAGCTGGGTGCTGTACCCATCCGGGTCGGGAAGGTCGTCACCATTCTCATCGACGAGCGCGTCGCCACGAGCGACCTCGACGAAGATGCTCCGGGGTTCCGGATCACCCTCGGCATTCCCTGGGCCGGGCGAGCCCTCACCCTGTGCCTCATTGACGGCGATCTCCAGGATGGCGGTCCTGCTCAGCAGGTCGTCTTCCCGGGTGGCGCGGCCGTCGGACCACGACGTCACCGTGCCGGAGACAACGAGGTCGACGTTCTGCGCCACCTCGCTCGCCGAGGACGCGACGTCGTAGTCATGGCTCACGCCGTTGCGCATGACGTTTCCGTCGACGCTCGGCCTGTCCGTTCCGGGACTCGTCCCCTCGTCATTCGGGCCTTCACCGGCGCAGGCCGAGGCGAGCAGCAGCGATGCGGCGATCGCGGCGGCTCCGAGCTGCTGTCTCGTGATGGCGCTCATGTGCACTCTCCGTTCAGCTCGGAGGCTGGTGCCAGGGTTGGTGGGGGTTCATGGTGCATCCGCTGCGCAGGCAGCTGCCCGCGTTCCATCGTTGCAAGTCGGTCCGACGATGCGCGCACAGCTCCCGAAGAGCAACCCGACGTTGGGACGTACGTCTGATCCGGCCACGTTCGTTGACACCCGGCGCCGGGCGTAGTTGGCTCGGCGACGGACGTCCAGCACCGCCTTGGTGCCGTGGACGGGGGACACGACACCACGAGGACGGAGCAGTGATGAGCATGCACGCACGATGGAGGAACCGGGTCGGGATCGCCCTGCTGGGGCTGGGGCTGGTCGTCTCGACGGCGACGGGATCCTCGGCCGCGGCAGCGCCGGACGCCGCGGACGAGCAGACCCGCGTCGAGGCGGCGGCCCAGGTCGACGCGGCCGCGAAGGCCCAGAGCTGCGTGGGGAACCGGGTCGCTCTCATGCGCCACCGCGCCTACGGCGGCAACCGCGTCGCCAACACCGGGGTGTACCGCAGTGGCAACAACTGGTGCGCCGTCACGGTCAAGGTGGGGAACCTGTACGGGAAGTGGAGCCGGATGTCGCTGTCCCTGCGGGCCCGCGACGGCCGCTCGGACCTCGACCGCGGTCGCTTCCAGTACTCGGCCGGCCCGGTCCGGGTGAACAATGCGCGCTGCGTCTACACCGACGTCGCGATGTGGAATCGCCAGGGTGCCGAGATCCTGCAGGACTACAGCTACGGCGGGTTCGGGAGCTGCCCGTAGCGGACTCGGGGCCGTCTCAGGACAGCTGGGACGGCTCCGGGTGGTCCTTGTGGCCCTCGTCGGACCCCTCGGCGTCCTGGCTGCCGTCGGCGCCCTCCGCCCCCGGTGACGTCCCACCCGTCGTCGGCACCAGCCGCACCACGACGGCCTTGGAGGTCGGCGTGTTGCTGTGCTCGGCGGTGGAGTCCAGCGGGACCAGGGGGTTCGTCTCCGGGTAGTACGCCGCGGCACTGCCCCGAGGCGTGTCGTAGGCGATGACGCGGAAGCCCGGTGCCACCCGGTCGACGTCGTCGCCGGGCCAGTGCGCCACGAGATCGACCTGCTGGTCGGGACGAAGCCCGAACGCCGTGATGTCGTCCGGGTGCACGAAGACCACGCGGCGACCGTCCTCGACCCCGCGGTAGCGGTCGCTGAGCCCGTAGATGGTGGTGTTGAACTGGTCGTGGCTGCGCAGGCTCTGCAGCAGCAGGTGGCCCTCGGGCACCTGCAGCACCTCGATCGGGGAGACCGCGATCTCGGCCAGGCCGCTCTTGGTCGTGAAGGTCCGGGAGTCCCGCGGGGGGTGCGGCAGCACGAAGCCGCCGGGACGATCGACCTTGCGGGAGTAGTCCTCGCACCCGGGGACGACGCGGGAGATGCGGTCGCGGATCACGTCGTAGTCGCGCTCCATCGCGCCCCAGTCGATGCCGTGGCGGCCCTGCAGCGTCGCGTCCGCGACACCACACACGATCGAGACCTCCGAGCGCAGGTGCTCCGAGGCGGGCTCGAGCGGCCCACGAGACGCATGCACCGCGGACATCGAGTCCTCCACCGTGACGTACTGCTCGACGCCGTCGTGCACGTCCTGCTCGGTACGACCGAGCGTGGGCAGGATCAGGGCGGCCTCGCCCGTCACGAGGTGCGAGCGGTTGATCTTCGTGGAGACCTGCACGGTGAGCGCGGTGTTGCGCAGCGCGTCGGCCGTCACGGAGGTGTCCGGCGCGGCGTGCAGGAAGTTGCCGCCGAGCGCCATGAAGAACGACGCCTTGCCGTCACGCATCGCGCGGATCGAGTCGACGGTGTCGAGGCCGTGCTCGCGGGGGACGTCGAAGCCGAACTCGGCCTGCAGGTTGTCCAGGAACCACTCGGGGGCACGTTCCCAGATGCCCATCGTGCGGTCGCCCTGCACGTTGGAGTGTCCGCGCACGGGGCAGAGCCCGGCGCCGCGCTTGCCGATGTCGCCGCGCACGAGTGCGAGGTTGCTGATCTCCTTGATGGTGGCGACGCCATTGCGGTGCTGCGTCAGGCCCATCGCCCAGCAGTAGATGGTGGCCGAGGAGTCGCGGATCATCCCGGCGGTCTGCTCGATGAGGGCGCGGGACAGGCCGGTGGCCCGCTCGACCACGTCCCAGTCGACGTCGCGGACGTGCTCGGCCCAGGCCTCGTAGCCGGAGGTGTGCGAGGCGACGAAGTCGTGGTCGATCGCGTCGGACTCCACCAGGAGCGAGCCGATGGCCTGGAACAGCGCGAGGTCGCCGTTGATCTTGATGGGCAGGTGCAGGTCCGCGAGGTCCGTGCCGCGCCCGATGATCCCGCGCGGCTTCTGCGGGTTGCGAAAGTTGACCAGCCCGGCCTCGCGCAGCGGGTTGATCGCGATGATCTTCGCGCCGCGCCGCTTGGCGGTCTCCAGCGCGGAGAGCATGCGCGGATGGTTCGTGCCGGGGTTCTGCCCGGCGATGATGATGAGCTCGGCGTCGTAGACGTCGCGCAGGCTCACGCTGCCCTTGCCGATGCCGATCGACTCCGCCAGCGCGACGCTGGTGGACTCGTGGCACATGTTCGAGCAGTCGGGCAGGTTGTTGGTGCCGAGTGCGCGGATGAAGAGCTGGTAGCTGAAGGCAGCCTCGTTGGACGCGCGCCCCGAGGTGTAGAAGATGGCCTCGTCGGGGCTGTCGAGCCCGCGCAGGTGCTCACCGATCATCGCGAACGCGTCGTCCCAGTCGATGGGCTCGTAGTGCGTGCCGCCGGGGCGCTTGACCATCGGGTGGGTGATGCGGCCTTGCTGGCCGAGCCACATCTCGTCGTGGGCGTCGAGGTCGGCGATCGAGTGCCGGGCGAAGAAGTCCGGCGTGGCGCGGGCCTTGGTGGCCTCCTCGGCCACGGCCTTGGCGCCGTTCTCGCAGAACTCCGCCGTGTGTCGGTTCTCCGGGTCGGGGTCCGGCCAGGCGCAGCTCATGCAGTCGAACCCGTCGGCCTGGTTGAGCTTCAGCAGGGTCTTGGCGGTGCGCTTGACCCCCATGTGCTTGAGGGATCGCTGCATCGACACCCGGACGCCGGTCACCCCCGCGGCAGCACTCTTCGGTGCGTGGACCTCGAGGTCCGACTCGTCCTGGACGCCGAACTCGTCGACCTGATGGCTCTCGTCGCTCATGGAAGCCTCCCTGGCCGCGACCCTACCTGCGCGCCGGCCCTGGCGCGCTCCGGCCGACGTCAGGCGCCGGCAGTGGCCACGGAGGCCGCGCGACGGCCTCGACCAGCCAGTGCAGGCTCGGCCACGCAGGCAACCTCGACGGCGGCCAGCGACTCCACGAACGTGCCGATCTCGGCGATCGCGGCGCGGGCCTCGGGCACCCACGACGCGGCGGCCTGGAAGACGTGGACCTGGCGGTCCCAGACCTGCAGGTCGCAGGGGACGCCCGCGGACACGAGCCGGTTCGCCATGGTCTCGGCGTCGGCGAGCAGGATCTCGTGCGAACCGACCTGGATGAGGGTGGGCGGCATGTCCGCCACCGGCATGTTGACGGGGCACACGCGCTCGCCGGCGATGCCCCGACGGGTGTCCATGCCCAGGGCGAGGTCGGCGAAGCGCTCCAGGGCACGCAGGGGGAACACCTGGCAGCGGTGGGCGTTGCGATGGGCGCGCTTGCCGGAGGCGTCGACGTCGAGCAGCGGCGAGATCGCGACGACGCCGGCGGGTCGGCCGAGACCGGCGTCGATGACGGCCCGGGCCACGCTGAAGGCGAGGTACCCGCCCGCGGAGTCGCCGGCGACGGTCACGTCCTCGGCGCTGTAGCCCTGCTCGAGGAGCCAGGTGAAGGCCTGCAGCCCGTCGGCGACCGACTCGGTGATCGGCTCGTGGGGCATCTGGCGGTAGCCGACGTTGAGCACGGGCTGTCCTGACGCGTGCGAGATGTGCGAGACGAGCCGGCGATGGGTGTTCAGCCCACACGTCAGGAAGGCGCCGCCGTGGAAGTAGAGGATGACGCGCTCGTTGCCACCGTGGATGTCCTGGACGTCCTTGGCGCGCAGCAGCTCGCTCCCACACCCCGGGAGGTCGACCGAGCGCCAGCTCGTGCCCTCGTGGACCGGCAGGAGGCGGGCAACGTGGTCGACGAGGTTGGGCGGGAAGACGTCGAAGGGGAGCCGGGCCCAGAGCCCGAGCAGGGGATGCACCGTGTGGCGCAGGCCGAGGCCGAGGAGCGTGGACGGCATGCTCCTGCCGTCGAAGACGTGGGGCTCGGCGGCCAGCGACAGGTGAGGGCTCATGCGGTCACGTCCTGAGAAAACCCACCGTAGGAGCGCGACCGCATTGGGGGTCCCTCCCAGCACGCAGCGGAGCGGAGTGCTCGGGGGCGATTCCTTTGCTTCGCTCGCTGGGGGCACCACCCTGCACGCAGCGAAGCGGAGTGCTTGGGGGAGCGCTCGCTCATGGCGATCCTTGTCCTCGACGACGGATGTTCACGAATATGTCACACGAGGTGACTTGTGCCACATCCGGTCGTTAGCGTACTGCGGGTACGCCGTCCTGTCCTCATCAACACGAGAGCTGGCCCCATGTCGTTCATGCCTCCCACCGACTCGATGTTCCTGCTCGCGGAGACCAGGGAGCACCCGATGCACGTCGGTGGGCTGCAGCTCTTCGAGCCCCCGTCCGGTTCCGGGCCCGAGTGGACCCGGGAGCTCATCGAGACCTTCCGGGGTGCCGACGACGTGTCCCGGACCTTCCGACGTCGTCCCAAGCAGCCGGTCAGCCTGCTCGGCAGCACCTGGTGGTCCGAGGACACCGCGATCGACCTGGACTATCACGTGCGGCACTCGGCGGTGCCCCAGCCGGGCCGCATCCGTGAGCTGCTGCAGCTGACGTCACGCTGGCACGGGTCGCTGCTGGATCGGCACCGACCGCTGTGGGAGACCCATGTCGTCGAGGGCCTGCAGGACGGGCGCTTCGCGGTGTACAGCAAGATCCACCACGCGATGGTCGACGGCGTCTCGGCCCTGCGCCTGATGCAGCGCTCGCTCTCGGAGGACCCCGAGCGTCGGGACTGCGCGCCGCCGTGGGCCCTTCCCTCGTCCTCGGCGCCGGCAGCGACGCCCGGCGGGTTCGACCCGTTCTCCCTGCTGAGGGCGGGCGCGGGCATGGCGGGCGACGTCGCCGGGATGCTCCCGGCGTCGATGCGCATCGTGGGTCAGGTCCTCAGGGACGGCGACATCACGCTGCCGCGGGCCCCGAAGACCATCCTGAACGGTCCGGTGGGCGGAGCTCGGCGCTTCGCCGCGCAGTCGTGGGAGATCGAGCGCATCAAGCGGGTGGCGAAGTCCTCCTCGACCACCCTCAACGACGTCGTGCTCGCCATGGTCTCGGGTGCCCTGCGCGACTACCTGCTGGAGCAGCACGCCCTGCCCGACGACCCGATGACCGCCATGGTCCCGGTCTCGCTCGCCCTGCGGGCGTCCTCGGCCGGGCAGGACGACGCGGACGGGGGGAACGCCACGGGCGTGATCGTGGTCAACCTCGCGACGGACCGGGAGAGCGGCTCGACCCGGCTGGAGGAGATCGCCTACTCCTCGCGGCAGGCCAAGAAGATCCTGGGTGACCTGACCCCGACGCAGATCCTGGCGTTCTCGGCGCTGCAGATGCTGCCGCTCGCGGCGTACCCGGTGCCCGGGTTCGTCAAGTACACCCACCCACCGTTCAACGTCGTCGTGTCGAACGTGCCCGGGCCGAAGAACCAGACGTACTTCAACGGTGCCCGCCTGGACGGGATGTACCCCGTCTCGATCGTCCTGGACGGCCAGGCCGTCAACATCACCCTGTGCAGCCGCGGTGAGCACCTGGACTTCGGCATCATCGGCTGCCGCCGCTCCGTGCCACACCTCCAGCGACTGCTGATCCATCTGGAGACCGCACTCGCCGAGCTGGAGGAGGCCTGGGGCTGATCGCTCCGAATTTTGTGTGCTCCTGCACGCGAATGGGGAACGCCAAGGGCCTTCGGGTGCAGGGGTTCACAAAATTTGGGGACCTGGGGCGGGCAGGATGGGCGGGTGAACGCCTTCCTCGCCCTCGTGGCGGTGCTCGGGGTCAGCGCCTCCGGTCCGCTCATGGCGGCGATCGCGGCGCCGGCCCTGGCCATCGCCTTCTGGCGCAACGCCGCGGCCACCGCTCTGCTGGCGCCCTGGGCCGCCGCGCGCTCGCGCACCGAGCTGTCGACGCTGGGTGCCCGCCACGTCGCCCTGACGGTGCTGTCGGGGGTCCTGCTCGCCGGGCACTTCGCGGCGTGGGTGACGTCCCTGCAGCTGACCTCGGTCGCAGCGGCCACGGCACTGGTGTCCACCCAGGTCGTCTGGGTCGTGGCGATCGACCGAGTCCTGGGGGAACGGCCCTCCGGGGCCATGCTGCTCGGCTGCGGCGTGGCCGTGGCCGGTGTGCTCGTCGTGACCGGCATCGACCTCACTCTCTCCACCCGAGCACTCGTCGGCGACCTGCTCGCCGTGCTCGGCGGAGCCTGCGCCGCCGGCTACCTGGTCTGCGGCCGCGCCGTGCGCACGCGTCTGTCCACGACGGGCTACACCGCCGCCTGCTACGGCACCTGCTCCGTGGTCCTGCTCGTCGCGGCCCTCGCCACGGGAGCGTCGCTCGTGGGCTTCCCGCTGGAGGTCTGGCTGCTGCTCGCCGCCGTCACGGTGAGCGCCCAGCTGCTCGGTCACTCCCTGCTCAACCACCTGCTGGCCGTCATGAGCCCCACCGTCATCTCGCTGCTGCTCCTGCTGGAGGTGCCCGGCGCAGCGCTGCTGGCGGCGGTCTTCCTCGGCCAGTCCCCGGCGTGGGGCGTCTACGCGGGCCTCGGGCTCATCCTCGCGGGCCTTGCCGTCGTGGTGCGGGGGCGTCGGTCCGACGCCGCCTCATCCGGAGCCGACCCGGCCGTGCCGCCACCGGCGTGAGGGTGTCGGGGGCCTCACCCGGGTGCGCCGGGCGGTCGGCGTTACCGGCCGGTATGGTCAGCAGGTCACGCCAGCCGACACAGGAGCACCCATGGGACGACTCGCCAGCACCGAGGGCCTCAACGACGTCCAGACCGAGATCATCAAGACGGTCCGGCAGTTCGTCGAGGAGAAGATCATCCCGGTGGCCCAGGAGCTCGAGCACGCCGACGAGTACCCCACCGAGATCATCGAGGGTCTCAAGGAGCTGGGTGTCTTCGGTCTGACGATCCCCGAGGAGTTCGGTGGGCTGGGGGAGTCGCTGCTCACGTACGCGCTCGTGGTCGAGGAGATCGCCCGCGGCTGGATGAGCGTCTCCGGTGTCATCAACACCCACTTCATCGTGGCCTACCTGCTCATGCAGCACGGCACCGACGAGCAGAAGCAGAAGTACTTGCCGGCGATGGCCACGGGCGAGGTGCGTGGCGCGTTCTCGATGTCCGAGCCCGCGCTCGGCTCCGACGTCGCGGCCATCACCACCAAGGCGACCAAGGTCGACGACCCAGACTCCGATGGCACCACGTACTCCATCACCGGGCAGAAGATGTGGCTGACCAACGGTGGTACGTCCACGCTCGTCGCGGTGCTGTGCAAGTCCGAGGAGGGCGCCGACTCCGCGTCCAAGAACATGACCACGTTCCTGGTGGAGAAGGAGCCCGGCTTCGGCGAGACGGCGCAGGGCATCACGGTGCCCGGCAAGCTGGAGAAGATGGGCTACAAGGGCGTGGAGACGACCGAGCTCATCCTGGAGGACCACCAGATCGCGGCGGACCAGATCCTCGGTGGCGAGCCCGGCAAGGGCTTCGCCCAGATGATGGACGGGGTCGAGGTCGGCCGCGTCAACGTCGCCGCCCGCGCCTGCGGCCTCGCGATCCGTGGCTTCGAGCTGGCCATCGCCTACGCCCAGCAGCGCAAGACCTTCGGCAAGCAGATCGCCGACCACCAGGCCGTCCTGTTCCGCCTGGCCGAGATGGCCACCAAGGTCGAGGCGTCGCACACGATGATGGTGCGTGCAGCCAGGCTCAAGGACACCGGCAAGCGGCTCGACGTCGAGGCCGGCATGGCCAAGATGCTGGCCAGCGAGTACGCCAACGAGGTCGTGGAGGACTCCTTCCGCATCCACGGTGGCTACGGGTACTCCAAGGAGTACGAGATCGAGCGCCTCATGCGCGAGGTCAAGTTCATGCTCATCGGCGAGGGCACGTCCGACATCCAGAAGATGATCATCGGCCGCTCGCTGCTCAAGGACTACAAGCTCTGAGCTGAGGAACCGCGGTCTACGCTGGAGGCATGGCACCTGTCACCCACGGACCGTTCGCCCTCGACTTCCCGCAGTCTCTCGGCGTCTTCGACGACTACGCGGCGGCCCAGGCGGCCGTCGACCACCTCGCCGACGAGGAGTTCCCGGTCAAGAACGTGCTCATCGTCGGCACCGACCTCAAGCAGGTCGAGCGCGTGACCGGCCGCCTCACGACCGGCCGCGTGGCCCTCATGGGCGCAGCGTCCGGCGCCTGGCTCGGGCTGTTCATCGGCCTGCTCATCGGCCTGTTCGCCGAGCAGGGCAGCTGGGTCTCCACCGTGCTCACCGGCCTCGGTCTCGGCGTCGTCTTCGGCGTCGTCTGGTCCCTGCTCGGCTACGCCGCCACTCGCGGGCAGCGGGACTTCAGCTCGGTCAGCAGCGTCGTGGCCACGAAGTACGAGGTGCTGGTCGAGCACAAGCTGCTGGCACGCGGCCAGGAGCTGCTCGCCCAGCGACCGGGGCAGCCCGTCGACCTCTGAGCCAGCCCCTCAGCGCAGGGCGAGCTCGAGACGACGGGCCTGCGCCTCCAGCTGCGGCGCTGCTGACCGCAGCCGGCCCACCTGCCAGAGCCGGTGGATGACGACTGCGGCGACGAGCGCACCCAGGGTCCCCAGCGTGAGGTCCCCGAGCGTGTCGCGGTAGGCACCGTTGCGCTCCGTGGAGTCGCTCAGGAAGGCGAAGTACTCCGCCACCTCCCAGACCAGCGCGGCGGTCACCCCGAAGGCCAGGGAGCGCTCCACGGTGGCGGCGAACGTCGCCGTGCGGGACAGCGTCAGCAGGATGACGGCAGCCGTCAGGAGGCCGGTGTTCATGAAGTGCACCCAGTCGTCGAACCACACGATGGTGTCGTACAGGTCCATGCGGTTGCCGAGGACGTCGGTGAAGCAGGTGATGGTGACGAAGAGGTCGGCGAGCCACGGGAAGGACGAGCGGTGGCGCCAGAACAGCAGCCACACCACCGGGATGGTGAAGGACAGCATCGGGTAGGTGACGGCGCGCAGGCCGGCGGCCTTGTCGCGCATGTTGCCGAGGTCGGGATGGGACATGGCCAGCGCGAGCAGCAGCAGCAGGGCGATCTTCGCGGTGATGTCGAGCGTCCGGATGACCTGGGGTGTCTCGTGCCTGACGGCGTGGTCGGGCGAGGGCATCTGTGCATCCTAGTGCGCCGTGTCGCGGGGCCCGTGGTCCGTCCCGGCGGCGGGTCTTGGGAAGATGAGCTGCCAGCCGCCCCTCGTGAGGAGATCCATGAGCAAGACCGACCCCGGCAACTTCTTCGAGGACTTCACCGTCGGGCAGGTGATCGAGCACGCGACACCCCGCACCCTCACCGACGGGGACCGTGCCCTCTACTCGGCCATCTACCCGACCCGCTTCTCGATCGCGTCCTCGGCCGAGTTCGCCGCGTCCGTCGGGCTCGCACCAGCACCCGTGGAGGACCTCATCGCCTTCCACGTCGCCTTCGGCAAGACCGTGCCCGACGTCTCGCTCAACGCCGTCGCCAACCTCGGATACGCCGAGTGCCGCTTCCACCGCCCCGTGGTCACGGGCGACACGTTGCGGACGACCTCCGAGGTCATCGGTCTCAAGCAGAACTCCAACGGCAGGACCGGGGTCGTGTACGTCCGCTCCACCGCCACCAACCAGCGAGGCGACGTCGCGCTGGACTGGGTGCGATGGGTGATGGTGCACAAGCGTGACCACGATGCACCAGCGCCCGAGGCCGTGGTGCCGCCGGTCGCCGACGTCGTCGACCCGCAGGACCTTCTGCTTCCCCAGGGGCTGGACCTCACCGACTACGACACCGTCGCAGCAGGGGGGCCGCACCGCTTCGACGACTACGCGGTCGGCGAGAAGATCGACCACGTCGACGGCGTCACCCTGAGCGAGGCCGAGCACATGATGGCCACCCGCCTGTGGCAGAACACCGCCAAGGTGCACTTCAACACCGAGGCGAGGCCCGACGGCAAGCGCCTGGTGTACGGCGGCCACGTCATCTCCATGGCGCGTGCCCTGTCCTTCAACGGCCTGGCGAACGCCCAGCTCGTGGCCGGCATCAACGCCGGCTCGCACGTGGCGCCGGCCTTCGCCGGCGACACGGTGTACGCGTGGTCCGAAGTGCTGGACAAGGCCGCCCCGGACGCCTGGGACGGCACGGGCGTCGGCGCACTGCGCCTGCGTCTGGTGGCCACCAAGGGGCGCGACGAGACCATGACCCTGCGCGGGGAGGACGGGAAGTACGCCGGCGGTGTGCTGCTCGACCTCGACCTCTGGGCCCTGGTGCCGCGCTGATGACCAGCACGCTGTACCTCGTCCGCCACGGTGAGACCGAGTGGAGCCGGACGGGCCGGCACACCGGGACCACCGACCTGCCGCTGACGGAGGCGGGCGAGGCGACCGCACACGGCCTGGCGCACGTGCTGGCCGACCTCGACCCCTCGCTCGTGCTCACCAGCCCGCGCCTGCGGGCCCGTCGCACGGCGGCCCTCGCGGGCTACGGCGAGGCCCAGGTCGAGGACGACCTGGCCGAGTGGGACTACGGCGACTACGAGGGCCTCACGACGCCGCAGATCCGTGAGCAGGTGCCGGACTGGACCGTCTGGAGCCACCCGGTGCCCGGCGGGGAGAGCGCCGAGGACGTGGCGACCCGGCTGGACCGGGTCGTCGACCGGGTGCGCTCGGTCGACGGGACGTCCCTGGTCTTCGCGCACGGCCACTCCCTGCGGGCGCTCACCGCCCGATGGCTGGACCTGCCCGTCGCCGAGGGACGCCACTTCCACCTCGACACCGCGACGTCCTCGGTGCTCGGGGACGACAGGGGCCAGTCCGTGGTGCTGCGCTGGAACGTGCCTGCGCGCGGATAGCCTGACGTCGTGCGCATCGACCTCCACACCCACTCCGACCGCTCCGACGGCACGGACAGTCCTCGTGCGCTGGTGCACAAGGCGGCCCGCGAGGCCGCGCTGGACGTCGTCGCCCTGACCGACCACGACGCCACCACCGGGTGGGCCGAGGCAAGGCTGGCGGCCGACGAGGTCGGCATCACGCTCGTCGAGGGCGTCGAGATCTCCACGACCTACCGCGGCGCGAGCGTCCACCTGCTCGGCTACGCCTTCGACCCGGACGACGCCGCTCTGGTGGAGGAGCTCCGGCGGGTGCGTGCGGGACGCGACGAGCGGTTGCCGAGGATCCTCGCCAAGCTGGCCGAGGCCGGGATGCCGCTCACCGAGGCAGACGTGCTGGTCCACTCCGAGAACGCCGCGGCCACCGGCCGGCCGCACGTGGCGGACGCGATGGTGGCTGCCGGGTACGTGAAGGACCGCACGTCCGCCTTCGACGGCTGGCTGAACACCGGGGGCAGGGCACACGTCGAGCGCTACTCTGCGCCGCTGGAGCAGGCGATCGACCTGGTCAAGGGCGCGGGCGGCCGGACCGTCGTCGCCCACCCGTGGTCACGCGAGAGCCGTGCGGTGCTGGACCTCGAGGTGTTCGCGCACCTCCGGTCTCTCGGCCTGGACGGCATCGAGGTCGATCACGTCGACCACGACCCCGCCTCGCGTGCGGGCCTTCGGGCCATCGCGACCGAGCTCGACCTGGTGATGACGGGCTCGAGCGACTACCACGGCACCGGCAAGTCCGAGGCGTTCAGCCTGGGGGCGAACCTCACCGATCCCGGTCAGCACGAGCGCCTGCTCGGCTGAGTCGGACCCTCCTCCCCGGGTTCCGCTAGCATGCGCGAAGACACCTCACCAGGGAGGCAGCACCATGGGGATGTTCGACAAGATCAAGGCATCGATGACGCCACCGGACCATGCGGCCGTGCTGCAGGCGAGTCTTGGACAGGAGCGCTACCTCGGCCACGCTGTCGCGATCCCCTCGGCCACCGAGAGCACCCGGCGTCACTCGATCCGGGACGCGACCGACGTCGCCCAGGCGGCGGCGCACCGCCTGACCGACAAGATCGTCGAGGACCGCCACATCGGCGGCGACGAGGGCTCGGTCGCGCTGAGCCTGCCTCGCTCGTCGGACCCGATGGTCATCGCCATCTCCGACACTTCCTTGACCTGGTGGAAGTTCGGGCTCGGGGCCAAGAAGACCGAACCGGACCTCGTCGCGAGTGTCCCGCGCGAGGACGTCGTGTCGGTCGCCGACACCGGCAGCCGCAAGGTGCGCGGCCACGTGCGGCTGAGCTTCGCGGACGGTTCGTTCTTCGACTACCAGAGCGTCATGGCGCCGTCGGAGCAGTTCTGGCAGGCCGCGGCAACGTTCGATCCGCCGACCGACTGACGCCGGCGGAGAGACTGCCGCCCCCGAGGAGCGAGGGCTCAGGCGGTCACGCCGAACTGCTCGACCCGCATGACGGACTCCGGCACGGCCTGCTCGCGCAGCAGGCGGGTGGCGTACCCGACGAAGCCCACCGAGCCGCACACGTAGGCTGCCTCGACGTCGTCCAGCAGGGGAGCGACCTCGTCGGGGTAGGGCGTTGCCGCCACGCGGGACCCGAGGTTCTCGCGCGTCAGCGCGACGAAGGCCCCCGCGGCCCGCAGCTCATCGGCGTACGGCAGGACGTCGAGCGTCTTGGCCACGACGACCACACGGAGCCGCTCCTGCAGGCCCTCTGCGACAGCGTGCCGCAGCATCGAGACGACCGGCACCGCTCCGGAGCCGCCCGCGAAGGCGATGGCCCGCTGGGAGCCGTCCCACGTGAACCACCGGCCGATCGGACCCCGCACCTCGACGGTGTCGCCAACCCGGGCCTCGTCGTGCAGGAACCCGGAGACCTCACCGTCGGGCAGCCGTTCGACCATCAGCTCGACGAGCGGGTCGCCCGGCATCGACGCGGTGGAGTAGGAGCGCTGGGCGGTGTATCCGTCCGCGGCCCGCAACCGCACCACCACGTGCTGCCCGGCCCGGTGGGACGTCCAGCCCGGGACGTGCAGCCGCAGCCGCACGAAGCCGTCGATCGGGTGGTCCAGCGCCTGGATCGTCGCGAGCGCCCACGCGGTGTCGTGACTCATGGGCCGGGGCTCACGGATCTCCTTGGTAGCGCTGCTCGCGCCAGGGGTCACCACGATCGTGGTACCCGCCGCGTTCCCAGAAGCCGGGCTCGTCGTGGTCCATGAGCTCGAGCCGGTCCAGCCATTTGGCGGACTTCCAGAAGTACAGGTGCGGCACCAGCAGGCGCACCGGGCCACCGTGCTCCGGGGTCAGGGGCTTGCCGTCGGCCTCCCACACGACCCACGCCCGGCCGTCCCGCACGTCGGCCAGCGGAAGGTTGGTGGTGTAGCCCGACCGGGAGTGCGCCATGACGTGGGTGGCCTCCCCGGCGATGCCGGTGGTGGACAGCAGGGACTCGACACTGACGCCGGTGAAGGTGGTGTCCAGCCGTGACCACGTGGTGACGCAGTGGATGTCGACCGTGAAGGTCTCGTGCGGCAGGTCACGCAGCGCTCGCCAGTCCCACCGGCCGGGGCTCTCGACGGCTCCGTCGACCTGCAGGCCCCAGTGCTCGACGTCGACGTCGGGGGTGGGCTCGGCCGACAGCACCGGCCACAGGGTCCCGGTGTCGTACTGGCCGGGCGGGACCCGGTCGGGCCGGGCGGGACGGCGCCGGCCGACGAAGCCGCGGGTGACGGGCCGGTCGTCGTTCATGAGGTCGCCTCCAGGAAGGGGAGCCAGGTCTCGAGCAGTGCGTCGGGGTTCTCGACGGCGGGGGAGTGGGCGGAGCCCGGCACGACGTGCACGTCGACGCCGAGGCGGGCGGCCGACTCGGCCTGCACCTCGTGCGGCCAGGCGTCGTCGTCGACACCGCGCCCCATCCACACCGGCAGGCCGGTGGCTGCAACCTCGTCGATGCGGTCCGGGGCGTCGAGCAGGTGGCGCGTCATCGCCCGCAGGGAGGCGGCGGCGTTGCTGGTGAAGCGGTGGCGCAGGAACGCGGCGATCTCCGCAGGGGGCGCCTGCCCGGGCGGCATGGCCTGCTCCCGCAGGTCGTGCACCTCGTCGAGAGAGAGGTCGTCCAGGGCCTCGATCATCCGGCCGAGCGGGCGGTCCGCGGACTCGCCCAGCGCCCCGGGGCCGGTGCACAGCAGGCTGACCGAGCGCCACGCCGTGGGGGCGGCGATGACGGCGCTCTGGACGACGAGCCCGCCGAAGGAGTGTCCGAGCAGGTGCGACGCCCGCTCGTCGACCGCGCCGGCCACCACGTGGGCGTCCTCCGCGAACGCCTCGAGGGAGTAGTCGTCGTGCGGTGCACCGGGGGTGTCGAGCTGGCCGCGCTGGTCGTAGGCGGTGGCGGCGAGCCCTGCCGCGCCGAGCAGCGCGACCAGCGGGGTGAAGTCCTCCTTGCTCCCCGTCCAGCCGGGCACGAGCAGCACGTGCGCCCTGGGGGCGGTCGGCCGTGCCACGTGTGCGGCGAAGCTGCCGCGGGAGGTCCGGATGCGCGTGGCCTCGACGCCGGCGGGGATCGTGAGGGTCCGGGGCGTGCTCATCGCCCGCGCTTTGCGACCTTGGCCACGAGCGTGGTCGGCGCATGTCGTGAGAGGAAGGCGAGCACCTTGTAGCGCAGGCTGGGGATGCTGATCGAGCGACCACGCTCCAGATCGCGCAGCGAGGCCTTCACCACGGGACCGGTGCGCAGCCACATCCAGCGCGGGATGGTGCTGGTGTCGGCGCCCATCCGCTGGTGGAACTCCGTGCGGACGAATCCCGGGCACAGCGCCTGGACCCGTACACCGACGTCGGCGTACTGCAGGTTGGCCCACTGGGAGAGGTTGACCAGCCAGGCCTTGTGGGCGGAGTAGGTGCCCCGGGGCGTGAACGCGGCCATGCTCGCGACGTTGATGATGTCACCGTGATGCCGCCCGCTCATCGCCTTCAGCGCGGCGTCCATGAGGTGCATCGGCGCGCGGACCAGGAGGTCGAGCTGCTGGTCCTCCTCGGCGACGTCGGTGGTGCCGAACCAGCCGGGGAAGGAGGATCCGGCGTTGTTGACCAGCAGGTCCACCGGCCGGGTCGTGCTGGTGACGGCGCCGACCGTGGTGGCGAGACCGTCGTCGGAGGTGAGGTCCGCCGTGAGGACGTCGACCTCGATGCCGTGCCTGCTGCGCAGCTCGGTGGCCACCGACTCCAGCCGGACGGTGTCCCTGGCGACGACCACGAGGTCGTGCCCACGGGAGGCCAGCTCGGTGGCGAAGGCGTGTCCGATGCCGGCGGTGGCACCCGTGATGAGTGCTCTGGTCATGATCGCCAGCATGCCACGCACCGTCGTCCCGGTGGACGCGGGCTCGGTGGCATGATGGCCACGTGACGACGACGATCTCAGTGGTGAACCAGAAGGGCGGGGTCGGCAAGACCACGACCGTGGCCTCGCTGGGTGCCGCCCTGGCCGAGCGCGGTCAGCGCGTCCTGCTCGTGGACCTCGACCCGCAGGGAGGGCTGACGTTCTCGCTGGGCATCGATCCCGAGGACGTCGACGTCACCGTGGGTGAGGTGCTGCTCGGCAAGGCCAAGCCGGACGACGCGATCGTGGTCAGCGATGACGGCATGCACATCCTGCCGTCCAACATCACCGTGACGCAGTCCGAGGAGGCCCTCGTCAGCCGCACCGGCCGCGAGCAGCGCCTGCGGGTGGCACTGGACAAGGTGGCCGACGACTACGACTGGATCATCGTCGACTGCCCGCCCACGCTCGGCGTGCTCACGATCAGCGCGCTGTCTGCCTCGCAGGGCGTGCTGATCCCGCTGCAGGCCGAGACCCTCTCCCACCGGGGGGTCGGCCAGCTGCTGGACACCATCCACGACGTCCGTCAGTTCATCAACACCGAGCTGGAGATCATCGGCGTCCTGCCGACGATGTACGACGGTCGCACCAACCACGCCCGTGCCGTGCTGGCCTCCATCGAGGACACGCACGGCCTGCCGGTCGTGCACCCGCCGATCCCCAAGTCCATCCGGTTCGCCGAGGCGCCCGCGATCGGTCGGTCCATCCTGGGCACCCACCGGAACCACAAGGGCGCCGACGCCTACCGTGAGGTCGCGACGTTCCTCCTGCAGCGGTGACGCGGGGCGAAGATAGGATGGGTTCCGTGGGACACCATCGGGCAGCGCGTCGCAGCGTGGTCCACCGCGGCCGGCTCGGCGCCCTCGTCGGTGCCGTGGCCCTCACGCTGGTGATCGGCGTCAGCGGCATCGTGACCCAGCTGAGCAGCGGGCCGGCCTCGGCCGACGACCTGGTGGCTGACGCGGTGGAGCCGGCGCTGCTGGCCGCCGCCCTTCCCGAGGTCGAGCCGCCCGCCGAGCCCGAGGAGCCGGCGGCCGACGCTGACCCTGCCCTGCCTGCCGACTCCGGCGAGGGGCGACGCGTCGTCTTCTCCGAGGGCGATCAGCGGGTCTGGCTGGTGGCCGACGACGGCGCGGTCGAGCGCACGTACCTCGTCTCCGGCAGCAAGCACGACAACCTCGACCCCGGTACGTACGACGTCACGTCGCGCTCGCGGCACGCCACGGCCTTCGACTACTCCGGGACGATGGAGTTCTTCGTCCAGTTCACCACCGGGCGGACGGCTCCGATCGGCTTCCACAGCGTGCCGAAGGACAACGCCGGGGACCTGGAGCAGACCAAGGAGCAGCTCGGCACCGCCCTGTCCGCCGGGTGCGTGCGTCAGTGGCGCGACGACGCCGTGGCCCTGTGGACGTTCGCCGACATCGGGACCACGGTCGTCGTCACCGCCTGAGCCCCGGCCCTCGGAACGGTGACCTGGTCGTCCATCATCGCCCTCGGCGGTGACTGTGTGGCCGAATGGACGCCGATGAGACGACTGATCCACCGCCTCCCGGTCGAACGGGCGACGTAGGACGACCAACTCACCGCTGGGGGAGGGGGTAGAGGGCAGGGGGCCGGTCGCTACTCCGCCGTCTTGGCGACCGTCTCGCCACCGCGGGTGCGGTTGCGGCGGCGTCGACGGCTGCGGCTGGAGCCGCTGCCCTCGCCCTGGCCGCCATCCTGGCGGGCCCCATCCTGGCGGGCACCGCCCTGGGTGGTGGCGTCCTGGCGCTGGCCGTCGCGTCCACCTTGCGAGCGCGAGCCCTGGCCACCACCGGAGCGGCCGCCGCTGCCGGAGCGACCACCGTTGCCGCGTCCGGCGGGCTTGTCCTCCCGCGGCGCCGGCGGCTTGAGCCGGCCCTTGACGTCGCGGGGGATGCCGAGGTCGTGGAAGAGGTGGTCGGAGGTGGAGTACGTCTCCAGCGGCTCGTCGAAGGGCAGGCCGAGCTCGGTGTTGATGAGCTTCCAGCGGGTCAGGTCGGCCCAGTCGACGAACGTGACTGCGATGCCGGAGGCCCCGGCACGACCCGTGCGCCCGATCCGGTGGACGTAGGTCTTGTGGTCCTCGGGGCAGTTGTAGTTGATGACGTGCGTGATGCCGGCGACGTCGATGCCACGGGCTGCGACGTCGGTGGCGACGAGGATGTTGATCTTGCCGTCGCGGAAACGCTGGAGGGCCTTCTCGCGCGCGGTCTGGGCCATGTCGCCGTGCAGCGGGGAGGCGGGGAAGCCGCGGTCCGCCAGGTCGTCGGCGACCCGCTGGGCGGTGCGCTTGGTCCGGGTGAAGACGAGGACACGGCCGACGTCCTCGGCCTGCAGGATTCGTGCGACGACCTCGGCCTTGTCCATCTCGTGCGCCTGCCACACGAACTGTGCGGTGGTGGGCACCATCTGGGTGTCCTCCGAGCTCTCGGCACGGATGTTCATCGGGTGGCGCATGTGCTTGCGGGCCAGGCCGACGATGGCGCCCGGCATGGTGGCCGAGAACAGCATGGTCTGGCGCAGCTCCGACGTCTTGGAGATGATCGCCTCGACGTCGGGCAGGAAGCCGAGGTCGAGCATCTCGTCGGCCTCGTCCAGCACGAGCGCCTTGACGTGCGAGAGGTCCAGCGCGCGACGGTTGGCGAGATCGAGGATGCGGCCGGGGGTGCCCACGACGATGTCGACGCCGGACTCCAGCGCATCCAGCTGCGGCTCGTAGGGCACGCCGCCGTAGATCGTCAGGTTGCGGGTGCCACGGATCCTGGAGGCGGTGGCGACGTCGCCGGCCACCTGGATGGCCAGCTCACGCGTGGGGCAGACGATGAGGGCCTGCGGCTTGCCGGGCGCGGCGAGCTGGTCGTGGTCGGGGTCGTGCGGGGCGACGGCCCGCTGGATCACCGGGATGGCGAAGGCCAGGGTCTTGCCGGTGCCCGTGCGGGCCTGGCCGATGAGGTCGGTGCCCATGAGGGCCACCGAGAGGGTCATCTCCTGGATGGGGAACGGCTCACTGATGCCGACGGCGTCGAGCGCGTCGGCGATCTCGGGCATGACGCCCAGATCTCTGAAGGTAGTCAGGGGTCTCTCGAATCTTGGGACACTGATGGTCGTTGCCCATCCTAACGTCCCGTCCGCCGGCCCTCGGCCGCCGGCGGTGGGGAGTACGCTGCGGTGCCATGGCCCGCCAGGATCCTCCCCCTCCCTCCGCGCTCGACGACCCCGCCTACCGCACGGGCGTGGTGGAGCTGCTCGGACTGCTCGCGCTCGGCGAGATCAGCGCGTGCGAGCGACTGGTGGCCGACGCCCGGATGGCCCCTGACCTGCGGGCCAAGGTCGAGGTCGCAGCGATGGCAGCGGCGGAGTTCCACCACTTCGAGCAGCTGCGCGACCGGCTCGTGGAGCTCGGCGAGGACCCGTTCGCGGCCATGGACCCCTTCGAGTCGATCTTCGCCGCCTTCCACGCCAAGACCCGTCCGTCGGACTTCCTGGAGGGCCTGGTCAAGGCCTACGTCGGCGACGGGCTCGCCTCGGACTTCTACCGCGAGGTCGCGGCCTACCTCGACGGCGAGACCCGCGAGATCGTCGTGGAGACGATGAGTGGCACGGGGCACTCGGACTTCGTCGTGGACCAGGTGCGATCGGCGATCGAGGCAGACCATCGCATCGCCGGTCGGCTGGCCCTCTGGGGCCGACGCCTGATGGGGGAGGCGCTCAGCCAGGCACAGACCGTGGTGGCGGAGCGCGACGCGCTCAGCGCCGTCGTCGTCGGTGGCGCCGACGGTCCCGGCCTGGACCTCGCCGCCATCGGACGCATGTTCACCCGCATCACCGAGGCGCACACCGAGCGGATGGAGACGCTGGGCCTCTCGGCCTGACCCCGCCCGGCGCCTCAGACGCGTCGTGGCAACCCGAAGGTCGTGTGGATGCCCTCGGAGAACAGCACCGAGTCCGGTGCGCGGCCGGCGAGGCCGGGCAGGCCGGCGGCCGTGAGCAGGTCGTCGTCGAGGGAGAGAAGCTCGGCGCGACGCAGCGGCCAGGGCTCGTGGTGGTTCGGAATCCACAGGGTTCGCCCGGCCCAGCGAGTGTGCAGGCCGAAGCGGGCGGTCACGAACTGCTCCACCGGGCCCGGTCTCGCCACGGGCTCGCGGACCTGCACCGACATCGTCGCGGACGCCCCGCGCGGAGTCGGCCAGCGGCGCCGCGAGCGACAGGTGAGCAGGTCCGCATCGCGCTCGAACCGCATCCGCGCCCAGGCGTAGGGCGTCGCGAAGGCCAGCCTCGCCCCGAGAGCGACCAGCAGGCGTGAGGTCTCCAGGGAGAGGAACACGACGCCGTGGCGTCCTCGGTCGTCGACGGAGTAGAGCCGGACGTTCAGCTCCGGGAAGTCCCCGAGGTAGGGCACGGCCGGCCCACGCCCGAGCCCGGCGCGGTGCATCGTGAACGGGATCAGTCCCACGTAGGTCCGTCCGTCGAGCACGTCCGGCCGGGTGCCCGTCGGCAGGAGGTGGCTCACCCGCTCCGGGTCGACCGCCCAGTGGACGAAGGCGATGTCACGCCAGTCCTGACGCATGATGCGTGGCCCCGACAGCGGGGGTGCTGCCGGGTCGAAGGAGCTCACTCCCTGAGTATCCGGCCCGGACCGTGCTCTCGCAGCGCGCCGGGCCCGCTGGGCTCAGCCGCTGGTGCCGAGCCCGAACCCGACCTTGCGGCCGCCCTCGGCGGTGAAGTACAGGTAGGCGACCTTGTCCGCCGGGACCGCGACGGTGCGGCCCTTGGCGTCGGTGAGGCTGAACAGACGATCGTCGCCGAGTGCGCCCTGCAGCGCCTCCAGCACGGTGTCAGGGGCCTCGTCGGTGTCGACGGACAGCTCGCGTGCGGCGTTCTGGACGCCGATCTTGACCTCCATGGTCAGACTTCTCCTTCGTGTCGGTCACTCTGCTGGACGGGCTCGCCCTGTTCACTGTGCATGAGCTCGCTCCGCTCACTCTGCTGCATGAACTCGCTCCGCTCACTCTGCTGCATGAACTCGCTTCGCTCGTGGGGGAACCCGCCGATGCCCCGCCAGGCGAGGTTGCCCAGCAGTCGGACGGCGTCGTCCTTGTCCAGTGTGGACTCCGTCGCCAACCAGTTGCGGGCGGCGACGTGCCCCATGCCCACCAGGCTCAGGGCGAGCAGCTGGGCAGCATCGGCGGGAAGGCTGGTGTCCTCGCGGATGACCTCGGCGATCGCCTGCGCGGACTCGACGATGACGCGGTCGACCTCGGCGCGGACGTCGGGGTCGTTGGTGAGGTCGGACTCGAAGACGAGCCGGAACGCGGCGCCCTCGTCGGCGACGTAGGTGAACCAGAGGTCCATCGTGGCCTGGACACGCTGACGGTTGTCGGTCGTGGAGGCCAGGGCCTGCTTCACGGCATCGATGACGGTGTCGCGTGAGGTCTCCAGCAGCGCCAGGTAGAGGTCGAGCTTGCCGGGGAAGTGCTGGTACACGACCGGCTTGGACACCCCGGCACGCTCGGCGATCTCATCCATCGATGCCGAGTGGTACCCCTGCTCGACGAAGACCTCGAGCGCCACCTCCAGCAGCTGGGCCCGACGTGCGCTGCGAGGCAGCCGCCCCGATCGGGGGCGGTCGGGCATCTGCTGGGTCACCGGGCCAGCCTAGACCGCAGGGGTGTCCGACCCGCGGACGGTGACACGGCACGGCGCCGATCCGGGAACAATGGTCACCGGTGCCGGTGTTGGAACCGGTGAAAGACGTCACCCAGCCAAGGAGGACCCCGTGGTCGCCCCTCTCGTGGAACCCGCCGACGAGCTCACCATCGACGAGGTCCGCCGCTACAGCCGGCACCTGATCATTCCCGACGTCGGGATGGTGGGCCAGAAGCGACTCAAGAACGCGAAGGTCCTCGTGATCGGGGCCGGCGGCCTCGGCAGCCCGGCGCTGCTCTACCTCGCCGCGGCCGGCGTCGGCACGCTCGGCATCATCGACGACGACGTCGTGGACGAGTCCAACCTGCAGCGCCAGATCATCCACGGCCAGTCCGACATCGACCGGCCCAAGGCGGAGTCCGCCGCGGCGTCGGTGGCCGAGACCAACCCGTACGTCACGACGGTCGTGCACAACGAGCGCCTCGACAACGACAACGTCCTGGAGATCTTCGCCCAGTACGACCTCATCGTCGACGGCACCGACAACTTCGCGACGCGCTACCTCGTCAACGACGCGGCGGTCATCCTCGACAAGCCTTACGTGTGGGGCTCCATCTTCCGCTTCGAGGGCCAGGTGTCGGTGTTCTGGGCCCAGGAGGGCCCGCAGTACCGCGACCTCTACCCCGAGCCGCCGCCGCCGGGCATGGTCCCCTCCTGCGCCGAGGGCGGCGTCCTGGGTGTCCTGTGCGCCTCGATCGGCTCGATCATGGTCACCGAGGCCATCAAGCTCATCACCGGCATCGGCGACCCGCTGATCGGCCGGCTGATGGTCTACGACGCGCTGGAGATGCGCTACTCCACCCTCAAGGTCCGCCGCGATCCCAACGGTGAGCTGCCGACGCAGCTGATGGACGACTACGAGGCGTTCTGCGGGGCCATCAGCGACGAGGCCGCCGACGCCGCCGCGGACTCCACCATCTCGGTGGGGACGCTCGACGGCTGGCTCAAGGAGCGGGCCGACGGCGGCCGGGACTTCGTGCTGGTCGACGTGCGAGAGCCGGTCGAGCACGACATCAACAACATCCCCGGTGCCGTGCTGATCCCCAAGGGCGACTTCCTCAGCGGCAAGGCGTTCGAGCAGCTGTCCCAGGACACGCAGGTGGTGCTGCACTGCAAGTCGGGCGTCCGCTCGGCCGAGGCGCTCGCGGTGCTCAAGGGTGCTGGGTACGCCGACGCCGTGCACGTCGGCGGTGGCGTCGTGGCGTGGGTCAACCAGATCGACCCGAGCCAGCCCAGCTACTGAGCACCCGTCGGCCGACGGCCCATCGAGGACGGCGACATGGACGAGCACTACGTGGAACGGGTGCTGCGGTTGGTCGAGGCGATCCCTGAGGCACGGGCGATCACCTACGGCCGCATCGCCGAGCACCTCGCGGGTGGCTACGGCCCGCGCTACGTGGGACGGGTGATGTCGACGTACGGCCACTCCGTGTGCTGGTGGCGGGTCGTGCGGGCCGACGGGACCCTCGCGCCGCCGCTCATGCTGGAGGCCCAGCAGCGGTGGATCGAGGAGGGCATGCCGGTGCGACGCGGACGCGTCCACCTCGCCGAGGCGCTCTGGGACGTCGACGCCTGAGGCGGCTGGTCCGAGGTGTCCGGACCGTCTGGTGGGATGGTCCCCATGCCCGTCGAGTACCTGCTGCAGCGCCCCGGTGACGGTCCGGTGCGTCCGCCGGTACGGCTGGATCCCACGCAGCAGCAGGTGATCGACCACGTCGCCACGGTCGGGGGCCCGCTGCAGGTGCTCGCCGGGCCGGGAGCGGGCAAGACCACCACGCTCGTGGAGCTCGTGGCCGACCGGGTGCACGGCGGAGCGGTCGGCACCGATGAGGTGCTGGTCCTGACCTTCAGCCGCAAGGCCGCCCAGGAGGTGCGGTCGCGGATCGCCCGCCGGCTGGACCGCACCACGGCGACGACGCCGGCCATGACGTTCCACTCCTTCTGCTACGCCCTGCTGCGCGCCGAGCAGCCGGCCTCGGAGTACGCCCAGCCCATCAGGCTGCTGAGCGCTCCCGAGCAGGACGCCGTCATCGCCGAGGTCCTCGCCGGCACCGACCCCGAGCAGTGGCCCACAGCGCTGCGGCCCGCCCTACGCACCCGCGGGCTCACGACCGAGCTGCAACGACTCATGGGTGCAGCTCGTGCCCGGGGCATGGACGCTCTCGACCTCGAGCACCTGGGGGACGAGCACGGCCGGGCGGACTGGTCCGCGGCGGGCCGGTTCTTCGACGAGCTCACCGCGGTCGCCAGCTTCGCCAACACGATCGACCACACCGATCTCGTCTTCCAGGCGGTCCGTCTGCTCCAGGACCCCGACGTCCGCGAGCGGTGGCGGCGCCGGCTCCGACTCGTCGTGGTCGATGAGTACCAGGACACGGACCCGCTCCAGGTCGCGCTGCTGCAGGCGCTGGCCGGTGACGGCCGGGACCTCGTCGTGGTCGGCGACCCGTACCAGTCCATCTACGGATTCCGCGGGGCCGACGTCACCGGCATCCTGCGGTTCCGCGAGAACTTCACGTGGGCCGGCGGCCGCCCGGAGACCATCACCCTGGGTCGCACCAACCGCTACGGGCCCACCATCGCGGCCGCCGTGCGATCGGTGGTGGAGAACCGTGGCGCGCTCGGCGCCGTCGACGGGAGTCGGTTCGATGCCCTCAGGCGTCCGGAGTCGACCGTGGAGGACCCCGGGACGGTGCAGGTGCACACCTACGCCTCGGCCACCGCCGAGGCCGAGCACATCGCACTGACGCTGCGTGAGGCCCACCTCAAGGCCGAGGTGCCGCTGGCCTGGGACCGCATGGCCGTCCTGGTGCGTTCCGGGGCCCAGCTCGGTCCGCTGCAGCGCACCCTCACCGCCGCCGGCGTCCCCGTCGAGGTCGCCGGAGACGAGCTCCCGCTCGTGCTCGAGCCGGCCGTCCGCACGCTCGTTGGGGCGCTGCACGCCGCCGAGACCCTGCACCGTGGAGAGCACCTCGACCCCGCCGTCGCCGCCGCCCTGCTCACCGGACCGCTCGGTGGGCTCGACGCCGGGTCGCTGCGTCGCCTCGGCCGCGTCCTGCGTCGGGCCGAGGCCGATGCCGAGGGCAGGCCGCGGTCCTCACGCCTCCTCGTCGCCGAGGCGCTCGCCGACGCCACCTTCCTCGACTCGCTGCGGGCTCCCGGGCCCACCGGCGACGCGGTCGCTGCTGCCCGCGACGTCGCCCGGCTGCTCGGCCGTGCAGCGCAGCAGATCGACGCCGACGCCTCGGCGGAGGAGGTGCTGTGGACCCTGTGGGACGGCACCTCCTGGCCCCGCCGCCTGCAGGCCGAGGCCGAGGGCGACGGGGAGGGCGCCGGCCGCGCCGACCACGACCTCGACGCCCTGTGCGCGCTGTTCGCCGAGGCGGCCAGGGCCGAGGAGCGTGAGGCGCACCGTACGGTCGCCGAGGTGGTCCGGGCGCTGGAGTCCCAGCAGATTCCCGGCGACACGCTCGCCCAGCAGGGCCAGAGCGGCGCAGCAGTGCAGCTGATGACCGCGCACCGCTCCAAGGGGCTGGAGTGGGACCTCGTGGTCGTCGCCGGCGTCCAGGACGACGTCTGGCCCGACACCCGGCTGCGCAGCACGCTGCTGCAGGCCGACCGACTCGGTGTCGACGGCCCGCTCCCGCCGGCGACGGCCCGCACGTCCGCTGCGGAGGAACGTCGGCTGTTCTACGTCGCCTGCAGCAGGGCCCGCCGACACCTCGTCGTCACGGCGGTCCAGAGCGGCACCGACGAGGGCGACCAGCCCTCGCGCTTCGTCACCGAGCTGCACGCCCACGTCAGCGGAGCAGCGCCCACGACGCGCTCGCTGCCCGAGGTCCGGCACCGCCCGCACCGGGCCATGTCACTGCGCTCGGCCGTCGCGGAGCTGCGCCGCATCGGGGAGGGCACCGAGGACCCCGCCGTCCGCCGCCGGGCCGCCGAGCAGCTCGCCCGGCTGGCCACGCACCCTGCGGGGCGCGCCGCCCATCCGCAGCACTGGTGGGGCCTGGCCGCGCCCACGGCCGCCGAGACCCCGGTCCGTCCCGCAGACACGCCGCTGCGGCTCTCCGGCAGCCAGGTCTCCACGCTGATGACGTGCCCGTTGCAGTGGTTCCTGGATCACGAGGCGCGCGGCGGCCAGGGCACCAGCTCCGCCCAGGGCTTCGGCTCGATCGTGCACGCGATCGCCGCCGACGTCGTGGAGTCCGGGCTGGAGGCCGACCCGGTCGCGCTCGCGGCCCACCTGGATGAGGTCTGGCCCGAGCTGGAGTACGCGCCCTGGGTCTCGGGGCGGGAGAAGCAGGCGGCCGTCGAGGCCATCGGCCGGTTCTGCCGCTGGCACACCGAGAACCCGCGCGAGGTCGTCGCGGCCGAGCACGACTTCACCGTCGAGGTCGACGTCGACGGCCGCACGGTGCAGCTGAGCGGCTCGATGGACCGTGTGGAGGTCGGTGTCGACGGCGTCCACGTCGTCGACCTCAAGACGTCCAAGAACCCGCCCGGCAGCAAGGACATCGCGGTCCACCCCCAGCTGGGCGTCTACCAGGTCGCCGTCGACGCCGGTGCCACGGCGGACGTCGCCGAGGGGGCGCCGGCCGCTGGAGCGGAGCTCGTGCAGCTGCGTGCCGAGGCGGGCAGCACCGGGTTGCCGAAGGTCCAGCCCCAGGACGGTCCACGTCCCGACGAGCCGTTCATCGCGCTCGAGCAGCTGCGTCGCTCCGTGCACGCCATCGACGCCGAGGAGTTCGTGGCCACGGCCTCGCAGTCCGCGTGCGGCTACTGCCAGTTCCACCGCGTGTGCCCGGCCCAGGACGCCGGGGCCAGCGTGCTCGTGCGTCAGCAGGAGCGTCACGGTCGGGCAGGTGGATGATGAGGGCCGTCCGCGACATCGACCACCTCCGTGACCTGCTCGACATCCCGTTCTCCGAGGCTCAGGCCGAGGCCATCACGGCCGGACTCGACCGCCCCGGGGCGATCATCGCCGGGGCCGGCTCGGGCAAGACGACGGTGATGGCCGCACGTGTGCTGTGGCTCGTGGGCCACCTGGACGTCCCACCCGAGCGGATCCTCGGCCTGACGTTCACCAACAAGGCCGCCGCGGAGCTGGGTCAGCGCATCCGCGCCGGCCTGGAGCACCTGCCCGAGGACCCCGACGAGCCGCGCGGCGACCCGGTCGCCTCCACCTACCACGCGTTCGCGGGCTCGCTCATCGCCGAGCACGGGCTCAGGCTCGGCATCGAGCCGGACCTGCGCATCGTCACCGATGCGTCGCGGTTCCAGCGGATGGCTCGCGTCATCGAGTCCCACGACGGACCTCTGGAGCACATCGGCACCCACGTGCCGACACTCGTCGGGCAGGTCATGGCGCTGGACTCCCAGCTCTCCGAGCACCTGGTCGAGCCGCAGACGCTGCGCGAGCACGACGCGGCCGTCGTGGCCGAGTTCGATGCGCTCGGCAAGCCCGCCCTGCTGCGCGACGCGGCCGCCACCGCGCGTCGCCGCACCGAGCTGAGCGTGCTCGTGGAGCGCTACCGCGCGGCCAAGGCCGCCGAGGGCGTCATGGACTTCTCCGACCAGATGGCCTGGGGCGCCCGGCTCGCCGCCCTGCCGGAGGTGGGCGAGGCGATGCGCGAGCGCTACGGCGTCGTCCTGCTCGATGAGTACCAGGACACCTCTGTGGCCCAGCGCGACCTCCTTCGCCACCTGTTCTCCGGGCTCCCCGTCACCGCGGTCGGCGACCCCGCCCAGGGCATCTACGGGTGGCGCGGGGCAGCCACCGGCAACCTCGAGGACTTCCTCGAGGACTTCCCCGCCTCGGACGGTGCCCGCGGACGCCAGTTCGCCCTCGTGGAGACCCGGCGGTGCGCTCCGGAGATCATCGACGTCGCCAACCACCTCGCGTCGCCCTTCTACGCCACATCCGCGGTGGTCCAGCCGCTGGTCTCGGCGCTGCCGCCCGGCGGGCGCGTCGACGTGGCGCTGCACGCCACCGTCGGTGAGGAGATCGCCGCGCTGGTGGCCGAGGTCGTGCGCGTGCACGACGCCGGCACGTCGTGGAAGGACGTCGCCATCCTCGTCCGCGTCGCCCGGGAGAACGGCGAGATCGTCAAGGCGCTGCGCGACGCGCACGTGCCGTTCGAGATCGTGGGCCTGGCCGGGCTGCTCGCCCAGCCGGAGGTGCTCGACGTCCTCTCGCTGCTGGAGGTCGTCGAGGACGTCACGGCCAACCCGGCGCTGCTGCGGCTGCTTTCCGGCCCGCGCTGGAACATCGGCCCCCGTGACCTCGCCCTGCTCGGCAGGCGTGCCGGTGCGCTGAGCGGACGAAGCGGTGGGCGTGACGACGAGACCACCCTCGCCGATGAGCTCGCGCGGGCCGTCGAGGGCACCGACCCCACCGAGGTCGTCTTGCTGGCCGACGCCCTCGACGACCCGGGTGAGCTCCTGTACGACCCGAGCGCACCACCGCGCTTCGCCGACCTCTCCCGCGTCATCCGTCTCGTCCGCAGCCACGTCGGCGAGCCACTGCTCGACCTCGCCCGCCGCGCCGTCCGCGCCCTCGACGTCGACATCGAGCTGGAGGCCGGCGACGTCGCGGGAGGCACCGACAACCTGGCGCTGTTCCTGGAGGCCGTCGCCGCGTACGGACAGACCGACCGGTACGCCTCGCTGTCCGGGCTCGTCGCCTACCTGCGTGCCGAGCAGGACTTCAACGACGGCATGGAGGTCTCCACGCCGTCGGAGTCCGACTCCGTCAAGCTGCTCACGGTGCACAAGGCCAAGGGCCTGGAGTGGGACACGGTCCTCGTGCCGCTCGTCTCCGAGACCGTCTTCCCCTCGGGAGGTGGACGTCCCAACTGGACCACCAGCACCCACACGCTGCCGGCCTCCCTGCGCGGGGACGCCGCGAGCCTGCCCGAGCTGGCCGAGTGGACACCGTCCGCGGGTGCCGAGTACAAGAAGGCGCTGCGTCAGGAGGCGCTGATGGAGGAGCTTCGCCTGGGGTACGTCGCCTACACCCGGGCGAAGCGGCGCGTCGTGGTCACCGGGCACTGGTGGGGACGCACGCAGCTGAAGCCCCGCGGCCCGTCGGCCTTCCTGACCACCACCCGTGACTGGCTGGCCGAGCAGGGCGTCCAGCCACTGCACTGGGCTCCCGCCCCGGCCGAGGACGAGACCAACCCCAACCTCGTGCTCGCCGACGGCATCGCCTGGCCGGCGGCACCGCCACCGCTGCAGGGCCGACGCGCCCTGGCCGCGGAGGTCGTGTCGGCGCTGGAGGAGCCGGGCGAACCCGCCCCGGAGCTGCCCACAGACCGGTTGGCGGAGCTGTCTGCCGACATCGACCTCCTGCTGGCCGAGGCCGAAGCGGCGGCTGCTCCCACGCGCGTCGTCCCGGTGCCGCAGGCCCTGTCGGCCACCGCCGTGCTGGCGATGCACGAGGACGAGGCGGCGTTCGCCCGCTCGCTGGCCCGCCCGATGCCGCGCAGGCCCTCGGGAGCGGCACGCTTCGGCACGCGCTTCCACGCCTGGGTGGAGGCGCACTACGGCCAGCAGCCGCTGCTCGACCCGACCGAGCTGCCCGGTCAGGGCGACGTCGACCTCGCCAGCGACGCCGAGCTCGACGAGGTGATCGCGATGTTCGAGGCTGGTCCGTACGGCGACGCGACCCCCCACGCCATCGAGGCGCCGTTCTCGATCGTCCTGGCCGGGCAGCAGGTGATCGGGCGCATCGACGCCGTCTTCGGGGCGCGGACGCCTGACGGGCCCGGCTTCGAGGTGGTGGACTGGAAGACCAGCCGCACGACGTCGGCTGACCCCCTCCAGCTGAGCCTGTACAGGCTCGCCTGGGCCGAGCTGCAGGGCATCGACCCTGCGCGGGTCACGGCGGCGTTCTACTACGTCCGGCTCGGAGAGGTGCAGCGCTTCGGCGCCGACGAGCTGCTCGGCCGCGAGGCGCTGGAGCGGCTGGCCGGGGAGGCGGGTCCTACGCTGACGCCGTGAGCATCTTCGCCTTCGACCGATCCCACCACGACCGACAAGGGGCTCTGCGCAAGGACGACCTCTGGCGAGCCGAGGACCCGCGCGTCCTGGTGCTCGGCGGCGAGCACGTGGCCACGACCGATGGTCCCGCAGTGCGCTGGATCAGCCTGCAGGAGGCGCCCGAGGGGGAGTGGATCTACCTCGGCGAGCAGCACGGTCGACACCATGCCGCCGTCGTGGTCGATCGGGTGGCGGAGGAGCTCGGGCCCATGAGCCTGCGCATCCTGGCGCCGCTGCTGGACTCCGACGAGCTCTCCCTCGCCCTGCACGGCGTCGCCATGGCCCGATGGCTCATGAGCACGCCGTTCTGTCCGGTCTGCGGTACCCGCACGCAGGTTCGCCAGTCCGGCCACCTGCGCGTGTGCAGCGTCGACGACGGAGGCTGCGGGAAGAGCCACTTCCCGCGCACCGATCCCGCCGTCATCATGCTCATCACCGACGACGAGGACCGGGCGCTGCTCGGGCGTCAGGCCGCGTGGCCCGAGGGCCGCTACTCCACGCTGGCGGGCTTCGTGGAGCCGGGGGAGACGCTGGAGGATGCCGTGCGTCGGGAGGTCGACGAGGAGGTGGGGGTCGGCGTCGGCGAGGTCCGCTATGCCGGCAGCCAGCCCTGGCCCTTCCCCGCCAGCCTCATGCTGGGCTTCCACGGACGTGCGACGACCACCGAGATCACGATCGACGAGGTCGAGATCGCCGAGGCGCGCTGGGTGACGCGCGAGGAGCTCAAGGCAGAGGCCGACGCCGGCACCCTCCTGCTGCCACCGCGAGGCGTCTCCATCTCCAGCTGGCTGGTGGAGTCCTGGCTCCGCGAGGAGATCACGGCCACGTGGTAGCCGGGGCCGGGTGACCGGGAGAGGATCTGCACGGTTTTCCTTCGTCTGCACGGGAAGCAACTCGTGCACACGGAAGAATCCCGTGCAGCTGTGCTGG